>JBMORH010000013.1:0-283115 GCA_049322275.1 Thermodesulfobacteriota bacterium
CATCATCTCCGATCTCTTTCAATACATAATCAAAAGAGCGGTGAGTACGGTAGCCATAACCTACAGTGAGGTCGCCCAGGGTATGACGCCAATCAAAGCTCTACATGGGCCATGCGGATAGGCGCATCGTTGAAGATTGCCGATATTCTGAACCCCAAGGCTTGGAGCAGCGTTGGCGAAGCTACGATTTTGAACGGAGATTTCGTGTGGTCGCTGGTCACTTCATTATTCTTGATCGTCATGTTCGTGATGCTGGTGGATGATTATTACCGTGCGCGCATGATCTGCAAGAATATTCCCATTAAATCGGTGATACCGTTTTCCCTGGATATTGCAATCGGATTTCTGTTTGGACTTTGCTTCATGTTCATCATGGGCAAGAGTTCGTTGTATTGGGCGGCGCTGGGTTGTGTATATTTGTTCGGGGCTCTGTGGGCCAGAAGAATTACACATGAAAGTATTGCCTATATCAAAGGATGCGTTGGCAATTGCACGCCACAGGCTCCAGACGACCAAGCAGTAATCGATATTCATCGGATGAGACTGGCCTTCATAGTCAGAAGCCATGTGGCGTTCGGGCTGTTTCTCATTGGGGTAAACTGCTTGATATTACTGCTAGATTATGATAAAAAGCACTACTGGTGGCATTTCATCCTGTTTGTGTCAGCCTACATTGCCATGGAGATATGGTATTATAAGGCCGAAGACAAAATCATAAGTGAAGCGAAGAAAAAGGCGGGGGATATAGACATCCCAATAATGCGCACCGTCGGCTGGTTCCCGCAACTGATCTTTGACGCGATAGCAGGCGGCAGCCAAAAGATCGATGCCGATTCGCCAAGTCAACAAAAGGTGGGAAGTGATGCGTGAACTACTAATCGTTTTTTCGGTTTTATGCTTTATTGGCTCCATGCGTTCACTGTACCAGGCAGCCAAATGTCATCAAAACCCTTTAGCTTACTGTACGATTGCGCAGAAGCTGACGCCGGCGGCCAGAGACCAAGGCAACGGTGAATCCCCATCCCCTCCCACGTCAAGCACGGCAGGGTGAGCCTCGTTTTGCCGGTCAAGCCCCTTGACACCCGACCCGGCCGCCGATATCATTGCCGTGCTTATTGGGCTAAGGCTTCGTAGCAACACGTTTTTTAGCCCACAGCCAGCGGCGGCGTAGCCAAGTGGCAAGGCAGCGGACTGCAAATCCGTTATTCACCGGTTCAAATCCGGTCGCCGCCTCCAAAGAAATCAAGGGGTTAGCCGATAAGGCTAGCCCCTTTTGCTTTTTCTGTTGTCGATTTGTGCCACCGCTGTGCCACAAAAAAAGTGCATGCTTCCTCAAAAAATCGCCGCGGCGAAATCCTGGGGGTCGAAGGGCTTGAGGTCGTCGATGCCCTCGCCCAGGCCGGCGAAGAGGATGGGCAGTCCCAGTTCGGCGGCGATGGCCACCACCACCCCGCCCTTGGCGGTGCCGTCCAGCTTGGTCAGGATGATGCCGCTGAGCGGCACGGCCTGGTTGAACAGCTTGGCCTGGCTGATGGCGTTCTGGCCCGTGGTGGCGTCCAGGACGAGCAGAACCTCGTGGGGGGCTCCAGTGAGGCGCTTGCCCAGCACCCGGTGAATCTTCTTCAGCTCGTCCATGAGGTTGACCTTGGTGTGCAGGCGGCCGGCGGTGTCGATGAGAACCAGGTCGCGGCCGCGGTTGAGGGCGGCCTCCACGGTGTCGAAGGCCACGGCCGAGGGGTCGGCCCCGGACTGCTGGCGCACGATGGGGGCGTTGCTGCGCTGGGCCCAGATTTCGAGCTGCTCGCCGGCGGCGGCGCGGAAGGTGTCGCAGGCGCCCAGGAGCACCTTGCGCCCCTGGCGGGTGAAGTGGTTGGCCAGCTTGCCGATGCTGGTGGTCTTGCCCACGCCGTTGACGCCCACCACCATGATGACGTGGGGATCGCGGTCGCGGTCGGGCGGCGGGGCCACGCCGGCCAGAACCTTTTCGATGCCGACGCGCAGGGCCAGCTTCAGGGCCTGGGCGTCGGCCAGCTCCTTGCGCCGCACCTGGCCGCGCAGGCCCTCGATGAGCGTGGTGGCGGTCTTGACGCCCAGGTCGGCGGTGACCAGCACTTCTTCCAGCTCGTCCAAGAGCTCGTCGTCGATCTTGCGGCCCAGGGTCAGGCGGTCGATGGAGCCGCTGATCTTCTCGCGGGTCTTGCTCAGCCGCTCGGCCAGACGGGCGAAGAGGCCCTTCTTGCGCGGCTGGTCGGCCTCGGCGTCAGGCTCCGGCTCAGGCTCCGGTTCGGCTGCGGGTTCTGGCTCCGGCGCGGGTTCGGGCATGGGCGGGGCTTCTGGCTCGGCCTCTTCCAGGTCGGCCAGGGGCTCGTCCTCCGGGGCCGGCGGGGAGCCGGGCTCCGGTTCGCCGGGCTGGGGCGGCTTGTCCTTGCGCCGGAAGCGGTCGAAGAATGACATGGCGGACTCACGCGAAAAGGAACGGACGCTGGCGCACCGCGCGCCGCGCCCGTCCTAAGATATAGAGGCCATGGGGCGGCGTCAAGCCGCCAGGGAGGCTCCCTCGGCCAGGTTGATGGCCAGCATCTTGCTGACGCCCTTCTCCTCCATGGTCACGCCGTAGAGCAGGTCCATGATCTCCATGGTGCGGCGGTTGTGGGTGATCATGAGGATCTGGGAGCGGCCGGCCAACTGGCGCAGCAGATCGTGGAAGCGGCCGGCGTTGGCCTCGTCCAGGGGCGCGTCCACCTCGTCCAGGATGCAGAACGGCGCGGGCCGGATGAGGAACAGGGCGAAAAGCACCGCCACCGCCGACAGCGCCTTCTCGCCGCCGGAGAGCGCCTCCAGGTTCTTGACCTTCTTGCCCGGCAGCTCGACCATCAGGTGCAGGCCGGCCTCCAGGGGGTCCTGGTCCTGGTCCAGCTCCAGCTTGGCCTGTCCGCCGCCGAAGAGCACCGGGAAGACCGCCTCCAGGCGGTTGTTGACCTCGGCCAGGGTCTCGATGAAGCGGCCGCGGCTGGTCTTGTTGATCTTGCGGATGGCCGAGCGCAGATCCTCCAGGCTGGCCTCCAGGTCGGCCTTCTGCTCGGTCAAAAAGCCGTGGCGCTCGCTCAGGGCCTCGAATTCGGTGATGGCCTCCATGTTGACCGGCCCCAGCCGGTTGAGGCGTTCGCGCAGCTTGGCCAGACGGCGCTTGGCGTCGGCCGCGTCGAAGGCTCCTTCGGGCAGGTGCTGGCGGTATTCTTGGGCGATGTCCACCCGGCAACGCTCCATCACCTGCTCGCAGAGGTTGCCGCGCTCCAGGTCCAGCTCCTTTAGGCACAGGCTCAGGCGCTGCTCTTCGGCCTCCACGGATTTCAGGGCGGCGCGGGCCTGCTTCAGTTCGCCCTCCAGGCTGGCGCCCTGGGCCTGGGCCGCGGCCAAGAGCTCGCGGGCGTCGCGGTAGCCCTGTTCCTGGCGGTCGGCCTCCTGGTAGAGTCCGCCCAGGCGCGCCTGCTCGTCCTGGCGGCGGCGGGTGAGCGATTCCAGGGAGTCGCCCGCGCCCTGGGCCTCGGCCCCCAGGCTCAGCAGCCGCTCGCGGGCCTGGTTCATTTCTTTTTGGAGCCGCGCGGCCTCCTTGGCCGACTGCTCGGCGGCGTTCTCCAGGCTGGCCAGGGAGAGCCGGGCCTCGGCCTCGGCCCGGCGCAGGCGCTCCAGGTCCTCGCGGCCCTGGCCCAGGCCGGCCTGGGCGGCCGCGAGGGCGGCCTCCAACTCCTGCTCGCGCCCGGCCATGGCCTCCAGGTCCTCGGCCAGGCGGGCGGCCTCGTTCTCCAGGCGGTCGAGTTGGCTCCAGGCCTCGCCGGCGTCGTATTCCAGGCCTTCCAGTTGGCGTTCCTTCATGCCTAATATCTCGCGCAAACGGAAGGCCTCTTTCTCGGCCTGGCGCAGCCCGCGCTCCTGCTCCTGGTGGCTGCCGCGCAGGTCGCGGTGCTCCTCCTCCAGGCGTCCGGCCTGGTCCTCGGCCGCCTCGCGCTCGGCCGCGGCCTCGGCTTGGGCGGATTCGGCCAGTGCCAGCTCCTCGCGCCGGCGCTTGAGCTCGTTCTGGCGGGCCAGCACCGAGGCGGCGACCAGCTTGCCCAGGCTGGCCGCGCCCGGCCGGTCCAGGCGCTCGCCAGCGGCGGAGACGACCACCTGGCCAGGTTTGAGCCCCCGGCCGGCGTTCCAGGCGGCGGCCAGGTCGGGGCAATGGCCGACCCCGGACCAGAGCGCGGCCAGGGCCTCGAAGCCGACCTCGGCGCGCACCAGCCCGGCCAGGGCGTCGGCCCCGGCCGGGGCGGCGGCCCCAGCGGCCAGATCATCCAAGGCCACCACCCTGAGCCGGCCCAGGTTATGGGCCTGGGCAAAGGCGGCCACGGCCCGGGCCGCCGCGCCGTCACGCACGATGACGGCCTGGAGATCGGCGGCCAGGGCGGCTTCGACGATCTCCTCGGCCCCGGCGGCCACGCTGATCTTCTCGGCCACCAGGCCCAGGACCTCCACCCCCAGCCCGCCCGAACCGGCGGCGGTCAGGAGCTTGCGCACCCCGCCGGGGGTCCAGTCGTAGGAGGCCAGGGAGGCGGCCAAGGCGTCGGCGGCGGCGGCCAGGGAATGCCGGCGGCGGGTGGCCTCCTGCTCGGCCTTGCGCAGGCCGAGCAGGCGCTGCTGGGTCTCGTCGCGGCGACGGCTGAGCTGGGCCAGGGCGCGGTCGGATTCCTCCAGCTCGCGGCGGGCGGCCTCCAGGACTGCCTCGGCCGCGTCGCGCTGAACCCCCAGCTCCTCCAGCTCGGCCTCCAGGCCGGCCCGGCGCTGGGCCAGGGCCTCCTGGCGGCGCTGGGCCTCGGCCTGCTGGCGCTCCAGGTCGGCCAGGCGGTTCCTTTGGCGGCTTTGCAGGGAGAGGTGGTCCACCAGGGCGTGCTTGGCCCGGTCGGCGGCCTGCTCCAATTCGGTCAGGCCCTGGCGGGCGTCCTGGGCCTGGTCGGCGGCCTCTTGCACCGCCCCCCGGCTGGCCGATAGCTGGTCCTGGCTCTCGTCGGCCAGGCGGCGGGCGCGGGCGAAATCGCGCTCCTGCTCGGCCAGGCGGGTCTTGAGGCCCGTGCGCTCCTCCTCCAGGCGCTCCTTGAGCCGGCGCAGGTTCTCGGCCTCGCGGCCCAGCAGGGTCAGCTCGTTCTCGGCCTTCTGGATGGCCCCCTGGGCCTCCAGGCGGCGCGCTCCGGCCGCGGCGATCTCCTCCTCGGCCGATATGAGCCGAAGCCGCAGGGCCTCCAGGTCGGTTTCCAGGGTGGTGACGCGCTGGGCCGAAAGCGTGAGCTGGGCGCTGACCGCGTCGGACTCGGCCCGCGCCGCGTCGTATTCCTGGCAGATGCGCGCGTACTGGTGGCTGGCCAGGTTCAGGTCCAGCTCGCGGATGCGGTCGCGCAGGTCGCGGTGCACCTGGGCCTTCTTGGACTGGCGCTTCAGGCGCTCCATCTGGGTCTCGACCTCGTGCAGGATGTCCTGCAAGCGGTCCAGGTTTTCCTTGGCCGCCTCCATCTTGCGAAGGCTGATCTTCTTCTGGTTCTTGTAGCGGGTGATGCCGGCGGCCTCCTCCACCCACAGGCGGCGGTCCTCCGGCCGGGCCTCGATGAAGGCCGCCACCCGGCCCTGCTCGATGATGGCATAAGCCCGGTTGCCCAGGCCGGTGTCCATCAATAGCTGCTGGATGTCCTTGAGCCGGCAGGGCATCTTGTTGATGAGATAGTCGCTGTCGCCGTTGCGGTAAAGCCGGCGGCTGACCATGATCTCGCTCAGGTCGGCGAACTGGGGGTGGGTGAGGCTGCCGGTGTTCTCGAAGACGATGGAGACCTCGGCCATGCCCGTGGCCTTGCGCTTGTCCGAGCCGTTGAAGATCACGTCCTCCATGGCGTGGCCGCGCAGGGTCTTGGCCGATTGCTCGCCCAGCACCCAGCGCACCGCGTCCACCACGTTGGACTTGCCGCAGCCGTTGGGCCCCACCACCGCGCACAGGCCCTGGGGGAAGTCGGCCACGGTGCGGTCGGCGAAGGACTTGAACCCGGTTATCTCCAGGCGACGTACCCGCATGGCTTCTCCGTGTAGCGTACACCCCTAGATAGCAAACGCCGGGCCTCAAGTCAAGGCCGAACACTACATTGGGTGGTAGTCACCGAATCAGCAACAAGATGTAGGGGCCTGAGTGATTACCGGCGGTTAGCGGAAGTGCACCCTGGGCCGGGCCGAAAGACGAGGGGGCCGGACCCCGGCCGGGTCCAGCCCCCGTATTGTAGCAGGCGGCGGGGTCTAGCCCAACTGCAAGGTGCCAAACTCGGCCAGCTTGCCGAATTCACTGGCGATCTGATTGAGCAGCGCCAGGCGGTTCCTACGCACCGCCGCGTCCTCGACCATGACCATTACGTCGTCGAAGAACTTGTCGATGGGCGCCTTGAGGGCCGAGAGGCCCTGCAAAAAGGCCAGGTACTCGCCGGCCGCGAAGCGGGCCGCGGCCTCGGCGCGCAGGGCGCTGAAGGCGCTCCACAAATCGCGCTCGGCGTCCAGGGCGAAGAGCGCCGGGTCCGGAGGCGTTTCCGGCACTTGTTCCGCCTCCTTACGCAGAATGTTCACAACCCGCTTGAGCCCGGCGGCCAACGCCGCGAACTCGACCGACTGCTTCATCTCGGCCAGGGCCAGGGCCTTGGCTTTGGTTGCCGCCAGGTCGTCGAACCCGGCGGCCAACACGGCCCGAATCACGTCGGTGGGGACTTCGAACCCCTGCAAATAGCTGTACATGCGCTGGCTGATGAAGTTCAGCACCAAATCTTTGCTGGCGGGGTTGCGCGCCAATTCGCCCAGCCCGGCCAAGGTTTGGTCGACGAGGCCGGAAAGCGATAGGTGCCACTTGTTTTCCACGATCAAGCGGATGATGGCGAAGGTGGCGCGGCGCAATGCATACGGATCGGCCGCTCCGGTGGGGGTCTCGTTAACCCCGAACAGACCGCAAAGCGTGTCCAGACGATCCGCCAGACCGACCAGGCAACCGATTATTCCTGTCGGTATTTCCGTCTGCTCGCCCGCGGGCAGGTAGTGCTCGGCGATGGCCGCGGCCACGGCCGGGTCCTCGCCGTCTTTGCGGGCGTAGTCCGCGCCCACCTGGCCTTGCAGCTCCGGGAACTCGCCCACCATGCCGGTGACCAGGTCGCACTTGGCCAGGCGCGCGGCGCGCTCCACCTTGGCGACCTCGCCTGGCAACAACCGCCCGGCCAGCCAGACCGCCAACTTGGTGAAGCGCTCCACCTTGTCGAAGCTGGTCCCCAGCTTGGCGTGGTAGGTCACCTGCTTGAGGTCTTCCAGGCGGCTGATGAGCGGGCGCTTGGTGTCCTCGCGCACGAAAAAGCTGGCGTCGGCCAGGCGGGCGCGCAACACCCGCTCGTGGCCGCTGCTCACCACGGCCAGGTTTTTCGGCCGGGTGTTGTTCACCGCCACGAAGGCCGGCAGCAGCTCGCCGGCCGCGTCCTCCAGGGCGAAGTAGCGCTGATGGCCGCGCATGGCGCTGATGATCACCGGCCGGGGCACGGCCAGGAACTCGCGGTCAAAGGCCCCGGCGCAGGCCACCGGCTGCTCCACCAGGTCGGTGACTTCTTCGAGCAAGGCCTCGTCGGGCACCAACCGCCCGCCGGCCGCGGCCGCCGCGGCGGCCACCTCGGCCTCGGTGGCCTGGCGGCGTTCATCGCGCACCACCAGCACGCTGGCCGCGCGCAGCTTGGCCAGGTAGTCGGCCGCGCCGCTCACCATAATGGCCCCCGGCGCGTGGAAGCGATGGCCGTAGGTTAGGTTGCCGCTCTGGATCCCGGCCAGCGCGAAGGGCACCACCGCGCCATCCAAGAGAGCAAGGAGCCAATGGATGGGCCGGGCGTAGCGGATTTTCTCCGCGCCCCAGCGCATGGTCTTGGGGAAGGGTATCGCGGTGACCAGGCGGGGCAGCAGCTCGCTGAAGACCTCGGCCGCGGACAGGCCTGGGATGTGGCGGGTGAAGCCCAGGCGCGGCCCCTTGTCGGTCTCCACCGTCTCCAGTTGCCCCACCTCGATGCCCTGGCTCTTGGCAAAGCCCAAGGCCGCCTTGCTGGGCTGGCCGGAGGCGTCGTAGGCCGTCTTGAGCGGCGGGCCCAGGGCCACTTCCTTGCGGTCGGCCTGGCGCTGGGCCAGGCCGGTGATGACCAGGCAGAGCCGGCGGGGAGTGCCATGGCTCTTTATCTCGCCAAAGCCCAGGCCCAGACGGGTCAGCTCCTGGCCGGCCAACTCGCGGATGGCCTCCAGGGCCGGGCGCACGAAGCGGGCCGGCATCTCCTCGCTGCCGATTTCGAAAAGCAGCTCGGACATCAGGCCACCGCCTTTCCGAGCAGAGGATGACCCATCTCTTCGCGCTGCCGCACGTAGGCCTCGGCCGCGGCCCGGGCCAGGTCGCGGATGCGGGCGATGTAGGCGGTGCGCTGGGTGACGCTGATGGCCCCCCGCGCCTCCAATAGATTGAAGGTGTGGGAGCATTTGAGGCAAAAATCATAGCCCGGCAAGACCAGGCCCTGCTTCAAGAGCCGGCCGGCCTCGGCCTCGTAGAGCTCGAAAAGCTTCCACAGCATGGCCACGTCGGCCTGCTCGAAGTTGTAGGTGGAATGCTCCCACTCGCCCTTCTTGTGCACGTCGCCATAACGCACGTCCTCGGTCCAGGCCAGGTCGTAGACGTTGTTGACCTGCTGGAGGTACATGCTGATGCGCTCCAGGCCGTAGGTCAGCTCCACGCTGATCGGGTCCAGGTCCACCGAGCCCACCTGCTGGAAGTAGGTGAACTGGGTGATCTCCATGCCGTCCAGCCAGACCTCCCAGCCCAGGCCCCAGGCCCCCACCGTGGGCGACTCCCAGTCGTCCTCCACGAAGCGGATGTCGTGCTCCAGGGGGTCGATGCCCAGCGCCCGGAGCGAATCCAGGTAGAGCTCCTGCACGTTCAAGGGCGAGGGCTTCAGGATCACCTGATACTGGTAGTAGTGCTGGAGGCGGTTGGGGTTCTCGCCATAGCGGCCGTCGGTGGGCCGTCGGCTGGGCTCCACATAGGCCACCCGCCAGGGCTCCGGCCCCAGCACCCTGAGCGTGGTGTGGGGGTTGAAGGTGCCCGCGCCCACCTCGATGTCATAGGGCTGCCCGATCAGACAGCCCTGGTCGGCCCAGTAGCGCTCCAGGGTCATGATGACTTCCTGGAAGGTCTTGCCTTGCACGGCCATGGGGGATCCTCGTGAAAAGTCAATTAACTATGCCGGTTGGCCTGGTTGTTCCAAAGGCTGCATGCTAACACCTGGGCCGGCGGCTTGCAAGGGTGGGCGGCGGCTAATCCAAGACGGGCGGCGGGGCGGTCTCTGTAGGCGGGGAAAGATAACTCAGCACCAGGTTCATCCGGCTGAAGTCGCCCTGGGTGATGTAGCTGATCCACGGCTCGCGGCCGAAGACGCTGCTGGCGATGATCTTGAGCGGCCAGCCCCGGCGGCGCAGTTCGGCCACATAGGCCCCGCGCTCCTCCAGGTATTCGATCTTCTCGGCCAAAGCCTGGGCCGGCTCCGCCACCACGCTGCCGCTGCCGGTGAACATCAGCCCGGCCGGCAGCCCGGCCAGCACCTTCAGCGAGGCGATGATGCCGTGGATGTCGTAACCCCGGCGCAGGGCGCGGTCGCGTCCGCCGGTGTAGGCGTCGCCCACGAAAAGCCAGCCCTGGTCCGGCTCGTATAGGCAGACGTGGTCCGGGCTGTGGCCGGGCGTGGCGATGACCTGAAAACGATGCTGGGGCGTCTCGATCACTTCCGGCAGGGTCTCGGCCGTCGGACAGGCGGCGGGCCAGCCCCAGAGCACGCGCTGATAGGGCATCAGGCGGCTGCGTTCGGCCTGGCCCCGCACCACATCCAGCGACGCGGCCGGCGAATACACCCGCGCCCCGCGGCTGACGTTGAGCCCGGCGCTGGCGGCCACGTGGTCCTCGTGGGCGTGGGTGTGGACGATGGCGCGCAGGGGCAGTTCGGCCAGGGCGGCGGCCAACTCCGGCGCGGTGTGGGCACAGCCGGAATCGATGAGCAGGCCGTCCACCTGGGCGCAGGCGGTGTAATAGCGGCCCTTGCCCAGCAGGGTGCGGGCCAGGCGGAAGACGGTGACCGGGCCGTGTCGGCGGGCGATCAGCATGGCGTTCTCCGGGCGTGCGGGCCGGGGATATGCCCCTGGGCATAGCACTGAAGCGGGTTCAAGGGAAGGCGAAAGGCGGGCGCGGGCCCGCGGGCGCTTGCCAGCGGCGACGTCAATGTGGCAGTATCAGATGGATCGCGGCGATGCCGAACAACCCCAAGCCGAGCAGCAAACCGGGGCAAATTGCCATGTACCCCCCCGCTCCGGGATTTCCTAGGAGATTGATTCAGCGTGAAATTGAAATATAAGCAGCTAATGATTTCCGTTTTGCTGATTTGCTCGCTGTTGGGTGCGTGCGGCAGCGCCAGATATGAAAATGTCGATTATTCCCTGAGCAGTCGTTGGCTATCCTTGCCGTCCTCGATCGACAAGGGCGTCGACGTTTTTTACCTCTACCCAACCGCCTGGCAAAAGACCAATCCCAGCGATCCTGGCATCTGCGACATCGACAATCCTTCCATGCTGCACGGCTCTGGCCTGGCTTTTAACCGGCAGGCCACCGCCTTTGAACCCATAGCCAATATTTTCGCGCCCTACTACAGGCAAGTCGATCTGTCCCTCTCAAAAACTACAACAACGGGCGGCCGTATATCTTGGCCGGCCACTCGCAAGGCTCGAACGTGCTGGTCAATCTGCTGTCTGGATACATGAAAGATCATCACGCCGAGCATCAGAGGATGATCGCCGCGTATGTCATTGGTTACTCAGTCACTAATGCCTACCTGGCCGAAAATCCCCACCTGAAATTCGCCGAAGGCCCCGATGATACGGGCGTGATAATATCCTACAACACCGAGGCTCCCGATGTGGTTCCAGGCACCAACCCAGTGGTTTTGCCAGGCGCGCTGGCCATCAACCCCATCACCTGGACCCGCGGCGAAACCTTGGCCCCGGCATCGGCCAATCTGGGCTCTATCCTGTTGAACCCGGACGGGTCGGTGATTCTGGATGCGCAAGGCAATTTCGTTAAATACATGAACTACGCCGATGCGCGGGTTGATGCGGCCAAAGGCGTGCTGATTTGCAGCACGGCGGACGAAGACTATTTGGCCCCCGGAAACGCCACCTTTGGCCGGGGCGTATATCACAGCTTTGACTACCCGTTCTATTACTACAACATCCGCGAAAACGCCGCCAACCGGGTCGCGCGTTTCAAATAGCGTCCGCCTGTCCGCCGCACGGTAGCCTCGCACGGCGGCCCGGTTATTTAACCTTGCCTCGATCGCCCTGCCCTGCTTCCTATGCCTGAAGCTTCCGCCGCTCGCGCTCCAGCGCGGCCAGGGCCTCCTCGGAGCCATTCAGGCGCTGGCGGCCACGTGGTCCTCGCGGACCGGGCGCATGGCGTTTTCAAGCCACGGTGGCGGGCCGCCTATTTGAGGTCGCCGGAGACGTCTTCGACCTTTTCCGGGCTGGTCACGTCCAGGCCGACCACCCGGCCGCCGTCCAGGTTCACCCCGGCCAGGTCCACCACCCGCACCCGGCGGCTGTACTCGGTGTGGAAGTAATAGCGCCGGTTCCTGAGATCGGCGGCGCTGGTCCACTGGGTGGCGTCGGCCAGGACGCGGCCGGCGTACTCGGCCCGGATGGCCCCCCTGGGGATGTCGAATTGGTTGAGGATGCGGAAGGACGAGAGCACCGTTTCCAGCGCGTTCTCGCCCAGGTAGGCGGCGTGGGCCAGGAAGGCCGCGCGCACGAAACGCGCCGGCGGGGTGAAATCGCCGGGCAGGCCCACCGCGCCCGATCCCTGGCCGATCTGGGCGATCTGCTCATGGCCGATCTTGACCGAGGGCCGATTGAGGGCCGACAGTCCCACGTAGTTGCGAAGGTTGGTCAGGTGCCAGCCATAGGGCGGGGAGTTGGTGATGACCCCCACGCTGCATTCGTGCAGGGCCAGGCGGCCGTCCACGTACTCGATCACCAAGGCCTCGCCGGTCTCGTCCACCACGATGTAGTGCAGGGGCGGCGCCCCGCCGCCCTGGGCCAGGGCCGCGCCCACCACCCGCACCTGGCCCAGGGCCGCGCGCAGCTCGGCCACGCGAGCGAAGCTGCCCAGCACCCAGGAGACGAAATCAAGGTTGGAGATGGTGCGCGACCGCTCCTCGTCGCTGTATTCCTGGTACTGGGCGTACCCCGGCAGATAGAACCCGCCGCAGGCCAGGCCCTTCTCGTTGATGCCGTCGGCCACCAGGGGCATGCCGAAGGGGTTGAAGCCCACGTGGCCGTATTTGACCTTCCAGGCCAGGCCGGGCTTGCCGGCCGGGGTGGTTCCGCTGTAATCCCTGCCCCGCCCCACCGCGATCAGGTTGAAGGAAACGATGTCCGCGCCGAACTCCATGGTGCGGGCGTAGACCCAGGCCCCATCCTTGGACTGGATGACTATGCCGGTGCAGGCCAGCCCCTGGCCGGGCCAGGCGACCAGGCACAGGAGCGCCGACAGGACCGCCGCCGCGAGAAGCCGCATACCGTTGGCGCGCATGTTCACCTCCCTGGCCGCGTTTCGGCCCTCTGGCGGGCCGTGGCCTCCCCGGCGCCCGCCGCGGCGCGCGGGCGAATGCCAATGCCCGTGGAAAACTTCTATTGCCATAGCACTGAAGCCGGCTCAAAGCAACGTGCGCCGCCCTGTCAAGGCCAACCCATGCCCCCTCAAGTTCAAATTGGTGGCAATCGCACAAAAAGCCGTATATATCTGGCCAGGCGAAACGCGGGATCCAGACGCCTGGCGCAGCGGTCTTTCCGACAGGCTCCCAGATCACGATCACCGCTGGGAGAGGCGCCGCGTGACCCGCCTGGCCCAGCCCGGCCATCCGGGCGATCTTCGCGGCCAGGCTGGAAACCGCCTTCCAACTTGATTAGGCGACCCCCGAACCGCCCCGCCCAGGAGCAAACCATGTTGAAGGTCAACGAGTATTTCGACGGCAAGGTCAAGTCCATCGCCTTCGCCGCCGCGGACGGCCCGGCCACCGCCGGCGTCATGGCCCCCGGCCGCTATGAGTTCGGCACCAGCAGCCGGGAGATCATGATCGTCACCAGCGGCGAGATGAAGGTGAAGCTGCCCGGCGCGGCCGACTGGCAGGTGTTCAAACCCTTCGAGCGCTTCGAGGTGGCGGCCAACCAGAGGTTCCAGCTCGACATCGCCGCCGACTGCGCCTACATCTGTTTGTACAAATAGGGCTCCTCGTCCGATTGGATATGAGCCATGCCTTGGGTGGCCGGGACAAATCGTTGTCCGGACGCCGCGGGCAAGAGGTTGCCGGCGAGCCCGCGCCCAGCCAACGGCTATTTGGTTGCCGGCCTTCATTCCATGATTTCTTGCCGCTTGCGCGACCTGGACAACGGGTTGTCCAGGCCACCCAATATCGGCAGCCGCGCGGCCAGCAAGCCCGCCTTTCTTGCACGATCCAGGCAGGCATTGGAATGTTGCCCATGCTCCCGGCCCTGATTAGCGGCGTCACCCTGGGTCTGGCGGCCGGATTATCGCCCGGCCCGCTCTCGGTGCTGGTCATCGCCAGCACCTTGGGCCACGGCTGGCGCGAGGGGGTCAAGGTGGCCCTGGTGCCGGCGCTGAGCGACGCGCCCCTGGTGGGCTTAAGCATCTTCCTGCTGCGCGGGCTGGAGGACCACGCCCGCCTGTTGGGGGTCGTCTCCCTGGCCGGGGCGGTGGTGGTGGCCCGCCTGGGCCTGGCCACCCTGCGCGCCAGGGGAATCGTGCTGGGCGGGGCGGACGGGGCTCCGCGCTCCTTGCGCCAGGGGCTCATGGTCAACCTGCTCAGCCCCCATCCCTATTTGTTCTGGTTCACGGTGGGCGCGCCCCAGGCGGTGCTGCTCTCGGCCGAGGGCTGGGGCGGCGGCGCGGCTTTCATCGCCGGGTTCTACGCCTGCCTGGTGGGGGCCAAGATCGCCCTGGCCCTGGTCTGCGCCAAGGCCAGATCGTTCCTCGCCGGCCCGGCCTACGCCTGGGTGATGCGGGTGCTGGGCCTGCTGCTGCTGTTCTATAGCCTGGCGCTGGTCAAGGACGGGCTCGTCCTGTTCGGCTGGCTCTGAGCCTGGCTTGCCGGCGGCGGCGGCTTGGCCTATGCTTGGGCCTGGCTCCCGACGCCAACCGCAGCGAGACAAGCCTATGAAATCCGTCCAGGCATCCATCGGCCGGGTCTTCGTGCTGCGCCTGGAGCATGGCGACCGCCTGCCCGACTGCATCGAGACCTTCGCGGCCCAGCACGGCCTCAAACAGGCCATGGTCTACCTGCTGGGGGCCATCGACGACGGCGGGCGCATGGTCTGTGGCCCGGCCGACCCGGAATCGCGCCCGGTGCGGGTGCTGATGCACCAACTGGCCGGAGTGCACGAGGGCCTGGGCCTGGGCACGCTTTTCCCGGACCAGGACGGCGCGCCCCGCCTGCACTTCCACGCCGCCTTCGGCCGCGACGGCGACGCCCGCATGGGCTGCACCCGGGCCGGCATCGCGGTCTGGCAGATCGCCGAGGCGGTCATCCTGGAGCTGACCGGCCCGGAGTTGGTGCGCCGGCGCGAGCCCGACACCGGCTTCGAAACCCTGGCCATCGAATGACCCGCACTTGCATTCCCCCCGCCGGCTAGGTTATTAGTGGGGCATGGACCCATCTCACCGGAGGTGAGCGCATGCCCACCTATGAATACCATTGCGACAAGTGCGGCAAGAACTTCAGCCTGCTGCTGACCATCCGCGAGCACGAGGCGGGCAAGATCGTCTGCCCCAAGTGCCAGAGCAACCGGGTGAGCCAGCGCCTCACCGGCTTCACGGCCATCACCAGCAAAAAAAGCTGAGCCCAGGCCGCCGCCGGACGCCCCGCGCGGCCCGGACGGGCGGGCGTCTGGTTTCCGGGCCGCGGCGGGGCGCATCCCGATTGCGCCGCGCCGGCCCTTGTTCGTATCATGGCGTTTAATACTCAACGGAGGCCGAGCCCATGAGCGCCGACGCCGCCACCCCCGCCCCCGCCAAGCTCAACCCGGCCAGCATGGCCCGCCAGCAGGTGGCCCTGGCCGCCCAACACCTGGACATCGACCCCGGCGTGATGCAGAAGATAACCGCCACCAAGCGCGAGCTGACGGTGCATTTCCCCGTGCGCCTGGACGATGGGTCCCTGCGCATGTTCACCGGCTACCGCGTGCAGCACAACGACACCCGCGGCCCCTTCAAGGGCGGCATCCGCTACCACCCCGACACCGACCTGGACGAGGTGCGCGCCCTGGCCATGTGGATGACCTGGAAGGCGGCGGTGGTCAACATCCCCTTTGGCGGGGCCAAGGGCGGGGTGCAGTGCAACCCCAAGCAGATGAGCAACCGCGAACTGGAGCGCCTGACCCGGCGCTTGACCTGGGAGCTGATGCCGGTGCTGGGGCCGGAGCGCGACATCCCGGCCCCGGACGTCTACACCAACCCCCAGGTCATGGCCTGGATCATGGACACCTATAGCATCATGCACGGCCACACCGTGCCCGGCATCGTCACCGGCAAGCCCCTGGAGCTGGGCGGGTCCCTGGGGCGTTTCGAGGCCACCGGACGCGGGGTCTTCATCACCGCGCTGGAGGCCGCCCGCCACCTGGGCCTCGGCCTCGACGGCGCGCGGGTGGTCATCCAGGGTTCGGGCAACGTGGGCGGGGTGGCGGCGCGCTATTTCTGCCAGGCCGGGGCCAAGGTCATCGCCATGAGCGACAGCCGCGGCGGGGTGTACAACGCCCAGGGCCTGGACGTGGAGCGGACGCTCTCGTGCAAGGACCAGTACCAGTGCTTCCTCTCGGACAAGCTGGCCGCCGAGGACATCACCAACCAGGAGTTGCTGGGCCTGGACTGCGAGATTCTGGTGCCGGCCGCGCTGGAGTGCGTCATCACCGGGGCCAACGCGCACCAGGTGCGGGCGCGCATCATCGCCGAGGGGGCCAACGGCCCCACCACCCCGGAGGCCGACGAGGTGTTGAACGATAACGGCGTCTTCGTGGTGCCCGACATCCTGGCCAACGCCGGCGGGGTCACGGTGAGCTATTTCGAGTGGGTGCAGAACCTGCAAAACCTCTTGTGGAGCGAGCGCGAGATAACCGAGCGCCTGACCGCCATCCTGGGCCAGGCCTTCAATGAGGTCCTGGCCATCAGCCAGCAGAGGAAGGTGCCCATGCGCATCGCCGCCCTGATGCTGGGCATCGGCCGGGTGGCCAAGGCCCAGGAGCTCCGGGGCGTGTATCCGTAAAGAATAACTAGAAAGGCTCGCAGGAGTTGGGCGCGCCTGGCCCAACTTCAATGGCTTGATTTGTCATTGCGAGCGAAGCGAAGCAATCTCCCATTTCCAGTTCACACTTTTGGGCAGCGAGCGAACATGCAGACTACCTTCGCCCCCAAAAACATAACCGTCGTCGGGGCCGGGGCCATCGGCGGCATCGTGGCCGCCTATCTGGCCAAAAACGGCCATGACCCGGTGCTGGTGACCAAGCACCCCGACGCCGCCGCCCTGGCCCAGAATCCCGGCCTGGCCATCAGCGGGGTGCGGGGCGATTTCAACCAGCCGGTGCAGGCCGTGGCGGCCATCGCCGAGCTGGCCGGGCCCCTGGATCTGGTCTTCCTGGCCACCAAGGCCACCGACGCCCTGGACGCCGCCGGCGAGCTTTTGCCCTTGCTCCACGCTGGATCGCTGGTGGTGTCGCTGCAAAACGGCATCTGCGAGCCGGCTTTGGGCGAGGTCCTGGGACCGGAGCGAGTCGTCGGCTGCGTGGTGGGCTGGGGCGCGACCATGCTTGGGCCGGCCCGGCTGTGCATGACCAGCACCGGCGAATTCGTGCTGGGCCGGCTGGAGAGGCCGCCCGACACGGCCGTGGCGGCCATCGCCGGGATGCTCTCGTCCATCGTGCCCGCCCGCGCCAGCGCCAACATCCTGGGCGAGCTCTATTCCAAGCTCATCGTCAACGCCTGCATCAACAGCCTGGGCGCGCTCACGGGGCTATACCTTGGCCAGATGCTGGCCCGGGCCGACGCCCGGCGCATCTTCATCGCCATCATGCGCGAGGCCATGGCCGTGGCCGATGCCATGGGGCTCAGCGTGCCGCCCGGCGGCGGCGGCAAGCTGGATTACCGCCGCTTCCTGGCCGGAGCGGGCGGCCTGGCCCGCACCCGGCGCAACCTCATGATCCGCCTCATCGGCCTGAAATACCGCCGCTTGAAATCATCGACCCTGCAATCGCTGGAGCGGGGCCGGCCCACCGAGATCGATTTCCTAAACGGCTATATCGTGCAAAAGGGGCGGGAGCTGGGCGTGGCCACGCCGGTCAACGCGGCCATCGTGGCCATGGTCAAGGAGATCGAGGCGGGCGGGCGCCGGATCGACCCGGCCAACCTGGCCGCGCCCGGCCTGGCGGGGTGAGCGGGGAGGTGCGAACGGCATATTCGCCACGGGAAAAGATGGAAACGGAAGATTGCCGCGTCGCAACCCGGCCGGGTTGCTCCTCGCAATGACAGGCTTTTTCTGGATGGATTGATCGGTTGGCGCGTGTTGGTCGTCTCAGCGCCAGGGGCCGTCCAGGCGCGCCGCCTCGCGCCGGCGGGCCTCGGAGCCGAAAAAGCGGGCCAGGAGGTGCAGGGCCAGGTCGATGCCGCTGGCCACCCCGCCAGCGGTGATGATCCGCCCCAGGTCCACCACCTTTTCGCGCACCACCTGCACCGCCGGGAATCGCGCGGCGAAGTCATCCAGGCGCAGGCTGTGGGTGGTGGCGCTGCAACCATCCAGCAGCCCGGCCCGGGCCAGCCAGTAGGAGCCGGTGCACACGCTGGCCAGGACCTGGGCCTGGCAGGCCTGCGCGCGCAGGAAGCGCAGCACCGGGTCGAGGTCGCCCACCGGCTCCCGCGCGCCCGGCCCGCCCGGCACCACCAGGATGTCCAGGGGCGGGGCGTCGTCCAGGCCGTGGTCGGCCCGCACCCGCAGACCGCCATGGCAGACCACCTCCGGCCGCTCCGCGATGGTCAGGGCCTGGCAATAGGCCCGGCTGTGGCCGTCGCGGGCGCAGGCCAGCACCTCGTAGGGTCCGGCGAAGTCCAGGGGCTCCACCTGGGGAAAGAGCAGCACGCCGGCCCTGAACGGCGCGGCCTCGCAGGCAGCCTGGTTCATGCCTTCATCTCCCGATTCAGATCGCCAAGAAGTTCTTCCAAGCGTGCAACGGCCCTGGCGCCGTGGGAGCCCGGCCAGTAGACCCTGCCGCAGGCCGGGCAGCGGGTGAAGCCCTCGGCGGTGGCCAGGATGTGGTCGGGCGCGGACGTGGCCGCCTCGGCCCGGCTGATGGGCGCCACCGGGGCGTTGCAGCGCAGGCAGCGGGAGAAGAAGCAGGCGGGGTCCAGGGACAGGTTCAGCTCGCCGACAACCTGGCGCAGTTGGTCCGGCCAATGGTCGGAGGCCAGAAAGAGCACCCCCGGCCGCCCGGCCAGGGCGCGGCGGCGGGTCAGCAGCGCGGCGCCGGCGGGCACGCGCGGCGGGGGACGGTCCACCACCGCGGTGTCGTGGCCCAGGATGCGCAACCAGGTGACCAGCCGGCCCAACATGCGCTCGGCCAGCAGCCGGGTCATGGCAACTCCTGGGTCTCCACGCCCGACGGCAGCACCGGTTCGAAAAGGGCCTCGTCCAGGGCGGGGTTGACCCGCACCTCGTCGTTCATCAAGGTGAGCATGCGGTTGTCGCCGGCGGTGAGCACCACCCGGCGGGGGCGGCGCTCGCCATCCTGGCTGATAAAGGATTCGAAGCGGCCGTTGAGCGTTTCGCCCTTGGGTCCGCTCACCCAGGCCTGCTGCACCGCGTAGTCGCCCAGGCTGAAGATCAGCCCTTGCCGCGTGCCCGCGCCGTCGTCCAGCTCCAAGAGCGCCTGGCCCGGCGCGGAGGAGGCATACACCCTGGCCTGGGCGTTGGGGATAAGGGGGACCGAGCCCGTGAGCAGGGTGTAGACCTCGGCCGGGGTCAGGGCCAGGCCCAGGAAGCGGGCCACGTTGCCGCGGGTGGCCGGGCCGACGTAGCCCTTGTTCTCGCCATAGGCCAGCACCGCCATGCGGGCGCCGTCGCAGATGAACAGAAGCGCCGGCTTGCCGAAAGGCCCCATGACCTCGGCCCGCAGCCGGTCGGGAAAGCGGCCCAGGATGCGCTGCTCGCCGGAGATTTCGCCGCCGGGTCCCTGGGCGTTGATCTCGCCCTCCATGCTGAAACCGCTCACCGCCAGGCGGCGGGCCTCCAGGCGCTCCTGCGCCTGGGTCGGGGTGGGCAGCAGGCCCGCCGTGGGCCCGCCGGGCAGGGTGGCGCAGGCGGCCAGCATCAAGGCGAGGGAGGCCGCGACGAGCATCCAGCCTATGCCGCTAAACCAGGAGTGAGGACGCTTCGGGCTCACTTCGGCTTCAGATTGCCCTTGGCCTCCATGAGCTTGACGCGCAGGGCCGCGGGGTTGGGGTGGGTCTTGGTCAGGGCCTTCTCATATGCCTTGACCGCCTCGTCATAGCGCTTGAGCGCCATGGCGGCGTCGCCCAGGTGCTCGAAAATGACCGGATCGGATCCGGCGGCCTGGGCGGCCCGGTTCAGGTAGGTGTAGGCCTGCTCGAATTGCCCGCGCTTATAGTAGACCCATCCCAGGCTGTCCAGGATGTAGCCGCTGTAGGGCTCCACGGCCAGGGCGCGGCGGATGAGGCGCTCGGCCTCGGCCAGGTCGCCGTTGTCCTCCACCATGGTGTAGCCGATGTAGTTCAGGGCGCGGGCGTGGCGGTCATTGAGTTCGATGGCCTTGCGCATCTGGTTCATGCCCGCCTTGCGCTCCCCGGCCCGGTCCAACACCACGCCCAGGCGGAAATGGGTCTCGGCGTTGTTGGGCTCCAGCTTGACGGCCTGGCGCAACAGGGCCTCGGCCTCCTTGAACTGCTGGTTGGCCTCGTGCAAGGTCGCTTGGGCCACCAAGAGGTCCACCTCCCGCGGCTTGACCTTGCCGGTTTCCTTGAGCAGAGCCAGGGCCTCCTTGCGCCGGCCCTGCTTTTCCAATATCTCGGCCTGGTGCAGGCGCGAATCCACGAAAAGCTCGGCCTCGACCGGAATGGCCGCCAACACCGCCAGGGCCTCACCCTCCTTGCCGTCCTCCTGCAGGGAGACGCCCAGGTAATACCGGGCGCGCTGGTTGTCCGGCTCCTCGCCCAGGATGGCCCGGAACTCCTCGGCCGCCTGGCCGTAGCGGCCCAGCTCGAAGTAGACCAGGCCGATCTTGGTGCGCACCTCGCTGTCGTCCTTGGAAAGCCCCTTGACGATGGCGAACTCGTTCAACGCCTCCTGGTAACGCCCGGTGCGCAGATAGAGCCGGCCCAGCAGGTCGTGGGCGGCGCTGGATTCGGGATTGCGGCGCAGGATCTCCTGGTAGGCGGCCTCGGCCTTGTCGTGCTGGCGCTGCAACTCATACAGCTTGGCCAGTTCGAACAAGGCGGCCACGAACTGGGGCGAGTTCTCCACCGCGGCCTGGAACTGCTGCTCGGCCGCCTTGAAGCGCTTCTGCTGGACCAGCACCTGGCCATAATAATAGCGGGCCAAGGCCAGGTCCGGCCGCCGGAGCGCCAGGCCCTCCAGCACCTGGGCGGCTTCGCGCAGACGGCCGTCCTCCAGGTAGAGCGAGCCCAGGAACAGCGAGGCTTCCTCATGCTCCGGCTCCAGCTTCAACACCTTCTCATAGGCGGCGATGGCCTTGCCCAGGTCCTTGCGGTTGGCGTTGATGCCGCCGACTAATATCCAGGCGTTCACCAGGGCGGGGCTCAGCCTGGCGGCCTCCTCGGCCTCCTTCAGGGCCTGGTCCAGATTGCCCTGGCCCAGATAAAGCCGGGCCAGCTCCAGGCGCAGGAAGCCGCTCTTGGGGTCGATCTTGACCGCGCGCAGAAAATGCGCCTCGGCCCCCTGGGGATCGCCAGCGCGCAGGCGGCGCTCGCCGGCCGCGAAATCGGCCATGGCGTCGTCGCCGCTGGCCACCGGAGGGGGGGGCGGCGGGGGCGGCGGGGCCGAGGGCTTTTGAACCGTGCAACCGGCCAGGAGGACCAGCAGGACCAGGGCCGGCAGGACGGATGTCAATGCGCGCCGGGGAGCCGGACTCATGCCCGCTCCCACCCCGCGCCGGCCCCGCGCGCGTCCCGAAGAACCGTCCAGCCAGGTTTATCGGTCTGATGCATCAGCATGCCCAAGGTGTCCGCCGTCGCGGCCCAGCGCCGCTTTTCGGCTAGTGTACCGCCTGCCGGCCCCGTCCGCCCTATTCCAGCCCGGCCAGGCCGGCGAACTGCTCGTCGAAGTCGGGAATTTTGTCGCGCATGTAGTCGTGAAGCTTGGCCAAGAGCCGCTCCTGTATCTGTCGGATGCGCTCGCGGCTGATGCCGTGGGCCTCGCCCAGCTCGTTCAAGGTCATGGGGTTGTCGGCCAGCAGGCGGCGGTCCAGGATGTCGCGCTCCTTGTCGTCCAACTGGCCGCGGAAGGCCAGCAGCTCCTGGTGGAAGATGCCGCGCAGCTCGTCCTCGGCCAGCACCTCGTCGGCCCCGGGGCGCTCGTCGGGCATGAAGTTCTGGTGGGCCTCGTCGGATTGCTCGCGCACCGGGGCGTCCAGGGAGAGCTCCCAGGAGTCCAGGCGCTGCTCCATGTCCATGACCTCCTGCTCGCTCACCCCCAGGCGGTCGCTCAGGAGCTTGGCGCCGGGGTCGATGCCCTGAGCCTTGAGCTTTTCCTTTTCCCGGCGCAGGTTGTAGAACAGCTTGCGCTGGGCCTGGGTGGTGCCCAGGCGCACCAGCCGCCAGTTGTCCATGATGAATTTCAGGATGTAGGCCCGGATCCAGAAAGAGGCGTAGTAGGAGAACTTGATGCCCCGGAAGGGGTCGAATTTCTTGACCGCCTGCACCAGGCCCATGTTGCCCTCCTGGATCAAGTCCAGCAGGTTGCGCATCCAGTAGCGCTGGTGCTCCATGGCGATCTTGACCACCAGGCGCAGGTTGCTGGTCACCAGCCGGGCCGCGGCCTCTGGATCGGCGCTCTCGGCGTAGCGCCGGGAGAGCGCCTCCTCCTCCTCGCGGCTGAGCAAGGGGTATTGGCGCACCTCCCACAGGTAGCGTTGCAGGGTGTCCAGGGTGGCGGGCGGCGGGGTTTCCCTGGATTCGTCCCAGGCCGGACCTTCCTCACCGGCCTCTTCCTCTTCCCCCAGGCTGGCATCGCCGCCATCGCCGAGGCGGTCGAAATCCAGGTCGGCCTCGGTCCCGGCCTCCAGGTCGGATCCGGCTTCCGGGTCCAGCACCTCCGGGTCCAGCAACTCCGGCTCCGGCAACTCCGGCTCCGGCAACTCCGGCTCCGGCCCTTCGGCGGGCGGGGGCGCCAGGGGCCGCTGGAGCTGGGCATCCCTTGGGTAGGTCTCGCCGCGCTGTTGGTTCTTGCGTTTGGCCATGAGTTCCAACGACCGTAAGGCCGGAGGTGAGCCGATCCGCACCCAAGAAGCGGCCGTGACCCGGCCGGTCTCAGGGTGCTACAATGTCAATCGCGCCGGCGGCGCGGAATAGTTGCGGCCACGGCCGCCCCGCCCGGCGTCCGGCGGCCAACCAGGCAGGTAAACTCCTGACTTACGAGCATACTAGGCCCATCATCGGCCGGCAAGGGATAAACCATGAGCGAGTTTTTCCCCGGCCCGACCCCCGCCGGCTTCCAGCGCCTGTGGCTGCGCCGCGACTGGGGCTGGCAGCACCTGCTGGCCGGCGGCGACGGTCCTCCCCTGGTGCTGGTCCACGGCCTGGGCGGCAGCCACCTGGACTTCACCGCCCTGCTGCCCGCCCTGGCCGGCGGCTACACCTGCCTGGTCCCCGACCAGCCAGGCTTCGGACTCTCGTCCAAGCCAGATGTTGATTATTCCATCGAATTTATGACCGAATCCATGGCCGGCCTGGCCGCGGAGCTGGGTCTGGAGCGCGCCCGCTGGCTGGGCCATTCCCTGGGCGGCCATGTCACGCTATGGCTGGCGGCCACCCGGCCCGAACTGGTGGCGCGCCTGGCCGCGGTCTGCCCGGCCGGCGGCCACCACGGCGGCAGCCTGGGCCGCAAGGCCCTGCGGGCCGCCATGGCCAACCGTGACGGCCGCCTGCGCTTCTATCACCCCCGGCTCATGGACCTGGCCCTGGACTTCGTCTTCGCCCAGCCGCCCTGGGGATCGGCCTGGGAGGGCATGCCGCCGGTGCGGGCGCGCTTCCACGCCCAGTGGGATGGCCCAGAGCGGCCGCTATTGGAACGCTCCCTGACGCGGGCGAGCGGAGGCGTGCTGGCCCACCCCCTGCTGGGCCGCCTGGGCGGCCTGCGCGCGCCGGTGCTGCTGATCGAGGGCCAGGGCGACCGGGTGATACCGCCGGCCCAGACTCAGGCCCTTTGGCCGGAACTGCCGCCGGGCAGCCAACGGGTGGAGTTGCCCGGCGGGCACATGCTGCCTTATCGCACCCCCGGCCCCCTGGCCGAAGTTTTATTGGCCTTCCTGGCCTGATGAAGTTGACACGCCCGCACCCGGAGGCTATACCACTAACAGCCCGGTCCTAGCCCGCAATGGCCAATAACTGTTTGACAATTCCGTGGCAAACCAGGGAATTGACCGGGCCGGTCCATTCCCGCGTCCCACCTTTCGCCCGTGGCCAGGCCTCCGCCGGCCCCGCCACGCCTGGAGCAAACCCGTGGAGCCCTGGCTGGAACGAAAAGTGGCCGAGATCGAGCCGCTCCTTGACCAGGGCGAACCGGACGCCATCCTGGCGGCGGTGGACGGGCTGCATCCGGCCGACTTGGCCCACCTCATGGAGGGCCTGGCCGAGGATGAGAAGCGCAAGCTTTTCGCCTTGCTGGATCCAGGCTTCGCGGCCGAGGTGCTCACCGAGCTTTCCGAATTCTCCCGCGACCAGGTGCTGGAGGGCATCCAGACCCGCCGCCTGGCCGAGATCGTCGACGACCTGCCCAGCGACGAGGCCACCGACATCATCGCCGACCTGCCCCGCAAGCAGGCCCAGGAGGTCTTGGCCCACATCGACCTGGAGGACTCGGCCGAGGTCCGCCAGCTCCTGCAATACCCCGAAGACAGCGCCGGCGGCATCATGCAGCTGGAGATGGTCTCGGCCTACGCCAATCAGACCGTCTCCGAGACCATCGAGAGCATCCGCCAGAAGCGCGACGAGGTGGGCGAGCTGCACAACGTCTACGTGGTGGACCGGGAGCGCCACCTGCTGGGCATCGTGCCGCTGTCCAATCTCATCCTGGCCGACCCCGGCACGGTGATGCGCCGGGTGATGGAGCCCTGCAAGCTCGTGGTCAAGGCCGAGGAGGACCAGGAGACGGTGGCCCAGAAGTTCCGCCGCTACGACGTGGTCAGCGCGCCGGTGGTGGACGAGCATAAGCGGCTCCTGGGGCGCATCACCATCGACGACGTGGTGGACGTCTTGGAGGAGGAGGCCAGCGAGGACTTCATGCGCATGGCCGGCTCCTCCGAAGAAGACATGTTCTACAGCAACCAGGTATTCAAGATCAGCGGCCTGCGCCTGCCCTGGCTGTTGACCAACCTCATCGGCGGACTCATCACCGGGGCGCTGCTCTGGCTGTTCAAGGGCACCCTGGCCGACGCCATCTACCTGGTGTCGTTCGTCCCGGTCATCACCGGCATGGGCGGCAACGTGGGCATCCAGTCCTCCACCATCATGGTGCGCGGCTTCGCCCTGGGGCGCATCACGGTCGGTGGAATCTGGCCGGTGCTGTGGAAGGAGCTCCGGGTGGCCCTGGTCATGGGCCTGGTCTGCGGCCTGGTGGTGGGCCTGGTGGCCGACCTCTGGCACGGCAAGGCCGTATTAGGCCTGGTGGTGGGCCTGGCCATGCTCTGCGGCTTCAGCGTGGCCGCCCTGATGGGCACCCTGGCCCCGGCCCTGTTCAAGCGCCTGAACATCGACCCGGCCATCAGCGCCGGACCCTTCGTCACCACGGCCAACGACATCGTGGGCATCCTGATCTACTTCACCTTCGCCACCATCTTCTACCGCTTCCTGGTGACCTGATGCGCTCCCGCTTCGCTCCGGCCGCCTCGCCATCTCCGGGGGCCTGAGTGGAGCCCCGCCGCCTGACCGCCCTGCTCTTGCGCGCGCGGCCCCTGGCCGAAAGCGACCTGATGCTGGATTTCTACAGCCATGAGCTGGGCCGGCTGACCGCCATCGCCAAGGGGGCCAAGCGCTCGAAAAAACGCTTCTCCGGGCTGCTGGAGTCCGGCCACTGGCTTGCCATCGCCGCCGAACCGGGGCGCAAGGGCGATCTCTGGCTCTTGACCGGAGCCCGGCTCATCAATCCCCACCTAGGCCTGCGCCAAGATTGGCGGCGGCTCATCATGGCCGGCCCGGTGCTGGAGCTGCTCTTGCGCGCCACCGCCACCCACGACCCCCAGCCCGCCGCGCTGGCCCTGGCCCTCTTCAGCCTGTCCCGGCTGGAGCTGGCCACCGCGCCGGCCGAGCTGGCCGCGGCCTTGCTGGTGTTCCTCACCCGCCTGCTAACGGAACTGGGCTTCGGCCTCAGCCTGGGGGCCTGTGTGCGCTGCGGCCGGCCCCACGCGGCCATGGCCGAGCCCTGCCTGAGCCTGGAAGGCGGCCTGGTCTGCGCGGTCTGCCCGCCGGGGCCGGAGGGCCGCCTCGCCGGCCCGGCCGGCGGGTCGGGACGCGGCGGCCGCCCGGCCCCGGCGGGGCTTTTGGGGTTCATGCGCGCGGCCCAGAACCTGGAGCCGGCCGCGCTGGGCCGGCTGCGCCTCTCGCCGGCCCTGGCCCGGCCAGGCCTGGCTTATCTAGCCGATTTCTGGCGACACGTCTGCGCCCACGACCTGCCCAGCCTGGGATTGGCCCTGGATGCGCCGGGGCCGGGCCAGGAAAGCGAAGAATTTAGCAAGCCCCCCTCACCCTCCCCTCTCCCCCGCATGCGGGGGAGAGGGTGAGAAAGAAAGGGCTTTTATCCATCCGGGCTTAACATGCCGGGACGCTTCAGACCGTTCCTTGCGCCCTGGCATTTGCTGTGGCTGCCCTTTGGCCTGTCAGCCCTGGCCGGATGCAACCCAACCAGCCTAGCCGGCTGCCCTGCCAGGGGCGGTAAAGACAAATGAACCCACCCCGCCCCCTGGCCACCGCCGGGGTGCAACCCTTGCCTTTTCCTTCAAGTCATTGTATTTTCTTTGCCTATTTTTCACCTTCCCCACATGAGGACAACGCTGTGAGCCCACGCCAGCCAACCGGCGCCAAGAAACAGATACTCATGGGCAACGAGGCCATCGGCCGGGGCCTGGTGGAGGCCGGCATCGGCTTCATGACCGCCTATCCCGGCACCCCCAGCAGCGAGATCCTGCCGGCGGTGGTGCGCTTTGCCCCAGAGCTTGACCCGCCACCTTACTGCGAATGGTCGGTCAACGAGAAGGTCGCCCTGGAAACCGCCCTGGCCGCGGCCTACACCGGCGTGCGCAGCGCCTGCGCCATGAAGCAGGTGGGGCTCAACGTGGCGCTGGACCCGGTGATGAGCGCGGCCTACATCGGCGTCATCGGCGGCATGGTCATCATCAGCGCCGACGACCCCGGCCCCCACTCCAGCCAGACCGAGCAGGACAGCCGCCTGTTGGCCCATTTCGCCAAGCTGCCGGTCCTTGACCCCGAAAGCCCGGCCCAGGCCAAGGCCCTGGTGCCGCTGGCCTTCGAGCTGAGCGAGCAGTACGAGATACCGGTCATGCTGCGCCCGGTGCTCCGGGTCTGCCACGCCCGGCAGGCGGTCGAACTCGGCCGGCCCCAGCCGCTCAGGCGGCCGGTGGCCTTCCCCCGCGACCCCTTCCGCTGGGCCGCCATCCCCAAGATGCGCCTGGCCCTGCACCACAAGCTCAACGCCAAGCTCGCGGCCATCGCGGCCCAGATCGCGGGCGACCCCCGTTTGGTGCTCTGGCGGCAGCGTCCTTTTGCGAAAAAGGCCCGCCTGGGCATCCTGGCCTCCGGCGCGGCGGCGGCCATCGCCCGCGACGTTTTGAGCGAACTGGGCCTGCCCGTGGCGGACGGCCCCCTGCCTTTTTTGCAGCTCGCCGCGCCATTTCCCCTGCCGATGGAGCCGGTGCGCGAGCTCATGGCCGCCTGCCGCCGGGTGCTGGTCATCGAGGAGACCGAGCCGGTCTTGGAGATGCTGGCCCCGGAACGCGAGCGCCTCCTGGGCCGCTACTCCGGCCACGTGCCAGCGGCCGGCGAACTGACCCCGGACGCGCTCTACGAGGTGCTGGCGCGGGCGCTGAAGGAAAGCCGGGTGAAGGTTCCCAGGCCGCGCGGCCAGCTTATCGACGCGCCGGACCAGGCCCCGCCGCGCCGGCCCAACCTCTGCCCCGGCTGCGCCCACCGCAGCGTGTTCTTCGCCCTGCGCCGGCATTTCCCGGAAGGCCTGTATCCCGGCGACATCGGCTGCTACACCCTGGGCATGAACCAGGGCGCGGTGGACACCTGCCACGACATGGGTGCCAGCGTGACCTTCGCCGCCGCGCTGGCGCGCGTGCACCAGCGCGCCGGGTCGGCGCGGCCGGTGATCGCCACCATCGGCGACAGCACCTTCTATCACTCCGGCGCCCCCGGCCTGACCAACGCGGTCTACAACGGCCACCGCTTCGTGCTGGTGGTCCTGGACAACGAGACCACCAGCATGACCGGCATGCAGCCCACCCCGGAGAACGGCCGGACCGCCGACGGCCATCCCGGCCGGCCGGTGGATCTGCTGGGCCTGATCCGGGGCTGCGGGGTGGAGCAACTGGAGGAGGTGGATCCCTACGATCCGGCCGCCCTGGCCAAGGCCCTGCGCCGGGCCGCGCGCCACGCCGCCAAGGCCGACGGCGGGGTGGCGGTGGTGGTGGCCCGCCACGCCTGCGTGGCCCACAACAAGCCGGCGGCCATCGCCCAGCCCGTGCGGGTGGCCGTGCGCGGCGCGGCCCAGCCCCGGCCGCCGGTCTTCTCGCCGAAGGCGAAGGCCTGCGCCGACTGCGGCCGCTGCGTGGCCATCTGCCCGGCCAGCGCGCTCAAACGCACCGGCAAGGCCCGCATCAAGGTGGACAAGACGAAATGCGTCTCCTGCCGCCTCTGCGCGGCGGTCTGCCCCACCGGCGCCATGGTCCTGGAGCCGGCCGGGGCCTGCACCGGCTGCGGGGTCTGCCTGGGGTGGTTCGCCTGCCCGGCCCTGACGCGGGCGTCCGACGGCCGGGTCTCCATCGACCGCGCCTGGTGCGTGGATTGCGGCCAGTGCCTGAACGTCTGCGCCCAGGAGGCCATCGTGGCGGAGGTGCTGTCATGAAAACCGGCCGACCCGACAACTGGCAGGCGGTGGTGGCCGGCGTGGGCGGCCAGGGCGTGCTCTTCGTCACCCGCCTCATGGCCATGATGGCCCAGGACGCCGGCCGGCAGGTGCTCATCAGCGAGGTGCACGGCATGGCCCAGCGCGGCGGCTCGGTGCTGAGCCACCTGAAGCTGGGTGATTTCGCCGGCCCGCTGGTGGCCCTGGGCCGGGCCGACCTGGTGCTCGCGCTGGACCCAGGCGAGGCGGTGCGCAACCTGGCCTACCTGGCCCCAGGCGGGGCCTTGGCGGTCAACGCCACCGGCCCGGACTTTCTTTCCCAAAAGGCCCGCCAGGCCCTGGCCGGCCATGGCGCGCGGCTGCTGGCGGCCGACGCCGCCGGCCTGGCCCGCGCCGCCGGCTGGCCCAAGGGGGCCAACCTGGTGCTCCTGGCCGCCGCGGCCGGGTCCGGGCTGCTGCCCTTCGCGCCCGCGCGCATGGCCGCGGTGGTGGAGGCGTCCAGCCCGCCCCAGCGCCGCGCGGCCAACCTGGAGCTGTGGCGGGCCGGCCTGGGGGCGGCCGCCTGACCGATTTTTTGTATACAATCATTGACCGTCCCAGCCTTTTTTGGCTATACTAGGCGGCGCTTAAGCTGCCCCGCGGGGCTGCGCCCGCTTTGGGCGACCGTCAACGCATATCGGTGAGGAGTAATAATCATGCGCAAATTCATGGTGCTGGCGGCGGCCCTGGCCGTGGCGATGGCGGGTCTGGCCACGCCGGCCCTGGCCAAGATGACCATCAAGTACGGCCACGTGGCCCCGCCCTTCCACGGCCAGAGCAAAGGCGTGGACGCCTTCGCCAAGTACGTGAGCGAGAAGACCAACGGCGAGATCGAGGTGAAGACCTTCCCCTTCGGCCAACTGGGCGCGGAGCGCTCCATGGCCGAGCAGGTGCAGGCCGGCACCCTGGAGATGGCCTCCATCACCACCGCCGTGCTGCAAAACTACGTGCCCCAGATGGCGGTGATGGACCTGCCCTTCGTTTTCCCGGACCGCAAGACCGCCTACGCCGTGATCGACGACCCGGAATGGCAGAAGAAGATCTTCGGCTACCTGCCCAAGAAGGGCTTCATCGGCATCGGCTGGACCGAGAACGAGATCCGCGACATCACCAACAGCAAGCGGCCCATCAGGAAGCCGGAGGACGTGGCCGGGCTCAAGATCCGGGTCATGGAAAGCCCGGTCTATCTTGACACCTTCAAGCAACTGGGCGCCTCGCCGGTGGGCATCCCCTTCCCGGAGCTCTACAGCGCCTTGCAGCAGGGCGTGATCGACGCCCAGGAGAACCCGCTCTACACCTCCATCCTCATTAAGGCCACCGAAATCACCAAGTTCGCCACCAAGACCCAGCACATCGTCACCGAGTGCGTCCAGATCGTCAGCGCCGATTTTTGGGAGAAGCTCAAGCCTGAGCAGCAGAAGATATTCCGCGAGGCCGCCGCCCTGGCGCTGAAGGTCAACCGCGAGGAGACGGCCAAGGACTTCAACAACCTGCCCAAGCTCAACATCTCCATCGACGAGTACTGCAAGCAGAACGGCGTGCAGGTCATCGAACTGACCGCCGCCGAGCGCAAGGCCTTCGCCGACGCCGTCAAGCCGGTGTGGGCCAAGTACCGCGACGTGGTGGGCGCCGACCTCTACGACTTCTTCATGGCCACCATCAAGAAGCACAGCGGCAAGTAGGTATTCGCCGGGGCGGGGGGCCGGCCCCCGCCCCGCCCCACCCGCCCCCGACCGGATCATCCGCGCATGAAACGCCTGCTATTTTTCCTCAACCGCCTGGAGGAAGGCGTCCTGGCCTTCACTCTGCTGGGCCTGGCCCTGATGTCCTTCGTGGAGGTGGTGCTGCGCTACGCCTTCAACCACAGCTTCACCTGGTTCGAGGAGTTCAGCCGCTACGTCAGCGTCTTCCTCACCTTCCTGGGGGCCAGCCTGGGCGTGAAGTACGGGCTCCACTTCTCCATGGACTTTTTCGTGGAAAAGGCGGGGCCGCGCCTGGGCAACCTGATGCGCGTGCTGGCCAACCTCCTGAGCGCCACGCTGTTCATCGTCATCGCCTGGCTGTCCTGGCAGCACGCCAACAAACTGCTCATGCGCGAGGTGACCAGCGGGGCCATGCAGGTGCCCATGTTCTGGCCCTACCTGCCCATCCCGGTCTTCGGCCTGATCATGTCCCTGCGCTTCCTCCACCAGGCCTGGCGCCACGGCCTGGGCATGCTCCGCAACCAGCGGGTGCCCAACCAGGCCCCACCCCAGCCCGGCCGGGAGGATTGAGCCATGCTGTGGACCCTGGCCGCCTGTTTCCTGGGGTTGCTTTTCCTGGGCATGCCCATCAGCGTGCTGCTGGCGCTCACCACCGCCGTGGCCCTGTTGCTGTTCACCAACACCCCGCTGACCATCCTGGCCCAGCAGCTTTTCAACGCCCTGGACAACTTCGTGCTGCTGGCCATCCCCTTCTTCATCCTGGCCGGCGGCCTGATGACCGAAGGCGCCATCGCCCGGCGGCTTATCGCGGTGATGAACCTATTGGTGGGGCGCTTCCGGGGCGGGGCGGCCATGGCCACGGTGGTGGCCTGCGTCTTCTTCGCCGCGCTCAGTGGCTCCTCGCCGGCCACGGTGGTGGCCATCGGGTCCATCATGTATCCGGCGCTGATGAAGCAGGGCTATAGCCAGAAGTTCGCCACCGGCCTGGTCACCACGGCCGGGTCCTTGGGCATCGTCATCCCGCCCTCCATCCCCATGATCCTCTACTGCCTGGTCATGAACGTCTCGGTGGCCAAGCTGTTCATGGCCGGGGTGGCGCCGGGGCTGATGATCGGCCTGGCCCTGATGGGCTACACCTCCGTGCTCTCGCGCCGCTACGGCTGGCGCAGCGAACGCCGCTACAGCCGCGCCGAGGCCTGGAAGGTGATCAAGGATGGCATCTGGGCGCTGCTGTTGCCGGTGATCGTGCTGGGCGGCATCTACAGCGGCGCCTTCACCCCCACCGAGGCCGCCGCGGTCAGCGTGGTCTACGCCCTGGCGGTGGAGTTCCTGGTCTACAAGGAGCTCACCTTCGTCAAGCTGTTCAAGGTCTGCCGCGACTCGGCCATGCTCAGCGCCTGCCTCCTGTTCATCCTGGCCTGCGCCATGACCTTCGTCTGGCTCTTGACCGCCGAGCAGTTGCCCGGACTGGTGGCCGACTACATCATGTCGGTGGTTGATTCCTGGTGGATGTTCCTCATCCTGGTGGCGGCCTTCTTCCTGGTCACCGGCGCGGTGATGGACGCGGTCTCGGCCATGATCGTGCTCTCGCCGCTGTTCATGGAGACCCTGGCCCGCTTCAATATCGACCTGATCCACTACGGCATCGTCATGGTGCTCATGATCGAGTTCGGCTTCCTCACCCCGCCCTTCGGCCTCAACCTCTTCGTGGCCATGGGCATGACCGGCCAGTCGCTGACCAGGGTCGGCGCGGCCGTGGTGCCATTCCTGCTGGTGCTCTTCGCCTGCATCTTGCTCATCACCTTCGTGCCCCAGATCAGCCTGTTTTTGCCCAACCTGCTGCTGGGCGGGCTCCGATAAGGCACCCGCCGCCGCCCCGGCCCGCGCGCCGGACCGGCGGCGGCCGTGAATTATGAATCATCGTTCAGCTTGACACCCGCCCCGCCCGGTGAAATAGTAGGAGCCCATGACCCCGCGCGAGCACATCCTGGCCGTGGGCGACCTCCACGCCCGCCACGACCTTTTAGAGCGCCTTTTGGACGAACTGTTGCCCACCTTGCCGCCCCGGACCCGCCTGGTCTTTTTGGGCGACTACATCGACCGTGGCCCCGACGCGGCCAAGGTGTTGCAACGGCTGATCGACCTGGGCCGCCAGCGGCCGGAGACGGTGTTTTTGATGGGCAACCACGAGCGCATGCTGCTGGACGCCCTGGAGGGGGTGCGGGCGCCGATCTTCCTGTACAACGGCGGCCTGGAGACCCTGGCCAGCTATGGCCTGGGACCGGACGACATCGGCCGCCTGCCGGAGGCCCACCTGGATTTCCTGCGCGGCCTGCGCCCGTACTATGAGACCGACGCCTACATCTTCGTCCATGCCGGACTGCGCCCCGGCGTGGCGCTGGAGCGCCAGGAGGAGCGCGACCTGCTCTGGATCCGCGACGAGTTCTATGACGCCGGCCCGGATTTCGCCAAGACGGTGGTCTTCGGGCACACGCCCTTTGGCCAGCCGCTGGAGCGGCCGGGGCTGATCGGCATCGACACCGGCGCGGTCTACGGCAACGTCCTCACCTGTCTCCTGCTGCCCGAAAAACGTTTTTTCTCACTTAGCTAGCGACCAGCGAGGAATGCGATGCGAGGCTTTTTCCATCCCCAGTCCGTGGCCGTGATCGGCGTCTCCCCCCGCCCCGGCAACCTGGGCCGCAACATCGTGGCCAACCTGGAGATCTTCGGTTTTCCCGGCCGGGTGCACTATGTCTCTCCCCGCGGGGGCGAATACAAGGGCCAGCCCATCTACACCGACCCCCGCGATCTGCCGGAGACGCCCGACCTGGCGGTGATCCTCACCCCGGCCGCCACCGTGCCGGGCTGGATGCAGGCCTGCGGCGAGAAGGGCATCAAGCGGGTGGTGGTGGAGAGCGGCGGCTTCTCCGAGCTGGACAGCGGCCGCGGGGAGCTGGAAGCGGCCATGAAGGCCGCCGCCGCCCAATACGGCCTGCGCTTCATCGGCCCCAACTGCATCGGCGTCATCTCCACCCACCAGGGCCTGTCGGTGCCCTTCCCCATTCTGGAGGAGGCGGTGCCCAAGGGCGGGCTCTCGCTCATCATGCAGTCGGGCGGCATCGGGCTGACCTACCTGCACCGGGCCGCCTACGAAGGCATCGGCATCGCCAAGTTCGCCAGCGTGGGCAACAAGCTCAACGTCAACGAGGGCGACCTGCTGGAGTTTTACCTGGAAGACCCGGACACCAAGGTGGTCCTGCTCTATCTGGAATCCATCGTCGACGGCCGCCGGCTCTGCGATCTGATCCGCAAGAGCGACAAGCCGGTGGTGGTGCACAAATCCAACATCGCGCCGCTCAGCAACAAAATCGCCCAGAGCCACACCGCCGCCCTGGCCAACGACGATTTCCTGGTCGAGGAGGCCCTGGCCCAGGCCGGGGCGGTGCGCGCCCACACCGTCAACGACTGCCTGGCCATCGTCAAGGGCCTGTGCCTGCCCAAGCCCAAGGGCAGGCGTCTGGCCATCGTCAGCCGCTCCGGCGGCCACGCGGTGGTGGCCGCCGACGCCGCCTTCCGCCAGGGCATGGAGCTGCCGGAGCTGCCCCGGAGCTATTTCGAGCCCATCCAGGAGGCCATGCGCGCCTCGGTCATCAAGCTCCAGAACCCCCTGGACCTGGGCGATTTGTTCCATTTCGAACTGTACAAGGAGATCGTGCGCGGGGCCTTGGCGCAGGACAACGTGGACGCCGTGGTGCTGGTCCACGGCTACCGCGGCCCGGAGATCAAGCCCAGCCGGGAGCTGATGCGCACCGTGGGCGAGCTGGTGCGCGAATACGACAAGCCGGTGACCCCGGTCATCCTAGCCACCCAGGCCGAGGTGGACCAGGCCAAGGCCCTCTCTGGCCTGCCCATCTTCAGCGCGCCGGAGGAGGCGATCATGGCCCTGGCGGCCGCCGGCCGGGCCGGCGGCCGCCGCCAGGCCGAGCGCCTGGGCTGCGCGGGCATGTTCGACACTGCCCGCGCCCGCCAGGTGTTGCGCGCCGCCTCGCCCGACGGAGCCCTGGAGCTGCCGGAAGCCCTGCACCTCATCGCCGCGGCCGGGGTGCCGGTGGCCCCCTTCCTGGTGGCGGCCGACCCGGCCGAGGCCGCCCGGGCCGCCGCCCAGTTGGGCTTCCCGGTGGCCTTGAAGGCCGTGGGCGGGGCGGTGAGCCACAAGACCGAGGCGGGCGGCGTGGTCCTGGGCCTGGACGGCCCGGAGGCGGTGGAGCGCGAGGCCAAGGCCATGACCAAGCGCCTGGGCGTCGACCGCCTGGTGGTCATGAGCATGATCACCGGCGGCAGCGAGGTCATCGTGGGCGGCAAGCAGGATCCGGCCTTCGGCGCGGTTGTGCTTTTCGGCCTGGGCGGCGTCACCGCCGAGGCCCTCAGGGACGTGCGCCTCTGCCTGGCTCCGGTGGACGACGCGGAGGCCGGAGCCATGCTGGACGGACTGAAGGGCGCGGCGCTCCTTAAGGGCTTCCGGGGCCGGCCCAAGGCCAACCGCGCCGCGGTCCTCTCGGTCATCATGCAGGTGTCCAACCTCATGGCCTCGGTGCCGGAAATCCTGGAGCTGGACCTCAACCCGGTCCTGGTCGGCCCCGGCGGGGCGGTGGCCGTGGACGCCCGCGCGCGGGTCAAGCCGGCCAAGCCCTTGGGGCATTGATGCCGGGTCGCGGCCGATTGGTCCGAGGGGGAAAAGCGCGGGCTGGCGGGCGGCGCGGCAGGCGGGGAACGGCGTTCAGCAATCTGAGCAAAAGGCGTCATTGCGAGGAGCGATAGCGACGCGGCAGTCTTCCTTTGCCTGAATGTTATCGACAAGGGAAGATTGCTTCGCTTCGCTCGCTATGACGGCTATTGTTTCGCATCCGGGCGGGTCTCAACCCTTGCTAAGCGGGCGTCCAAAAAATAATTTGGCCCCCCGCCGGCCTAATCCACGCGCTGCAACACCTCCGGCTTCACCTGCCCCCCGGCCGCCTCCTCCAGGCTGGTCAGGGTCAGGCGCTTGCCATCGGCCGCCAGCCGGAAACGCATGGACATGGTGCTGTCGTCCTCGCGCACCAGGGTCAGGATGTTGTTGCCCTCGATGATATAGTGCAGGCGGGCCGGCTCGGCTTCCGGCTTGGCCCGGATGTGGACCATGCCATCGCCCATGAACTCCATCAGGCTGCCGTCGCTGTGCTTCCACTTACCTTGAAGGGCGTCGGCCAGGCCGGGCGCCGCCACGGCCAGGAGCAGCAGCGGCAGAACCAGGCAGAGCAGCGCCCGTTGATGTTTGCCCATCCCATCGCCTCCGGGTGCGAATTCTTTTTGGAGCAATTATCATAGGGCCATGGCCATCACGCAAGCGACATCAGCGCACAATCCCCATCTGGTCGGCATCACCACCACGGTGCCGCTGGAGGTGGTCCTGGCCGCCGGGGCCGTGCCGGTGGACCTCAACAACCGCTTCATCACCCACCCCGACCCGGCCTCCTTGGTGCGCCGGGCCGAGGAGCTGGGCCTGCCGGCCACCCTCTGCGCCTGGATCAAGGGCATCTACGCCTGGCTGCTGGATCATCCCGAAGTGGAAACGGTCATCGGCGTCACCCAGGGCGACTGCTCCAACACCCACGCCCTCATGGAGCTCTTGACCCTGGCCGGCCGCCGGGTGATCCCCTTCGCCTATCCCCACCGCCGCGAGCCCCAGGCGCTGGAGCGCGCCCTGGCCGGCCTGGCCGCCGATCTGGGCGCGAGCCGGGAGCGGGCCGAGGAGCTGCGCCGCGGATTGCTGCCCTTGCGCCACGACCTGGAGCGCCTGGACCAGCTCACCTGGCGGGAGGGTCGGGTGAGCGGGGCCGAGAACCACCTCTGGCTGGTCAGCGCCAGCGACCTGGACGGCGACCCGGCCGACTTCCAGGCCCGCCTGCGGGAGTTCCTACAAATGACCCAGGCCCGCCCGGACCGCGACGCCCGGCCCCGCCTGGGGGTGCTGGGGGTGCCCACCATCATCGCCGGCCTGCACCAGACCCTGGAGGACCTGGGCGCGGCCGTGGTCTACAACGAGGTCCCCCACCAGTTCGCCCTGCTGCCCCCCCTGGAGCCCCCCGGCGACGGCCTGACGGCCCAATACCTGCGCTACACCTACCCCTACGACGTGTTTCACCGCGCCGAGGCCATCGCCCGCGAGGCCGCCCGGCGCGGCCTGGACGGCCTGATCCATTACACCCAGACCTTCTGCTACCGCCAGGTGCAGGACATCGCCCTGCGCCAGCTTGTGGACCTGCCGATGCTCACCATCGAGGGCAACCAGCCCGGCCCGGTGGACGGCCGCACCCGCCTGCGCCTGGAGGCCTTCCTGGAGCGCCTGGCCTGAGCTAAAAGATGTGGCGAGACCGGGATTTCCGCTTATTATTGTCTCATTCGCAACCCGACCATCCGCCCGCGCCCAAGGAGCCTAATGATGAGCGCCAAGACCCACGAGCCCGTGATCCAGGATGTGTTCAAATCCGCCCTGGCCAGCATCAAATACCCCGGCTTCGACGCCGACATCCTCAGCATGGACCTGGTCCTGGAGGCCCGCATCGTCGACAGCCGGGCCGTGATAAAGCTGCGCCCCCTGGCCGCCCCGCCGGACGTGCGCGAGCAGTTGGAAAACGACATCGCCGCGGCCGTGGCCGGCATCGGCGGGATCAAGGAGCTGGAGCTGGACCTGCCCGAACCGCCCCAGCCCAAGGCCCCGGCCGGCCCCAAGTCCATCCCCGGCGTCAAGGCCGTGGTGCCGGTGGCCTCCGGCAAGGGCGGAGTGGGCAAGTCCACCGTGGCGGTGAACCTGGCCCTGGGCCTGGCCGGCCTGGGGTTGAAGGTGGGGCTATTGGACCTGGACCTCTACGGACCATCCATCCCCCTGATGCTGGGGCTCACCCACGCCCAGCCCCAGGACAACGGCGACGGCCGCATCGCCCCGGTGACGGCCCATGGGTTGAAGGTCATGTCCATCGGCTTCATGGTGGGGGCGGAAAAGGCCCTGATCTGGCGGGGGCCGATCCTGATGAAGGCGGTCAAGCAACTGCTGCACGAGGTGGCCTGGGAGCCCCTGGACATCCTGGTGCTGGATCTCCCCCCCGGCACCGGCGACGTGCAGATCACCATGGCCCAGGAGGTGCCGGTGGCCGGCGCGGTGGTGGTGACCACTCCCCAGGACGTGGCCCTGGTGGACGCCATCAAGGCCGTGGACATGTTCACCCACACCAACGCCCCGGTGCTGGGCATCGTGGAGAACATGAGCTACTTCGTCTGTCCGGACTGCGGCGGCCGGCACGAGATCTTCGGCCACGGCTCGGTGGCCCCGCTCTCGGCCCGGCTGGGCGTGCGGTTTTTGGGCGAGATTCCCCTGGACCAGAGCGTGCGCGCAGCCATGGACGCCGGCGCGCCCATCATCCAGACCGACTCCGTCGCGGCCCAGGCCTACCGCGACCTGGCCGCGCGGGTGCTGGAGCGGATCAGGGCCGTGCGGCCGGAGCTGGAGGTGGCCTGATGGCCGCGCCGACCCGCCAAGAGGTGGAAGCCGCCCTGGACAAGGCCCGGCCGGAGCTCATCAAGCACGGCGGCAACGTGACCCTTTTGGGGGTCAACGACGCCGGGGTGGTGCTGGTGCGCCTGGTGGGGGCCTGCGCCGGCTGCAAGGCGGCCGGGGCCACCCTGCACAACGTCATCGAGGCCACCCTCAAGGCCGAACTGCCGGGGGTGACCAGCGTGCAGGCGGTGATGTGACCCGCGCCCGCGGTTTCCGCTCCCTCCAGGCCGGGGCCGGGACATGATCCTGGTCTCGGCCTGTCTTTGCGGCCAACGCACCCGCTACGACGGCCGGGTGCTGCCGCCCCACCCCGCCCTGGCCGGCCTGGACCCGGCCCAAATCCTGGCCCTGTGCCCGGAGGTGCTGGGCGGCCTGGCCGCGCCCCGGCCGCCGGCCCGGCTGATGGGCGCATCGCCGGGGCGCGAGGGGCTGGACGTGCTGGCCGGCCGCGCCCGGCTGGTGGCCGCCGACGGCCGCGACGTCACCGCCGCCTTCATCGCCGGAGCCAGGGAAGCCCTGCGCCAGGCCCTGGCCGCCGGGGTGCGCGAGGCCTGGCTCAAGGACCGCTCCCCCTCCTGCGCCTACGACCCCGCCGGGGCCAACCCCCGTGGCGGCCCCGGCCTGGGGGTCCTGGCCGCGCTGCTGGTCCAAAACGGCATCACGGTCAAGGAGTTGCGTCAAAGCCTTCGCGGCGATTGACAGCCAATCCCGCCAAGGGTAGAAGAAAGTTGGGCCAGATTCGGCCCAAGGAGTACTATGCCCTTTTCACGCCAAGACACCCGCCGCATCCGCCTGGGCCGGGTGGCCATCGGCCACGGCGCGCCAGTGGCGGTGCAGTCCATGACCAGCACCGACACCCGCGACGCGCCCGCCACCATCGCCCAGATCGAGCGCCTGGCCGCCGCCGGCTGCGAGATCGTCCGCTGCGCGGTGCCCGACGAGGCCGCCGCCGAGGCCTTCAAACCCATCAGCGACTTGAGCCCCCTGCCGGTGGTGGCCGACATCCACTTCGACGCCTCCCTGGCGGTCAAGGCGGTGGAGAACGGCGCGGCGGGCCTGCGCATCAACCCCGGCAACATCGGGGGCGAGGCGGCCGTGCGCCGGGTGGTGGACGCGGCCCGCGCCCATGGCGCGCCCATCCGGGTGGGGGCCAACTCCGGCAGCCTGCCCAGGGACCTGCGCGAGAAGCACGGCGGCCCCACGCCGGCGGCCATCGTGGAGGCCGCGTTGCGCCAGGTGCGCCTCTTGGAGGACCTGGGCTTCACTGAGATCAAGGTGAGCCTAAAGTCCTCTAGCGTGCTGGACACCATCGCCGCCTACCGGGCCTTTGCCGCGGTCAGCGATTATCCCCTGCACCTGGGCGTGACCGAGGCCGGCGGGCTAATCGCCGGCACGGTGAAAAGCAGCCTGGGCATCGGCGCGCTCTTGCTGGATGGCCTCGGCGACACCCTGCGGGTGAGCCTGACCGCCGACCCGGTGCGCGAGGTGGAGGTGGCCTGGCATTTGCTGCGCGCCTGCGGCCTGCGCCAACGGGGGGTGGAGATCATCTCCTGCCCCACCTGCGGCCGCACCGAGATCGCGCTGCTGGAATTGCTCGAAAAGGCCGAGGTTGAGTTGGCGGCCATCAAGGCCCCGCTCACCGTGGCCATCATGGGCTGCGTGGTCAACGGTCCCGGCGAGGCCGCCCACGCCCACGTGGGCCTGGCCGGCGGACGCGGTCAGGGCGTGGTCTTCGCCCATGGCGAGGTCATCAAGAAAGTGCCGGAGGCGGAATTGCTGGAGGCCTTCATGAAAGAGGTGCGCCGGGCGGAGGAAGAGTACTGGAAGGAAAATCCGCCGGCATCAGGTTCTTGATGTAGGGGCGGGGTTCACCCCGCCCGCGCGGCGGACGGAAAGACGAAGACGGGCGGGGATGAACCCCGCCCCTACATGAAAAAATCAGGCGCCGTCTTCTCCGGCTCCTCTCCCCCCGTCGTGGGGAGAGGCTAGGTGAGGGGGGCGGGCTACACGGGCAGGCAGGACGGCCGGGCTCCTGGACAACGCGACCTTCCTTCTTGATGTAGGGGCGGGGTTTATCCCCGCCCGCGCGGCGGACGGAAAGACGAAGACGGGCGGGGATGAACCCCGCCCCTACGAAGAAAGGCGATCCAGCAGGAATAGCCGTCATTGCGAGCGCAGCGAAGCAATCTTCCCTTGTCTCTTTTTCCTCAAGATGACAAATGAAGATTGCCGCGTCGCAACCCTGCCGGGTCACTCCTCGCAATGACAGCTTTTTCCTGGATGTATTAGCGGCAGGCGGAAATCAACTCCCCGCCAGCCAACAACGACCACCATCTCTGAGTGTCAACGCCTCCGGCGAGCACCGCCGCACGAGAAGGACAGACCATGCGCTTTTCCCGCACCCTGATCCCCACCCTGAAGGAAACCCCCGCCGAGGCCGAGGTCGTCAGCCACCAGCTCATGCTGCGTGCGGGCTTCATCCGCAAGCTGGCCGCCGGCATCTACACCTGGCTGCCCCTGGGCTATAGGGTGCTGCGCAAGGTCGAGCGCATCGTGCGCGAGGAGATGGACCGGGCCGGGGCCCAGGAAATCCTGATGCCCGGCGTGCAGCCGGCCGAGCTGTGGCAGGAATCCGGGCGCTGGGAGTACTACGGCAAGGAGCTGCTGCGCTTCAAGGACCGCCACGACCACCATTTCTGCCTGGCCCCCACCCACGAGGAGGTGGTCACCGACCTCATCCGGCGCGAGGTGCGCTCCTACCGCGACCTGCCGCTCAATCTTTATCAAATACAAACCAAGTTCCGCGACGAAATCCGCCCCCGCTTCGGGGTCATGCGCGCGCGCGAGTTCCTGATGAAGGACGCCTACTCCTTCGACGTGGATGAGGAGGCCAGCGCGATCAGCTACCGCGCCATGCGCGACGCCTACCGGGCCGTCTTCGACCGCCTGGGGCTCCGCTACTCCATGGTCGAGGCCGACTCCGGGGCCATCGGCGGCTCCTTCAGCCACGAGTTCATGGTCCTGGCCGCCACCGGCGAGGACGCCATCGTGAGCTGCGATTCCTGCGACTACGCCGCCAACCTGGAGAAGGCCGAGGTGGTCACGTCTGGCGGCGAGCCGCCCGCCCCGGCCCAGGCCGCGGCCCAGGTGCACACCCCCAACACCCACACCGTGGCCCAGGTGGCCGAGTTCCTGGGCGTGGCCCCGGCGCAGGTGGCCAAGACGCTCATCTACCTGGCCGACGGCCAGCCGGTGGCGGCCATGGTGCGCGGCGACCGCGAGCTGAACGAGATCAAGCTCAAAAACGTGCTCAAGGCCACCGAGCTGTTCCTGGCCGACCCGGCGACGATCCTGGCGGTCACCGGCGGACCGGTGGGTTTCTCCGGGCCGGTGGGGCTCAAGATACCCATCCTGGTGGATCAGGAGCTTTACGCCGAGGCGGCCTGGGTGGTGGGGGCCAATGCGGCCGACGCCCACCTGACCGGGCTAAATATCACGCGCGACGTGCCCGGCGGCCGCCGGGCCGACCTGCGCTCGGCCGCCCCCGGCGACCCCTGCCCGCGCTGCGGCGGCGAGCTGACCTTCGCCCGCGGCATCGAGGTGGGCCACATCTTCCGCCTGGGCGCCAAGTACAGCCAGGCCATGGGCGCCACCTACCTGGACGCCGAGGGCGCCACCCGCACCATCATCATGGGCTGCTACGGCATCGGCGTCAGCCGCATCGTGGCCGCGGCCATCGAGCAGGGCCACGACGCCAACGGCATGATCCTGCCCATGGCCATCGCGCCCTTCGCGGTGGCGGTGCTGCCCATGAGCGCCACGGGCGCGGCGGCGGAGGAGGCCGAGCGCATCTACGCCGAACTGATCGCCGCCGGGGTGGACGCCATCATCGACGACCGCGATATGCGGCCGGGGGTGAAGTTCAAGGACGGCGATCTGATCGGCATCCCGCTCAGGGTGGTGGTGGGCGAGAAGGGCCTCAAGAACGGCCAGGTGGAGATCAAGCACCGGGCCACGGGCGAGGTGGAGATGGCGGCCCTGTCCGAGGTGGTCGAGCGCGTGCGCGCGCTGGTGGCCGCCGGCGGCGGCCGGGCGCTGTAGGGAGAAAGCCAAACCATGGCGCGGGCGCTTTTGGTCATCGACGTGCAGCAGGAGTACTTCACCGGCCTCATGCCGGTGACCCACCCGCCCGGCAGCCTGGGCAACATCCTGGCCGCCATGGACGGGGCCAGGGCGCGGGGCATCCCGGTGGTGGTGGTGCAGCACGCCGGCGCGGCCGACTCGCCGGTCTTCCGGCCCGGCACGCCAGGCTACGAGCTGCACCCGGAGGTGGCCGGCCGGCCCCGCGACGTTCTCGTGGTGAAGCGCCTGCCGGGCGGCTTCACCGGCACCGGCCTGGAGGACTGGCTGCGCGAGAAGGGCCTGGACACGGTCACCATCTGCGGCTACATGACCCAGATGTGCTGCGACACCACCGCCCGCCAGGCCTTCCACCGCGGCTTTTTGGTGGAGTTTTTGCGCGACGCCACCGGCGCCCTGGACGTGGCCAACGCCGCCGGCAAGGCCAGCGCCGAGGAGCTGCACCGGGCCATCCTGGTCAGCCAGGCCATGCGGTTTTCCCAGGTGATGACCACTCAACAATGGCTGGAGGGGCTCAAGCCCTTCCCGGCCTAGACGCGAAGGTCGTGCGCCGCCCATGGTGCGCATCAACGAAATCATCGACGCGCTGAAGGAATACCACCCCCAGGCCGACGTGGGCGCGGTGATGAAGGCCTACGTGTTCTCGGCCAAGGTCCACGCCGGCCAGTTGCGCAAGTCCGGCGAGCCCTACCTGAGCCATCCCCTGGCCGTGGCCTCCCTGATGACCGAGATGCACCTGGACGTGGCCAGCATCTGCGCCGCGCTGATGCACGACACCGTGGAGGACACCACCGCCACCCTGGAGCAGATCAGGAGCCTGCTGGGTCCGGAAGTGGCCGCCCTGGTTGACGGCGTGACCAAGATCAACCTGCTGGCCGGCACCGCCAAGCAGGCCCGCCAGGCCGAGAGCCTGCGCAAGATGATCCTGGCCATGGCCAGCGACATCCGGGTGCTGCTGCTCAAACTGGCCGACCGCCTGCACAACATGCGCACCCTGGGCTTCATGCCGGCCGAAAAGCAGAAGGCGGTGGCCCAGGAGACCCTGGACATCTACGCCCCCATGGCCCACCGCCTGGGCATCCGGCGCTGGCAGGCCGAGCTGGAGGACCTGGCCCTCTACTACCTGGACCCGCCGCTGTACCAGAAGATCAAGGACGGGGTGGCCACCCGCCAGAGCCTGCGCGAGCAATTCATCGCCACGGTCAAGGAGAGTCTGAAGCAATCCATGCAGGAGCACGGCATCGATTGCCGCGTGGACGGCCGCCCCAAGCATTTTTACAGCATCTACCAAAAGATGCTGCGCCGCAACGTGGACATCGACGGGCTCTACGACCTCATCGCCTTCCGGGTCATCGTGCCGGAGCTCAAGGACTGCTACGAGGCCTTGGGGGTGGTCCACAGCCTGTGGAAGCCCATCCCCGGCCGCTTCCGCGACTACATCGGCATGCCCAAGCCGAACATGTACCAGTCGCTGCACACCGCCGTGGTGGGGCCCATGGGTCAGCGCATGGAGGTGCAGATCCGCACCGAGGAGATGCACCGGGTGGCCGAGGAGGGCATCGCCGCCCACTGGCAGTACAAGGAGCAGGGCGGCGGCGACGAGGCCGAGGAGAAGCGCTTCGCCTGGCTGCGGCGGCTGATGGAGTGGCAGCGCGAGCTGGACGACCCCTCGGAGTTCATGCAATCGCTGCGCATGGACCTCTATCCGGAGGAGATATTCGTCTTCACCCCCACCGGCGAGGTCAAGGAGCTGCCCAAGGGCGCCACGCCCATCGACTTCGCCTACGCCATCCACACCGAGGTGGGCCACCAGTGCGTGGGGGCCAAGGTCAACGGCCGCATGGTGCCCCTGCGCCACGAGCTCGTCACCGGCGACCAGGTGGAGATCACCACCCAGGCCAACCACGTGCCCAGCAAGGACTGGCTCAAGCTGGCGGTTAGCAACCGCGCGCGCTCCAAGATACGGGCCTTCATCCGCGAGCAGGAGCGCGACCGGGCGGTCAGCCTGGGCAAGGAGCTCCTGGACCGCGAGCTGCGCAAGCAGAACCTGACCCTGAACGCCATGATCCGCGAGAACAAGCTGGACCAGGTCATCAGCGACTTCTCGTTCAAGGACCTGGACCACCTGCTGGCGGCCATCAGCTATGGCAAGCTGAGCCCCCGCCTGGTGCTCAACCGCGCCTTGCCCCGTGTGGAGCCTGAACGCAAGCCGGGCTTTTTGGAACGCTCCCTGGCCCGGCTGCGCAAGCGGCCCCTGAACGGCATCAAGGTGCGCGGCGAGGGCGACGTGCTGGTGCGCTTCGCCAAGTGTTGCAGCCCCCTGCCTGGCGACGCCATATCGGGCTTCATCACCCGCGGCCGGGGGGTGAGCGTGCACCGGGCCGACTGCCCGGCCCTGGCCTCGGTTGAGCCCAGCCGCCGGGTGGAGGTGGAATGGGATATTAGCAGCGAGCAGCTTCGGCCGGTGCGCATCCGGGTGGACAGCAACGACCGCGCCGGCATCCTGGCCGACCTGGCCCAGGCCCTGAAGCAGCGCAACATCAACATCACCGAGGCCGAGGTGCACACCCACGACAGCCGCGGGGTGGCCACCTTCACCATCCAGGTGCGCGACGCCGGCCAGCTCAAGGACGTGCTGGACGAGCTCAAGCGGATCAAGGGTGTGCATTCGGTGCAGCGGCTGGTCAGTCAGGCGTAGACCAGGGCCGCGGCCGGGGGCCTATTCATCCGGTCCTTCCGCCAGCCGGGCCAGGCCCTGGCGGGCCGCCTCCAGGTTGGGCTCCAGCTCCAGGGCGCGGCGGAAATGCCCCGCCGCCGCCTCCCGCCGCCCCCGCTCCAGGTCCACCTGGGCCATCTGCAAATGCCACCAGGCGTCGCGGTCCTGGCCTTCCAGGCCGGTGGACATGACCTGGGCCGCCTCCTCGGCGCGGCCGTTGGCCATCAGGGCGCGGGCCAGCACCCGCTGGTGGCGGGAGTCGGCCGGCTCCAGGTCGTGGGCGCGACGGGCCAGGGAAAGGGCGATCTCGCGGTTGGCGCCGCGGTCCAGATAGAGCCCGGCCAGGCTGGCCAAGGCGGCGGCGTCGTGGGGATTGGCCTTGAGCGCCTGATTGTAGGCCTCCTCGGCCTCGGCCGGACGGCCGCTGGCGGCCAGGGCCTCGGCCAGGTGGCGATGCACCGCCCGGCGATGGCCGGGCCGGGCGGCGGCGCGGGCGAAAAGCTCGGCCGCCTGGGCCAGGTGGCCCTGGCCCTGGACCAGCCGGCCCAACTGGAACAGGGCGTCGGGGTTGTCCGGTTCCAGGGCCAGGCTGGCCTCCAGGTGTCCGCGCGCCTCCTCCAACCGCCCCAGGCCCATCAGGGCGAAGCCCAGATTGAAGCGGGCCATGAAGTCCTGGGGCGCCGCCCGGCGGGCGCGCTCGAAACAGTCCAGGGCCTTGTCGCTCTGGCCCAGGTGGCCGTGGGTGACGCCCAGGGAGTTGAGCAGGTTGGGCTCCTCCGGCGAGAGCAGCAGGCCTTTTTCGTACTCGGCCACGGCCTCGTGCAGGCGGCCCTGGCCAAAAAGCGCGTCGCCGCTGACGTTGAGGCTGACCGCGTCGCAGACCACCACCGCGCCCGCCTCCAGGTAGCCGGCGTGGACCAGGGCCTTGGCCGCGTTGTCCAAAAGGTCGGCGGCCTGGAAGCCGGGGCAGGGATGATAGGCCACCCCGGCCCGGAGCGGCCGGCCGGTCTGGGCCGCGGCGGCCGCCACCACCTGCCCGGCCAGCTCGGCGGCCTGGGCGGCGCCGGCGCCCGGCAAGAGCCCGGCCACGGTGTCCGGCGCGTAGCGCCCCAGCCAATCCTGGTTGGGCCAGGCCTGGCGCGCGGCCCTGGCCAGGGCCGCCATCAGCGCGTCGGCCCCCACCCGTCCGGCCACCTCGCGCACGCCCTCCAGCCCTTCCAGCCGGATCAGGGCCGCGCAGAGTTCGCCTTCCTGGGCGGTCAGGGCGGCGTAGACCTCCATGAAGCTGCGGTGGCCAGCCAGACCGCTGACCTCGTCCAGGATCAGGCGCAGCTCGCGGCCGGCCACCACCGCCACCCGCTCCAAGCCGGACTCCAGGCGCTGGCCGGCCTCGTGGCCCAGCCGGCGCAGGGGATCGCCGGGGCGGATGCCCCAGGTGGGGTCGCCCAGGGACAGCACCTCGGCCACCGCGTCGTTCTCCCCCACGGCGATGACCCGCACCTCGGCCTTGGCCAGCGGCGGCCGGCCTGCGGCCTCGGCCCCGCCCAGCACCGCGAAGCGCTCGCCCTCGGCCAGGCCGTGCACCCGGCCCAGGTCCAGGCGCACCCGGTCCAGGGGCAGGGTCTCCAGCACCCGCCCGGCCCGGTCCAATATCTCGCCGAAAAACAGCGGCTGCTCATGCTCCAGGCGGCCGGCGCATTCCAGCGCGCGCAGGGCGCGGGCCTTGTAGACCGCCGCCGCCTCGCTGGCCAGTCCGCCGGCCTCGCGCACCTGTGGTTCCAGGACAACCGCCCCGCAGAGCAGGCCAAGGCCCAGTGGATCGCCCTGGGGCGTGGCCAGGTCCAGGCCGCGCGCCTGGCGCCTGAGCAGGGCGAAGGTTTCACGCACCGCGCCGGCCCCGCCGCGCAGCAGGACCAGCATGGCCTGGCCCATCCGGGCCGCGCGCAGGCTGCGCTGGCCCAGGCCGCGCAGCTTGCGGGCCAGCTCCAGAAGCAGGCGATCGGTCAGCCGCCGGCCATAGCGGTCCAAAAGGCCCGCGAAGCCCTGGATGGACAGGGCCATCAGGGCCAGGCCGGGCTCATCCTCGGCCCGCTCCATGGCCGGCCGGCCCTCCAGGCCGGTCACCGGCTCCAGGCGGCTCAAGGCGTGGGTCAGGGCCTCGTCAAAGGCGTGCTCGTTGGCCAGACCGGTCACCGGGTCGGTCTCGGCGGCCAGGCGCAGGCGCACCAAATCCAGCGAGGCTTCCACCAGGCTGGAGAGATAAGGCCCCACCGCCGGGGTCAACTGCTCGGCGGTCACCCCGCCGATGACCAACAGCGCCAGGGCGCGGCCCTTTTCCATGAGCGGCACCACCAACCGGCCGCCCTTTTCGTCGAAAACCGCCCGGCCCTTGCCGGCCGCCCGCGCCAAGGGCTCGGATTCGCTGCCGCCCTCTGGCGGGAGCGCCAGGTCCACCCGGCCGCTGTTGAAGGCCCGGCGCAGGGGCTCCTTGAGGGTCTGCTCGCAACGGTTGAGCAGGGCGAAGTCCAGCTCCAGGTCGGGATGCACCAGCTCGGACGACACGCGGGAGCCTCCTCGGAAAATTCTGGCTAGGCCGCCAGGCGGGCCAGGGCGTTGACCACCGCCTGGGCGTCGCCCGCCACCAGGGTGCGCACGTCCAAGAGCAGGCGGCCGTCCTCCAGCCGGCAGATGATGGGCGGATCATTGCCGCGCAGCCCCTCCTCCAGCCGGGTGGGGCTCAGCCCGGCCACGCTCACGCGCAGCAGCCGGGTGGGCGGAGCGGCCAGGGGCAGCGCGCCGCCGCCCACCCGGCTCACGCCGTCCAGGGTCTCCACGCTCAACCGCGGCAGCTTGAGCGCCCGAAGCCGGCGGGCCAGGTTGGCGGCCTGGCGGGTCAGCTCGGCCTGAGGCGTGGCCAGCATGCGCAGAGTGGGAATCTCGGCCACGGCTCTGGCCGGATCGCGGTAGAGCTCCAGGGTGGCCTCCAAGGCGGCCAGGGTGAGCTTGTCGATGCGCAGGGCGCGGTTCAAGGGATTGGCGCGGATCTTCTCGATGTGCTCGGCCCGGCCCAGGATGACGCCGGCCTGCGGTCCGCCCAGGAGCTTGTCGCCGCTGAAGGTGACCAGGTCCGCGCCGTCGGCCAGGGCCTGCTGCACGGTGGGTTCGTGGGGCAGGCCGAACTGGGCCAGGTCCAGGAGCACCCCGGAGCCCAGGTCCTCCATCAGCGGCAGGTGGTAGCGGTCGGCCAGGGCGCGCAGCTCGGCCAGGGAGACTTCCTGGTGGAAGCCCACCACCGCGAAGTTGCTGGTGTGAACCTTGAGCAGCAGGCCGGTGTTGGAGGTGATGGCGTTCTCATAGTCGCGCGGGTGGGTCTTGTTGGTGGCGCCCACCTCGCGCAGGATGGCCCCGGAGCGGGCCATGACGTCGGGGATGCGGAAAGAGCCGCCGATCTCCACCAATTGGCCCCGGCTGACGATGACCTCGCGGCCGGCGGCCAGGGTCATGAGGCTGATGAAGACCGCCGCGGCGTTGTTGTTGACCACCAGGGCCGCCTCGGCCCCGGTGATCTCGCGCAGGATGCCGGCCACGTGCGCGTAGCGGCTGCCGCGCTCGCCGGCGGCCAGGTTGTATTCCAGGTTGGTGTAGGCGCGGTTGAGCTCCATCAGCCGCGCGATGGCCTGTGGGGCCAGCAGGGAGCGGCCCAGGTTGGTGTGCACCACCACCCCGGTGGCGTTGACCACCCGGCGCAGGCTGGGCCGGGCCAAGCGTTGGGCCAGGTCCAGGGCCTTTGCGGTCACGCCGGCCAGGCTCGCCTCGACCGAGGCTTTATCGTCGCCCGCCAGGAGAGCCTCGCGCAAGGAATCCAGCACCAGGCGCACCGCCTTGAGCCGCAGGCTGCGGGGCAGATCGAACCCGGCCCGCTCCCAATCCGGCCGGGCCAGCACCTGGTCAACCTTGGGCAGCCGCGCCAACAATTTTTGCTTGTCCATGCCCGCCTCCGCCGCCAGTCTCATCACCGCCTGCCAGGATACTACGAATCGCCGCTCCGACGCGAGCCATCCGCGCCGCCGGGCCAGCCGCCCAGGAGCCACCACCTGGCCAAGGCCGCCACCACCAGGCTGTGGGTGATGGCCCCGCCGGCCACCAGGCCGGGCAATTCGGCCGCCGCCACGGTCACGACCTCGATCTCCTCCACGTCCTCCGGGCGTTGAGGCTGGTGGTCGTGCACGTCGCGGGCCAGGAAGGTGTGGCAGCGGTTGCTGAACAGGGCCGGGTTGGGGTGGACCCAGCCCAGGTGGTCGAGGCTGGCGGCCCGATGGCCGGTCTCCTCCAGAAGCTCGCGGGCGGCGGCCTGGGCCGGGGTCTCGCCGGGATCGATGATGCCGCCGGGAATCTCCAGGGCCACTTCATCGGCGCCCTGGCGCCATTGCCGGATTAGCACCACCCGCCCTTCCGGGGTCACCGGTATCACGTTGACCCAGTCCGGCGAGTGCAGGCGCACGAAATCATGCTCCAGGCCGTCGGCGCGCCGCCGCCGGGCCAGCTCCACCCGCAGCACGGGGTGATCCAGGGCCAGGCGCGCATCCAGCGTCCGCCACTGCTTCACAACACCCTCCGTTTTCACGCAATTTGTGCCTGCCCGACTTGTCTTGCGGCCGCCAAGATGCTAACGTAATTGCTTGACCGGGGCTAACGCGAAAATCGTCACAGCCTGTGGCTTCCGGCGGCGGCGCTGACAAACTGGCCGCCCCCGTACTGCTCAACAGCTTGGCGGCCGGCGTGACCATGCAATCACGGGGACTTACATGAACGTCGAATACATCAACCCATTTCTTAAGTCCACTGTCAACGTCCTGAAAACCATGGCTTTCACCGAAGCCACCGCCGGAAAACCATACATCAAGAAAGAAGCCGGGGCGGCGGGCGACGTCTCCGGCATCATCGGCATCACCGGCGAGACGGAAGGCTCCCTTTCGGTCTCCTTCAGCGAACCCTGCATCTGCCATATCGTCAGCAACATGTTCGGCGAGCCGGTGACCTCCCTCAACAAGGAGGTCGAGGACGCCGTGGGCGAGTTGACCAACATGATCAGCGGCGACGCCCGGCGCGACATGGCCGAAAGGGGCATCATGCTCAAGGCCGCCATCCCCACCGTCATCAGCGGCAAGAACCACACCATCAAGCACATGGCTAAGGGCCCGGCAGTGGCCATCCCCTTTGAAACCGCGGGCGGCTCCTTCCTGGTGGAGGTCTGCTTCAATCGCTAGCCCCGCCGGAACCGACCCGGCGGGAGAGGAGGAAGGCGGGTGACGCGTCCGGCGGCGCGCGGCCGGATGCCGCCGGCTGGGGGCGCCTAGCTGTTGAGCCAGCCGAGCAGTGTGGGGAAAACCACCTGCTGAATGAACAGGATCACCAGGATCAGGATCATCGGCGCCAGATCCAGGCCCCCGAAGCTGGTGGGCACAAAACGGCGGATGCGGCCGTAGACCGGCTCGGTGAGCCCCCGCAAGGCGCGCACGATGGGATTCATGGGATCGGGGCTGACCCAGGTGATTACGGCCGAGGCGATGACGATCCACATGTAGATGTTGAGGATCATGTAGATGAATTTGATCAGGTACCCGAAAAAGTTCATGGTCTTTCCTCGGCTGGTGTGCAGGTAGGCTTATAGTGGTCAATGCGGGGCCGGCTGTCAAGAGCGCCCGCGGGCTTGCCGGGCCAAGGTTGAGATTGCCTACTCGGCCTGCTATACTTTTTGGCCATAGCGATCCAGCCAAAAAGACCCGCGGCCAACCCCTGGGCGTTGGCGCTGATTGATCAAACACCCCTGTATTGGAGTGAGCGCGTTATGAAACTCAGTCGCATGGCGGTGGCCCTGGGACTGGCCCTGGCCATGGCAATGGGCCTGGCCCTGGCCGTGTCGGCCGACAGCAACAAGCCGTCCCAGTGCGAGGACAAGGCCCTGTGCGCCGAGAAGATCCGTTTCGGCCGCGAGGCCTATGACCGCGGCCAGTTCAACCAGGCCAAGCAGTACTTCCGCCAGGCGGTGCAGGCCGATCCCAGCTCGGCCACGGCCTGGGCCTTCTACGACTTGTCGGTGATGTACGCGGTGGCCGAGCAGGTCAAGACCGCCGGCACGGTGAAGGTTTCCGACGCCCCCACCCCCGACAGCCTGAAGGCCTCCGCGCCCGCCGCCCCGGCGGCCAGCGCCCCGGCCGCGCCCCCCGCCCCCGCCGCTGCCCCGCCGGGAATTCCCACCATCAAACCCGACGAAGGCTGCTAGAATAGGCGCGGCCAACCCGGCGCGAGCGTGGACGGCTTGCGAGCGCCGCCTTCCGCCGGGCACCCCAGATCGACAAAGGGTATAAATCCTGGCCTGGGGCCGGGGTCCATCTCACCCATCTCGGAGGATTAATAAGATGAAAAAGGTTGTCGCGCTTTTCATGGCCATGGCCTTCGTGCTCACCTTCGCGGCCTTCGCCGCGGCCGCCGAGCCCACCGCTCTGGAGGCGGGGGAGAAGGCCGCTCATCAAGAATTTGCCAATTTGATCCCCAAGGATCGGTTGAAGACGGTTGATGACCTCTACAAGAAATGGGAGGAAGTCATCGCCGGCAAGTCCGACGCCTACCTGCTGGACGTGCGCAGCCATCCGGAGTTCGACGCCTTCCACATCGAGGGCTCCAGCCATATCCATGACGGCCACATGTACACCATCCCCAAGATCATCAAGGACGCCGAGGCCGAGATCTGGGTCTTCTGCCGCACCGACCATCGCGCCAAGTACATCGCCGGCTTCCTGGTGAAGTACGGCTACAAGAACGTCTACCTGGTGGTCAAGGACGCCCAGGGCGTTGAGGGTGGCATCGTGGGCTGGGTGAAGAAGGGATACCCGGTCGTGAACTACTTCTTCGGCTACGCCGACAAGAACGGCATCCACTACTCCAAGCCTCCGCTCAAGGAGCGCAAGGGCAAGAGCTTCGTGCGCGAGTTCAGCGGCCAGCGTGGCGAGGACGGCGCCAAGTACTAAGTCAGGATAAATAGTGTAGGGGAGGCCCGCCAACAGCGTGGCCTCCCCTTTGCTGATCTGCTGCGAGGGGCCACCCGGCCCCTCCCTGGTTTTTTCCACATGCTGGCAGGCATCCGCCTGCGCCCCGCATAAAACAACGCCAAATGCGGCGGCGCCCGCGCCGGGGCTTGAGTTTGCCCGGCCCGGCGTGCTACATGCTCTTGAGATCGGCCCTGCCGCCGCCAGCCAACCAGGAGGCCCGCCATGACCAGCGACAAGCTACGCCAAGACGCCGACAGCATCCTGCGGTCCAGCCTGCAGGCCGTGGACCCCTATGTCGCGGTCAAGGCCGCCCTGAGCCTCACCGGCGACCGGCTCCGGGTGGGCGGGCGCAGCCTGGACCTGACCCGCTATGACCGCATCATCGCGGTGGGCGCGGGCAAGGCCGGCGCGCCCATGGCCCAGGCCTTGGAGGACGTGCTGGGCGGGCGGCTCAAGGCCGGGCGGGTGGTGGTCAAGGACGAACACACCGCCCCCACCCGGGTGGTGGAGCTCTACGAGGCGAGCCACCCGGTGCCCGACGAGCGCGGCGTGGCCGCCGGCCACAAGCTGGCCGAGCTTTTGAAAGCCCACGCCGATCCGCGCACCCTGGTCTTCTGCCTGCTCTCCGGCGGCGGCAGCGCCCTGATGGTGGCCCCGGCCGAGGGCGTGAGCCTGGCCGACAAGCAGGCCACCACCCGTCTGCTCCTGGCCTGCGGGGCCGACATCGGCGAGATCAACGCCATCCGCAAGCACCTGAGCCAGCTCAAGGGCGGCAACCTCGCCCGTCTGGCCCACCCCGCCCAGGTGGTGAGTCTGATCGTCAGCGACGTGGTGGGCGACCGCCTGGACGTCATCGCCTCCGGCCCCACTGTGGGCGACAACTCCACCTGGGCCGATGTGGCCGCCATTCTGGACCGCTACCAGATCCGGGATCAGGCGCCCGAACCGGTGCGCCGCCGCCTGGCGGCGGGCCTGGCCGGCAAAATTCCCGACACCCCCAAGCCGGGTCAGGCCGACCTGACCGGGGTGGTCAACCTGGTGGTGGCCAGCAACTTCCAGGCCCTGGAGGCCGCCGCCGCCGAGGCCCGGCGCCTGGGCTACGCGCCCTTGATCCTGAGCAGCAGCATCGAGGGCGAGACCAAGGACGTGGCCCGGTTGCACGCCGCCCTGGCCCAGGAGGTGCGCCGCAGCGGCCATCCCCTGCCCGCGCCCTGCTGCCTCATCAGCGGCGGCGAGACCACCGTGAACCTTGGTCAGGACTTCGGACAGGGCGGCCGCAACCAGGAATTCGCCCTGGCCGCCGCCCTTGACATCAAGGACCTGCCGGGCGTGCTGGTCTTGAGCGCCGGCACCGACGGCACCGACGGCCCCACCGACGCGGCCGGAGCCCTGGCCGACGGCCAGACCATCGCCCGCGGCCTGGCCCAGGGTCTGAAGGCCCTGGACCATCTGGACCGCCACGACGCCTATCCCTACTTCAAGGCGCTGGGCGACCTGATCGTCACCGGACCCACCCGCACCAACGTGATGGACGTGCGCCTGGTGCTGGTGGCCGGGGCATAGTACGGCGCGGCGGCGGGCCGGGCTTGCCCCCGGCGCGCCGCCGTGTTAGCGTGGGCCATGTCCGCCGACGCCCGCAGCTATCTGACCTGCCCACAGCGCCCCGGCAGCCCCCGCGTGGCCGAGGCGGTCTGCCGTTCCTGCCGCCGCGCCCGGCGCTGCCCGGCCTGGCAGGCCTTCCGCCACCCGCCGCTTTTTCCCGGCTTCACCGACCCGGCCCGCAGCCGCGGCCGCGCCTAAGGGCAGGCCGCGACCGAACGGATGGTTGAGCCCGGCGGTTTTGTTGTTGGCAAAGCTGAAGGGCGCCCCCGCCGGTCAACTTTCGCGCATAAATACACGGGCGGGGATAAACCCCGCCCGCATAGTGAGCTCAATCAAATAGCAATGTCGTTAGCTATTGATGGATGCCCTATCAGTCCAGCCCCAGCAGACCGGGGATGGCGGCGAAGTCCTCCACATGGGCCCAGGCGTCCAGACCAGGGTTGCGGAAGGCGATGAGCCGCACGCCCGCGTTGCGGCACAGGCCCTCGTCCACCTCTGAATCCCCCACGTAGACCACCTCGTCCGCGCCCAGGCCCAGTTCGGCCAGGGCCATCTCCATCATGAGCGGGTGAGGCTTGGGCTTGCCGGCCTCAATGGGCGTGAGCACCGTCTCGAACAAATCCAGCAGGCCGAAATGCAGGAGCGATGGCCGGGCGGTGGTGGTGCGGTTGGTGGCCACGGCCAGGGGCAGCCGGCCGTGCAGCCCGCGCAGGGTCTCCACCACGTTGGGGAACAGGGTCAGCGCGCGGATGAAGGGCGTGGGGTCCAGGGACTTCCAGAAGGCGATGGCCCGGTGATAGTCCTCGCCGTGGCCCAAGAGCGCCTGCAACGAGCGGTCCATGGGCTCGCGGTGGAGGATGTCGGCCGCCTCGCGGGCGCGGGGCGGATGGCCCAACGCCACCAGGATGTGGTTGTAGAAGGCCACGTTGGCCTCGGCGGAGTCGAAGATGACCCCGTCCAGGTCGAAAAGCACGGCGCGGATGGAGTTGGCAGCGGACGCGGTGGTCATGGCAACAGGCCGTAATTAGGGGGCGATACTAAGCCCCGAAAATGTACCATGCCCGCGCCCGCCGGACAGCCGGGCCGCCAAAACGACACGGGACCCCGGAGGGGGTCCCGTGCGTGGTGCAAGTTTGAGCGGGCCGCAGGCCCGACCTTGGGGTCTAGTGGTGGTGCAGGTCGTGGGGGTCCTTGCCCGCGCACAGGTCCTTGAAGGTGGCGAACAGGGCGTAGGCGATGCCCAGGCTGATGACGCCCAGCGCGGTGTAGAAGAGCCCCATGAACACGAAGTGACCGATGTCCCATTGCCACTCGAAAACGATGGGCAGCATGGCGGCGCCTCCTTACTTGTTCAGCTCCACTTCCTGCGGGAAGACCGGCAGGTAGCGGTAGGCCAGGGAGAAGATGATGAGACCATAGGCGATCACGCCGAAGCTGATGCCCCATTCCGGGATGGTCGGCCAGTAGGACTGGAACTTCTCGAAGGGCAGCACCGGGATGGCCAGGGGCTGGATGGTGAAGACGAAGCGGTTGGTGATGGCCCCCAGGCAGTTGAGGATCATGGCCAGGGCCATCAGGCCGTAGCTCTCGCGCACCCGGCGGTGCAGCAGCAGGAAGGCCGGCACCGCGCAGAACAGGCCGAGCTCCAGCCAGACCAGGTACATGCCGTAGACGCCGTTGTACAGATCCCAGAAGTTCACGCCCATCCGGGGCAGGGTCACGTTGGCCCACCACAGGGTGTCGGCGCCCTTCAAGATGAAGTAGAAGGTGAGCAGGTAGGCGCTGACCTTGCCCATCATCATCTTCACCTTGTGGGTGGTGAGCTGGCGGCCGCTGATTTTCTCGGTGAGCATCACCATCAGGGTGGTGAAGCTGGGGCCGCTGGCGATGGCGCTGAGGATGAAGAGGAAGAAGGTCCAGGGCCAGATGGCGATGCCCTCGCGGAAGGCGAAGGGGCGGGCGTAGAGCACGCCGAACATGCCGCCCAGGGAGCCTTGGTGGAAGAAGCTCAGGAAGGTGCCGGTGGAGGCGAAGACGATCATGATCCGGTGCAGGTGGTGGGCGAAAAGGCCCAGTTCGGGCACCTTGTTGAACTGGCGGTTCTCCAGCACCAGCGGCACGAACTCGATGATCAGCACGATCAGATAGGTCGTGATGCAGAACATGACCTCGGTGAGCATCGAGTGCACGTTGGCGTGCCAGAACCCGAACCAGCCCCTGAGCGGCTGGCCGATGTCGATGCCCAGCATCAGGATCGCGCCGGAGTAGCAGATGAAGCCGATGATCACCGCCGCGTTGATGATGTTCTTCAGCTCCTCGCGCCGCAGCACGTAGGTCATGAAGCCGGTGAAGAAGGCGCCGGCGCCCAGGGCGATGACGGCCAGGTCCACCACGATCCACACGCCGAAGGCGAAGTAGTCGTTCATGGCGGTCTGGTTGAGGCCCTTCCACAGGCACAGGGTGGCGGAATGCACCGCCCATCCGCCCAGGACCAGGCAGGCGGCCATCCAGGCCAGGAAGGCGCCGGGCTTACAACGGGTGACCCCCTTGGGCCAGAATCTGGAATCGTCCATTGGCATGGGTGACCTCTCTAACTCTTAGATCGGGTCATCTCTAGAAAAACGAAGCTAATAAGCTCCCAGCCTCGCCGCCCGCCCTAGCCGGCCTTGACCGCGGCCAGCTCGTGGGGCAGGTAGTTGTCCGCCAGCCTGCGCACCCAGTCGCGCTTGGTCACGTAGAAGACCTTGTTGTTGGTGCCCAGCCGCTCCAACAGCCTGAAGGCGTTGGGGGTGGACTCCAGGATCTTGGTGACCTTGTGTTCGGGGTTGCGCATGTCGCCGAAGGTGATGGCCCCGGAGGGGCAGGCCTGGGTGCACGAGGTCTGGTAGTCGGCCTCCTTCACCTCGCCGCCCTCCAGGAAGGCCTTGTTCTTGGCCTGCTGGTAGCGATGGAAGCAGAAGGTGCACTTTTCCACCACGCCGCGCATGCGGGGGCTGACGAAGGGGCTGAGCCCCCGCTCCAGGCCGCCGGGCCAGGACACGTCGAACCAGTTGAAGTAACGCGCGTGATAAGGGCACGCGGCGACGCAGTACCGGCAGCCGATGCAGCGGGTGGCAATCTGGCTGACGATGCCGGTCTCCGGGTCGTAGTCGGTGGCCGTGGCCGGGCAGACCGAGACGCAGGGGGTGTGGTGGCCGTGGCTGCCCTCGCAATGGAGGCAGGGGCGCGGGAAGAAAGCCACCTCGGTCTCCGGGAAGGGTTTGCCGTTGTCCACCTGGTAGACCCGCATCCAGGTGATGGAGCGGATCTTGTCGGTCTCGTCGAAATTGACGCCGACGTTGTTTTCCGCCATGCAGGCCACCGTGCAGGCCCCGCACCCGGTGCATTTGTCCAGGTCGATGACCATGCCGAAGCGGTGCTTGCCGGCCTCGAATCTATCAGCGAACGCCATGGCTAATCCCTCACAGCTTGGTGACCGCCACCTGGGTCAGGCTCCATACCATGAGCCCGCTCAGGGGATCGGCGGTGGCCTCGGCCACGCTGTTGTAGTTGCCGCCCCGCTCGAAGGTGTAGGCGTTGCCCTGGGCGGTGTGCCCCAGGCCCACCGGCATGAAGATCACGCCCGGAGCCGCCCCCGCGAACAGGTGGACCCTGGCCTCGGCGCCGCCGGCGGCCGAGGAGATGCGCACGCGGTCGTCCTCGGCCAGGTGCAAAGCGGCGGCGGTGGCCGGGTTCATCTCCACCGCCATCTCGACGCCGTGACGCAGGGTGGTGTCGTCCATCACCTTGAGCACGTAGGGGGCGGTGGTCTGGCTGGCGGCGCTGCCGCGCAGGGTGGGGATGGCCATCAGCGCCAGCTTGCCGTGACCGCCCGCGCCGGCCACCGGCTCGAAGTGGGGCATCAGGGCGGCCGAGCCCTCGGCGCTGACGCCCGCGCCCTTGAGCAGCTTCTGCATGGCCGCGCCGTCGCCGGCCTTGGCGGTGAGCAGGTTGTGCAGGCCCATGCTGAAGAACTCAAGCCCGCCGCTGGGGGTCTTGAAGCCCAGGCCGCCGTAGGCCGGCTTGTCCTGGGCCCACCAGCTCTGCTGGGCCAGCGCGTCGAAATCGCCCAATCCGGCCGCGCGGACCTTGAGGGCCTCCTCGATGCTGGCCATGGGCAGGGCCTGGGCCACCGGACCGCCCAGCTTGGCCGCCAGGCCCAGGATGGCGTCGCCGGCCGCCCTGACCTCCGGATAGGCCTTGACCAGGGGCCGGTGGATTCCATAGGTGGCCACCGCGCTGCCGTAGGGGCTGACGCTGTCGCCCCAGGTCTCCAGCCAGGTGCCGGCCGGCAGGATCACCTTGGCCATGACGGCCGTCTCGTCCAGATAGGCGCTGACGGCCACCACGAAGGGCACGCTCCGGATGAACTGGGCCATGAGCGAGGCCTGGGGGCCGTTGTAGGCCGGGTTGCAGCCCACCACCAAGAGCGCGGCCGGTTTGTAGGGCGCGCCGGCCAGGCCGGCCTTGGCCATGGAGACGGGATCGTAGGTGTTGAGCAGGCGCTTATTTGCCAGGGCGTCGAGCCGGGGTTTGGCGGGCGCGGCCAGGGCCTCGCCCAGGGGCTTGAGGCCCAGGGGCTTGCGAGCCACCAGGCCGCCTTCCTTGCCCAGGTTGCCCTTCAGGCAGTTCAGGGCCAGCACCGCCATGAAGTCGAACAACCGGCCGGGTTCGCCGGCCGGGCCGGGGCCGCAGACCGCCACGGCCTTCTGGGCCTTGGCGAAGGCCATCGCCGCCTCGGCGATCTTCTTGGCCGGCACCCCGCTGATGGCCTCGACCATGGCCGGGGTGTACTTGGCGTCCAAAAGGGCCTTGAAGCCGGGGCCCTTGTCGGTGTTGCCGAACCCCAGGGCGCCATCCACCAGGCCCTTGTCGTACAGGCCCTGGCTGACCAGCACCTGGCACATGGCCAGGGCCACGGCGGCCTCGGTGCCGGGCTTGCAGGCCAGCCAGGTGTCGGCCTGGCTGGCGGTGACCGAGGCCCTGGGCTCCACCTGGATCAGGGTGCCCGTGCGCTTATAGTCCTTGCGCCAGTTGGCGAAGGCCTTGCGCACCGCCACCGGGGCGCCGAAGCCTTCCAAAAGCGGGGTGCCGAAGCTGACCACGAAGCCGGCGTGGTCCAGGTCGAAGCCGATGTCGCCCAGGCCGAACATGGCCCAGCCGGCCAGGGCCAGGGTCTGGTTGGCCGAGGGCATGAAGGCCAGGTTGGGCGAGCCGAAGGCGGCCATGAAGCGGCTCAGCACCTCGCCGCCCACCGTGTCCGGGGCACCGCCCAGGGCGGCCAGGGTCTCGGCCTTGCCGCCCTTGTGGAGCTCGGCCAGCTTCCCGGCCACCAGGTCCAGGGCCTCGTCCCAGCTGGCCGGCAGGTGGCGGCCGCTCTTGGCGTCCCAGATCAGGGGGGTCTGCACCCGGAAGTCGCCATAGTAGAGGTTCTGCGGGGCCGCGGCGTCCAGGGGGACCACGCCGCCCTGGCTGGTGGGATGGGCGGGGTTGCCCTCCACCCGGATGATCCGCTCGCCCTGCAACCGGCCGTTGATCAGCCGGGCGCGCACCCCGGTGCCCGTTTCGGGGTTGACCGAGTTGGCAAACGCCAACGCGCCCGCTTCCGGCTTAGGCACCCAGTTCCAGTTCTGGGTCCAGATGGCCGAGTCGTCCATGAGTTTGGGAACCAAGGGGCTGGCGTGGATGCCGACCACCGCTCCCACGGCGAACTTCACGAAAGCTCGTCTATCCCAGTTCATCACAGTTCTCCCCAGAAGTGGTGGCGGCCTACTTGTGGCACACGAAGCAGGCGTCGCGCACGCCGTTGTCCCGGTGGCAGTTGGCGCAATCGTCCATCTTCATGCGCTTGGGGGGGCCGCCGAGACCGAGGATGCTCCAGCCCCAGATATCCCGGCTGTAGCCGGTGAGTCGGTTGTATTCATAGCGGCGCAGGGATTCGGACTCGCCGTGATTGCCGTGGCACTGGGCGCACTCCAACCCGGCGTTCTCGGCATGGGCCGCGTGGGAGAAGAACACGCAGTCGGGCTGGCGGGAGTAGACCTGCCAGGGCACGTCGCGGCCCTTGTTGAGGTACTCCTCAACGAACACCTTCTCCTGCGGCGTGTCGCCGTTGGGGGAGTCGCTGTGGCAGTCCTTGCATTTCTCCAGCGCCGGGATGCCGCTGAAGGAGCCGTCCTCCCGGAAATAGTGGCAGCTCTTGCAGCCGTCGCTCACCTGCTCCATGTGGACCTTGTGGCTGAACTGGAAGGGCTGGGGCTTCTCTGCGTACAGAAGGGCCGGCGTGCCCCAGAAGCCCAAGGCGGAAAAGAGAACAAACCCCACCACGAACAGGATCCAATCCGCGGGGGACCGTTTCGCCTGACCTTGCTCATGCGTTGTCATATGGCCATGCCTCTGCTCAAGCAAGTGATCGCCCCACAAGCGGGGCCATCGGCCATGAAAGGGCCTCGACCATTTCACGGCCTGGGGACGTTATTGATGTGGATTCCCTCACCCCCGACCCGACGGAGCCAGGGCGGCCCGTCGAAATCTGCCGCACTCTAGCAATCTCGCCGGGCAGTGTCAACCCAATAGCGCGGGCAAATATCCTTTTGGGCTACGCGGGGTTGCATGGGCGCAAAGCAATGGGGCCAGCAGGGGAATTGCCAAGGCGGGCAAAACTCTTCAGACCGGCTGCCCGGCCATGGCCGCCGCCTTCAGGATGACCCTGGCCGTGTCCGGGGTCAGGCCGCGCCCGTCCAGGTCAGTGAGCGCCACCCAGGCCGCCCGGTCGGCGTCGTCGCCGGGGGTTGGCGTCTGCCCCGGCGCGGCCCGGCAAAGGTAATCCAGCAGAACGTAATGGTATTCCACCCGGTCCTGGCCGTCGCGCAGGAGACGCTCGAAGACCTCGACCAGGGGGCCGACCTCGACGGCCACGCCGGTTTCCTCGGCGATCTCCCGCGCGCAGGCCGCCGCCAGGCTCTCGCCCAACTCCACCGCCCCGCCGGGCAGCGACCACAGGCCCTGGCTGGGCGGCCGGCCCCGGCGCACCAGGAGCACCTGGCCATCGCAGAGCACCACGCCGGAGACGCCCACCACCGGCCGGTCGGGATAGCGCCGGCCCAAGGTCCTAGCCGGCCTGGCCCAGGCGGGCGCGGAAATCGGCGATGGTGTCCACCAGGCCCTGGTCCAGGGCCACCCTGGGCTCCCAACCCAGGCGGGTCCGCGCCAGGTCGATATTTGGCCGGCGTTGGCTGGGGTCGTCGGCCGGCAGGGGCGCGAAGACGATCTCGCTTCTAGAGCCGGTCTGGGCGATGACCTTCTGGGCCAGCTCCAGGATGGTGAACTCGCCGGGGTTGCCCAGGTTGACCGGGCCGGTCAGGTCCTCGGCCTCCATCAGGGCCATGAGGCCGTCGACCATGTCGCTGATATAGCAGAAGGAGCGGGTCTGGCCGCCGTCGCCATAGACGGTGATGGGCTCGCCCAAAAGCGCCTGCACCACGAAGTTGCTCACCACCCGGCCGTCGTTGATGGCCATGCGCGGGCCGTAGGTGTTGAAGATGCGGGCCACCCGGATGTCCACCCCGTTGCTGCGGTGGTAGTCGAACATGAGCGTCTCGGCCAGGCGCTTGCCCTCGTCGTAGCAGGAGCGGATGCCGATGGGGTTGACGTTGCCCCAGTAGTCCTCGGTCTGGGGGTGCACCTTGGGGTCGCCGTAGACCTCGCTGGTGGAGGCTTGTAGGATGCGCGCCTTCACCCGCTTGGCCAGGCCCAGCATGTTGAGCGTGCCCAGCACGTTGGTCTTGACGGTCTTGACCGGGTTGTACTGGTAGTGCACCGGGCTGGCCGGGCAGGCCAGGTTGTAGACCTGGTCCACCTCCAAGAGGATCGGCTGCACCACGTCGTGGCGGATCAGCTCGAAGCGGGGGTTGGACAGCAGGTGGTAGACGTTGGCCTTGCTGCCGGTGAAGAAGTTGTCCAGGCAGAGCACCTCGTGCCCCTGGGCCAGGAGCCTATCGACCAGATGGGAGCCGATGAACCCCCCGCCGCCGGTGACCAGGATGCGTTTCAAGCCGCCACCTCCTCTGCGTTGATGTAGCGCCCCAGGGCGCCCAGCCAGTCCGGCAACGGCCCGCCCATCAGCCGCGCGGACCGGTGCGTATCCAGCACCGACCACGCCGGCCGGGGAGCGGCCGGGTCCAGGTCGGCGGTGAGGATGGGCTCCACCGCCTCCGGGTCCAATCCGGCCAGGGCCAGGGCCTGGCGGGCCAGCTCGTAGCGCGAGGCCTGGCCCCGGTTGACCAGGTGCAACAGGCCCCGCACCCGCCGCCGGCCCAGGCCGATGAGGGCCGGGGCCAGATCGCGGGTGTAGGTGGGGCTGCCCGCCTGGTCGCGCACCACCCTGAGCGGCCGGCCGGCCCGGGCCGCGGCCAAGACCTTGCTGACGAAGTTATCGCGCCCCGGCCCGAAAAGCCAGGCGCTGCGCACCACCAGGGCGGCGGGGTGCGCCTCGCGCACCAGGCGCTCCCCCACAAACTTGCTGCGGCCATACACCGAAAGAGGTCGGGGCTCGTCGTCCTCTCGGTAGGGGCGGCCCTGGGCCTGGCCGTCGAAGACATAGTCCGTGGACAGGTGGACCAAGTGCGCGCCGAACCGGGCGCAGAGCCGGGCCACCGCGCCGGCCCCCTGGGCGTTGGCGGCCATGGCCAGCTCCGGCTCGCGCTCGGCCCGGTCCACGTCGGTGTACCCGGCGCAGTTGACCACCAGGCCCACCCCGCCGCTGGCCAAAAGCGCCTCCAGTAGCTCCAGGTTGGGGTGCAGATCAGCCGCCGCCGGCCCCAGGCCCGCCAGGTTTTCACGGACCCGGTCCAGGGCCATGGCCGCCTCCTCCGCGCCGGGCGGGTCCGCCGGCGCGCTCCCGGCCGCCGGCCGCGTGGGCTGCGCCCCCATCCGACCCAGGTCCAGGGCGGCGCGCCCTCCCTCGATCACCTGGCAGTCCGGGCCGACCGCCTCCACCACCGCCCGGCCCAACAGGCCGCGGTGGCCCAGCACCAGGATGCCCTCAGCGGCCGTCATACATGCGCCGGTAGTAGTCGCGGTAGGCCCCGGAGGTGACCGCGGCGCACCAATCCTGGTGGGCCAGGTACCAGTCCACGGTCAGGGCCAGGCCCTGATCCAGGCTGACCAAGGGCCGCCAGCCCAGTTCGTCCGTTAGCTTGCCCGCGTCGATGGCGTAGCGGCGGTCGTGGCCGGGCCGGTCCTTGACGTGGCGGATCAGGCCGCGCAGCTCGGCCAGAGGGCGGCCGGCCCGCGCCGCCACCAGATCCAGCAGGGCGTGCAGCAGCGCCAGGTTGGAGCGCTCGGAGCCGCCGCCCACGTTGTAGACCCGTCCCGGCCGGCCCCGGCGCAGGACCAGATCGGTGGCCCGGCAGTGATCCAGCACGTAGAGCCAGTCGCGCACGTAGAGGCCATCGCCATAGACCGGCAGCTCGCGGCCGGCCAGGGCGTTGACGATCATCAACGGGATGAGCTTTTCCGGGAACTGGTAGGGGCCGTAGTTGTTGGAGCAGCGGGTGACCAGCACCGACAGGCCGTGGGTGTGGTGATAGGCCCTGGCCAGTTGATCGCCGGCCGCCTTGCTGGCGCTGTAGGGGCTTCTGGGGTCCAGGGGCCAGTCCTCGCGGAAGCGGCGGCCGTCGTCCAGCCCCAGCGCGCCGTAGACCTCGTCGGTGGACACATAGAGGAAGCGCCGCGCCTGGTCGTCGCCCCAGGCGGTCATGGCCGCGTGCAACAGCGTCTGGGTGCCCAGCACGTTGGTGCGCACAAAGGCCGCCGCGTCCTGGATAGAGCGGTCAACGTGGCTCTCGGCCGCGAAGTGGGCCACCGCCTCGGCCTGCTCAATCAGCGACAGGACCAGGGGGCCGTCGCAGACGTCGCCGTGGACAAAGCGATAACGCTCGCGAAAGTCGGCCTGCACGTCGGCCAGGTTGGCCGGGTTGCCGGCGTAGGTGAGCAGGTCCAGGTTGACCACCTGGTCGCCGGGATGATCGGCCAGGAGGTGTCTGATGAAGTTGCTGCCGATGAAGCCGCAGCCGCCGGTGACCAGAATGCGCAAGCCGTCCCTCCGGGGCCGGAAATGCTAAGGCCTTTGTCGCGCTTGCATTATCGCGGCCGGCCCCGGTCAAGTCAAGGCCGCCGGCTTGCGGACGGCGGCCGGCGGTGTTATCAGTGGCCGGCAGGAAAGGAGCGCGCCATGTCCTCGGCCCAGCCCTGCCGCCAGCACCCCGACCGGCCCGCCGTCGCGCTTTGCCAGAAATATGGCCACGGGGCCTGCGCCGAGTGCCTGGCGAACGATCCCCGCTGCCCCGACCCCGCGATTTATTGCAAATTCCGCCCCCAGTGTTTGATATTCTTCCAATACAAGGAGACGAAGCACAGCCAGAGCCAGGATTGACCTTTCGGGGAGAGGAGGGAGAGGGAAGATGCCAGGAACTTATGCCCACTTGACGTTGATCGATTCGGCTACGCGAAAAATCGACCATCTCCCACCTGAAATCCAACATGCCTACCTGTCATTCAAACAGTTCTGTCTGTTTGGCGCTGTGAGCCCTGATTTTCCTTACCTTGCCCTGGGCCACAAAGAACAACAGGCGTGGGCTGACAAGATGCATTACATAAAGACAGTATCAATGATCAGTGAGGGCATGAAACTCCTCAAAGAGCTATCCGGAGACGAGCAATTAACCGGTTTGGCTTGGCTCATGGGTTATGCAGCCCACGTTGTCATGGATGTCACCGTGCATCCCATTGTGGAGCTTAAGGTCGGGAAATATGCTGAAAACAAGACTGCACACCGCAGATGCGAACTCCATCAAGATGCACATGTATTTAAGCGCTTAAACATGGGCGAGATAGGCCAGCCAGAATCTTTACGTCCGATTGTATATGATTGCTGCAATGAGGCTGAAGAGTTGTCGCCGATAGTTGTCAGCCTTTGGGACGCGATGCTTGCGCGTTGCCACCCAGATCAGTATGCGATTGCAAGGCCGAATATAATTCTTTGGCATCATGAGTTCAAAGATAAGCTAGATGAATTGGCCGAGGAAGGCCACCAGCTCTGGTCATTGGCTCGTCACGTCCTGGTTGAAGACTTGGCCGTCGCCTACCCTAATACCGATGAGATTAATCTGGAATATATTGAAAATTTGCAGACTCCCAACGGCCCCCAGCATTACGACGCCATTTTTTCAAAGGCATTAGACAATGTGATAGTGATGTGGGGGCATCTTCGAGAAGGAACATTTGGATACAATGACAATGTGTTGGCCAGCCTAGGCGAGTGGGATTTGGACACCGGCAGGCTCGTGCCAAGTCCACTCGTATACTGGAGCTAATGCCATGAAAAACTCCTTTTATCTTTTTACATTCCTGTCCATTTGCCTTGTAGTTTCCGGGTGTGCAGCACCGTCCACCAATCAAGATAAATACTATATTCTTGCGCATGACGTCACGCAAACCACCAATCAGTTGGCCGGGTGTATTCGCTTTGACAACCCTCCAACGCATCTCTCCGATCAGGAGTTGATAGCTTTCTGCACCAGACGAAACCCCAGGCCGGCGCAGGCATTGAATCGTTACGCGGTCAAGGTTGTCCACGACAACAAGGATGCTATTGTGTTGGTCTGCTCGCCCGACGGAGCCAATGCCTTGATCGAGGATGCTTCCTGTACCGAAGAGATCGACCGCAACCATTGGAAGCAACCATCTCCATGTCAATTCACCTTGCGGCTACTAGACGCTTGCAAGAAGTAATCACTAAGCTATCATTGGAATGGCAAAATGAAAAAAGCCGACTACGCCGACTTCATCAAGCGCCTGCCCCGGGCCGACCTGCCGGTGGCCGGGGTCGACGCCTATCTGCTCAGCGCGCCCCAGGCCCAGGCCGCGTTCTTCGTGCTGCCGGCCGGGGCCTCGGTGCCGCCCCACGCGCACGGCGAGCAGTGGGGCATCATCGTGGAGGGAGACATCGAGCTGACCATCGGCGGCGTCACCCACCTGCTCAAGCGCGGCGATTCCTACTACATCGGCGACCAGGTGGTGCACAGCGGCGTGACCCACAACGGCTGCCTGGCCATCGACGTCTTCGCCGATCCGGGGCGCTATAAGGCGCGAGGCTGAGCCCGGACGGCGGGGGCGGCGGGGGCGGCGGGCAGCGGACCCGCCCTTCTGCCCGCGCGGGGGACGAGAAGCGCCATGTGCTTAACCTAGGAGCCTGTCGGGAAAAGCCGTCCCTGGCCCGCTGATGAGCCTGTCGGAGCGGTTTCTCCGACAGGCTCCTAGGGGTGGGCTATCGCGGCGAGGGGCCGGGGCCGCCGCCGGCGGGGTTCGCTCCGTTGACCGCCTCGACCGCGCCGTTGGCCGCCCGCCGCAGCACCCGGAGATCCACCGGCTTGGTGAAATAGTTGGTGAACCCCGCCTCGCGGGCGGAGGTGGGCGTGAACTGGCGGTGATAACCGGTCAGGGCGTAGATCCTGGCCTTGGGGTGTTGGGGGCGGATGCGCCGGCACAGCTCCAGCCCGTTCATGCCCGGCAGGTTAAGGTCCAGAAACATCACCGGGATGCTCTCGCGGCCCAGGATTTCCAGGGCCTCGTCGCCATTGCCGGCCGTGGTCACCTCGTAGCCGTACTCCTGGAAAAATTCGCGCAAAATCTCCCGTATGTCCGGCTCGTCGTCCACCACCAGGATCTTCTTCGCCATGGCGCCCCACCTTGGTCCGGGACCGGAGCAATTTCAGTTTAATTATATTAATTAATCATAAAAATAGGATATTGCAAGCCCTCGGCGCAGGCCGGCCGGCCCGCAGCCAAGGCGGACCGGCCGGCGCGACAAAAGGGGCGCGGCGCTATTTGCTGGTGGCGGCGGCCCGGTCTTCCTGGCTCATGGCGGCCAGGCGCCGCACCTCGGCCAGGTCCAGGCCCAAGCCCTGGGCCACCCTGGTCCCGTAGTCCACGTCGGCCTTGTAGAAGATGGCGCACTGGCGCAGTTGGATGCGCTTCTGGGCGCCGCCCAGGTGGTCCACGATGTTGCCCACCAGGTTGGCCCGGTCGTAATCGCTCATCACGTTGCGATACAGATTGCCGGGCTGCACGAAGTCGTCGTTGGGGAAGTTGTAGGCGTAGCGGTCGGCCGGGCCTTCCAGCGGGATGGCCGGCTCCTTGGCCGCCGGGTCCGGGGCCGGTCCGCCAAAGCTGTTGGGCCAGTAGTTAGGGCCGGAGCCGCCGCCGCCGTCGGTGCGCATGAAGCCGTCGCGCTGATAGCTCGTCTCCGGCCGGCCCTTGGGCGCGTTGACCGGGATCAGGTGGTAGTTGGGTCCCAGGCGGTGCAGGTGGGTGTCATGATAGCTGAACACCCGCGCCTGCAACATCTTGTCCGGGCTGATGGCGATGCCGGGCACCATGTTGCTGGGGCCGAAGGCGGCCTGCTCCACCTCGGCGAAGTAGTTCACCGGATTGCGGTTGAGCACCAGCTTGCCCACCTTGATGGGCGGCGCCTCGCTGTGGGGCCAGACCTTGGTGATGTCGGTGATGTCCCACTTGAAGTCCTGGGCCTGCTCCGGGGTCAGTATCTGCATTTCCAGGGTCCAGGAGGGGAAGTCGCCGGCCGCGATGGAGTTGTACAGGTCGCGGGTGGCGTGGTCGGGGTCCCTGCCCTTGAGCGCCTCGGCCTCCTGTCGGGTCAAGTTCTTGATTCCCTGGTCGGTTTTGAAATGGTACTGCACCCAGAAGTATTCGCCTTGCGCGTTGTACCATTTGTAGGTGTGGCTGGAATAGCCGTTCATGTGGCGGTAGGTGGCCGGGGTGCCGCGGTCGCTGAACAGGATGGTCACCTGGTGAATGGACTCCGGAGTCAGGCTGAGGAAATCCCAGAACATGTCCGGGTCCGGGCAGTTGGTGGCCGGGTGGCGCTTCTGGGTGTGGATGAAGTCCGGGAACTTGAGGGGGTCGCGGATGAAGAAGACCGGGGTGTTGTTGCCCACGAAGTCGTAGTTGCCCTCCTCGGTGTAGAACTTCACCGCGAAGCCGCGCGGGTCGCGGGCCGCGTCGGCCGAGCCCTTCTCGCCGCCCACGGTGGAAAAGCGCGCGAAGACCTCGGTGCGCTTGCCCACCTGGGAGAGGAATTTGGCCTTGGTCCATTTGCTGACGTCGGCCGTGACCTCGAAATAGCCGTAGGCCCCGGCCCCCTTGGCGTGGACCACCCGCTCCGGGATGCGCTCGCGGTCGAAATGGCCCAGCTTCTCCAACAGGTGGGCGTCCTGCATCAACACCGGGCCGCGCCGGCCGGCCGTGAGGCTGTTCTGATCGTCGCCCACCGGGATGCCGAAGGCGGTGGTCAGTTTCTTTTCCGACATAAAATTGCCTCCAGGGGTTTGGGGTTGAGGTTGGGGTGGCCGCGCCAGGGCCGAATGCCCTGCCACCAGGGTAACAATAAATCCGTTGTGTCTAGCAATAGATTAACAACAATTTTTATTTGGTAATAATTATTTTCGAAAACCGGCCAAAAAAAATTCGCCCTAGCCCGCCGCCTGGCAGCGCGGGCACAGACCGAAGAAATCCAAGCGGTGATAATCGATCTTAAACCCCGACTTCACGGCCATTTCGGCCGCCATGGCCGCCATGCCGGGATAATCCGGGTCCACGATGGTCCCGCACTTGGTGCAGATCACGTGGGGGTGGGGATAGGGCCGGCCGCCGTCATAGCGGCTGCCGCCATCGGCGAAACCCAGCTCCAGAACCTGGCCCAGGTCCTTGAGCAGGGTCACGGTCTTGTAGATGGTGGCCAGGCTGGTGGTGGGGAAATCACGCTTAACTTCCAGGTAGATGCGCTCCACGCTGGGGTGTTCGCGGCTGTCGGCCAGGATGCGCAGCACCGCCAGGCGCTGGGGGGTCAGCCGATGGCCTGCCTGGCGCAGGGCGTCCTGCATCGCGAGCAGGCGTTCTTGGTTGGCGCTCATCGGCCTTGCCGGTTGATCGGGTTGCGTCGTCCGCGCTGGTGGGCCGGCCTGGCCGCCGGCCGGGTTACAATTTCGCAAGCCAATGGTGGCACAGCCGCCCCGGCCGGTCAAGCCGCCGCCAGCCGCCGCCGCCATCGTCTTGCCAAGCCTGCGCCGGGTGGTATACAAGCCTGGCAGGAGGTCAAGCCATGCCGCGCCCGGCCCACAACCCCGACAACCGCCTGGTGATCGACCTGAACGCGCTCGCCGCCAACCTGGCCGCCCTGCGCGCCGCCCTGCCGGCGGGGATGCGGGTGGCCGGGGTGGTCAAGGCCGACGCCTATGGCCACGGCCTTTTGCCGGTGGCCCGCCGGCTCAAGTCCGCCGGGGTCGAGGCCCTGGCCGTGGCCGTGGCCGCCGAGGGTCGCGCCCTGCGCCGGGCCGGCGTCGCCGGCCCGGTCTATCTGCTGCTGGGCGTGCGGCCCGACCAAGCCCGCCAGGCGGTGGAGCTGGACCTGACCCCGGTCTGCGCCGACGCCGACGCCTTCGCCGCCCTGGCCGCGGCCGGACGCGCCCTGGGCCGGCCGGCCGCCTGCCAGCTCAAGGTGGACACCGGCATGGGCCGGCTGGGCGTGGCCCCGGCCGAGGCGCTGGATCTGCTGGACGGCCTGGCCCGCGAACCCGGCCTAAACCTCACCGGCCTGGTCAGCCACCTGGCCACCGCCGGCGACCCGGATTCGGCTCTGGCCGCCCGCCAGACCGCGCTTTTCGCCGAGCTCTTGACCGCGGCCCGCGCCAGGGGCCACGCCCTGGTCGATTCCAGCCTGGTGGGCAGCGGCGGGGCCCTGGTGCCGCCGCCGGGCCTGCCCGGCCCCCCCGGCCAGGCCCGCCTGGGCATCGGCCTCTACGGCGGCCTGCCCGATGCCGGCGCGGCCGGCCGCGCCCCGCTCAGGGGCGTGATGAGCTTCGCCACCCGCCTCATCGCCGTGCGCCCGGCCCCGGCCGGCGCCACGGTCTCCTATGGCGCCACCTGGACCGCGCCCCGGGACACCTGGCTGGGGGTGGTTCCGGTGGGCTACAGCGACGGCCTGCCCCGCAGCGCATCCAACCGCGCCGCGATGCTGGTGGCCGGCCGCCCGGCCCCGGTGCGGGGGCGCATCTGCATGAACCTGACCGTGCTGGACCTGGGCCAATGCGACCCCTTGCCGGCCGTGGGCGATCCGGTGGTCGTCCTGGGGCGCATGGGCGCGGCCGAGATCACCGCCGACCAGCTTGGCGCGTGGGCGGGGACCATCAGCTACGAGATAACCTGCGCGCTGGGCGCGGCCAACCGCCGGCGCTACCTGGGCTAGGGCCGGGAGCCCGACCGGCTTGACCCCCGGCCGGCCCCGTTGTAGCTTTGGAAAGCCGTAAGTTAGCCATTGGAGCCCACAATGCCCAGCGACGCCCCCAACCCGGTGCCCGCCGACCAGCCCACCTTGTGCTCGGTCTGCGCCTGGCGCGTGGACTGCAAGAAGAAATTTTCCTACGACCAGGGCGGCGTCGTCAAATGCGCCGACTTCACCCGCGACGCCAAGCTGGAACACGAGAAAGCCCCCCGCTCATGAAGGATCTGCTGCAAAAACGCCTGGCCCAGGCGCTGGCCGAGGCCCGCGCGGCCGGCCAGGTGCCGGAGGTTGACTGCCCCCTGCCCGCCCTGGAGCGGCCGCGCCAGGCCGAGCACGGCGATCTGGCCACCAACCTGGCCCTGCAGATGGCCAAGCCCTGTCGCATGAACCCCCGCGCCCTGGCCCAGGTGCTGCTGGAGCGCCTGGGCGACGCCGGCGGCCTGCTCCTCAAGGCCGAGATCGCCGGGCCGGGCTTCATCAATTTCACCTTGAAGACCACCGCCTGGCTGGCGGTGCTGCCCCAGATCATGGCCGAGAAGGAAAACTTCGGCCGCGGCAGTTGGGGCGCGGGCCGGAAGGCCATGGTGGAGTTCGTCTCGGCCAACCCCACCGGCCCCTTGCACGTGGGCCACGGCCGCGGCGCGGCCCTGGGCGACGTGCTGGCCAGGCTCTTACGCTTCGGCGGCCACGAGGTGACCACCGAGTATTACCTGAACGACGCCGGCAACCAGATGGCCACCCTGGGCCGCTCGCTGCTCCACCGCGCCCGCGAGCTGAAAGGCTCGACCGAGCCTTTTCCGGACAACCACTATCGCGGCGAGTACATGAAGGAGTTGGCGGCCGAGCTCCTGGCCCTGCCGGGCTACGCCGGCATCCTGGACGAACCCTGGGACCAGGCCGTGGCCAAAGCCGCCGACTGGGCCGGGGCGCGCATCCTGGAGGGCATCCAGGCCGACCTGGCCGCCTTCGGGGTGCACATCGACAGTTATTACAGCGAGCGCGGCCTGGTGGAGCGCGGGGCGGTGCGGGCCGCCTTCGAGGCGCTCAATGAGCGCGGCCTGCTCTACGAATCCGAGGGCGCGCTGTGGTTCAGGGCCACCGCCTTTGGCGACGAGAAGGACCGCGTGGTCCGGCGCGGCAACGGCGAGCTGACCTATTTCGCCACCGACATCGCCTACCACCTGGACAAGTTCCAGCGCGGCCACGCGAAGCTCGTCGACGTCTGGGGGGCCGACCACCACGGCTACGTGCCCCGGCTCAAGGCGGCGGTGGCCGGTCTGGGCATGCCCGCCGACGACCTCACCGTGGTTTTGGTGCAGATGGTCAATCTGCTGCGCAATGGCGAGCCGGTGGCCATGAGCACCCGGGCCGGCGAGTTCGTCACCCTGAAGGAAGTCGTGGACGAGGTGGGCGGCGACAGCGCCCGGTTTTTGTTCCTCACCCGGCGCTCCGAGGCCCAGCTCGACTTCGACCTGGAGGTGGCCAAGGCCAAGTCCATGGACAACCCGGTCTTCTACGTGCAGTACGCCCACACCAGGGTGAAGGCGGTGCTGCGCAAGGCCGAGGAAGCCGGGGTGAAGCCGCCCGATCCGGCCGCGGTGGACCTGGCCCGGCTGGAGCTGGAGGAGGAGGTGGCCCTGGCCCGGCGGCTGGCCGAGTTCGGCGAGACGGCCGAGGCGGCGGCCCGCAACCTGGAGCCCCACCGCGTGACCTACTACCTGCACGAGCTGGCCGGGGCCTTCCATAGCTATTACAACGCCCACCGCATCCTGGCCGACGATCCGGCCCTGGCCGCGGCCCGGCTGCTGCTCAGCCAGGCCGTGGGCGCGGTGCTGGCCCAGGGCCTGGGGCTGTTGGGCGTCAGCGCGCCGGAGGCCATGTAGGGGTGCGGGCCGAGCCCTCAGACTCGCGGCGCGGGCGCTGGCGGCTCCTGGCCTGGGGCGCCATCACCCTTTTCATGATGGCCTGGGCCTTTGTGCTGGGCCTTTTCGTGGGCCAGGGCTCGCTGGCCACGCCGGAGCAGTTGGCCAGTCTGAAGGAGGCCAGCCGCGCGGTGCCCGGCCTGGGGCTTTTGGCCAAGGGCGAGCCGCCCCCGCCGCCGGAGCAGCCCCAGCCCCGCGACCTGACTTTCTACCGCGAGGTGGAGCGCCGGCCCGACCCGGCCGGCCTCACCCAGACCACCGCTGCGCCGACCACATCGGTCAGCACCCAGACCACCCAGAGCACGGCCACCACCGCCGCGCCGGCCCCGCAGGCCGCGCCGGCCCCGCAGGCCGCGCCGGCCGCGACCGCTCCGCCGACCACCGTCCGGCCGCCCTTCACGCCCCAGCCTTTCGTGCCGCCCCCGAACCAGCCGCGACCGCAGCCCTTCACGCCCCAACCCTACGCGCCCCAGGGCGCGGCGGCTCCGTCCCGCCCCGCTTCGCCGCCCGCCGCCGTCCAGCCGAGCCCGGCCCCCGCCCCGGCGCGCAAGGGCCGGTTCACGGTGCAGGTGGCCAGCTTCAAGGACGAGGCGCAGGCCAGGGAGCTGCTGGCCCAGCTCAGGGCTTCGGGCAACCCGGCCTACCTGGTCTCCACCAGCCTGGAGGGAGTGGGCACCCGCTATCGGGTGCGGGTGGGCCCCTACGATGACCTGGAGGCCGCCCAGGGCGCCGCCGCCCGCATCCGCATGCAGCTGTTGCTAGCCGCCTACGTCACCCGCGAGGACTAAGGCCACGCATCCATCAGCCCCCGCGGGCCAGGACGGCCCGCGCGGCGAGCGCCAGCGAGCCGGGAGCCGGGCCGGATTCACTCCGGCCCGGCGACGCCTGAGGGGCCAGGGATGGCCCCGATGAGTAGATTAGACAACCCCCCGGCCAGCCGTTAGAATAAGGCCAACCCCGCGACGGGAGGCGCCCATGATCCGCCGCGCCCAGCAAAAAGACGTGCGCTTCATCCATCAGCTCCTGGCCCAGTACGGCGGCCAGGGCATGCTCCTGGCCCGGCCGCTGTCGGAGATCTACGAATTCCTGCGCGACTTCGTGATCGCCGAGGACGACAGCGGCGAGCGGGTGGGGGTCTGCGCCCTGCACCTGATCTGGGAGGACCTCTGCGAGATCCGCAGCCTGGCGGTGCTGCCGGCCTATCGCGGCCAGGGCTGGGGCACCCGCCTGGCCGAATCCTGCATCTCCGAGGCGGTCACCCTGGGCTTCCACAAGATATTCGTGCTCACCTACCGGGTGGATTTTTTCAAGCAACTGGGCTTCCGCGAGGTGGAGAAGCAGGCCTTGCCCAACAAGATCTGGGCCGACTGCGTCAAGTGCGTCAAGTTTCCCGACTGCGACGAGACGGCCCTGCTGTGGGAGATGTAGCCATGGAGCTTTTGGGCCAGATGGACCGCGCCCAGGCCCTGGTCGCCCAGGCCGGCGTGGACCAGTGGGAGCTGATGGGCATCGACAGCCGGGGCCTGACCATAGGTGTGCGCGGCCAGGACGTGGACCAGTTCGTGCAATCCCAGAGCCTGGGCGTCGCCCTGCGAGTGGTCAAGGCCGAGCGGGTGGGCTTCGGTTTCGCCCTGGGCGGCGGAGATGACGGCCTGGCGCGCATGGTGGAGCAGGCCCTGGCCGCGGCGGAGGTCGCCGATCCGGAGCCGGGCTTTGGCCTGGCCGGCCCGGAAAGGCTGCCCCCGACGCCGGAGACCTGCGACCCTAGCCTGGCCGCGGAGCCCTTGGAGGCCAAGGTGGAGCGGGCCCGCGACGTGGCCGCGGCGGCCAAGGCCGCCGACCCCAAGGTGGTGCATGTATTCCCGGCCGAATACGGCGAAAACGTCAGCCGGACGCTGCTGCGCACCTCGCTGGGCCTGGAGGCCCGGCAGGAGGGCAGCCGGGTCTGGGCCATGGCCAACGCCCTGGCCAGCGCCGACGGCCAAAGCGAGGAGGCCTGGGAGCAGGACAGCCGCCGTTTCCTGGCCGACCTGGACCCGGCCGCGGTGGGCCGGGCGGCCGGGGAGAAGGCCGCCAGCCGCCTGGGGGCCGGCCCGGTGGCCGACGGACGCTACGACGTGCTGCTCACGCCCGACGTGGCGGCGGATTTCCTGCACCTGCTGGCGCAGTCGCTCTTGGGCGACAACGCGGCCAAGGGCCGCTCGCTCTTGGCCGGCCGCTTGGGCGAGCAGGTGTTATCGCCGCTGATCACCCTGATCGACGATGGCCTCCTGCCCCGCGGGCTGGGTTCGGCCGCCTGCGACGCCGAGGGCTCCCCGCAGTCGCGCAAGGCGCTGATCCAGGACGGCGTGGTCCAGGCCTTGGTGCAGGACCGGCTCTGGGGCGGCCGCGCCGGCAAGGGCAGCACCGGCAACGCGGTGCGCGGGGACATCAAAACCCCGCCCGGCGTGGGCTTCACCAATCTTTTCCTGGCCCCGGGCCAGGGCGGCCAGGCGGATCTGTGCGCCCAAATGGGCCGCGGGCTCATCATCACCGAGGTGCTGGGCGGCCACACCGCCGATCCGGTCAGCGGCCAGTTCTCCTTTGGCGCGGCCGGCTATCTGGTGGAGAACGGCCGGCGGGCGCGACCGGTGAAATCCATCGCCTTGGCCGGGCAGGTGCTGGAGCTGTTCGCCGCGGTCCAGGCCGTGGGTGGCGACCTGCGCTTCTTCGGCCGCACCGGCAGCCCGTCGCTGCTGGTGGCCGGCCTGTCCATCAGCGGCTAGGGGCCCTCCAAGCCCTGGGGGTTCAACTTGGTGAACACGCTATATATTGGTGATAGCCATAATATCCCAGGGAAATGATAAGCCAAATTGCCCGCCCGGAAAACGCTGGTCGAGGGTTGACTTGTCCCAGCCGCCTGTGATATTGGAAGCCAAAGCCTGCTCAAGCGCTGCCCCCGCCCCAGCTTCCCCTTCGGGCAGCCCAAACGAGGATCGGGTCTATCGTGCTAAGAAAATTCACCATTCTGGTTGTCCCCGAAGGAACCCACCGCGTAAAACGCTTCTCTTTCCATGGCTTGATCCTGCCGCTGCTGTTGGTCGGCTTCCTGGCCTCCCTGGGCATGGGCGGCTATTGGTTCTATCAATACCAACAGATCAAGGCTGATTTGCCGGCCATCCAGGCCCTGCAAAGCCAGAACCAGCGCCAGGAGGCCCAGATCAACGCCTTCGCCCGCGGCCTGGCCGGTCTCAAGGACCAGTTGACCAAGGTGAAGGAATACAACGAGAAGCTGAAATCCATGGCCCACCTGGCCGGCAAGACCGGCAAGGCCGAGGCCTTCCTGGGCGTGGGCGGCCCCGAAGGCGCCGTGACCGGCCAGGGCGTGCGCCTGGCCAGCACCAGGCGCGAGCGCGAAATCGGCAACCTCCAGCGCGAACTGGAGCAGGTGGCGGCCGAGGGCGAATCCCAGCTGGCCCTGCAGAAGGAGCTGGCCAAGTTCCTCAACGAGCGGCGCTCCATCCTGGCCGCCACCCCCTCCATGTGGCCGGTGCGCGGCTGGGTGACCAGCGGCTTTGGCTACCGCATCTCGCCCTGGTCCAAGCAGCGCCAGTTCCACGCCGGCATCGACATCAGCACCCGCCTGGGCACCGCCATCGCCGCCCCGGCCGACGGCGTGGTCACCTTCGCCGACAGCGAGGGCGCCTACGGCCGCATGCTGGTCATCAACCATGGCTACGGCCTGGTCACCCGCTACGGCCACTTGAACGCCTTCAAGGTGAAGGTGGGGCAGAAGGTCAAGCGCGGCCAGGTGATCGGCCAGGTGGGCAACAGCGGCCGCTCAACCGGCAGCCACCTGCACTACGAAATCCTGGTCTCCGGGGTGCCGGCCAATCCGCGCCACTATCTGAACAACTGAGGCCGTTAACGGTTTCGCCTGCTCCCGACGGGCCGCACGCCGTCGGGAGTTGCTTTTTTGGCCCTTTGGGCCACAATAGGGACCATGTTCGGCAAACTGCTAAAGAGCCTGGTCGGCTCCAAAAACGACCGCGAGTTGGCCCGCATGTGGCCGGTGGTGGAGCGCGTCAACGCCCTGGAGCCGGAGATGCTGGGGCTCTCCGACGCCGATCTCAGGGCGCGCACCGGCGTTTTCCGCCAGCGCCTGGAAAAGGGCGAGAGCCTGGACGACCTGCTGCCGGAGGCCTTCGCCACCGTGCGCGAGGCGGCCCGACGCACCATCGGCCAGCGCCACTTCGACGTGCAGCTCATCGGCGGCATGGTCCTGCACGAGGGGCGCATCGCCGAAATGAAGACCGGCGAGGGCAAGACCCTGGCCGCCACCCTGCCCGTCTACCTTAACGCGCTGACCGGCAAGGGCGTGCACGTGGTCACGGTCAACGACTACCTGGCCAGCCGCGACGCGGCCTGGATGGGCGAGATCTACAAGTTCCTGGGGCTCAGCGTGGGCTGCATCCTGCATGGCCTGGACGACGCCCAGCGCCAGGCGGCCTACGGCGCCGACGTGACCTATGGCACCAACAACGAGTTCGGCTTCGACTATTTGCGCGACAACATGAAGTTCGACTTGGCCGAGATGGTCCAGCGCGATTTCAACTACGCCATCGTGGACGAGGTGGACTCCATCCTCATCGACGAGGCGCGCACCCCGCTTATCATCTCCGGGCCGGCCGAGAAATCCACCCGCCTCTACTCCGACGTGGATCGGGTGATTCCCCGCCTGCGCAGGGACACCGACTACACCGTGGACGAAAAGAGCCGCACCAGCAGCCTCACCGACGAGGGCGTGGTCCACTGCGAGAAGATGCTCCATGTCGAAAACCTCTACGACCCGCGCTTCATGGAGGTGCTGCACGCCCTGCAGCAGGCGCTCAAGGCCCACGCCCTGTTCAGGCGCGATGTGGACTACATCGTCAAGGACGGCGAGGTCATCATCGTCGACGAGTTCACCGGCCGGCTGATGCCCGGCCGGCGCTATTCCGACGGCCTGCACCAGGCCCTGGAGGCCAAGGAGCGCCTGAAGGTCAAGAGCGAGAACCAGACGCTGGCCACCATAACCTTCCAGAACTATTTCCGCATGTACGCCAAGCTGGCGGGCATGACCGGCACCGCCGACACCGAGGCGGAGGAGTTCAACAAGATATACAAGCTGGACGTGGTGGTGGTGCCCAGCCACCGGCCCATGATCCGCGCCGACCACCCCGACGTGGTCTACCGCACCCAGCGCGAGAAGTACGCGGCGGTGGTGGAGGAGATCAAGGAGCTCCACGCCAAGGGCCAGCCGGTGCTGGTGGGCACCATCAGCATCGAACGCTCGGAAATCCTGGCCGACCAGCTCAAGCGCCAGGGGGTGCCCCACACGGTGCTCAACGCCAAGCAGCACGCCCGCGAGGCCGAGATCGTGGCCCAGGCCGGCCGCCACAAGGCCGTGACCATCTCCACCAACATGGCCGGACGCGGCACCGACATCATCCTGGGCGGCAACCCGGTCTTCCTGGCCCGCCAGCAGGTGGACGCAACCGCCGACCCGGCCGGGTACGCGGCGCTGCTCAAGAAGCTCGAAGACCAGTGCGCGGCCGAGCGCGAAAAGGTGCTGGCCGCGGGCGGGCTGCACATCCTGGGCACCGAGCGCCACGAGAGCCGGCGCATCGACAACCAGCTGCGCGGCCGCTCCGGCCGCCAGGGCGATCCCGGATCGAGCCGCTTCTACCTATCGCTGGAGGACGACCTCCTGCGCCTGTTCGGCTCCGAGCGCATCAGCGGCATCATGGGCAAGCTGGGCATGGAGGAGGGCGAACCCATCGAGGCCAACATCATCAGCAAGGCCATCGAGAACGCCCAGCGCAAGGTTGAAGGCCGCAACTTCGAGATCCGCAAGCAGCTGTTGGAATACGACGACGTGCTCAACAAGCAGCGCGAAGTCATCTACGCCCAGCGGCGCATGGCCCTGACCGGCGAGGGCGTGCACGAGGCGGTGCGGGAGATGATCGCCAACCTGGCCCAGGAGACGGCCGCCGAGTTCGCCCTGGAGGGCAAGCCGCCCAGCGACTGGGACCGGGACGGGCTCGTGAACGCCGTGGCCGCGGCCTTCGGCTTCCGGCCCGATCTGGGCCAGCCGGAGGACTGGACCAGCGCCGAGGCCCTGGGCGATCTGATCGAGGAGCAGGCCGTGGCCCTCTATCAGGCCAAGTTCGACCTCTACGGCCCGGAGACCATGGCCTACCTGGAGCGCATGATCCTGTTGCAGGTGGTGGACAGCCTGTGGAAGGACCACCTGCTCAACATGGATTACCTCAAGGAGGGCATCGGCCTGCGCGGCTATGGCCAGAAGGATCCCCTGCGCGAGTATCAACGCGAGGGCTACGACCTGTTCATGGACATGGTGCAGCGGGTGAAGCAGGAGACCGTCTCGGTGCTCCTGCGCCTGCAGCTCAAGCGCCCCGACGACGTGGAGGAGTTCACCCCGGCCGATGACGCGCCGCTCTCCTATTCCGGTGGCGACGGCTCGGCCCCGGAGCCGGCCAAGCGCAAGGCGGCCAAGGTGGGGCGCAACGACCCCTGCCCCTGCGGCAGCGGCAAGAAATACAAGAAATGCTGCGGCCAGAAGAAGTAGGCCGCCCGCGCCGCCAACCAGCCCCCCGCCCCGGCGGGGGGTTCGCTTTTGGCGGCTTGACCGCCGCGAACCAATTCACTAATCAACCCCGTTCTAAATAGTGTATTGACCGCCATCCAGCCTCCGATCTAAGCTTGGCCATTAGCGAGCCCATCCGGGGCGCTCGACCAGGGTCAGGACAGCCCGTCGCCCATTGCCGGCGACGGGCTTGCGTTTTTATGGTGGTCTGCCTGCCGGCCACCCCATCAACCAACCGGCCGAGAGGAGCCATGGCCATTAAGCTGAGCAAGTACGACAAGGTCCGCGACCAGATGCTGCCCGGAGACGTCATCGCTTTCGGGGGCAAGGGGCATTTTTCCGAGATCATCAAGCGCGTCACCTTCTCCAAGGTCAGCCACGTGGCGGTGGTCCTGCAAACCCAGGCCACCTACGAGGCCGGCCCGGACCGCCGCTTCTTCAACCTGATCGTCGAATCCACCAAATGGGACGGCTTCATGGGCGTGGACGCCATCCGCCTGAGCGACCGCCTGAAAAGCTATGACGGCCAGGTCTGGTGGCTGCCGCTGAACCGCGAGCTGAGGAAAACGCGCCGGTTCGACCAGAAGAAGTTCTTCGATTTTCTCTACGCCCAGAAGGGCAGGCCCTACGACCTCAAGCAGGCGGTCAATTCGGTCCTGGACGACCTGGACGGGCTGTTGGGCCAGATGAGCCCCTTCCTGAACTGCGAGGACTTCAGCCGTTTCTTCTGCTCGGAGCTGGTGGCCGCCGGCCTGGAGGAGGCCGGCCTGCTCGACGCCCTGAACGCCAGCGAGGTCACCCCGGCCGACCTGTGCCAGTGGAGCATCTACGAACCCGACCATCATCAGCTCTACATCGATAAAATGCCGCCGCCCAAGGAGCGCATGGAGATTCCGCGCTACAACCGCTACGACCCGGCCCTGTGGTCGGCGTAGGCTTTTCCGGGAGGGGTTGAAGATGCAGAAGGACTTTCATTACTACGCCACCGCGGTGCTGGCCCGGGCGGCGGGATTCGGCGAGGAGGACGCCCTGACCATCGCCTACGCCGCCCAGTACGTGGACGACGCCACCAACGGCGAAACCATCCTGGTGGCGGGCCAGGAGTTCGAGCCCAAGTTCACCGCCAACGACACCCTGCACCACATCCTGGACCGCACCAAGCAGGCCAGCCACCGCAAGGTGTACATTCCCTTTCACTTCCTGCCCCAGGGCGACAATCCCGACCAGGCCTGGGGCCTGCTGACGGTCAAGGGAAGCGTCTCCCGCCTGGCCCGCGAAATGATGGCCGCCGCCGAAACGGAGCCCAGGGCGGACCTGCGCCTGTGCCGACTGGGGCTGAGCCTGCACGTCCTGGCCGACACCTGGGCGCACCAAGGCTTTTCCGGCCGCTGGCACCGGGAAAACGACTTGAAGGGCGTGGACTGGGAGCTGTTCAGCGACCCCGAATGGATGGAGGACAAAGGCCGGTTGGTGAACTGGGCGCACGAGATGCTGGGGCACACCGAGGTCGGGCCCCTGGCCGATTACGGCTTCGCGACCTGGGACGCGCGGTTGGAGCTGCCCAGGCCCGCGGGGGCGACTATCCAGCGCGACAACCCCGCCGAACACCTGGAGGCCAGCCGGGAAATCTTCAGCCTTCTCTGCCGTTTCCCGCACCCCAAGGCCCACGATCCCAGCGATTGGGCCGAGATCGAGCCTGGCGTGAAAAGCTGCATCGGAAACGTCGGCTTTCTGCCCGCGCGCTGCCGGCAGTGGCGCAACGCGTTCGCGGCCCTTTTCCCGGCCACCCATTTCCGGGATTACGACATCACCCAATGGGAGGAAGAGGCGCTGGGCAGGCCGCTGGTGCGCCGCAGGATCATCGACTTGATCCTGCCCCAAGACCGACCCAGCTATCCGGGCAGCGCCGATTTCACCCAAAGCAAATGGGCGCTGTTTCACCAGGCGGCGGGCATGCACCGCGACCTGGTGCGAAACGCCCTGGGCTGGCCGGCCTGAGCCTCTAGTCCAGCCTGGCCTCGCGCGCCACCAGCTCCAACGCCTCTTCGCGGCGGGCGTAGAGGCGCCGGGGCTCTCTCTGGCCGCGGGTCTGGATCAGGTAGGCCGTCAACAGCGGCAGGGCGATGGTGGTGTCGGTGTAGCAGACCACCGTGTTGGGCAGCCCCTCCGGGTCCACCTTGCCCCAGCTCACCGCTTCAGAGGGCGTCGCGCCACTTAGCCCGCCGGTGTCGGGCCGGGCGTCGGTGACTTGCAGGAAAAAGTCATGGCCGTTGTCGGGGATGCCCAGCACCTCCTGCAGATGGGGCTCGGTCTGGAGCATGAAGTTCTTGGGCGAGCCGCCGCCCAGGATGACCACCCCGGTGCGGCCGCCGCCGCGCTTGGCCAAAAGCACCAGGCCGGCGGTCTCGTTGACGTCGCGGCCCACGTCCCAGGCGAAGTGGCTGCCCTTCAGGGCCATGGCCGCGGCGTTCATGCCGATGGAGCTGTCGCCGGGGCTGGAGGTGTAGACCGGCACGTCCATCGCGTGACAGGCGGCCAGGAGGCTCACATCGCCCAAGCCCAGCACCCGCTGGCGCTCGGCCAGGTAGCGGCCGGCCAGGTGGTGGAACTCGGCGCTGCCCATGGGCCGGTCGAACTCCGGGGCTTGCATGATCTGGCGGAAAAAGGCGTCGGTCTCCAGCAGGACGCGGTAGTCCATCACGATGTCGTAGATGCGAACCAGGCCTTGCTCGCGCAATGCGCAGTCGTCGGCGTGGGGGGTGGACCGGTGCAGGCTGAGCCCCAGGGCGTAGTGGGCGTCGTGATAGAGGTTGGCCCCGGTGGAGACGATGAAATCCACAAAACCCCGGCGCACCAGGGGCGCCAGGCACGAAGGCCCCAGGCCGGCCGGGGTCAGGGCTCCGGTCAGGGTGAGGCCCACCGTGACGCCGGGCAGGGCCATGCGGCGCGACCAGAGCAGGGCCGCCTCGCGCAAGCGGGCGGCGTTATAGGCGCAAAAGTGCTGCTCGATGAGTCCGACCACCCCCACGGTCTCGTCCATGGCGGGGGGGGTGATGGCCGGTCCCTTGCAGTGCTGCATCAGTCTCTCTCCTTGAGGGCCAGGCCGATGGCGCGGTAGGCCAGCCTGGCGCAGGTGAAATCCGAGGCCGGGTGGGCGCGCATGGGCGCCAGCTCCACCACGTCCACGCCCAGCACCGGATGCCGGCGGCAGACCTCGGCCAGCCAGGCGGCCACCTGGGGCCAGAAAAGCCCGCCCGGCTCCGGGGTGCCGGTGGCGGCGACGACGGCCGGATCGAAGCCGTCCACGTCCAGGGTGATATAGACCGGACCCTCCACCCCGTCCAGGCTTTTTTCCAGCCAGGCGGGATCGGTGTGCACCTGGTGCGCCCACATCGGCTTGAGCCCGCGCGCCCTGACCAGCGCCGCCTCCTCCACCGAGCAGGAGCGGCAGCCCAGGTGGCGCACCATGAGCCCCAGGTCCAGGGCGCGCTTCATAACGCAGGCGTGGCTCAGGGGCTCGCCCTCGTACTCCTCGCGCAGGTCCAGGTGGGCGTCCAGGCTCAACACCGTGAAGCCGGGGCCGTGTTTGGCCACCAGGGCGCGCAGCGCGCCCAGGGTCAGGGAGTGCTCGCCGCCCAGCAGCACCGGCAGGCGGCCGGCGATAAGCTCGGCGGCCACGGCGGCCTGGACCCGCTCCAACACGGCGGAGAGCGCTCCGGTTACGTCCACCGCCGAGCGGGTCAGGATGCCCAGGCGATAGGTCTCCTGGCCCAGGATCTCGTCGTAGAGCTCCATGTTGGCGCTGGCGTTCATGATCGCCGCCGGCCCCAGGCCGGTGCCCTCGCCCCAGCTCACCGTGGCCTCCAGGGGCACCGGGATTATGGTGGCGCGGGCCTGGTCAGCGGGCGGCTGGGGCACGTTGCCGAAGGTCAGCAGGGTCTGGCTCATGGGTGGTCCGGGGCGAAAGGTTCAAGAATGGGTGCAGTATAGGCCCCGGACCAGCCGCCCGCAAGGCCCCGACCGGACCGGCGCGTATTTTCGCCTTGACGAACCGCCCGCTGGGCGATAATTAAAACGCTCCCGAAAAAGACCCTGCTCCCGCGTCCCCGGAGCGGCCCAGGCGGGCCGCGGCTCCAAGGAGGCTGCCAATGCTGGTACCCAAGTACATTTTCCTGACCAAGGGCAAGGGCGTGCACCGTGAGAAACTGGCCAGCTTCGAGCTGGCGCTCCGGGACGCGGGCATCGCCGAACAGAACCTGGTCTACGTCAGCAGCATCTTTCCACCGCATTGCCGGCTCATCACCCGCAAGCGGGGCCAGGCCATGCTCCAGTCGGGGCAGATACTCTTCTGCGTCATGGCCCGCAACGACACCAACGAGGCCAACCGGCTGATATCCGCCAGCATAGGCCTGGCGATGCCGGCCGACCACACCGTGCACGGCTATTTGAGCGAACACAAGGGGTATGGCCAGAACGCCCGCACCTGCGGCGACTACGCCGAGGACCTGGCCGCGGAGATGCTGGCCACCACCCTGGGCATCGACTTCGACGTGGCCCAGAGCTGGGACGAGAAGAAACAGGTCTTCCGCATGTCGGGCAAAATCGTGCGGACGGACAACATCACCCAGACCGCGGTGGGCCCCAAGGACGGCAAGTGGGTCACCGCCGTCTCGGCCGCGGTGATGATAATGGCTTGGCAGGATCACGTGGAAACCAAGTAGGGAGCGCACTCCTCCCCGGAAAGCAGGGCATGGCCCCGCACCGCCGCCGCACAGACATGGGCGATCCCGCCCGCCGCTTGGCCGCGATATTGGCGCTGGGGGCTCTCCTGTGCCTGGCCCTGGCCGCGCCGGCCCAGGCCGGCCGTCGTCTGGCCTTGCTGGTCGGGGTCAGCCAGTTCGCCGACCCCGCCCTGCCCGAGCTGACCTACGCCGGCCGCGACGTGGACATGGTGCGCTCCTGGCTGACCGATCCCCTGGGCGGCGGTTTCGCCGCCGGCGACGTGACCATCCTGCGCGACGACAAGGCCACCCGCGGGGCGGTGCTGGCCGCCACCGCCCGCCTGGCCGCCACGGCCGGCCCCGACGACCTGGTGCTGCTCTATTTCTCCAGCCACGGCTTCTACACCCAGGAACAGGTGGTGGGCATCGTCTGCCACGACACCCGCACCACCGGCCAGACCGGCCCCCAGGGCAGCCCCATCGTGGACCGAACCACCGCCCTGACCCGTGACGACCTCTACGGGTTCCTCAATAATCTGCCGGCCCGGCAGCGGGCCATGATCGTGGACGCCTGCCACAGCGCCGAGCTGACCGAGCCGCCGGGGCTGGTCCTGCCGGACCTGGCGGCCGCCGAGGATCCGGCAGACGCGCCGTCGCGGGTGACCATGGTGCTGGCCTCGTGCCTCGAAGCCCAGAAGGCCTGGGAATCCAGGGAGCTGGGCGCCAGCATCTTCACCTACTTCATCCTGGAGGGGCTCAAAGCCAACGGCGGCGAGTTGGTGGGGGCCTTCCAGCACGCCAAGCGCCAGACCGAGCAGCAGGCCCAGTGCGAAAAAGGCTGGCGCCAGACCCCCTACATCGTCATGCTCCCGTCCGGCGGCCACCTGATCCTGGGTCCGCTCCCCGAAGGCTAGGTGACATGCATAGCGAGCACCCCCCGCCGCTCATCGCGGTGGCCATCACCGGAGCCAGCGGCGCGGTCTACGGCCTGGGCCTCCTGCGCGCCCTGCGCCAGGCCGGCCGGCCGGCCCCGCTCATCCTCAGCCGGGCCGGAAGGCTGACCTTGGCCCTGGAGACCGACGGCGGGCTGGCGGAGGCCCAGGCGTTGGCGGCCGTGGTCCACGACGAGGACGACCTGGCCGCGCCCCTGGCCAGCGGCTCCCATCCCCTGGCCGGCCTGGCCGTGGCCCCCTGCTCCATCAAGACCCTCTCGGCCATCGCCACGAGCTTCAACCACAACCTGGTGGTGCGCGCGGCCGACGTCTGCCTGAAGGAGGGCCGCAAGCTGGTGCTGGTGGTGCGCGAGACGCCCCTGCACGCCGGCCACCTGGAGCTGATGCAGAAGGCCGCCCGCCTGGGGGCGGTGATCCTGCCGCCCATGCCGGCCTTCTACCACCGGCCGGCCACGGTGGAGGACATCGTGAACCAGACCGTGGGCAAGGTGCTGGACCAGTTCGGGGTGGCCCACGAGCTTTTCGCCCGCTGGGCCGGGCCCCAGGGCCGGCCGGCATGATCGAACGCGACGGCGAGCTGCAGGGCCAGCGCCTGGAGCCCGGCCAGGACTTCGCCTTCGCCTGCCGGCCCGGACTGGCCTGCTTCAACACCTGCTGCGCGCAAAAGCGCCTGCCGTTGATGCCCTACGACCTGCTGCGCCTGCGCCGGGGCCTGGACCTGACCGCGCCGGAGATCATCGAGCGTTTCGCCGAGCTTGAGATGGACCCGGTGTCGGGCTGGCCGGTCTTTCGCCTGCGCCTGGACGGGCGGGGCCGTTGCCCCCTGCTGACCCCGGACGGCTGCGAGGCGTACGCCCACCGGCCGGCCGCCTGCCGCACCTATCCCCTGGCCCGCGCGGTCAAGGCCGACCCCCAGGGTCGGCCGGCCGGGGAGGTCTGGCTGCGCCAGGAAACGCCGGGCTGCCTGGGCTGGGGGGCGAAGCGACGGCTGACCGTGGCCGATTGGATCGCCGACCAGGGGCTGGCCCCCTATCAGGCGGCCAACGACGCCCTGCTGCCCCTCTTTTGCCATCCCCGCCGCCAGGGCCGCCTGCGGCTTAATCAGCCCCAGATCCACGGCGTGGTCCTGGCCCTGTACAATCTGGACCTGTGGCGTCAGGCCGTGGCCCGGCCGGGCTTCGCCCAGCGCCAGGGGCTCGACCCCCAGCGGGTGGAGGCCGCCCTGGCCGCCGACGAGGACCTGCTGCTGCTGGGCCGCGACTGGCTGCGCAAGGAGCTTTTCGGCGAAACCCAGGCGGGTTGATGCCGGGGAGCGAAAAGATGCGGCGAGCGACGGCGGCGATCATCATTTGCCTGGCCATGGCCGCGCCGGCCCTGGCCTGCGGCCACGCGCCGGAGGAGGCCACGCCCGTGAGCATGCGCATGACCCTGGAGCAACGGGTGGGCAAGGAGGTCTACCAGAAGGCCGGCCTGCACAAGCTGAGCCCGGAGGAGCAGCAGGAGCTTTCGGCCTGGATCGGCCAGTACACCCGGAAGCTGACCGACTTCATGGAGGAATACTGCCGCCGCCGCGCGGCCGAGGCCCAGCCTCCGGCCAAGCCCTGACCCCCCCGCCCCGCCCCACAAAAAGCCAGCGGCCCGGACTTGGCCGGGCCGCCTGGATAAAGTTGCGTCTTGCGCCCGGCTAGTAGTGGCCCAGGTAGAACTTGATGTACTCGGAGTAGAGGGTGCCGTTGCCGCTGGCGGTGCCGCCCTGGCCGCTCTCCCGGCCGAAGGCGCTCCTGAAGGAGCCTTCGTAGTCGCCGCTGGAGGCCAGGGAGTTGAGCAGGTTGTGCAGCCCGCCCCAGGTGTAGGTCTCGGAGAGATAGAACCCGATGGTCTGCAACTGGACCAGTTCAAGGTCCGACACGGTGCCGAACTTGTAGTCCTTGCCGGTGTCCAGCCAGCTCACCCGCTGGGAGCCGTCCTTGCTGTAATAGCTGAACAGCGAGGAGAGATAGCCCCGGTCGTAGCGGGGGCCGTGGGTGTAGGCCACGTCGCCTACGTAGTAGGACAGGGCCTCGGAGAGCCAGGTCCAGGTGCTGCCGCCGTCGGTGTTCCAGGCGTAGCGCTCGTTGAGCTTGGTCTTGTGGAAAAACAGCACGTGGGCCGTCTCGTGGGCCACGGTCTGCCCATACTCGCCCAGGTAGGAGTCCCTGACCGCCGAACCATGGGTCAGGTTCAGGTAGAACGCGTTCTGGCCGGGGTAGGTGTAGCCCAGGGTGGAGCTTTTGGGATCGCTGTAGAAATAGACGTCGATCTTGCCGTAGCCGGCGTTGTCATAGCCCAGCACGTCGCGTCCGGCGGTGAAGGCGCTGTTGAGGTAGGGCTCCAGGGCGTTGGCCACCCCGGACCAGGATTCGTAGTGCAGGTTGAAATAGTCGGTGGATTTGACGCCCCCCGCCCAGGCCGGCAGGGCCGCCACGGCGGCCAGCAGCCAGAGCGCAAGGAGCAACGCATTGATTTTGCGGGCCTTACCCCGCATGGCCACCTCCGGGTGGTTAACAGGCTAGCGAAAGCATAGCAAATTCCCGCCGGGGATGCGAGCAAAATCTCCTGGCTTAACCGTCGGTTGCCCGGCCTGCCTCCCCTCTCCGGCCGGAGAGCGCCGCGGCCAGGGGATAGAGGGCCGGGGTCAGGAACAGGGCGAACAGGGCCGAGGTGGCCAGCCCGGCGGCCAGGGTGAGCGCCAGGGGGGACCAGGCCGAAGAGCCGGTACCGCGGTCCAGCAATAGGGGCAGGCTGGCGGCGGTGGTGCTCAGGGTGGTCATTAGCACCGGCCGCAGCCGGCGCAACGCCCCCTGGCGGGCCGCCTGGCGGGGGTCCAGGCCAGCGCGGCCATAGCGGCCCATGGCGTCGATCATCACGATGCCGACGTTGACCACCAGGCCGCAGAGGATTATCACCCCCAGGTAGACCGGCATGTCCACGGCCAGGCCCCAGGCCCGCAACGCCAGCACCACCCCGGCCGCGGCCAGGGGCGCGGCCAGCATCACCACCAGCGGGCTGGTCAGCGACTCGGTGGCCGCCACCATGATGAGGTAGACCAGCACCAGGGCCAGGGCCGCGCCGGTGAGCATCTCGGCCCGGGTGGCCTCGATGCGCTCCACCTCCTCGCCCAACAGCCAGGCGTAGCCGGCCGGCGGCGGCGGGTCATGGAGCGCCGCCCGCACCGGCCCGGCCGCGGCCAGGGTGTCCCCGCCCCGGATGAGCAGGGTCAGCCGCACCACCCGTTGCAGGTCCTGGCGGTTCAGTTCCCCCGGCCGGGGCTTGACCTCGCCCTGGGCCAGCTCGGCCAGGGGCAGCAAGCGCCGGTCGGGGCCGGGGATGTGGATGGCGGCCAGGCTGGCCCGGCCCTCCGGGGCCCCCTTGGCCCAGACCCGCACCTCGATCTCGCGGTCCTGGGCGGGGATGCGCACCGCCACCGGCCCGGCCAGGTGGGCGCGCACCTCCTGGGCCACCGCCTCGGCGGTGAGGCCGTATTGGCCCAACAGGCGGTGGTCCAGCTTCAGCTCCAGCTCCGGGGCCGGGCTGCCCTGGCGCACCACCACGTCCTGCACCATGGGCAGGGCCTTGAGCCGCTCGATCAGCCCGGCCGCATGGCGGCTCAGACCCTCCAGGTCCGGTCCGAACAGGTTCACGCCCAGGGTGGCCTGGCCGCCGCCCTCGCCCAGCGGCAGGACGTGATACTGCACCTGCCCCTGGTTGACGAAGATTTCCCGCGCCCGGTCCAGGGCGGCGGCGGTCTGGGCGGCGCTGTCGCCGGCCAGGGTGGCGGTCACCCGGCCCTGGCTGCCCCCGGCCCGGCTGTGCACCCGCTGCACGCCGGGCAGGCCCCTGGCCAGGCTCTCGGCCTGGGCCACGGCCTGGGCGGTGATCTCGGTGGCCGTGCCCGGCGGCAGCACCACCAGCACGTTGAGCCCCTGGGTGGCCAGGCCGGAGCCTTTCTGAAAATTCAGCCCCGGCGCTAGGACCGCGGCCAGGGCCAGGCAGGCCAGGGCCGGCAGAAGCGCCAGCCAGGGCCGGGCCAAGCCGCCATCCAGCAGGCGGACGTACCAGACCGGGGCGGTGAAATCCCGCCGCCGTCCCCGCCACCAGCGGGCGGTGACGTGCATCAGAAGCGGCACCAACGCCAGGGCGGCCAAGAGCGAGGCCATGAGGCTCAGGCTCAGGCCCCAGAAGAACCCGGCCCAGGTCAGGCGCACGCTGGTGCTGACCAGCACCAGGGGCAGGAACCCGGCCACGGTGGTCAGGGTGGCGAAGGCGATGGGAGAGGCCACCTCGGCCACTCCGGCCAGCACGCCGGCCCGGCCCGCCTCGCCGGCCTGCCAGCGGGCGTGGACCGCCTCGATGACCACCACCGCGTTGTCCAGCAGGATGCCCATGGCCAAGGCCAGACCGGACAGGCTCAGGATGTCCAGCTCCAGGCCGGTGAGCCGGGCCAGCAACAGGGCCACCAAGAGCGAGAAGGGCAGCGCCGCCAGGCAGACCAGGGTGCTGACGGCGTCGCGCAGGAAGAACCAGAGCACGCAGGCCGCCGCCGCCGCCGCGATCAGCGCCATCCAGGCCAGGCGGCCCAGGGACTCGTCCAGAAGCTGGGCCTGGCTGTAGACCACCTCCAGACTGACGCCCGGCGGGGGCTGGGCCTCGTCCAGCACCCGGCGCACCGCCGACCACAGCCGGCCCAGGTTGGCCCCGGAGGCCTGGTAGAGGGCCAGGCTCACCACCGGCCGGCCGTTCAGGCTGGCGACCTCCTCGGCCGGGCGGTGGCCGAAGCGCACCGAGGCCACCTGCCCCACCAGCACCAGGGCTCCCTGGGGGTCGGCCAGGAGCGGCATGTCCGCCACCTGGGCCGCGTCCTGCACCTGGGCCTGCACCCTGAGCGGCAGCCGCCAGGGCCCCTGGGGCAGGTGGCCGGCCGGCTGCACCCGGCTGCCCCGGTTGATGGCCAGGGCCACCGCGCGCACCGACAGGCCCAGGGCGTGCAGGCGCTGGGGATCGCACTCCACCTGGACCTCCGGCTCCGGCGCGCCGGCCAGGACGACCTCGGCCACGCCCTCCACCCGGCGCAGGCGGTTCATCAGCTCCCGGCGCGCCCAGTCGCCGGCCGCGGCCAGGTCTCCAGCGCCGGTGAGCCCCAGCACCGCCGCCGGCTGCTCGCTGGGGCTGTACTGGCTGATGACCGGCGGCCGGGCGTCCTTGGGCAGCTCCGGCCGCAGACGGCGCAGACGGCCGCGCAGGTCCTGGGCCGCGGCCGAGACGTCGGCCTGCGGGTCCAGCTCCAGGGTCACCTCGCTGCGGCCCAGGCGCGAGCGCGAGAAAAGCTTCTTTAGCCCCAGCACCCCGCGCACCTCTTCCTCCAGGGGGCGAGTGACCAGGGTCTCCACCTCCGAGGGGCTGGCGTCGGGCAGTTGGGTGCTCACGGTCAGGGCCGGGTAGCGGGTGGAGGGCATCAGGTTCAGGTGCAGCCCGGCCGCCGCCACCAGGCCCAGCACGGCCAGGGCCAGGCAGGCGGAGAGCCCGCCCAGGGGCCGGGCCAGCACCAGGGCGGTGAGACGGCTCACCGGCCGCCGCCCCCCCGGCCGGCCAGGAGCTTATACAGCGCCGGGATGATGAAGAGCGTCACCAGGATGGAGACCGCCAGCCCGGCCAGGGCGGTGAGCGCCAGGGGCCGGCCCAGGGTGGCCCCGGAGCCCCAGCCCAGGGCCAGGGGCGCGGTGCCCAGCACCGTGGTCAAGGTGGTCATCAGAATGGGCCGGCGGCGCACCTGGGCGGCCTGGGCCAGGGCATCGCCGGCCGCCAGGCCCTGGGCGCGCAACTGGTTGGCGTAGTCCACCAGCAGGATGGAGGTGTTGACCGCCATGCCCAAAAGCACCACCCCGCCCAGGAGCACCAGGGCCGTCACCGGCAGGCCAGAGAGCCACAGGGCGGCGGCCGGCCCCAGGGCCAGGGGCGGCAGGCCCAAAAGGATCACCAGCGGCCAGCGCAGGGATTCGAACTGCACCACCAGGATGACGTAGATGAGCATCAGGGCCAGGCCCATGGCCCCCATCAGCCCGGCCAGGGACTCGGTCAGGGCCTGGGCCTGCACGCCCGGCCGCGCCTCGTAGCCCTGGGGCAGCTCCAGCAGCGCCGCCGCCCGCAGGGCCCGCTCCTGCCCCCGGCTGAAGGGCTCGCCCACCACCTGGCCGCGCACCACCACCGCCCGCCGCCGCTCCTGGCGCAGCACCTCCTCCGGCCCCTCGCCCGGCTCCAGGCGCGCGGCCTGCCGCAGTCGCACCAGGCCGTCCTTGGGCCCGGCCAGGGGCAGCTCGCCCAGGGCCACCGGGTCGGAGCGGTCGCTCGGCCGCAGGCGCACCCGGATGTCGGTCTCCTTGCCGCCGCTGATGAGCTTGCCGGCCACCTCGCCGGCCACCGCCCGCCTGGCCTCCAGGCTCACCTGCTGCACGCTCACCCCCAGGGCGGCGGCGGCCTCGCGGTCCACCCTCACCTGGAGCTGACCGGAAAGGGCCGCGCCCTCGGCCATGACCCCGGCGTAGCCGCCCATGCCGGCCAGGCGCTCGGTCAGATCCTTGGCCAGCCGTCGCAGGACATCCAGGTCCTCGCCCATCAGCCGCACCAGTTGCGGCGGCAGCCAGCCCTCGCGCCCCGGCTCGGCCAGGTTGCCGGCCGGCAGCACCTCGGCCGGCAGGCGCTGGTCCTTGAGACCCCGGCGCAGGCGCTCCATCAGCTCGCCGGCCGCGCGCCCCTGGCCGGCTCCGGGCTTGAGCTGCACGGTGATGAGCACCTCGTGGGCCCGGCCGGGCTCCTGGCCGGGCTGGCCCTGGCCGGCCTCCACCGGCTCCACCCCGCCTCTGGTCACCAGGGAGGCCACCTCCGGCTGGTCCCGCAACCAGGCCTCGGCCCGGTCGGCGGCCTCCTGCAGCATCCCCAGGCCGCTCTCCGGCGGCAGCCGAAGCTGCACCAGCACCCGGTCGGCCTGGACCTCCGGCAACAGCGACGCGCCGCGGGTGTAAAGGCCCGCCCCGCCCAGAACCGCGGCCACGAGCCCCAGGGCCACCGGCAGCCAGGGCCGGGCCAGGCAGGCGTTGAGCCAGGCGCCATAGCGCCGGGCCGGGCCGGGCTGGGTCTGGGCCGCGCCGGCCCGCCCCCGCCAGACCAGCACCGCCGGCAAGAGGAACAGGGCCACGGCCAGGGAGGCCAGCAGGCTAGTGACCAGGGTGAAGGCGAAATCGGCGAACAGGCGCTGGGCCAGGCCGCCCAGGAACAGCACCGGCAACAGGACCGCCACCGTGGTCAGGGTGGCGGTGATGAGGCCCGAACGCACCTCCCTGAGCGCGGCCGCGGCCGCGGCCAGGGGCTCGCCCAGGGCGGCGCGGTGGCGATCAAAGGCCTCCAGCACCACGATGGAGCCGTCCACCAGCATGCCCACCCCCAGGGCCAGGCCGCCGATGCTCATCAGGTTCAGCTCCACCTTGGCCACGTACATCGCCGCCAGGGTCGCCAGCAGCGACACCGGCGCCGCCAGCACCACCAACAGGGCCGCGCCGGGCCGGCGCAGGAAAAACAGCAGCACGCCGAAGGCCAGCAGCGCGCCCATGAGCACCGCGTCGCGCAGCTGGTCCAGGCTGTCGGCGATGAACGGCGCCTGGTCGTCCACCACCGCCAGGCTCCAGCCGGCCGGCAGGACCGCGGCCAGCTCGTCGGCCCGCGCCCGCACCCGCTGGCTGACGCCCACGGTGTTGGCCCCGGCCTCCTTGAGGATCATGAGCAGCACCGCCGGCCGGCCGTCGACCCGCGCGAAGCCCTCCTGGTCCTTGTGGCCGGCCCGCACCGCCGCCACCTCGCCCAGGGTGACCACCGCGCCGTCGCTGGGCTGTCTGACCGGCACCGGCGGCAGGTCGGCCAGGCTGTCGAAGCGTCCCACCGTGCGCACCGGCAGGGTCAGCCGCCCCAGCTTGAGCTCGCCGGCCGGGGCGTTCAGGTTGGCCTGCCGGATGCGCTCCACCAGCGCGCCCAGCTCCAGGCCCTGGGCCACCAGGCGGGCCAGATCGACCTCCACCTGCACCTCTGGCACCAGGCCGCCGCCCAGGCGCACCGCCGCCACCCCGGCCAGGGTCTCCAGGCGGGGCTTGAGCACCTCCACGGCCAGGTCGCGCAGCTCGCCGCCGCCGGCCGGCCCCATCAGGGCCAGGGTCAGGGCCGGGGCCTCGGAGGGGTCGTAGTGCAGCACCAGGGGCGGCTGGGCCTCGCGGGGCATCTGGTCGGCCACCGAATCGAGCTTCTCGCGCACCTCGGCCGCGCTCTGGGCCAGGTCGCGCCCCCATTCGAAGACCAGGGTCATCTGGCTGAACCCCTCGGCCGAGATTGAATCCAGCCGCCGAAGCCCGGCCACGGTGCCCAGCGCGCCTTCCAGGCGGCGGGTGACCAGGGCCTCCACCTCCTGGGGCGGGGCGTTTTCATAGTTGGTGACCACGGTCAGGCGGGGATAGGGCAGGCTGGGCAGCAGCTCCACCCCCAGGCGGGGCCAGCAAAACAGTCCGCCCAGGGCCAGGGCCGCGAACAGGGCCAGCACCCCCAGGGGCCGGCCCAGGAAGCCGGGGGCGCTCAAGGCCGGCCGCCGCCGGGGGCCGGAGCCGGGGGCAGGGCCACCGTCTCGCCGGCCGCCACGCCCTCCACGATCTCCACCCGGCCCGGCTCGCGCCGGCCCAGGCGCACCCGGCGCTGCACCGGCCGGCGCTCGACGATCACGGTGATGGTGGCCAGGTCGCCATCCACCTGGCCCAGGGCCTCCGGCGGCAGCCACAGGCTGGCCGGGCCGGCGGCGGCCGGGGCCAGGGCCGCGCGCACGAACATGCCGGGCTTGAGCATGAATTCGGGATTGTCCACCGCCACCTTGACCGTGAAGGTGCGGTTCTTTTCGTCCACCTCCGGGCTGATGGCGTGCACCTTGCCGGTGAAGCGCCGGCCCGGCAGGGCGTCGGCCACCAGGGTGACTTCCTGGCCCGGCGCGATGCGGGTGTAGAGCCGCTCGCCGAACTCCACCTCGGCCAGGATCAGGGCGCAGTCGATGAGCCTCAGCACCCGCTTGCCGTTGGGGGTCACCACCTCGCCGGGCTCGGAGATGCGCTTGGCGATCACCCCGGCCACCGGAGCCTTGAGCACCATGCCGGCCAGGCGGGCGTTGAGGGCGGCCGCCTCGGCCTGGGCCGCCTCCAGGCGGGCGCGGGCCTTGGCCAGCTCGAAACCAGCCTCGCGCACGTCGTTGAGCGTGGCCGCCCGGCCCTGGTGAAGCTTCTGCTTCTCCTGGTGGCGGGCGGCGGCCCGCTCCACCTCGGCCGCCGCCGCGCTGGCCTCGGCCTCCTTGGCCTTGAGCTCGGCGGCCACCATGCGCTCGTCCAGCCGGGCCAGCACCTGGCCCTTTTTCACCGCCTGGCCCTCCTCCACCGTCACGGCGCTGATCTGGCCGGTGGCGTCGAAGCCCAGCTCCAGGCTCTGGCGGCAGCGGGCGGTGCCCAGGCCGGTGATGAAGCCGCCGGCCTCGTCGCTGGCCACCCGCACCAGGCGCGGCTGCGGGCCGGGGCCGCCGGCCTCCGGGGAGGCGTTCTGGGCCTGGGCCACGCCGCCCGGACCGGCCAGGGCCGCGGCCAGGGCCAGCGCGGCCAGGCTCGTCTTCAGGAGGCGTCGTGGCATGTCAGCTCCTGGCCGGAGATGAGGCACAACAGGGCCAGCACCCGCCAGCGTTCGTAGCGGGCCTGGACCGCCTTGCCGCGGGCCTGGACCAGGTCCACCTCGCGCTCCAGCACCTCGGCCGGGGTGGCCGCTCCGGCGTTGAACTTGGCCCGCACCACGCTGAGCCGCTCGGCGTAAAGCTCGCTCTGCTTGCTGGCCAGGGCCAAAAGGTCGCCCTGGCGCTTGAGCTCCTCCAGCAGGGTGAGCACCTGGGTGCGCAGGCGCTCGCGGGTGTCGCGGGCGTCGTCGTGGGCCTTGCGGCGGTTGTGGCGGGCCTCGGCGATGCTCACCGCCGGCGAGTTGCCGTCCAGGATGGATAGGCGCAGGCCCTTGCGATAGAGGTCCTTCTGCTGGTCGTAGAAGGCCGTCTCGTTGACGTACTGGTGCTCCAGGTCGGTGTAGGCCCTGGCCCCCACGTCGCCGAAGTTAACGTCGCACTGGAGCATCACCCCGGCGTATTTGTCCGGGCCGGGGAAGTCCAGGCCCTCCAGGCCGTAGCGGCCGATGAGGTTCAGGCGCGGCATGGCCAGGGCCTCGGCCGCGCTGAGCCCCAGGCTCTGATATTGGTCTTCGGCCTGGGCGTGCAGCAGGCTGGGGTTGGACTTGAGCGCCTGGTTCATCAGCGCGTCGGCCTCCGGCGGGGTGAAGACCGGCGACTGGGGCCTGAGCTCCAGGGCCTGGTCCGGGCCCAGGCCGATCAGCTCCTTGAGCCTGAGCCCGGCGCTGCGGGCCTGGCTCTCGCTGTCGGCCACCTGGTAGCTCACCTCCAAAAGCTTGGCCTCGGCGGCCAACAGGTCCTCCAGGCGCTGGTAGCCCTCCTTGACGCCCTGGCGGGCGGCGGCCACCAGCTCGCGGGCCGGCTCGGCCAGGTCGCGGCCCAGGCGCACCACCTCGCGGGCGGCCAGGAGCTTGTAGTAGTTGGGCACCACCTCCTGGGCCGCCTCCAGAGCGGCCTTGGCCTCCATCAGCCCGGTCTTGCCCAGGCCCTGCTTGGCCTGGTCGTAGCGGGCGCTCAGCGCCCCGCCGGTGTAGATGGGCTGGGTCAGCTTGAAGTCGGTGTTGTAGACGTCGTCGGCCTCCACCGGCCGGCCGAAGTAGTCCACCTTGGGCTGGTGGGCCAGGTCCACGTCCACACGGGGAAAAAAGCGCCGGAAGGCGGCGGAGAGCTTCTCCTGCTCCCAGGCCCTGGCGGTTTCCACCTGCCCCACCTGGCTGCTGTTGTTGCGGGCCAGCTCAATGCAGGCCAGAAGCCCCAGGGCCTCGGCCCCGGCCCGGGCCGGCAAGGCCGGCGCCAGAACCAGGCCCACGGCCAGGCCGGCGACCAGCAACATACGCGGTAGGGATTTGACTAGCGGCAAGGGAGCACCCTTGGCAAATGGGCTGGGTCAGGCTTCATCGGCTCAACGTTGCCACAAGGCGGGGGGCGGGTCAAGCCCGGCCCCCGCCCGGCGCGGCGGGCCGGGCGGGGGCCGGCCGGGGGGCCATGGGATCAACCGGCAATGAAGTTATATAGATAGCGCGCGGCGACGTAGAGCAGGAGCAGGGCCAGGCCCAGCTTGATCCAGACGGCCGGCACGAACTTTTGGCAGCGCGCCCCCAGGTACATGCCGCAGACCCCGCCCAGGCCGAAAAGCGCGCCCAAGAGCCAGTCCGGAGCCACGGCCAGGTGGGCGTAGGCCGGGAACCAGGCCAGGATCTGGTAGAAGATCACACCCACCACCGAGGTGACGAAGGTGCCCATCAGGGTGGCCCCGGCCACGGTGTGCACCGGCAGGCCGTAGATGGCCACGAAAAACGGGGCGATGATGGCCCCGCCGCCGATGCCGTAGACGCCGCCCACCATGCCCACCGCCAACGAAAGGCCGAAGATGCCCGGCGAGGAGCAGGCGTACTGCTTGCCCTGGAAAGTATAGGCCACCCGCCGCCAGGAGAACTCCACCGTCTCGGTCTTGAAGTCCTCGGCGACCATCTGGCCGGAGAGCTTGGGGCCCTGGGCCTGCTTCTTGGCCTGGGCGCGGGTCTTGTTGATGTCCATGAACATGCGCGCGCCGATGTAGAGCAGCACGCAGCCCACGAAGGCCTTGAAGGCGCGGGGGTCGGGCAGCCAGTACAGCCGCGCGAAACAGCCCAGGATCACGCCGGGCAGGGTGCCCAGCACCACCACCCAGGTCAGCGGCCAGACCATGCGCCCTTCGCGCAGGTAGCGCCAGACGCCGCTGGGGATGGCCACCACGTTGAAGACCAGGTTGGTGGGGCTCACCGCCGGGGTGGTGAAGCCCAGGAAGCTCATCTGGAAGGGCAGCAGCAGGAAGGCCCCGGAGACGCCGCCCATGCTGGTGAAGAAGCTGACCACCAGGGCCACCAGGGGCGGCAGCCAGAGGTAGGTTTCCACCCCCGACACGGGGAACAGGTATTCCATGGCTTATGCGCCTTTCCCGTCCGGCCGTGCGGCGTCGCCGCCAGGCGCGGCCCGGACGCTCAATCCAGCGTGAGGATCACCGCCGAGGACTTGAACAGCACCCAGACCGCCATGCCCACGGCCAGTTGGAGGTTTCGCAGGCTTTCCCGCGTGATGAGGGCGCAGACCTTGGTTCCGTCGGCCAGCTCCACCATGGCCTCGACCATCACCCCCTCGCGCTCCAGGCGGATCAGCCGCCCGCGCAGGCGGTTGGCCGCGCCGACCGCCGGGGGGGCATCGCCCAGGGCCAACAGCACCCAGGGGGCCTTGACCAGGGCGCAGACCGGCGCGCCGGGCCTTAGCCCCAGGTTGGCCAGGCTCTCGCGGGTGATGACCGCCGTAAGGCGGTGCCCGCCCTCGGCCACCATCTCCACCAGGCACTGGATGCGCCCGGCGACCACCCGCGCCACCCGGCCGGCGAAGAAATTGCGGGCGCTGGTCCGAAGCCGGCGCTCGCGGGCCAGGTGCTCGTCCAGGATGCGGCTGCGGTCGGCCTCCTCGAAACTGACCAGGGCCGCGGTCAGATTGGCCGAGCCCTGGCCCAGCATGGCCTGCACCACGGTCAGCGGCACCCCGCCCTTGAGAAGCTCCAGGGCGCGCGAGTTGCGCAACGCCCTGGGATTGCACAGCTCCGGGTTCAGGCCCGCCTCGGCCCCGCGTTCGTGGAACTTGCGCCGCACATAGCCGGGGTCCAGATCCAGCCCCCCGCCGATCCGGCTCTCGCCGCCCAGCCGAGCGGCCAGGTCCAGCCAGGCCGCCGCCACCTCCGGCGGCAGGGGCAGCCAGCGCTCGTCGCCGCCGGCCCGGCCCAGGCGAACCCGGCCTTGGACGGGGTCCAGGTCGGCGGCCAGGTCCAGGGCCAGCACCTCGCCCAGGCGGGCCCCGGTGTAGCGCAGCAGCAAGAAGACCAACCAGACCCGCTCGCGGGCCAGGGCCTGGCTCCGGCCGCGGGCCGCCCGCCGCCAGGCGGCGAAGGCCTCGGTCAGGGCCGTGATGGCGTCGGGGGTCAGGTGCTTGACGTGGGCCGGCACCCGCAGCAACCGGGCGGGGTCCATCCGCCGCCCGGCCGGGGGCGCGTCCGTCCCCTTCTCATCCGCCGCTCGGTTCTGCCCCCCCTCGTCCGCCGTCATGCGCGGCCTCCCTTTTTTATCCCGATTTTATAAAAAATCGTGATAAAAATGCAAGCGTCTTCGCCTCTGCGCTCGACAAAAATGTCCCCTGGCGTTATTTGTATTCCACAATGTAGAATGCGTCTGCGCCGCCGCCCCGTCCGCCAGCCGAGGAGCCATGAACGCCGCCCTGACCGACCCAAAATTGCTCAACGCCTGCCAGGCCCTGCTCACCGGACTGGGCCGGGCCAGGGCCCTGGGCCTGGGGAGCGATTTGGCCGCCATGGAGCCCCTGCTCCAGGCCATCTGGCCCCGGCCGGAGGACCAAGCCTTGGCGCGGGCAGCCCTGGGCGATCCCTACCTGGCCCACACCATGCTCTGGCGGACGCTGGTGCTTGGCTTCCGCGGCAACCCCCGCCACCTGCGCCCCCTGGATCGCGGCGGAGCGGTCCTGGCCGCAGACCTCTTGTCCCTGCTGAAAAATCACCTGCGCATCCGGCGGGAGCTGGGCGGGCTGGTGGATTGGCCCGAAGGCGGCCTGCCCGCCGACGACCTGGCCGGCGACGGGGGCTGGTGCGACCTCTGCGGCGAGTGCTGCTGCCACAACGGCACCGTGCCCAGCCCGCCGTCAGGGGTGGATTATCCGCCCTTCTATTACCACCTGCTGGCCGGGGCCGGAGTGCTGCCCCAACCTTATTGCCCGTTCCTTTTCCAGGCCAAGGATCGCCCCGTGTTCTTCTGCGCCCTCCACCCCGTCAAGCCGTTGGCCTGCTCCAGCTTCGGGGCCGGCGATTGCCGGCGCGGGCGGCCGGGCCGGGGATATCGGGCCTGAGGCCGGAGGCGTCGCGGTTGCGGCCCGGCCCGGCTTGGCCCTATAATCCGCCCATGTCCACCCCTGCCCACCTCAGCCGCGTGGCGCGCGCATTGCGCGGCCTGTCCATCCTGGCGGTCCTGCTGGCCTGCCTGGGCTGCGGCGGCCGCTCGGCCCAGCCCCAGGCCGGCCCCCTGGCCAACGACTGCGTGTGGTTCTTGCAGGTCAAGGATCCGGAGCTGGCCCAGACCCTGCGGGGCGAGATCATGGACGGCCGCTCCTTCGTCATCGCCGGTCGCAGGGTCTCGCGCGACCATCCCCAGGCCGCCAGCCAGGACCTGGGCTGCCCGCCGCTGACCGGGCTGCCCTATGGCGTGGTGCAGGCGGCCGGCGGCCTGGCCCTGGGCCAGGTCAGTGATCCGCTGGACATCGGCGGGGCGACGGTGTGGGTGATGCGCGGCAGCGACCGCCACCGTCTGTTGGGCCAGGCGCTTTTCGCGCGCCAGCGCCACCAGGCCGCCATCCAGGAGGCCCTGGCCGACCTGGCTCTGAATCCGGCCAGCATCGGCTCCTGGCTGGTGCTGGGCAAAAGCCGTCTGGCCCTGGGCGACGCGGCCGGGGCCATCAAGGCCTTTGATCAGGGCCTCTTGGTGGACCCCCGCGACCCCGATCTGCTCCAGGCCCGCGAAATGGCCACCGCCCGGCCGGCCGCCCCGGAGCCCGTCCCGGAGGCCCCAGCCCACGAAGCCGCCCCCGGCCCCGAAACGCGGCCAACGGCGGAGCCCGTCGCGGCGGCGGCCAAGACCGAACCGCAAACGGCCCCGCCGGCCGTGGACAAGCCTCCGGCCCCGCCGGCCGGAGCCACCGTCGCAGACCGGGAGCGACTCGCCGAGCCGCCCCCGGCCCTGGCCCAACCGGCCGGCCCGGAGGCCGGGCCCAGCCCTCCGGCGGAGATATCCCCGGCCCAGGCCGATCCGCTGCGCGATATCCTGGCCAGAGCCCGGCAGGAGGAGGAGAGCGGCGACCGCCAGGCCGCCACCCTGAGCTATCACCGCGCCGCCCGCCTGGACCCCAGGAGCGAAGAGGCCGCCGCCGGCCTCAAGCGCAACTTCCTGGCCCTGGACACGGCCAGCCTGGAGCGCATGCAGGGCATGGCCGACCAGTCCCCCGCCCCGGCGGCCCAGCCCGCCAAGACCGCGCCGGCCGCGCCGACCGCCCCGGCCGCCACTTCCGTCAAGTCCGCCCCACCCAGAGCGGACACCGGCCAGACCGGCGGGGTGTTCATCCAGGTGGCCAGCTACCGCGACCGGGAAGGAGCCGAGCGAGAGCAGCGGAGCTGGACCGCGCGCAAGCTGAAGACCCTCATCTCGCCTTGGAAAGCGGCCGACGGCGTCACCTGGCAACGGGTGCTGGTCGGCCCCTTCCCCAACACCGACCAGGCCCGCGAGGCCGCCCGCCGCCTGAAAAAAGACCAGGGGCTGGATTTCTACCTGCTGGTCAACGTCCCCTCCCGCTGAGCCCGCCGCCGCCTTTGCTCTTGCCTGCCGGCCCGGAATCGGGCTACCAATATGGCATCGCAATCCCGCGCGACCCCACCTTCGGGAGCTAGTGCCATGAACACCTATCCCCTGCTCTTCTCGCCGCTGACCATCAACCAGCTCACCCTGCGCAACCGCATCGTCATGCCGGCCATTCATCTCAACTACACCCCCGGCGGCAAGGTCAGCGACCAGTTGGTGGCCTTCTACGCCGAGCGCGCCCAGGGCGGAGCCGGCCTGATGATCGTGGGCGGCTGCGCCATCAACGAGCTGGCCGGCGGACCCATCTTCGTCTCCATCAAGGACGACGACGACATCCCCGGCCTGAGCCGCCTGGCCCAGGCCGCCCACGACCACGGCGCGGCCATCGGCGTGCAGCTCTACATGGCCGGAGCCTACAGCCACCAGGCCCTCATCGGCCAGCAGGCCGTCAGCGCCTCGCCCCACACCAGCCGCTTCACCAAGGAGGACGCCCGCGAGCTGAGCATCGAGGAGATCGACCTGGTCCAGAACGACTTCGCCCGCGCCGCGCTCCGGGCCAAGAAGGCCGGCATGGACATGGTGGAGATATTGGGCTCGGCCGGCTATCTCATCTGCCAGTTCCTGAGCCCGCGCATCAACCGGCGCACGGACCGCTATGGCGGCAGCCTGGAAAACCGCATGCGCTTCGGCCTGGAGACCATCGCCAAGGTGCGCGCGGCGGTGGGGCCGGAGTTCTGCGTGGGCATCCGCATCGCCGGCAACGACTTCGTGCCCGAAAGCCACACCAACGCCGAGGCGGCCATCTTCGCCAAGGCCTGCGAGCAGGCCGGGGTGGACCTGATCAACGTCACCGGCGGCTGGCACGAGACCCTGGTGCCCCAGATCACCAGCGAGCTGCCGGCGGCCGGCTTCAGCTACCTGGCCCGCGGCGTGCGCCGGGCGGTGACGGTGCCGGTGGCGGCCAGCAATCGCATCCACTCCCCCGGCCTGGCCGAGGACATCCTGGCCCGTGGCGACGCCGACCTGGCCTGCATGTGCCGGCCGCTCTTGGCCGACCCCAACCTGCCCAAGAAGGCCCAGGCCGGCCGGCCGGAGCTCATCCGCCGCTGCATCGCCTGCAACCAGGGCTGCTTCGACGCGGTGCCGCTGCTGCAGCCGGTGGGCTGTACGGTCAACCCCCGCGCGGGGCGCGAGGCCAAGGCCCCCCGCGACCTGCCCCCGGCCCGCCAGCCCCAGACCGTGGTGGTGGTGGGCGGCGGCCCGGCCGGGTGCATGGCGGCCATCGCCGCCGCTCGGCGCGGCCACCACGTCATCCTGCTGGAGGCCGCCCCGCGCCTGGGCGGACAGCCGGCCTGGTACGCCGAGGCCGTGGCCAAGCCCGACTTCGCCTCCATCGCCCAGTGGCAGGGGGCGCAACTGGCCGACCTGGGCGTGGACGTGCGCCTGGGATGCCAGGCCGACCTGGAGGCCATCGCCGCCTTGGAGCCGGACAGCGTGATCCTGGCCACCGGCGCCCGCCCGGCCCGGCCCGACATCCCCGGCCTGGAGCTGCCCATGGTGGCCGACGCCTGGGACGTGCTCAGGGGCCAGGTCCGCCCTCGCGGCCGGGTGGTGGTCATCGGCGGCGGGGCCGTGGGCCTGGAGACGGCGCTGAACGTGGCCCGCCGCGGCGCGCTCACGCCGGAGCAGGTCTACTTCCTGGCCCTGTTCCGGGCCGAGGCCCCCCAGGTGGTGGACCGCCTGGTGGCCGAGGGCTCCCACCCGGTCACGGTGCTGGAGGCGCTGCCCAAGATCGGCCAGGGCATCGGCCGCTCCACCCGCTGGGTGGTCTTCGGCCAGCTCAAGCGCTTTGGGGTGGAAACCCACACCAAGGTCAAGGTCCTCGCGGTGCAGGAAAAGGGCGTGCAGGCCCAAACCGCCGAGGGCGAGCGCTTCTTCCCGGCCGAGACGGTGATCCTGGCCGCCGGCGCGCGGCCGGTAGACGAGCTGGCCGCCGGGCTCAAGGCCAGGGGCGTCAACGTGGTGAAGGTGGGCGACGCGGCCGGCGGCGGCAGCGTGCTGGCGGCCGTCGCCCAGGGCTATCAGGCCGGCGGCGAGGTGTAGACTCAGCGCGGAGGACGGACATGGACGTCTTCGTGACCGGCGGCAGCGGCTTCGTGGGTCGGGCCTTGTGCCAGGGGCTGCGCGAGGCGGGCCATCAGGTGACCGTGCTCACCCGCTCGGCCCAGGCCGCCGCCGCCCTGCCGGCCGGGGTGGGCGCCTGCCTGGGCGACCCCACCCGGCCCGGCGCCTGGCAGGCCGAAGCGGCCCGCCACCAGGGCTTCGTCAACCTGGCCGGGGCCAGCATCTTCAACCGCTGGACCGACGACTACAAGCGGCTGATCCTGGACAGCCGGGTGCAGACCACCCGCCACCTGGTCCAGGCCATCGGCCTTCGGCAGGCCGGCGACCGGGCGGTGCTGGTCTCGGCCTCGGCGGTGGGCTACTACGGCTTCCGGGGCGACGAGGAGCTGGACGAGTCCAGCCCGCCGGGCGACGACTTCCTGGCCACGGTCTGCCGGGCCTGGGAGGACGAGGCCAGGACCGCCGAGGCCTACGGGGCGCGGGTGGTGCGGGCGCGCTTCGGAATCGTGCTGGGCGAGGGCGGCGGGGCGCTGGAAAAAATGCTGCCCCTCTTTCGGGCCGGCCTGGGCGGCCCCCTGGGCAGCGGCCGGCAGTGGTTCAGTTGGATCCATCGCCGCGACCTGGCGGCCGCCCTGCTTTTCTGCCTGGACGCGCCGGGCCTGGCCGGGCCGGTCAACTGCACCGCGCCCAACCCGGTGACCAACCGCGCGCTGGCCAAGGCCCTGGGCCGGGCCTTAAGCCGGCCGGCCTTTTTGCCCGCGCCCGGCTTCGCCATCCGCCTGGCCCTGGGCGAGTTCGGCTCGGTGCTCCTCAATGGCCAGCGGGTGCTGCCCAAGGCCCTGCTGGCCGCCGGCTTCGCCTTCGCCCACCCCGGCCTGGATGGGGCGCTGGCCGACCTCTTGGGCGGTGCTACGGTATAACTATGCGAAATCCTGCCCTTCACGCTTGACGGCCGGGCGTTGCCCCTGTAATTGTTTGACGTTTCGCAGGGTGTTGGATAGTCCGGCCATGGGCCTTTTCAGCCGCCTGCCGCGCCGGCGGACCTGCCCGGCGATCATCAAGCTGAACAACCATTTAGCAAAGCGGAGACGGACAAGGTGACTTCCCAGGAACGACCGGTTTCCATCAGCCCGGAAGGCGAGGCCTTCCCCCTGCCCGACCAGGCCGATTTCGAGCGCGAGAACCAGCGCCTGGCCGAGCTGGCCGCCGCCGCCCGGGCCAAGGGCCAGCAGGTGGTGGTGGTCATGGGCGTGGGCTTCGTGGGCGCGGTTATGGCCGCCGTGGTGGCCGACAGCACCGACGCCCAGGGCCGGCCCGGCAAGTTCGTCATCGGCATGCAGCGGCCCAGCCCGCGCAGCTATTGGAAGATCCCGCTCCTGAACCGCGGCCTGGCCCCGGTCAAGGCCGAGGACCCGGAGGTGGACGAACTCATCGCCCGCTGCGTGAACGAAAAGCGCACCCTCACCGCCAGCTTCTCCTACGAGGCCCTGACCCACGCCGACGTGGTGGTGGTGGACGTGCAGTGCGATTACTCCAAGGCCGCCCTGGCCGACGTCACCCAGGGCACGGTGGAGATGGCCGCCCTGGAGGACAGCCTCAAGGTCATCGCCCAGAAGATTCCGGCCCAGTGCCTGGTGCTCATCGAGACCACCGTGCCGCCGGGCACCACCGAGTACGTGGCCTATCCCATCATGAAGAAGGCCTTCACCGCCCGCGGCATCGCCAGCGAGCCCCTGCTCTCCCACAGCTACGAGCGGGTCATGCCCGGCAAGGAGTACGTCAGGAGCATCCGCGACTTCTGGCGGGTCTGCGCCGGCGTCAACCAGAAGAGCCGCGAGCTGGTGGTGGACTTCCTCTCCGAGGTGCTCAACGTCAAGGATTTCCCGCTGACGGTGATGGACCGGCCCATCGAGAGCGAGACCTGCAAGATCGTGGAGAACAGCTTCCGGGCCACGCTGTTGGCCTTCATGGACGAGTGGAGCCGCTTCGCCGAGCGCAACGGGGTGGACATCGTCAAGGTCATCAAGGCCATCAAGGCCCGGCCCACCCACAGCAACATCATGTTTCCCGGCCCCGGCATCGGCGGCTATTGCCTGCCCAAGGACGGCGGCCTGGGCGTCTGGGCCTATCACCACCTGATGGGCTTCCAGGAGCCGATCTTCAAGCTGACCCCCATGGCCATCGACATCAACGACAGCCGGGCCCTGCACGCGGCCGAGCTGGTGCGCGACGCCCTGCGCAACATGGGGCGCATCGTGGCCGCCAGCGAAATCCTGGTGCTGGGCGCGGCCTACCGCGAGGACGTGGGCGACACCCGCTACTCCGGCAGCGAGCTGGTGGTGCGCAAGCTGGCCGAGATGGGGGCCTTGGTGCGGGTGCACGACCCCTACGTGCTGCGCTGGTGGGAGCTGGAAAAGCAGGAAACCTACCCCGCGCCAGGGCACAGCCGGGGCCGGTTTTTCCGCAACCAGGACGATCTTAGCAACCTGCGGGTCAGCCAGGATCTGGCGGCGAGCCTCAAGGGCGCCGACGCGGTGGTGCTCTCGGTGCGCCACGGCCAATACCTGGACCTGGACCCGGATTGGGTGGTGCGCGAGGCCGGCGGACCGCTGGCGGTGGTGGATTGCTTCGCCATCCTGGACGACGCCCAGATCCGCCGCTACTTCGAGCTGGGCTGCGAGGTCAAGGGCATGGGCCGCGGCCACGTCAAGCGCATCAAGGACGAGGTGCGCGGGGCCGCGTAGGCCGCGCGCCGGCGCGGGGGGAGGCCGGATGCCATGCAGGCCTGGGTGGGCATCGACCTGGGCGGCACCAACACCCGCCTGGCCCTGGTCCACGCGGGCCGGGTGGAGGCGTACCTGCGCTTCGCCACCGAGCCCCGCCTGGGACCCGCCGACTTGGTGCGCCGCCTGGCCGAAGCCCTGGCCGAACTGGGCCAGGCCGCCCAAGGCCTGGGCCTCTCCCTGGCCGGCGTGGGCGTGGCCAGCCCCGGCGTGCTGGACCGCGCCAGCGGCGTGATCCTGGCCTCGCCCAACCTGCCGGCCATGGCCGGCTTCGCCCTGGGCAAGGCCTTGGCCCAGGCCAGCGGCCTCAGGGTGGCCCTGGAGAACGACGCCAACCTCTACGCCCTGGGCGAGCACCGCTTCGGGGCCGGACAAGGCCAGGCCGACCTGATATGCTTCACCCTGGGCACCGGGGTGGGCGGCGGGCTCATCCTGGAAGGCCGCCTGGTGGTGGGCGCCCTGGGCTGCGGCGGCGAGGTCGGCCACCTGATCGTGGAGCCCGACGGCCGCCCCTGCGGCTGCGGGGCCCGCGGCTGCCTGGAGGCCTACGCCTCGGCCACCGGGCTCACCGCCGCCTTGGCCGAGGCCCTGGCCGCCGGAGAGCCCACCCGCCTGGGGCCGAACGACGGAGTCAAGGCCATGGACCAGGCCGCCCAGGCCGGCGACTCGCTGGCCGTGGCCATCTTCGCCCAGGCCGGCCGCGCCCTGGGCCGCGCCCTGGCGGCGGTGGTGGCGCTCACCGGCCTGGACCTGGCCATCTTCGGCGGCGGCGTGGCCAAGGGCTGGCCGCTTTTGGAGGCGGCCTGCCGGGCGGAGCTCGCCGCCCGGCTGCGCATGGTGGACCCCGGACGGGTGCGCTTGCTGCCCGCCCGCCTGGGCGACGAGGCCCCCCTTTTGGGCGCGGCCGCCTTCGCCCAGGACAGCCTGCTAACCTGAACCGGCCCCCGCTGGCCGCCAAGGACCGACCATGGCCAAGATCGACCGCAAGAAGCTGCTGAAGGAGCCCGACGAGTTCCTGACCTTCTCCGACCGGGCGGTGCGCTGGGCCAAGGCCCACGCGCGTTCGCTGGGCCTTTCCACCGGCGCGGTGGTGCTGGTCCTGGCCGTGGTGCTGGGCATCCAGGCCTATCTCAACTCTCGCCAGGCCCAGGGAGCGGCGGCCCTGGCCCAGGCCTTCGGCGCCTATGCCGAGGCGGTGATGGGCCAGGCCGAGCCGGCCCAGGCCGCGGAGGGCGTAAAGGCCCTGGAGGCGGTGGTGCGGCAGTATGGCGCCACCGACGCCGGCCTCCAGGCCAGCCTGGCCCTGGGCGGCCTGCACCTGCGCCAAGGCCAGTACGACGCGGCCGAGAAGGTCCTGCTGGCCCTGACCGAGGAGCCGGGGCTGCCGGCGGAGCTGGCTCCCCTGGCCTGGCGGGGCCTGGCCCAGGCCCTGGAGGGACAGAAGAAATACGTGGAAGCGGCCGAGGCCTATCAGGGGGCCGAGCGGGTGGCCGGCAAGCGCCTGGGCGATCTCTGCCAACTGGACCGGGCCAGGGTCTTGGCCGCCGCCGGCCAGACCGCCCAGGCCCAGGAGATACTGCGCGCCCTGGCCGGCCGGAGCCAGGACCTCACCGTCAGCCAGGTGGCCCGCCTGCGCCTGGTGGATCTGGGCGTGGCCCCGGAGAGCCTGCCCAACCCCGTGGCCACGGGCCAGCAATAGCCGCCAGACCAACCGGCCGCGAGCAGGGCGGAGGCGCGCGCCGCGACGGCCGAATCGGGTCGGGCGGCCCCAGACCTTTAACCAACCTTGCCCGCTTCCCAGGTTGTCAGGTTTCAGCCTGCGAGGGGCGGGGTTTATCCCCGCCCGCGCATATATTCCCGATCTGGTCGAAACGAAACCGCCGTCAGATGGCCGCCAGGGGCTCCTCGCCTCGCCCGGCGGCGTGCTCGAACTCATAGCTGAGGTCCACGGTGGGCTCGCTCACCGGCCGGTCGAAGTGGACCGTAAGCTCGATCACGCCCTGGCTGACCACCCCGGTCACCGCGAAGCCCAGGCTGTAGAGGATGTGCAGCGAGGCCTGGTTGTCTGGCATGACAAAGGCGCTGATGCCGGGATAGCCGCGATCCTTGGCGATGGCCACCAGGCTGGCCATGATCACCCGGCCCAGGCCCTTGCCCTGGAAGCTGTCGCGCACCGCGAAGTCCACCTCCGGGTATTCCCCCGCGCCCAAAACATAGCGCCCCAGGCCGGCGATCTGCTCGTGGCCCATGTCCCCGGTGACCGCCACCACCGCCATCTCGCGGTGGTAGTCGATGTTGACCATGCGCTGCATGTCCTTGCGCGGGAAGGCCTTGATGGCGTGCAGGAAGCGGTAGTACACCTCGCGGTCGCTCATGGAGTAGAAGAACTCCTGCACCATGCGCTCGTCGGTGGCCTTCACCGGCCGCATAAGCACCTGGCTCTTGTCCTTCAGCTCCACCGCGCGTTCGTACTCCTGGGGGTAGACGCCGGTGAAAAGCGGCACCAGCACCTGGCTCTGGCTGATGAGGCCCAGTTCGCGGGCGGCGGTCAGGAGGGCGTCGCGGTGGTGGGGGTGGGCGATGTCGATCAGGGCCACCGCCCGCTCGCTGAGCGAAAGCCCGTGCAGGTAGGCGTGGCCGTACTCGGTGACCACCGTGCGCACTCCGGCCCGCGTCACCGCCACCCCGGCCCCCTCGCTCAGGGTGGGCCGGATGCGGCTGGTGCCGTCGCTGCGCAGGCTGGTGATGGCCACCACGCTGAGCCCCTCGCTGCTCTTGGCCGCCCCGCGCAAGAAATCCACCATGCCGCCCAGGCCGGCGTAGACCCGGCCGCCGGCCATGTCGGCGCAGACCTGGCCGGTGAGATCCACCTCGATGGCCTCGTGCACGGTGACCATGCGCTCGTTGGCCGCGATGTTGGCCACCTCGTTGGTGAAGCGCACCGGAAAGAACTTCACCAGCGGGTTGTTGTGCACGAAGCCGAAGAGCTTCTCGCTGCCCAGGCCGTAGGAGGCCACTATCTTTTTGGGATAAAACCCCTTGCGCTCGCCGGTTATCACCCCGGCCCCCACCAGGTCCACGTAGGGATCGGTGAGCACGTCGGTGTGCACGCCCAGGTCTTTCTTGTCAAACAGCTCGCCCAGCACCGCCTGGGGTATGCGCCCCAACCCGCAGTGAATGGTGGAGCCGTCCTTGATAAGGCGGGCCACCTGCCTGGCCACCTTGGCCTGCACCTCGTCCGGGCCGGGGGTGGCGAAACGGATCAGCGGCTCCTCGTGCTCCACGATGGCGTCGAACTCGCCCACGTGCACGAAGGAGTCGCCGTGGGTCACCGGCAGGCGGGGGTTTACCTGGGCGATGACCAGCCGGGCCATCTCCAGGGCGTCGCCCACCACGTCCACCGCCACCCCCAGGGAGACGTAGCCGTGCTCGTTGGGCGGAGTCACCTGAACCAGGGCCGCGTCGATGGGCAGGCGGCGCTCGCGCAGCAGCCGGGGCACGTCGCTCAGGTACAGCGGCGCGTAGTCGGCCCGGCCCTCCTGCACCGCCTGGCGCGCGCCGGCGGCCACGAAAAACTTCTTGGGCCGGAAGCTGCCCGCGAAACGGGCCTCGGTGTAGGCGTCGTGGGCCACGCTCAGCACGTGGATCACCTCCACGTCGCTGAGCTTGTCGGCCTTGGCCGCCAGGGCGCGGGCCAGGTGCTGGGGCTCGCCGCAGCCGGAGCCCAGGAATATCCGGCTGCCGGAGCGCAACAGGTCCAGGGCCGCGTCGGCCTCCATGCGCCGCTGGCGATACAGCTCCGTCCAATCCACGCTCCACCTCGCTGGCGAATGGTTTGAGGGCGGTCCGAGAGCGCCCCGCCGGGGCTACTCGGCCGGATCGGGCTCGGCCCTCGTCTCCGGCGGCTGGTGGCAGGCCTTGTCGATGAGCTTCTGCAGGTTGTCCATGCAGGGCGCGCCCAGATTGGTGATGTCGTCCACGATGCGGTCCCACAGCTCGGCGGTGGGATCGAAATCCGCCTGGGGGCGATGGTCGTCGATGCCGGTGGGCCGGGAGCTCATGGCTTCCTCCCAGAGAAGGTTTTCATTCAACTTACACGGGCCGGCGGCGACGGTCAACGCCAGGGCGGCGGGGTGGTTTACGCCCCGCGCCCGGCGTGTTAAATATGGGCAGAACAAGCAGGAGGGAGCCACCGCCATGAGCAGCAAGCTGTTGGTGTTCATCATCCGCGCCGCCCTGGGCTTCGCCGGCGGCCTGGCGCTCACCTATTTTTTCTTCACCAAGAAGGGCGAGCCCCTGAGTTGGTTCCTGGTCGCCGTCCTGGCGGTGATGGTGGTGGCCGCCGCCTATCTCTCCGAGGCCTGGCGGGTCAAGGGGCCGCGCAAATAGCCTGTCGCGCCGCCTGGCTCGCGGGCCGGCGGACTGAGATAGAAATGCGGGCGGGGATAAACCCCGCCCCTTGTATGTTAAAGGCAGCTACGGGAGCGAGCAGGGCTCGTTCCGAGCGCGGGGCCGCCCGACCCGATTCGCCAGTCGCGGCGCGCGACCCCGCCCCTGCGAAGATAACAACGCGACATGTCTTTGTTTTCGTAGGGGCGGGGTTTATCCCCGCCCGTCTTAATTTTTCATCGTCCGACCGCGAAGCAGGCCGGCGGTCCAGCGCCCGCCTACCACAACCAGCCCAGCGCGAACCTGAAGACCTCCAGCTCGCCTTCGCCCTCCAGGCCGCCATGGGCGCAGCCGGCGAGCCAGGGCAACACCGTCAAGAGCAGGCGCAGGCCGGCCCGCACGGCCTTCTAGCCCAGCCGCGCGATGACGGCCGCCGCCGCCTGGTCGGTGCCGAGCCGGCCGCCCAGGTCGGTGGTCACCTCGCCGGCCGCCAGGCAGGCCTCCATGGCCGCCTCGACCTTGTCCGCCGCCGCGGCCTCGCCCAGGTGGCGCAGCAGCATGGCCCCGCAGAGGATGGCCGCGGTGGGGTTGGCCAGGCCCTTGCCGGCGATGTCCGGCGCCGAGCCGTGCACCGGCTCGAACAGGGCGTGTTTCGGCCCCAGGTTGGCGCTGGGGCACTGGCCCAGGCCGCCGACCAGCCCGGCCGCCAGGTCGGATAGGATGTCGCCGAAAAGGTTGGTGGTGACCATGACGTCGAACTGCTCCGGCTTCATGACCATGCGCATGGCCACCGAGTCCACCAAGGCCTCCTCGTATTCGACGCCCGGATAGTCCTGGGCCACCAGGCGGCATTGCTGCAGGAACAAGGTGTCGCCCTTGATGAGCACGTTGTTCTTGTGCACGGCCGTCACCCGCCTGCGGCCCATGTCGCGGGCGAAGTCGAAGGCGTAGCGGGCGATGCGCTCGCTGGCCGCGGCGGTGATGAGCCGGGTGGCGGTGACCACCTCCGGGGTGAGCGCGGCCTCGATGCCGGTGTAGAGCCCCTCGGTGTTCTCGCGCATGATGACCATGTCGGTCTGCGGGTGCAGGCACTTCACGCCAGGGTAGGCCTTGGCCGGCCGCACGTTGACGAAGGTGCCCAGCTCGGCCCGAAGCCGTAGGATGACTTCGGCCGCGCTGCGCCCCACCGCGCCGAAAAGCACCGCATCGGCGGCCAGCGCGCCTTTCAGGGTCTCGGCCGGCAGGGCCTGGCCGGTGGCCTCCAGGCAGGCGTCGCCGGCCTCATGGTGGCTGAAATCGAAGGCCACGCCGGTGGCGTCGAGCACCTTCAGCGCCGCCGCGGTCACCTCCGGGCCGATGCCGTCGCCGCCGATCACCGCCACGGAGTATGGTTTCCGCGCCATGTCTAGTTGCTCCCCCCCGCGCCGGCCACGGCCGCCTGCCAGGGCTTTTGGTGAGATTGCTCGTAGGCCTTGATCTGGTCCTCGTGTTGCAGGGTGAGCCCGATGTCGTCCAGGCCCTCCAGCAGGCATTTTTTCTTGAACGGGTCCACGGCGAAGACGCAGGCGAAGCCGTCGGAGCCGGTCAACACCTGGCCGGCCAGGTCCACGGTGATGCGGTAGCCGGGCGTGGCCTGGGCGCGGCGGAGCCATTCGTCCATCATCTGCCGCTCCAGCTCGATGAGCAGGATGCCGTTTTTGGAGGCGTTGCTCTTGAAGATGTCCGCGAAGCTGGGCGCGATGATGACCTTGAAGCCATAGTCCATCAGCGCCCAGGGCGCGTGCTCGCGGCTGGAGCCGCAGCCGAAGTTCTCCCGCGCCAGCAGGATGCTGGCCCCCTGATACCAGGGCTGGTTCAGCACGAAGTCCTCGACCAGGCTCCCGTCCTGGTTGAAGCGCCAATTGAAGAAGGCGTATTGGCCGAAGCCCTGGCGCTGGACCAGCTTGAGGAACTGCTTGGGGATGATGGCGTCGGTGTCCACGTTGGCCAGGTCCAGCGGGGCCACCAGGCCGGTGAAGGTCGTGAACTTCTGCATCACAGCACCTCCCTGGGGTCGGCGAAGCGGCCGGCGACGGCCGCCACCGCCGCGCTGGCCGGCGAGCAGAGATGGGTGCGGCCGCCCCGGCCCTGGCGGTCCTCGAAGTTGCGGTTGCTGGTGCTGGCGCAGCGCTGGCCGGGGGCCAGCACGTCGGGGTTCATGGCCAGGCACATGGAGCAGCCCGGCTCGCGCCACTGGAAGCCGGCCTCCACGAGCACCCGGTCCAGCCCCTCGGCCTCGGCCTGGGCCTTGACCTGGCCGGAGCCCGGCACCACCAGGGCGGTGACGCCGGCGGCCACCCGGCGGCCCCTGGCCACCGCCGCGGCGGCGCGGATGTCCTCGATGCGGCCGTTGGTGCAGGAGCCGATGAAGACCACGTCCACCGGCACCTCGCGCAGGAGCGCGCCGGGCTTCAGGTCCATGTAGGCCAGCGCCCGCTCGGCCGCCGCCCGCTCGCCGTTGCCGGCCATGTCGTCCGGGTCGGGCACCAGGCCATCCACGCCCATCACCTGGCCGGGATTGGTGCCCCAGGTCACCTGGGGGGCCAGGCCGCTGACGTCCACCGTGAACTCGCGGTCGAACTTCGCGCCGGGATCGCTGGGCAGGCTGCGCCAATGGGCCACCGCCTGGTCGAAATCCGCGCCGGCCGGGGCGTAGGGCCGACCCTTGAGCCAGGCGAAGGTGGTCTCGTCCGGGGCCACCAGGCCGGCCTTGGCCCCGCACTCGATGCTCATGTTGCACACCGTCATGCGGCCTTCCATGCTGAGCGCGCCGATGGCCGGACCCATGTACTCGATGACCGCGCCGGTGCCGCCGGCCACGCCCAGGCGGCCGATCACGGCCAGGATGAGGTCCTTGGCGAAAACGCCCGGACCCAGCTCGCCCACGACGCGCACGGCCAGGGTCTGGGGCTTGGCCTGGCTGAGGGTCTGGGTGGCCAGGATGTGCTCCACCTCGCTGGTGCCGATGCCAAAGGCCAAGGCCCCGAAGGCCCCGTGGGTGGCCGTGTGGCTGTCGCCGCAGAACACGGTCTGGCCGGGCAGGATCAGGCCCAGTTCCGGCATGCACACGTGGATCACGCCCTGGCGCGGATCGGTGGTGTCAAGGAGCAGCACCCCGAACTCGGCGCAGTTTTTTTGCAGGGCCTGATGCTGGGCCACGGCGATCTGGTCGGCCCAGGGCAGGCGGCGGTCCTGGGTGGGGACCACGTGGTCCACCACCGCGAAGGTGAGGTCGGGCCGGCGCACCCGGCGGCCGGCCAGGCGCAGGCCGTCGAAGGCCTGGGGCGAGGTGACCTCGTGGACCAGGTGTCGGTCGGCGTAGAGCAGATCCGGCTGGCCGGCCTCGCGGCGCACCACGTGGGCGGCCCAGATTTTCTCGAACATGGTGGGCATGCGGGTCTCCAATGGCGATGGCGGGGCCAGTCTAGCCCAAGAACGCCCCCCGACGCCAGACAGGCGGCGTCCGGGGCCGGCGCGCGCGAGGCCCCCGGCCGGGCGGGCCGGCCGGGGGCCGGGCGTCAATCCGCTAGTCCAGCCACTTCATCATGGCACGCAGGCGCTCGCCCACCTCCTCCACCGGGTGCTCGGCCTCGCGCTTGAGCAGGGCGCGGTACACCGGGCGGTTGGCCATGTTCTCCAAGACCCACTCGCGGGCGAACTCGCCGTTCTGGATCTCCTCCAGGATTTCGCGCATGTTTTCGCGCACGCCCTCGTCGATGACCCGCGGGCCGCGGGTGATGTCGCCCCACTTGGCGGTGTCGCTGATGAAGTGGCGCATCTTCTTGAGCCCGCCCTCGTAGACCAGGTCCACGATGAGCTTCACCTCGTTGATGCACTCGAAGTAGGCCATTTCGGGCGCGTAGCCCGCCTCCACCAGGGTCTCGAAGCCCATCTTCATCAGGGCCGAAAGCCCGCCGCAGAGCACCGCCTGCTCGCCGAAGAGGTCGGTCTCGGTCTCCTCCTTGAAGCTGGTCTGGATGACGCCGGCGCGCGCGCCGCCCAGACCCATGGCGTAGGCCAGGCCGTTGGCCTTGGCTTGGCCGCTGGGGTCCTGCTCGATGGCCAACAGGCAGGGCACGCCCTGGCCGGCCACGTAGAGATCGCGCACCAGCTTGCCGGGGCCCTTGGGGGCCACCATGATCACGTCCACCTCCGGCGGGGCCTGGATCTGGCCGTAGTGCACGTTGAAGCCGTGGGCGAAGAGCAGGGTCAGGCCCTTCCTGCACGCCGGGGCCACGAACTGGTTGTAGACCGCCGGCTGGCTGGGGTCGGGCAGCAGGAAGGCCACGAGGTCGGCGTCCTTGACCGCCTCGGCCATGGGTTCGGCCTTCAGCCCGTCGGCCCGCACCTTGTCCAGGGTGGGGCTGCCGGCGCGCACGGCCACGGTCACGTCCAGGCCGGAGTCGTGCAGGTTCAGGGCGTGGGCGCGGCCCTGGCTGCCGTAGCCGATGATGACGATTTTCTTGCCCTTGAGCTGGTTCAGATCGGCGTCTTTCTCATAAAAAACGGTCACGCTCATCTTTTGGAAACTCCCTTCGGGGTTGGGTTGACATGCGTCGGGTTCGTGGCTGGGCCTCGCCTCAGCCTTCCATTTCTCCGGCCATGGACGCCGCGTCGCCGCCCTCGGCCAGCCAGGCCGGATCGGGCTCGCCGGCGGCGCCGGGGGCCAAAGATGCCTGGCCCCGGCTCATGACGATCTGGCCGGTGCGGGCCATCTCCAGGATGCCAAAGGGGCGCATCATGTCGATCATGGCCTCGATCTTGTTGCGGTTGCCGCTCACCTCCAGGACCATGGTGGCCCGGTCCACATGGGTGATGGCGGCCCGGAAGATGTTGGCCAGCTCGATTATCTCGCTGCGCCGCTCGCGGGGGGCGGCCACCTTGATCAACGCCAGGCCGCGCTCCACCCGGCTGCCTCCGGTCAGGTCGCTGACCCGGATCACGTCCACCAGCCGCCGGAGCTGCTTGACCGCCTGCTCGCGCACCGCGTCGTCGCCGCTGATGAAGATGCTCATGCGGCTGATCTCGGCGTTTTCCGTCTCGCCCACGGCCAGGGAGTGGATGTTGAAGCCCCGCCGGGCCAAGAGCCCGGCCACCCGGGCCAGGACGCCCGGCTCGTTGCGCACCAGCACCGCCAGGGGATTGAGCTGATCCATGGCTAGTTCTCCAGGCGGCAGGGTATGAAGTCCACGTTGGCCCCGCCGGCCGGCACCATGGGCAGCACCGCCTCGGCGCGGTCCACCATCACGTCCAGGACCACCGGCAACTGGCGCTCCTCGGCCGCCGCCAGGGCCCAGCGCAGGGCGGGCCCCAGGTCCTCCGGGCGCTCCACCCGCCGGCCCAGGGCCCCGAAGGCCTGGGCCACCTGGTCATAGGCCGGCGGCTCCAGTTGGGTCTCGGCGAAGCGGCAGTCGAAGAACATCTCCTGCCACTGGCGCACCATGCCCAGGTGGTGGTTCTTGAGCACCATGCTCACCACCGGTATGCGGTAGCGCACCGCCGTGCACAGCTCCTGGATGTTCATCAAAAACGAGCCGTCGCCGTCCACGCAGACCACCCGCTGCTCGGGCCGGGCCAGCTTGGCCCCCAGGGCCGCCGGCAGGCCGAAGCCCATGGTGCCCAGGCCGCCGCTGGTGATGAAGGTGCGCGGCCGACGGAAGTTGTAGTACTGGGCGGTGAACATCTGGTGCTGGCCCACGCCGGTGACCACGATGTCCTCGGCGTCCAAGAGGCCGTTCAGGCCCTCGATGGCCTGCTGGGGCTTGATGACCCCGTCCTGCTGCACATAGCCCATGGGATAGCGCTGCTTCCAGGTGTCAATGACCTTGCGCCAGGCCTCATAGTCCGGCCGGCTCTCCCAGGAGCGCGCCGCGGCCACCATGGCGGAGAGCACCTGGCGGGCGTCGCCCACGATGGGCGCCGCCGCCGGCAGGCACTTGCCGATCTCGCTGGCGTCCACGTCCACGTGGATCAGACGGGCGTTGGGCGCGAAGCGCTCGATGCGGCCGGTGACGCGGTCGTCCAGGCGGCAACCCACGCAGAGGATCACATCGCTGTTGTGCAGGGCCAGGTTGGCGTAGCCGGTGCCGTGCATGCCCGGCATGCGCAGGCTTAAGGGGTGGTCGCAGGGGAAGCAGCCCAGGCCCAGCAGGGTGGTGGTCACCGGTATCTGCATGAGCTCGGCCAGGGCCTTCAGCTCGGCGCAGGCCTCGGAGTGGATGACGCCCGCCCCGGCCAGGATGACCGGCTGGCGGCTATTGCGCAGCATCTCCATGGCGCGCTGGATCTGCATGGGGTGGCCCTGGGGCACGTTGACCAGGCGCGGGGCCAGGCGGTGCTGGTCCATGGTCAGGATGTCGGTTGGCGCCTCGCTGACGTCGCGGGGGATGTCGATGAGCACCGGCCCCGGCCGGCCGCTGGTGGCGATGGTGAAGGCCTCGCCCACCACCTGGGCCACCTGGTCGGCGCTGGTGATGAGGTAGTTGTGCTTGGTGATGGGCATGGTGATGCCGCGGATGTCGGCCTCCTGGAAGGCGTCGTTGCCGATCAGCCGGCTGACCACCTGGCCGGTGATGGCGATGATGGGGGTGGAGTCCATCATGGCGTCGGCCAGGCCGGTGACCAGGTTGGTGGCCCCGGGGCCGCTGGTGGTCATGACCACGCCGGGGCGGCCGGTGGCGCGCGCATAGCCCTCGGCCATGTGGGCGCCGCCCTGTTCGTGGCCCACGATCAGGTGCCTTATGCGCCCGTCGCGGTGGAAGGCGTCGTAGACGCTGATGATGGAGCCGCCCACCATGCCGAAGACGACCTCCACGCCCTGGGCGTGGAGCGAGGCCACGATGGCGTCGGAGCCGTTGGTGCGCGCCGGGGCGGGCCGGCAGGTGTTGCCCTGGACTTGCATGCTCATGTTGTTCCTTCTTTCGTCCTCCCGCCCCTGGGGGCGGGTTGGGTGCTTGCGCTTATTTGCTGGGCGCGTTGCGCCTGAGCACCGCGCCGGTGGCCGCGCTGGTGACCAGCTCGGCGTAGCGGGCCAGGGCCCCGCGGGTGAACCTGGGCGCGGGCCGGGTCCAGGCCGCGCGGCGGCGCTTAAGCTCGGCCGGGTCCACGTTCAGGTCCAATTTGCGCTGGTCCAGGTCGATGAGGATCTCGTCGCCGTCCTTGACCAGGGCCATGGGGCCGCCGGCCGCGGCCTCCGGGGAGGCGTGGCCGATGACCGCCCCCCGGCTGCCGCCGGAGAAGCGTCCGTCGGTGACCAAGGCCACCTTGCCGTCCAGGGGGCCGCCGCTGATGAGCGCGGTCAAGGCCAGCATCTCGCGCATGCCCGGCCCGCCGGCCGGCCCCTCGTAGCGGATCACGATCACCTCGCCGGGCTGGATCACGCCGTTCTCATAGGCCTCGGTGGCCGGTTGCTCGCCGTCGAAGCAGCGGGCCGGGCCGCGGAACACGCGCATGTGGGCCGCCACCGCGGCCTGCTTGACCACCGCGCCCTCCGGGGCCAGGCTGCCAAAAAGCACCGCGATGCCGCCCTCCGCGTGCACCGGGTCGGCCAGGCTGTGCAGCACCGGCTGGCCGAAGGCTTGCACGTCCTTGACCTCGGCCGGCAGGTAGTCGGCCAGGCTGCCGCCGCTCACGGCCGGGTTGGTCAGATCCAGGCTGGCCTCCAGGCGCTTCATCACCGCCCCCACCCCGCCGGCGTCGCGCAGGTGCTCCATGCGCATGGGGCCGGCCGGGCTCATGTTGGCCAGGTGGGGGGTGGTCCGCGCCAGGCGGTCAAAGTCCTTGAGGCCGAAGTCCACCCCGGCCTCGTGGGCGATGGCCGGCAGGTGCAGGGCGGTGTTGGTGGAGCCGCCCAAGGCGAGGTCGACCCGGCAGGCGTTGGCGAAGGCGGCCGGGGTCAGGATGTCCAGGGGGCGCCGGTTATCCCGCAACAGCTCCATGATCTTCAGGCCGGTGGAGAAGGCCAGCTCCTCCTTGGCCCCGTCCATGGCCAGGGCGCAGGCGCAGCCGGGCAGGCTCATGCCCAGGGCCTCGGTGACGCAGGCCATGGTGTTGGCGGTGAACATGCCGGCGCAGGAGCCGGGGCCGGGGCAGGCGCATGCCTCCAGCGCCTCCAACTCGGACGGGGTCATGGCCCCGGAGCGCACCTTGGCCACCGCCTCGAAAACGGTGATGAGGTCCACGGTCCGACCGTCGTAGGAGCCGGCGGTCATGGGGCCGCCGGTGAGCACGATGGCCGGCAGGTTCAAGCGGGCGGCGGCCATGAGCATGCCGGGCACGATCTTGTCGCAACTGGCGATGAGCACCAGGGCGTCGAAGCCGTGGGCCATGGTCATCAGCTCCACGGTGTCGGCCACCACCTCGCGGCTGGGCAGGCTGGCGAACATGCCGGGATGGCCCATGGCCAGGCCGTCGCAGATGGCCATGGTGTGGAACTCGAAGGGCGCGCCGCCGGCCTCGCGCACGCCGCGCTTGACCGACGCCGCCAGCCGGTCCAGGTGCACGTGGCCCGGCACCACCTCGGTCCAGGAGTTGGCCACCCCGATGAAGGGGCGCGCGATCTCCTCGGACTTGAGCCCGCAGGCGCGCAGGAGAGAACGTTGGGGAGCGCGCATCACGCCGTTTTTGATCACATCGCTCGGCAAGCTCATTGGCGCTTCACCTTTCCGGCCGGGCCTCCGCCCTGGGCGGGCGGGCCGAATCCAAATCAGTTGGCATGGCCCCGGCCTGTAACAGCCGGAGCGCGCAGTCGATTTTTTTGCTTATGGCTTGGTTCGGCCCCTAGCGGGGCAGAATAATCAGGTGGTCTAGGCCGGGGGCTACTCGAACCAGGCGGGCGAAGATGGCGTGGGAGGCGTGGGCGCGGGGCGTTTCCCGCCGGCTAGCTCGTGTCTCCGCTTGGCTGTGCTTGCTTGGTTTCATGGCGGCTGTCTCCTACTGGTCGCCCTTTCCCGCCGATGATCTTCGGCTGGGATTTGGTGGTTCGCCCCACCTGGCCTGGGTCTAAGCTAAATTGTAAGTCGGTGATTTGCGGCCCCTTAGCGGGGCAGGATAATCAGGATGGCCTGTGCGGGGCATACCGCTAGGCCCAGGCTGGCTACGCCGACGGCGCGGCAGCCCGATGAGGCGTGTAGGCTCGGAGATGTGAAGACGGGCATGGCCCAACTCCAAGGGGACTAGATGCTTTGACGATTATCACGCGGGCCGGGCTTTGTCAACCGCCGGGTGCGATTATCGCGGCCACGCGGGCCGGTCGGCGCCTGCCCAGAGCGAGAACCAGGTCTGGTCCGCCTCGCGCTCGTGCAGCACCTGGTAGCCGGCCGCGGCCAGCAGGTCCACCAGCGGCCCGCGCTGGCTGCGCAAGAGCCCGCTCAGAATCAGGTCGCGCTTGCCGATGAGCGCCGGCCCCGCCCGCCAAAGCTCCCGCTGCACCTCCCAGTGCAGGTTGGCCAGCACCAGCCCCGCCGGCCGGGCCAGGTAATCCCCGGCCGGGCCTTCGCGGACCTCCAGGTCGAGCGCGTTGAGCGCGGCATTGCGGCGGGTGGTCTCCACGCACAGGGGGTTCAGGTCCACGCAGGTCACCGCCTCGGCCCCCATCAGCGCGGCGGCCAGACCCAGGATGCCCGAACCGCAGCCCAGGTCCAGCACCCGGCCCAGGGGAGCCTGTTCGGCCCGCAGCGTGAGCAGCTCCAGGCAGTGGCGGGTGGTGGGGTGCAGGCCGTTGCCAAAGACCAGGCCGGGGTCCAGGCGCAGCAGACGCTGGCCGGGACGGGGTTCATGCGCCTGCCAGGCCGGGACCACGGCCAGGCAGGGCATCATCAGCGGTTCAAGCTCCATGCCGCCCTGCCACTGGGCGTAGCTCAGGTGATGACGTTCGCGCAGGGCCAGCCCCGGCCGGCCGGCCAGGAGCCCGGCCACCAGCTCGTCGCTGGGCCGGCCGAAGAAAAGAAAGCTGGTGTCGCCTTCCAGCCACAGGCCCAGGAAGGCCTGGCCCAATCCCTGGGCCGCCGGCCGGGCGTCGCCGATGATCTCGTAGATGTAGAGCTGGTCGTAGGGCCCGGTGGGCATGGCGGCCAAATCCAAGGGCCTCCCAGCCGGGAGGCCCCGACGCGCCCGACGGCGGATCGGCGGGCGGAGAAAGCCTGGGATTTTGGATGCGGGGCGCGGCCCGGCCCCGGTGGCGCGGGGCGGGCCGGAAGGCCGGCCGGCGGCCGGAGCGGATCAGGACTCCAGCACGAAGATGACTTCCAGCCGCACCCGGTATTCGGCGATCTGCTTCTCGTCCACCGCCACCCGCATCTCGGTCACCCGCATGCCGGTGATGCCGCGCAGGGTGCGGGTGGCGCGCTCGAAGCCCACCTTGATGGCGTCGTCGAAGCTGATGGGGGAGGACGCGATGATGTCGGTAACCCGGGCCACACGCTTTTCGCTCATGATCCAAACTCCTTGCTGGTTGCACCCATCCGCCGGCGGGACGCGAGGCCGCGGCTGGCCCCCGCCGGGGCCGGTCGCCACGGCCAAGGTCCTGGTAGGCTTCATATGATTGCCGCCAAATTATCACAGCCTTGCCGGGACGCGCAATACGCTTGGCCTGCCGGCCCGCCACCCGGCGGCGCGGGCGCAAAATGGGCCGAATGGGCAGCGCCAAACTGGTTAATTTGTGCAATGTCCTGGATTATTACGTGCATTTGTGCAATGCCTCACTTTCATCTTGACACTCTCCGCCCGCTGTTCTACAAGTGCCGTGTCAACCCGCACGACCACCATGACGCCATCCGCACGACGCGAGAGGAGAGCCCTGCAAAAACCGCCTCGAGCCGTATGGGACCATCTGGCCCTGGTCATGCAGGTGGGGCTGACCTTCGCGGGTTCGGTGCTTTTCTGCCTGGCCATCGGCTACTGGCTCGACCAATGGCTGGGCGCCAAGGGGATATTCACGACCGTATTCATTCTCCTGGGCATCGCCGGAGGTGGATACACCGTCTACCGTCAGATCATGGAGTTGGAACTGGACAAGGACCAGCCCAAGGACGGCGGCGACGACTCGAAAGCGCGCTGATGGACGAATCCAGCCCCCGCCAGCTTGTCATCGGGGTGACTCGCAAAGCCCTGATCTGGACCCTGGCCGCCTGCCTGCTGCTGGTGGCCTTGGGCCAGGGCGCCTGGGCCAAGGGCCTGGCGCTGGGCGGCCTGGTTTCGGCGGCCAACTTCGCCCTCATGGCCTGGCTGTTGCCCAGATCGCTGGGCGCGGGCCGCCGGCGGGCCGAGGGCTGGTCCCTGGTTTCGCTGGCGCTTCGGTTCCTGTTGATGGCCGGGGCTTTGGGCCTGTCCTTGTCCTGGCCGGGGGAATTGTCCGCGGCGGCCTGTGCCGCGGGCCTGTTCATGGTCCAAATCACCCTTCTGCTGGACCGGCTGGCGCCGGCCCGCTGGCGGGAGGCGACCTGGGGAGCCATTGAGAGGTGGAAGACCTAACGCACGTACCCAAATGGATGCTGACGATCGGGGGCGCGCACTTGGAGTTCAACTCCGAGACCCTGATCATGTCCTGGATCGTGATGGGGGTGGTGATCGCCTTCGGCTTCCTGGCCTCGCGGCGGGCGACCTTCATCCCCGGACCCTGGCAATGCCTGGGCGAGGTTGTGCTGGACGCCTTCGAGGGCTTGGTCAACGACGCCCTCGACGAGCGCAACCGCAAGTATTTCCCGTTGATCGTGACCCTGTTCCTGTTCATCTGGGTCAGCAACATCATCGGGATCATCCCCGGTCTTTCCGAGCCCACCAAGGACCTGAACACCCCGCTGGCCTATGGCGTGATGGGCTTCTTCATCGCCCACTACGCGGGCATCAAGGCCAAGGGCTTCAAGGCCTACGCCAGCGAATATGTCCAGCCCATGTTCTTCATGGCCCCGCTGAACATCATCGGCGAGCTATCCAAGGTGGTGTCAATCTCCTTCCGTCTCTTCGGCAACATCATGGGCGGCACCATCATCATCTCGGTGGTGAGCCACCTGGTCTACTACCTGGTGCTGCCGCCCCTGTTGAACGCCTTCTTCGGTCTGTTCGTGGGCACCATCCAGGCCTTCGTCTTCACCATGCTCACCCTGGTCTACATCTCGGTGCAGACCAAGTAGCGGGACGATGAGGGCGCTCTCGCCGCCGCCAACGGCGGAGGCGGGCGGGACGGGAAGCACGCTGGACACCTAATTTCGCGCACTAGGGGAACTCATGGCTATCAGCGAGGAACTTTGGGTGCAGGCCGCGGCCTTCGTGGGCGCCGGGTTCGCGGTGGGCTTCGGGGCCATCGGCGCGGCCCTGGGCGAGGGCTACGCCGCCGGCCGGGCCGGCGAGTCCATCGGCCGCAATCCCGCCATGAGCGGGGCCATCATGAAGAACATGCTCATCGGCCAGGCCGTGGCCGAGAGCGCCGGCATCTTCGCCCTGGTGGTGGCCATGCTGCTGGCCTTCAAGAACGTGGAGGGCGAGTCCCTGATCAACGCCTTCGCCTACCTGGGGGCCGGCCTGTCCATGGGCCTGGCCGCCATCGGCAGCGGCGCCGGCGGCGGTTTCCCGGCCGCCGCCGCCTGCCGGGGCATCGCCGACAATCCGGTCACGGCGGGCAGCCTGACCACCAACATGCTCATTGGCTCGGCCATCTGCCAGACCCCCGCCATCTTCGGCATGGTGGTGGCCTTCATGCTGATGTTCCTCGACCAGTCGGCCATGAATCTTTGGCCGGGCTGGGCCGCCCTGTTGGGCGCGGGCCTCAGCGTGGGCCTGGCCGCCATCGGCAGCGGCGTGGGCAGCGGCATGCCCGCGGGCGCGGCCACCGAGGGCGCCGCCCGCCAGCCCGCGGCGCTGAGCACCATCCGCACCAACATGCTGGTGGGCTCGGCCGTGTGCCAGACGCCGTCCATCTTCGGCATGGTGGTGGCCTTCATGCTCATCTTCATCGACTGGTCGGAGCGCCCGGCCTGGCCCACCTGGGCCGCCTTGTTGGGCGCGGGCATCAGCACCGGGCTTTCGGCCATCGGCCCCGGCCTCGGCAACGGCATCACCGCCGCCGAGGCCGCCAAAGGCGTGGCCCGCCAGCCGGAGTGCAGCTCCACCCTGACCACCACCATGCTCATCGGCCTGACCGTGGCCCAGTCCACCGTCATCTACGGCTTCTTGGTCAGCCTGGTGCTGCTGTTCATACCCCAGGCCGAGGCCCACACCATGACCGCCTGGGCCGCGCCGCTGTCGGCCGGCATCTGCATGGGTTTCGGCGGCATCGGCCCCGGCATCGGCGAAGGCATCACCGCCGCCTACGCGGTCAAGCGCGTGGCGCGCAACGTGGAGCACAACGTGCTGCTCACCAGAGTCATGCTGGTGGGACAGGCGGTCAGCGAATCCACCGGCATCTACTCGCTGATCGTGGCCCTGCTGCTGTTGTTCGTGATCTAAAGACTATAGTGTCCCGGCCGCCTGGCTGGCGGCGGGAGCAATCGGCAAACATTGGAGGCACAAGATGGAGATTCAAGGCGCGGATCTGGTGCGGGCGGCGGCTTTGATGGGCGCGGGCATTGCCATGGGCTTGGGCGCCATCGGACCAGGCGTGGGCGAGGGCTACGCGGCGGGCAAGGCCTGCGAGGCCATTGGCAGAAACCCCAAGGAGGCGGGCCTGCTCACCCGCACCATGCTGGTGGGCCAGGCGGTCAGCGAATCCACCGGCATCTACTCCCTGGTGGTGGCGCTCTTGTTGATCTTCGTGGTCTAGGCCCCGGCCGGACCAGCGGAGTCCGGGCGGCGCGCTCCCATCGGAAAGGGATGGCCCCATGATCAGCATTAACGCGACCTTGCTGGTGCAGATCGTCAACCTGCTGGTGCTGCTGGTGATCATGAACTACGTCATGTATCGCCCCCTGCGCCGGCTGGTGGCCCAGCGCCGCGAGGCCATCGAGCAAGGGCACGCCGAGGCCAGGCGCCAGTTGGGCGAGGCCGAGGCCCTGGCCAGCAACTACCAGCAGGCCCTGCGCCGCGGCCGGACCGGCGTCGCCGAGCGCCTGGCGGTTTTCCAGCGCGAGGCCGAGGAGCAAGGCAAGGCGGCCATCGAGGAGGCGCAAGCCAAGGCCCGCGCCTCCGCCCAGGCCATGCGCGAGCGGGTGGAGCGCGAGCTGGCCCAGGCCCGCCAGGATATCGCCCAGGAGGCCCAGACGGTGGCCCAGGCCATGGCCCGGCAGATACTGCAAAGGGGGTTGTCGTGAGAAACTGGCGCGTTGCCGCAACGATCCTCGTTGGCCTGGCCCTGGCGCTGCTGGCCGCGGCCGAGCCGGCCTGGGCGGCCAAGGCCCAGAAGGCGCTGCCGGAGTGGCGGGTGATCTGGAACCAGGTCTGGAAGATTCTCAACTTCCTCATCCTGGCCTTCCTGCTGGTCAAGCTGGCGAAGAAGCCGATCAAGGACTTCGTCTCCGGGCAGAAGGCCAGCGTGGCCGAAACCATGGCGGTCATGGAAAAGGCCAAGGCCGCGGCCCTGGCCGAGCGCCGGGCGGTGGAGGAGAAGACCGCCGGCCTGGAGCAGGAGCTGGCCCGCATCGAGGATTATCTGACCGAGCAGGCCGCCCGCGAGCGCGAGGCCATGCTGGCCGAGGCCCGCCAGGAGGCCGCGCGCATCATCGAGCGGGCCGAGATGCTCAGCGCCCGCGCCCTGGGCGAGGCGCGGCGGCAATTGGCCGCGGAAATGGTCGAGCAGGCCAGCGTGATCGCCGAACAAACCCTGCGCCAGGCCATCAACGCCGATGATCGCGCCCGTCTGCTGGACGATTTCACCCGCTCGCTTACCCAGACCGGATTGGCCCCGGGCCGTTAAGGAGCTGTCGCATGGCCGTTATCACCATCAGCAAGCAGTTCGCCGCCGGTGGGGTGGAGCTGGCCGAGCGCCTGGCGGCCAAGTTGGGCTACAAGCTGGCCGGCAAGAAGGTGCTGACCGAGCTGGCCCAGGCCCTGAACCTGAGCGAGGCCGAAGCCGAGCTCATGAAGCGCGGCCAGGAGGTGGGCCTGATAAGCAAGGTGGACAACTACTTGATCCACACCGTGCGCAAGATCGCCCAAAAACCCGAAGCGGCCCTGGACGACCAGCGTTATTTCCAGGCCGTGGAAAGACTGGTCAAGGAGCTGGCCGCCCAGGACAACGTGATCCTTCTGGGCTGGGGAGCCCAGGTCATCCTGGCCCAGACGGCCAACGCCCGGCACTTCCGGGTGGTCTGTCCCCTGGAGCTGCGCGGACGCCGCCTGGCCGAACGCAACCGTCTGCCCCTGGCCCAGGCCATGGGCGAATGCCAGCGTCAGGACGGCTTCTCCCAACACTACGTGCAGCATTATCTCAAACAGGACTGGGCCGCGCCGGAGCTGTACCACCTGACCATCAACCTCGGACATCTGCTCTTCGATTTCGACCGGGCTATTAAGGCCGTGGAATCAGTGCTTTAGTCCGCCAGTACGCCGCTGGACGCGGGCCGCCCCCACCAGGGGGAGGCCCGCGTTGCCATTTATTGGGTTCTGGTAGTAATATTGGGGCCGTCGCAAAACCGGCGGCCCCGCGCAGCCTCAAACGGATCAAGCAAATGTCCGACCCGCCCCGGCCCCAATCACCGCCAGAACCCGACTTGAGCATACCCATCGCCGAACCCTGCCTGGGCCCCCTGGAAGAACGCTATGTCCTGGAGGCGGTGCGCTCCACCTGGATCAGCTCCCGCGGCGAGTTCGTGGAGCGTTTCGAACGCTGTCTGAGCCAGCGCCTTGGCCTGGCGCACGTGTTGGCCACCAGCAACGGCACCGCCGCCTTGCATCTGGCCCTGGCCGGCCTGGGCGTCGGCCCCGGCGACGACGTGCTGGTGCCCGATCTCACCTTTGCCGCCACGGCCAACGCCGTCTTCATGGCCGGGGCCCGGCCGGTGCTGGCCGACTGCGCCGCAGATCACTTCAACGCCGACGCCGAGGCCTTCGCCCGCGCCCTGACCCCGGCCACCCGCGCCATCATCGTGGTCCATCTGCTGGGCCAGGCCTGCCGCATGGAGCCGATCATGGCCCTGGCCGAGGAAAAAAACCTGCTGGTGGTGGAGGACTGCGCCGAGGCCCTGACCGCCACCTGCGCCCAACGCCAGGCGGGCGCCTTCGGCGCGGTGGGCTGTTTCAGCTTTTTCGCCAACAAGGTCGCCACCACCGGCGAGGGCGGGGCGGTGGCCTGCGCCGACCCGGACTTGGCCCGGCGCCTGGAGAAGTTGCGCGCCCACGGCATGGACCCCGCGCGCCAATACTGGCACGAAAGCGTGGGCTACAACTACCGCCTGACCAACCTCAACGCCGCCCTGGGCCTGGCCCAATTGGAGCGTCTGGACGAGCTGTTGGCCCGACGGCGGGCCCTGGCCCGGCGCTATGACGCCAACCTGGCCGGACTGCCCTGGATCAGGCCCGCCTTCCCGGCCCCCGGCCGTAGCATCGACTGGCTCTACCCCCTCTGGCTGGACGAGGCCGCCCTGGGCAAAAGCCGCGACCAAGTCCTGGCCGCGCTCAAGGCGGCCGGCATCGACGCCCGGCCCCTGTTCTATCCCCTGCACCTGATGCCGCCCTACCAGGACCTGCCCCGCGGCGGCGACCTGGCCAACGCCACCCGCCTGGGCGGCTCCGGCCTGTTGCTGCCGCTGTATCCGGACATGGGGCCGGAGCGGGTGGACCGCGTCTGCCAACGCCTGGCCGCCCTGGCCGGCGGCGGGGATTGAGCGGCGGCCATGACCAGCCAGGCCCCGCCCGCGGTCTCGGTGGTGCTGCCCACCTATAATGAGATCGCTAACATCGCGCCCCTGGTGCGCGAGATACTGGGGCGCACCGCCGCCGCGGGCATTGCCTGCCAGGTGGTGGTGGTGGACGACGACTCCCCGGACGGCACCGCCCAGGCCCTGGCCGAGGCCTTCGCCGGCGACCAGCGCCTGAAGCTCATCGTGCGCAAGCAAGAGCGCGGCCTGGCCACCGCCCTGTGGCGGGGCATCCGCGAGGCCGATGGGCCAGTGGTGGTGACCATGGACTCGGACTTCAACCACCACCCCCGCGACTTGGTCCGGGTCCTGGAGGCCCTGGCCGGCCACGACCTGGCGCTGGGCAGCCGTTACGTGCCCGGCGGAGGCATGAACACCAGCGCCCTGCGCTTCCGGCTCAGCCAGGCCTTCAACCTTTTGGTGCGCGCGTTGCTGGGCGTGAAAACCCACGACAATCTTAGCGGCTTCCTGGCCGGGGCCAGGGAGCTATGGCTGAGCTTCGACCCGGCCGACATCTTCAAGGGCTATGGCGACTACGCCATCCGGCTGCTGTTTCGCGCCCACCAGCGCGGGCTCAGCGTCATCGAGGTGCCGGTGGTCTACGAGAACCGCCTGGGCGGGGAGAGCAAGACCCGTTTCGTGCACCACCTGCTGATGTACCTGCGCACGGCCTGGGAGCTGCGCCGGGAGGGCGCGCGCTAGACGGACCGGGAGTGGTCGCGCCAACCGCGCGAACCAGCCCGCGGCCAAACAAGGAGAAAGCCATTCCTCTCGCAAGCTTCCTCACCAACCTGCGCGCCTGGCATTTCCGGCGGCAAAGCGTGCGCGAATCCCTGGCCCGGCGCAAGGGCTCCTGCCGCGGTTGCGGCGCCTGCTGCCGCTTCGGGCGCTGGCGTTGCCCGTTTTTGCGCAAGGACAACAAGTGCGCCATCTACGCCTTCAGGCCCACCGTGCTCTGCCGTCTGCCCCCCCTGGACCTGAACCCCCTCCAGGTGCAGAAGCACCGGAGCCTCAATTGCGGCTTTTGCTTTGAAGACGAAGACGTGAAGGAATAACGGCGGACCACGGGGGTCGGACTGGCATGGCGGCGCTGTTCAGACGCTCATCGCGCTACGCGGTCTCGTCCCGTCCGACGTTCCGCATCACGCCGCCCCCCGGCCGCCAACCGGCGGCCACCCGCCCTGGAAGTCAGGGACTCGGCCCCTGGCCGCCGCTGGCCATCCTGGCCCTGGCCGCGCTGGTGCGCGCCCTGTTTTTCCTGCACCCTCCCCTGCTGGACGCGGACATGTCCGCCATCGGCCTGCTGGCCCTGCAGGTGCTGCGGGGGGAATTCCCCATCTTCTTCATGGGTCAGCCCTACGCGGGCATGATCGAGGCCTATCTGGCCGCCCCCTTGATGCTGCTCCTGGGCCCCTCGCCCAGCGTGCTGGCCCTGGCCCCGACCCTGATCTCGCTGGCGTTCGTGTGGCTGTGCCATCTGGCCGCCCGCGACATGTGGGGAGAGCGGGCCGGATTGATCGCCATGGCGCTGGCCGCGGTCCCGCCCTATTATTTCATGTGGCACAACGTATTGCCGCGCGGCTGTTACATCGAGATTCCCACCCTTTCGGTGCTCCTGGTCTGGCTGGCCTTCCGCCTGGCCCACCGCGGCCCCGCCTGGTGGCTCTACCTGGTCTACGGCCTGGTGGCCGGGGTGGGCTTCTGGACTCACTTCTTGATCAGCTACGCCCTGGCGGCCACGGCGCTATATCTGGTGCTGCACGACTGGCGGGTGCTGGCGCGCCCCGCCCTGCCGCTGATGCTCCTGGGCTTCCTGCTGGGCAGCCTGCCTTTCTGGATTTACAACCTTGAGCACCAGTGGGGAACTTTCGCCTATCTGGCTGGCCTGGAAAAGGCCATGGGTTTCTGGCCGGCCTTCAGGGATTTCCTGCTCCAGGCCTGGCCCACCCTGATCGGGGCCTATTGGGACGGCACCAGGGACGCCCTCGCGCCGGTTGTTTCCCAGGCCATGTGGGCGCTTAGCGCCGTGATTCTGCTGTATGTCCTTTGGCAAAGACGCCATGGCCTGCTCCACCTGGCCCGCTTTTCCAGCGACCAGGCCAACGGCGCGGAGCTGTGGCTGCTGCTCCTGGCGGCGGCGGTGTTGATCACCAGCCTGAAGGGAGAACCCGTGGGCAGCTCCCGCCGCCACTTCGTGCCGCTCTACGCGGCCATGATTCCCCTGGCGGCCTATGCCTGCGACCAGTTGTACGCAAGGCGCAAGGCCCTCGGCCTGGCCCTTCTGGCGATCATGCTGGCCTTCAACCTGGGCGGCATCTTGGCCAATTCCCAGGTGGGCAACCCATCCCTGCTGCGCAGCACCGCCGAGCAGGTCAACCAGCGCCGCGGATTCATCAAGGCGCTCCTGGACAAGGGCATCGACCGAGCCTATGGCCTGGACTACTGGGTCTGCGCCCCGCTCACCTTCGAGTCCAACGAGCGGCTGATCGTGGCCATGGGCGACCAGGATATGGACCGCTATTACGAGCCTCACGCCCGCCTGGTGGCGCAGACCCCCTCACCGGCCTGGGTGGGCCGCCGCGACAGCCATTTCCTGGAGGCGGCCCTCCTGAACCTGGGCGCGAGCTTCCAGAAAATCCGGGTGGGAGAGTACACGGCCTTTTTCGACATCCAGGCTCCCCAGCGCGGATTTGTGGAGATATCCCCCCAAAACTGGCGGGCGGTGGCCGGCGATTTTATTGAGGACGCGGCGCAGGCCTGGGACCGCGACGCCCTGACCCGCTGGTCGCCGCTGGCCCCCCAGCGCCCCGGCCAGCACCTGGTGCTGGACTTGGGCCAGGAGATCCCCGACCTCTGCCTGGCGCGGATAGCCCCCGGCCGCATCGAGGACCTGCCCGAAGGCATGTCGCTGTACACCTCCCGCGACGGCCAGGAGTGGCGCCGGGTGAGCAAGGCGCGACTCAGGATGGTGCCCTTGTTCTGGTGGGAGGGCAAGGCCCTGACCTCGCCGGGCAGCTACCGGGCGGACGTGTATTTCAAGCCCCGCCCGGCGCGCTACCTGCGCCTGGAGCAGACCCTCAAGAGCGACGCCTTCTTCTGGTCGCTGCAAGAGCTGCACCTGTTCCGGCCCGCTCCGGCCGCGCCGCCGGCCAATCCCCTGGCGGTGCTGGAGCTGGCCCGCGCCAACGGCATTCGGACGCTCTACGCCGACGTGGGCCTGGAGGCCTTCGCGCCCAGCGAGATGTTCCCGCCTTTTTGCGCGCCTCCCGCCACGCCGGTCTGGCCGCTGAAGCTGAAGCCGCGCGACGTGCTGCCCCCGGACCTGGACGGGGTCATGGTGGCCGTGGACCAGGCCACCGGCCCGGAACTGCTGCGCTCCCTGAACGAGCAAGGCTACTTCTATCACCACGCCCGCCTGGGCGGGTTTCAGGCGGTCTGGGCCTTGCGGCCGCCGCCGCCGCCCGGAAGGCCCCTGGCCATGGCGGAGGCCGTGTTGTCCGCCGGCCCCGCCGGCCGCGAGGACCTGGCCCGCGACGGCGACCCCGCCACCCGCTGGGACACCGGCCGCGCCCGCCGGACCGGCGATTGGTTCCAGGTCGACCTGCCCCAGGCCCGGCGCCTGGCCGGCGTGAGCCTGGAGGCCCTGCCCGCGCCCCTGGACCTGCCCGAAGACCTGATGCTGGAGCTGAGCCCGGACGGCCAGGCCTGGCAGCGGATCGCCTATCAGCGCCAGGTGCCCGGCCCCCTGATTTTTGGCGGCGACGGTCTGCTCACCGCCTATGCCGGCCGGGTGGACCTGGTGTTTCCGGCCCAACCGGCGCGCGGGCTGCGCCTGAGCCTGGCCCAGGGCCACCCCCGCTACTACTGGTCGCTGTATGAGATCAAACTTTGGGAGGCCCCGGACGGGGATTAGTCAACCTGGGGGTTCTTGAGCCCCGCCTGCCAGGGGGCCAGGAGTTCGCGGGCGGCGGCCACGTCGCGGCCGATCTGGGCGGCCAGCTCCTGGGGGGATTCGAAGCGGCGCTCGCCGCGCAGGTATTCCACGAAGTGCAGCACGATGTCGCGACCGTAGAGGTCGCCCTGGAAATCCAGCAGGTGGGTCTCCACGGTCAGGCCGCCGTTGCTGAAGGTGGGGTTGGAGCCGATGTTGGTCACCCCCTGGGCCAGCCGGCCCGGCTCCGGCTCCACCAAGACCGCGTACACCCCCGAACCGGGCAGCAGCTCGACCTCGGCCCGCAGGTTGGCGGTGGGAAAGCCCAGCAGGCGGCCACCGCGGCCGTGGCCGCTGACCACCCGGCCGGCGATGCGATAGTGGCGGCCCAGCAGCCGGCGCGCCTCGGCCAGGTTGCAGCCGCGCACCAGTTGGCGCACGCGGGTGGAGCTGACCGGCTGGCCCTCGATCAGCACCGGCCCCATCTCGTGCACCAAAAAGCCGTGGGCGCGGCCCTTTTGCCTTAATAGCTCCAGATCGCCCAGGCCCTTGTGTCCAAAGGCGAAGTCATAGCCCACCACCACCTCGGCCACGTGCAGGCGGGCCACCAGGAGCTTGTCCACGAAGTCGTCGGCCGATAGCTTGGCGAAGTTCTCGTCAAAACGCACGCAGACCGTCACCGCCATGCCGTGCTCGGCGATCAGGGCCAGCTTCTGCTCCAGGGGGGTTATCAGCGGCAGGTTCACCGCCGGACGCAGCACCCGCATGGGGTGGGGTTCGAAGGTCATGGCCACGGCGGCGCCGCCTATGGCCGCCGCCCGCTCCCGCACCTTGGCGAACAGGGCCTGGTGGCCGCGGTGCACGCCGTCGAAATTGCCGACGGTCAGCACCGGGTTCGGCAGCCGCTCCCGCAGCTCCTCCAGACCGCGCACCACCCGCATGGGCACCTTCCCCGCCGAGTTAATAAATGAGCGCACTTGGCCCCAACAGGCCCTTGACAAGCACGGGGTCAGATTATAGACTTCGCCCCGGTGCTTGGCAAGCTGAGCGCTTGTCCGGCCCCCCGGCCGAAGTGGCGGAATTGGTAGACGCGCTAGGTTCAGGGTCTAGTGGGTGTACGCCCGTCGGGGTTCGAGTCCCCGCTTCGGCACCAAAGTAAAATCAAGAGGTTAGCTCACTTGAGCTAGCCTCTTTGATTTTTTGGATTGTGGGTCGTGGGGAGCCGTGGGGGACATCGAGGAGATAAAGAATAACCCTGGGCTTGCTCCGGGGTTATTATTTGTCTCTGAAATCATTATTGTTAACCGTCAAATACAAGCAAGACGCCAGGTGCTTGGCCGCATCTTGAATCCCATTGCGCATCTCAGCACAAAATCAGATGTAAACGGCATAATGATATGAATATCTTATGTAATTAGAAACATAATTGAGTTTTTCATAGTGTTACACCAAAAACATTGCCGAATAAGTAGTATCGCTGCAATGTGTCTTGACAAGGCCATCGCGATTGCCTAATCTGCCAGCACACCCTAAGCGTATAGCGTAACAAGTCGTTTTATACTTATTAGTAAATGATTTAAGACTATTATCATGTAATTATATAATTTGACCTGTGCTGGAAAGCCTTGGCCGCCGCCGCGCGCGAGGGGGGAAAAGAAAGATGGAAGACAGGCCCTGGACCAAACTCTATGACACCGGCGTTCCCGCCCGCCTGCGCTATCCTCAAGTCCCGATTCAGGAATTCCTGCGCGTGGCCGCCAACCTGATCCCGGACAAGCCGGCCATCGACTACCACGGCAGCCTGATGACCTTCCGCGAGCTGCGCCAGGCCTCGCTGCGCCTGGCCGCGGCCCTGGCCGCCCAGGGCGTGGTCAAGGGCGACCGGGTGGCCCTGCACCTGCCCAACTGCCCGCAGTACATCCTGGCCTACTACGCCGTGCTGCACCTGGGGGCCATCGTGGTCAACGTCAACCCCCAGTACACCCCGACCGAACTCAAGCACATCATCCACACCACCAGCCCCAAGGCCATCTTCACCTCCGACCTGGCCATGCCCCTGGTGCGGGCCGTCCTGCAGACGGTGGAGCCCTTCCTGGTGGTGGTCACCGCGCTCATGGATTTGGTCAAGGGCGCGTCGGTCAGCACCCCCCACAGCCTGGACCTGCCAGACGGCTGGCTGCATTTCTCCCGGCTGCTGGACAACGCCCCCGCCGACCGGCCGCCACGGGTGGCCGTGCACAGCCAGGACCCGGCGGTCATCATGTTCACCGGCGGCACCACCGGCTTTCCCAAGGGCGCGGTGCTCACCCACGCCAACTACGTCTCCTCGGCCACGGCCTGCGCCCTGTGGGGCGAACAGACGCTGCGCCTGGTGTCGGTGGAGCGTCGCACGGTCATGTCCGTGCTGCCCCTGTTCCACGTTTTCGCCCAGATCTGCTGCCTGCAATACGCCGTGTACACCGGCGCCACCATGATCCTGGTCCCCAGGTTCGAAATCGATTCGTTCATGGGCGCCCTGGAGCGCATCCCGGAAATCACCTATTTCCCCGCGGTGCCCACCCTGGCCCACGCCATCGTCAACCACCCCCGCGCCGGCCAGATGGAGCTTGACCGCAAGATCAAGCTGCTCAACACCGGCGGGGGGCCCATGCCTCTGTCGTTGATCGAACAGGTGGAGGACCTGGGCATCCTTTATTCCGAGGGCTGGGGCATGACCGAAACCACCAGCCTGGGCGTGGCCAATCCCTTCGTAGGCCTGAAAAAGTCCGGCAGCATCGGCATCCCCCTCATCGGAGCCGACGTCAAGCTGGTGGACGTGGAGAGCGGCGAGAACGAGGCGCCCACCGGCGACCCCGGCGAGATCGTCATAAGAGCGCCCTATGTCATGCGCGGTTATTGGAACAACCCGGAGGAGACGGCCAGGCAGATCACCAACGGCTGGCTGCACACCGGCGACGTGGCGATCAAGGACGAGGACGGCTACATCTTCATCGTCGACCGCAAGAAGGACATGATCATTGCCGGCGGCTTCAACATCTATCCCCGCGAGATAGACGAGGTGCTCTACCAGCATCCCAAGATCTCCGAGGCGGTCTCCTTGGGCGTGCCCGACGCCTACCGGGGCGAGACCGTCAAGGCCTTCGTGGTGCTCAAGCCCGGCGAGACCGCCACCGCCCAGGAGATCGTGGATTTCTGCCGGGAGCGGCTGACCGGCTACAAGGTGCCCCGGCTGGTGGAGTTCAGGGCCGCGCTGCCCAAATCGGCGGTGGGCAAGCTGCTGCGCAAGGCGCTCCGGGACGAGGAGCTGGCCAAGGCGAAAACGGACGCCTAGCCTGACCGGGGAAATTTTTTCAGCATGACTGGCGGAGCGAGCAAATGGCCAACAAATACGTAAGCGAACGCAACCTGAAGTTCCTCCTGCACGAGGTCGGCCGGGCCGAGGAGCTGTGCAAGCTGCCCTTTTTCGCCGACCACGACCGCGATAGCTTCGACATGATGCTGGACACAGCCCTGCGCATCGCCGACCAACTGCTCTTCCCGGCCCTGCGCGACCTGGACCTCAACCCGCCCGTGCTGGTGGACGGCCAGGTGCGGGTGCGGCCCGTGGTGCGCGAGCTTCTGGAGCAGTGCGGCCAGGGCGGCTGGCTCTCGGCCACCTTCTCCTATGAGCATCAGGGCATGCAGCTTCCGGTGATGGTCAACACCGTCTGCCTCTTCGCCTTCGCCGCGGCCAACTTCTCGGCCTCGGCCTACCTGGGGCTCACCACCGGCGCGGCCCACCTCATCCTGTCCTTCGGCTCGCCGGAGCTCCAGGAGACCTACGCGCCCCCCATGCTGGCCGGCCGCTGGCAGGGCACCATGGCCCTGACTGAGCCCCAGGCCGGCAGCTCGCTATCCGACGTGGCGGTGACCGCCACGCCCACCGATCAGGGGCACTACCTGATCAGCGGCCAGAAGGTTTTCATCAGCGCCGGCGACCACGACGCGGTGGACAACGTGGTGCACCTGATGCTGGCGCGCATCAAGGGCGCGCCGGCCGGGGTCAAGGGCATCAGCCTGTTCGTGGTGCCCAAGCTGCGGCCGGCGGGCGACGATCTCGTGCCCAACGACCTGAACACCGCCGGGCTCTTCCACAAGCTGGGCTACCGGGGCTGCCCCATCGTCCAGCTTTCCATGGGCGAAGCCGGCGACTGCCGCGGCTGGCTGGTGGGCGAGCCCAACCAGGGTTTGGCCTACATGTTCCAGATGATGAACGAGGCGCGCATCGGCGTGGGCAAGCAGGCCGCCGCCGTGGCCTCCGGCGCCTATTACGCCTCGCTGCAATACGCCCAGGAGCGGCCCCAAGGCCGGCCCATCGCGGCCAAGGACCCCACCCAGCCCCAGGTGCCGATCATCGCCCACGCCGACGTCAAGCGCATGCTCCTTTTTCAGCGCGCGGTGGTGGACGGCTCCCTGGCCCTCTTGCTGCAATGCGCCAAGTACGCCGACCTGGCCAGCCACGGCCAGGGCCAGGCCAAGCACGACGCCCATCTGCTGCTGGAGCTGCTCACGCCGGTGGCCAAGACCTTCCCCTCGGAGATGGGCATCCTCTCCACCAGCGCCGGGGTGCAGGTTTTGGGCGGCTACGGCTACACCGACGAGTTCCCGGCCGAGCAATATTTCCGCGACATGCGCATCCACCCCATCCACGAGGGCACCACCGGCATCCAGGCCATGGACCTGTTGGGGCGCAAGGTCTCCATGCAGCGCGGCCGGGCCCTGGAGCTGTTCGCCGAGGAGCTGGCGCGCGACATCGCGGCCGCCGGACAGGCGCCGGAGCTGGCCGGCTATGGCCAGCGCCTGCGAGCGGTCTTGGACCAGTTGCTGGCGGCCACGCGGGCCAAGCTGGCCCTGGCGGCGGCCGGCGACGTGGCGGTCTTCCTCTGCGACGCCACCCTCTACCTGGAGCTTTTCGGCCTGGTGGCGGTGGGCTGGCAGTGGCTCAAGCAGGGGCTGGTGGCGGCCCAGGCCCTGGCCGGCGGGGTGGGCGAGTCCGACCAAGTCTTCTATCAGGGCAAGCTGACCACCATGCGCTACTTCTTCCACTACGAGCTGCCCAAGGCCAAGGGCCTGGCCGAGCGCCTGGCCGAGAGCGACGGCCTGACCGCGCGCATGGACGCGCGGCTGTTTTCCGACTAGCCCCGGAGCAAGGAGCGGCCCCATGAGCAGCCAAGGCAAGGCGAGCGCGCGCAAGGCGCAGATACTCAAGGCGGCCGAGCGGATATTCGCCCGGAAGGGCTTCCACGAGGCCACGGTGGCCGAGATCGCCAAGGAGGCGCGCGTCTCCGAGGGCACCATCTACGAGCATTTCTCGACCAAGGAAGGGCTTCTGTTCACCATCCCCGAAGCCTTCGTGGCCAAGGTGCGCGAGCAGAACCTATTCCACCTCCAGCTCATTCGCGGCGCGGCCAACCGCCTGCGGGCCATCGTCTACCTTTACCTGTACACCTGGCAGGAGCACCCGGACTACGCCCTTATCAATCTCCTCATCCTCAAGGGCAACTTGAACTTCCGCCAGACCGAGGGCTACCGCCTCATCCGCCAGGGCTTCCGCGAGATCACCGCCATAATCGAGGAAGGCATCGCCAGCGGCGAGTTTCGCGCCGACATCGACCCATACGTCATACGCTCGGTACTGATGGGAGCGGTGGACCACGCCACCGTGAACTGGCTCCTGTCCAAGCGCGAGCGCAAGCTGGTGGACTTGGTGGATCCCATCATGGACCTGGTCATGACCGGCCTGGGCTCTGCGCCCACGGCCGCGGCCGGCGCGCCGCAACCCTGGGAGCGTTGGCCGTCCCGGCCCGCCCCGGCCATGGGCGCCCCCCGCACGCCGCCCCAAGACGAAACCGACTGAAGCCGCCGCCCGAAGTTGGCCCAGCCCACCGGCCCGGCCCACGATGGAAAGGAGACACGATGCGACTGAAAGACAAGGTGGCCATCATCACGGGCGCGGCCCAGGGCATCGGCGCGGCCACCGCCCTGCGTTTCGCCGCCGAGGGCGCGGACCTGGCCCTGTGCGACCTGAGCGCCGGACGCCTGGAGGCGGTGGCCGCGAACGTGCGCGGGTTGGGCCGCCGCTGCCTGGCCCTGGTGGGCAGCGTCAGCGACCGCGCCTTTGTACAAGACCTGGTGGCGCGCACCCGCGCCGAGCTGGGCGGGCTGGACATCCTGATAAACAACGCCGGCATCATCCGCGACGCCATCGGCCACCGCATGACCGAGGAGCAGTGGGACCAGGTGATCGAGGTGAACCTGAAGGGCGCCTTCAACTGTCTCCAGGCCTGCATGGCTCCCATGCGCGAGCAGGGCGGCGGGGCCATCGTCAACGTCTCCAGCATCAGCCGCTACGGCGCGGCCGGCCAGTTCAACTACGCCGCCAGCAAGGCCGGCGTGGTGGGGCTAACCCGGGCCGCGGCCAAGGAGCTGGGTGGCCGAGGGGTGCGGGTCAACTGCGTGGCGCCGGGCTTCGTGGAAACCGAGATGCTCGCCACGGTGCCCCAGGCCAAGCTGGAGATGTTCACTAACTTCGCGGTGCCCATGGGACGCCTGGGCCGGCCGGAGGAGATCGCCAGCGTCATGCTCTTCCTGGCCTCCGACGACGCATCGTTCGTCAACGGCCAGACCATCAACGTGGACGGCGGCGCCTACATGCGCTAGCGCCCAGGGCCGAAGACGCGGCGGCCGCGGGGAGCGACCCCCGCGGCCGTTTTTTTGGCCTGGGGCCTCCGGCCTAGCTCACCTGGAAATGGCCCTCGTCGAATTCAGGCTTGCCCTGGTAACGCTTCATGAACTGGCCGGGCATCAGCTCAAGGTTGGCGAACAGGGCCGGGTCGGCCATGACGCCCGCCTGGTGCAGGGCGGCGACGATCTGCTCCGGCTTGGGCGGGCAGCCCTTGATGGGGATCATCTCGTTGATAACCGGGTTTTCCTTGTGGGCCTGATACATGCACTTGCCCAGCAGGATGGTCTTCTTGGCCCCGGGGCGGGGCTGCATCCGCTTGCCGGTGAGGATCTCCACGTCCTCCCAAGGCTCGCCCCGCCAGGCCGCGTACACGGCTTGGAGCACCACGCCGTTGATGCTGGAGCAGTAGGTGCACAGGCTGTTGTCGTACTTGTAGTAGCTGATGCCGCTGAGGCCCCGCTTTTCCATGGGCAGGGGCAGGGTGCCGGCGGCGTTGTAGGGGAAGCGCCACTGGTGTTTTTTCGCCAGGTCCTCGATGCGCTCGCCCGCCACTTCCACGTCCGACAAATCCAGGGGCCGGCCGCGGCGGCGGGCGGCGTGGACCAGATAGGGCACCTCGGCCGGGTCGTGGCCCAAGAGGCGGCTGCCCACCAGATCGGCGGAGAAAGGGTCCCAGGAGGCGGCCAGGATGTCGCTGCGGTGCATCACGCCGTCGAAGCCAGGGCCGTACTCCGAGGTGTAGATGCCGTCCAGCACGGCCAGGATGGGCGGCATTCGATCGGCCAGGCGCGCGATCCAGAAGTGCAGGTCCTTGTCCGGGTCGGCGCTGTGGCAGCGCTTGCGCGAGTTGATGTCGATCATGCCCTTGAGGTTCTTGATGGCCAGACTCACCGTGGTCTGGGCGTGGGTCTTCAGCACCGGCACGTCCACCACGCAGTCGCTGTGCAGGATGTCGGCGTTGAAGTTCAGCTCCACGCCGTCGCCCAGGTCCACGGTCTCGAAGGGGCGCTGGAAGATGTCCACGGCCTTGACCCCGTAGCGCGCTTTCAGCCGGTTGTAGCCCAGGGTCTCGAAGGCGTGGGCGACCGTCTCCTTGTCGTCGGGCCGGCCCAGCACCGTGCCCTCGCCGATGGTGATGTCCTTCACTCCCCGCTCCTTGAGCAGCACCACCAGGTCCTCGATCACCCGGCTGGTGGTGATGACGCCCCACTTGGGGAATTGCACCGCGCGGCTCCAGAAGACGATGTTGGGCTTTATGAAGACCTTGGCCCCAGCGCTCACGCGCTCCAGGCCGCCGCAAAGCTCCACGGCCCGGCGCACTGAGGCCAGGGGCGCAGCGTAACGCACGATGGAAACCCTGTGCTTTTGCATGCCGCGATCCTTTTTCGGGCGTCTCGCCCGCGCAACCGCCGGCGGGCCTGGAGGACCGACGCCGTTAACCTGCGCTGGCCGCCGCGCCGGCCCGATGGGATTGAGGTGAAGGACCCCTGCCTTGACCAGCGAGCGTTAGCTGAATTACGTCTGCCATATTAATTTTTGGCTGACATTCATCAGCAAACTAGCAAGGCGGCGCGGCCCTGTCAAGCGCCATGCATTCCGCCTACCAGAACGCCAGACCAAACTACTGCAAAGCAGCTTGACAAGGCAAGCCCGATGCTGCTATTTTGCTGATGAACATCAGCCAAATTTTGATATGGCTTACCATGTTCAGCCACGACAACTAACTGATTATTGGTCGATCATGTTTGACAAACCCAATCGGAAGCAGCCTGGGCAATCGCCGGTGGCGACGGACCGCGCTGGTCAGGCGGGGTGGGCTGCCCCCCTGCCGCCGGCCCCGCCCCGCTCTCGCCGGCGCTGAGGGAAGGAGCGGCAATTGTCTGAAAAGACTGTGTCAACCACCCGTGACGATCACGAAGACGGGCTGGGAGTCCGGCGATTTAGGCAGATCAAGAACCGGGATCTGGTGCGCAAGCGCCGGGCCCAGATACTGGACGCGGCCCGTAAGCTCTTCACCAAAAAGGGCTTTCCCGTCACCACCATCCAGGACATCTGCGAGGAGTCGGGCGTAAACCCCGGCAGCCTCTATGACTATGTGCAGAACAAGGACGACATCCTGCGCCAGCTCTTCAAGGAGATGATGGGCGAGACCGCGGAGGAGCGCTCGGCCTTCTCTCCCAGCGAAGAGATCAACAGCCTGGACTCCCTGCGGCGTTACATGCGCACCGCCATCAACCACTCCTGGACCTATCGTCCGGACATCATCTCCCTGGCCTACCAGGAAACCCGTTTCTTGGACCAGGCGACCAAGCAGGAGATCATGTCCGCCGATCGCGACCTGATCGAGCGCTGGATGGCTTGGATCAAGCAGGCCCTGGGGCGGGAGGTGGACCGGGAGCGCCTGCTGGTGATCGCCAGCCTGCTGGTTTTCATCTTCGGTTTTCTGCCGCTGAAGGGCTGGACCACCAGGGAGCTGGACACGGACAAGATACTGGAAACCACCATCGAGTTTTTCATCAAGGGGTTGGATTCGCTCTAGCCGGATTCGGCCGCCGCCGGCTCCGCCTGGGGATGACGAGGCTTGAAGGCATTTTCAATCGCACCATCCGAGGGACCGCTTTATTCACGGGGAGGGAATCATGAAAGTTTTTACGCATTTGGTGTTGCGGGGCCTGATCGCCGCCGCGATGGTCGCCGCCACCCTTGGCGGCCACCCGGCCCTGGCGGCCGGGGCCGCGCGCGGGTTCGACCCAAAGGCGGTGTCGGACATGACCGGCTTCGACCCCGCCAAGTTTGAAAACCCCAGCGGCGACGTGGTCAAGATCGGCGTGGTGGCGCCCTTCAGCGGCGACGCTGCCTCGGTGGGCCAGATCTACTGGGCCACCGCCACTTGGGTCGCCGCCGACATCAACAAGCGCGGCGGCATAGCCATCGATGGCAAGAAGAAGAAAATCGCCCTAATCAAGGGCGACACCATGGGCAAGCCCGCCACCACCAAACAGGCGGCCGAAAAGCTCTGCCTGCAGGACAAGGTGGACGTGTTGTGGGGCACCGCGGGCAGCCACCTCACCGCCATCATCCAGGCCGAGGCCGACAAGTACAAGAAGCTGCACCTCAACTCCGGCTCCCTGTCGGACACGCTGATGGAAGGCAAAAACTTCACCCCCTACACCTTCCAGCACATCTGGACCACCTACTCGGTGGGGCAGACCCTGGCCAAGTACTTCGCCGGGCGCAAAGAGCGCAAGTTCTACATCCTCAACCAGGACTACATCTTCGGCCACGAGCTGGCCGATTCCTTCAAGGCCGGCCTCGCGAAGTACGTGCCCGACGCCCAGATCGTGGGCGAGGACTTCCATCCCTTGTTCAACAAGGACTTCGCGCCCTACCTGACCAAGGTCAAGGCCTCCGGGGCCGAGGTGATCTTCACCGGCGACTGGATTCCTGACTCCACCAACCTGCTCAAGCAGTCGCGTCAGATGGGCGTCAACACGCCCATCGCCGGCATCTTCCTGGACGACATCAACGGCCTGGTGGCGGTGGGCCCGGAGGGTTCTAAGGGCCTGGTCTTCGCCAGCGAGCTGCTGATCAACTACCAGGACGGCATCCAGCAGAAGTGGCACCAGGCGTGGAAGACCTGGACGGCGCCCTTCAACACCCCCCTGTATGAGTGGCTGGGCTCCACCACCGGCGCCTACGCGGAGTCCCTCTACTGGCTGTTGGACGTGATGGAGCGGGCCGGCAGCGCCGACCCGGAAAAGGTCATCAAGGTCTGGGAAGGCGACGAATGGACCGGTCTGATCGGCCAGAAGCTGACCATGCGGGCCTGCGACCACCGCGTGGTGCGCGACACCTACGTCACCGAGTTCGTGCATCCCAACAAGTGGTACAAGGATTGCGCCTTCATGGACCAGGTGACCGCCATTCCCGCCGAGTTCGTGACCCTGCCCACGCCCAAGGATTCGAGCCGCTGCAAGTAGCCGGCCGCTGGCAACCTTCTGCGACCCGCTCTCCTTCCCCTCGCCCGCCTGGGCGGGGGGAAGGCGGGCGGGAACCATGGCGAGCAGGGCGGACACACCCTGGAGAATCGGCATGAGCCCTGAAGCACAAATGTACCTGGCCCAGGGCATCCACGGCCTGGCCTATGGCATGCTTCTGTTTCTGGTCGCCTCTGGCCTCACCCTGATCTTCGGCATGATGGGCATCCTCAACATAGCCCACGCCTCGTTCTTCATGCTCTCGGCCTACCTCTGCGTGACGGTGCTCAACCTCACGGGCAGCTATTGGCTCGCCTTGCTCCTGGCCCCCCTGGCGGTGGCCCTGCTGGGCATCCTGGTGGAGCGGTTCATGCTGCGCAGGGCGCAGGCATCGGGCATGGGGCATATCGCCGAGCTGCTGCTCACCCTGGGCGTCGCGTTGGTGATGGCCGAGGCCGTGAAGTTGACCTGGGGCACCGAGGGCCTGCAAGTCATGGCCCCCGCCTTTCTGGACGGCCTGGTGAACATCGCGGGCCTGGAATACCCCCTCTACCGCCTTTTCATCATCGCCCTTTCCCTCTTGGTGCTGGCGATGATGTCCTTCGTGCTATTCAAGACCCGCCTGGGCACCATCGTCCGGGCGGCGGTGTCCGATCCGGACATGGTCAGCGTCCTGGGGGTGAACACTCGCCTGGTCTTCATGCTGGTCTTCGGCCTGGGCACCTGGATGGCCGGGGTGGCCGGGGTGGCCGCCGCGCCCATCCTGACTGTCTTCCCCGGACTGGCCGACCAGATGGGCATGGACGCCTTCGTGGTGGTGGTGGTGGGCGGCTTCGGCAGCCTGTTCGGCGCGCTGGTGGCGGCCTTGTTCCTGGGCGAGCTCAACGCCTTCGGCATCCAGTTCATACCCAAGCTCTCGCCGGTATTGATGTTCGCCTTCATGGCCCTGGTGCTGGCCTTCAAGCCCACCGGCCTGTTCGGAGACAGAGAATGAAGCGCCACCACCTGCCTTGGCTGGCGGCCGCCCTGGCGGCGTTGGTCGTCTTTCCCTTCATCTTTGGCCCCCTGCACACAAATCTGGTGGTGCGCCTGGCCATCGAGGCCCTGTTCGCGGTCAGCCTCAACCTGCTCTTGTCCTTCACCGGCCTGCTCTCCTTTGGCCACGCCCTCTACTTCGGGGTGGGGGCCTACGGGGCCGCTCTGATCCTCACCCACATTGAGGGCATCCCCCTGCTGGCGGCGGTGCTGCTCAGCAGCCTGGCGGCCACCCTGGTGGCGCTGGTGCTCAGTCCGTTGCTGGTGCGGGTGCGGGCCACGGCCTTCACCATGCTCACCCTGGCCTTCGGCCAGCTCATGTATGTCCTGTGCTCCAAGTTCCGCGAGGTGACCGGCGGCGAGGACGGCATCATGGGCTGGACAACGCCCCCGCTGAGTCTGGGGTTGTTCAGCCTGGACGTCGCCAAACCGATGAACATCTATTTCTTCGCGGTGGGGTTGTCCTGCCTGGGCATCTGGGCCATGTGGCACTTCACCAAGACGCCCATGGGCAGCGTGATGATCAGCATCCGCGACAACCAGAAGCGGGTGGACTACCTGGGCTACCAGGTGGTGCTGACCAAGGCGGTGATCTTCTGCCTCTCCGGCTTCTTCGCCGGGCTGGCCGGGGCCATCTACGCGGTCTTCAACAACCTGGTCTCGGTGGGCGGCGTGCTGCACATCATGGTCTCCTTCCAGCCCCTCTTGGCCATCCTGGTGGGCGGCATCGGCGCCTTTTTCGGGCCCATCCTGGGATCGGGCCTGCTGCTGCTCCTGGAGAAAGTGACCCAGGCCTATCCGGAGTGGGCCCAGATGATCAGCGGCCTCATCTTCATATTGGTGGTGATGTTCCTGCCCGGCGGCGCGATCTCGATCTGGGCGCGGCCCAGGGCCTGGTGGCAAAAGCGGGCCTATCTGCGCAAGGCCAGGGAGAGCGCGGCATGAACATCCTGGAAACCAAAGAGCTCTGCCACGACTTCAAGGGGCTGAAGGTCCTGTTCGACGTGGGGTTGACGGTGCGCCAGGGCGAGCACCACGCCATCATCGGCCCCAACGGCGCCGGCAAGACCACCCTGTTCAACGTCATAACCGGCACCTACCGCCCCTCCTGCGGCAAGGTCATGTTCAAGGGCCAGGACATCACCGGGCTGCCCCCCCACAAGCTGGCCCGGCGCGGGCTGGGGCGCTCGTTCCAGATCACCAGCACCTTCGAGAAGCAGACCGTCTTCCAGAACATCCGCATGGGCGTGATGTCCAGGCTGGGCATCCGGTTCGACTGCTGGCGGCGGGTGGCGGGCCTGGCCAGCGTGGCCCAGGAGACCGACGAGATACTGACCAGCATCGGGCTCACCGCCGAGCGCGACGTGCTGGCCTGCCAGTTGTCCTATGGCAAGCACCGGGCGCTGGAGGTCTCCATGGCCCTGTCCACCAACCCGGACCTGGTGATGCTAGACGAACCCACCGCAGGCATGTCCAAGGAGGAGACCCACGCCACGGTGGAGCTGATCAAGCGGCTGACCAGGGGCAAGAGCATGGTCATCGTGGAGCACGACATGGACGTGGTCTTCACCCTGGCCGACCGCATCACCGTGCTTTACTACGGCTCCATCCTGGCCTCCGGGCCGCCGGAGGAGATCCGCGAAAACCAGGCGGTCAGGGACGCCTACTTGGGCGACATGGAGTTCTCCCATGTTTTTTAAGGCCAGCAACCTCAACACCTACTACGGCCTGATCCACGCCCTGCAAAACGTCTCGCTCGCCGTGGACCGCGGCGAGATAGTCTGCCTGCTGGGGCGCAACGGCATGGGCAAGAGCACCACCCTCAAGTCCATCATGGGTCTGGCGCCGCCGCAGTCGGGCGCCATCGAGTTCCAGGGCCAGAACATCTTCCAGGCCCCCTGCCACAAGGTGGCCCGGGCCGGAGTGGCCTTGGTGCCCCAGGAGCGGCGCATCTTTCCCAACCTGACGGTGGAGGAGAACCTGTTGATGGGGGTGAAGTCGGGTTGCCCACCGCCCAAGGATCTGGAGCCCTGGACCCTGAAGCGGGTCTACAAGCACTTCAACTCCCTGGAGCGCCGCAGCCGCAACAAGGGCTCCCAGCTCTCCGGCGGCGAGCAGCAGATGCTCTCCATGGGCCGGGCGCTGATGGGCAATCCCTTGCTGCTATTGGTGGACGAGCCCAGCGAGGGCCTGGCCCCGCTCTTAGTGAAGGAAGTGCGCGACGTGCTGTGGCAGATCAACCAGGCCGGCGTGTCCATCCTTTTGGTGGAGCACAACCTGAAGGTGGCCATGTCCCTGGCCCACCGCTGCTACCTGCTGGGCAAGGGCTTCGTGGCCTTCGAGGGCACCATGGCCCAGTTGCAGGCCCGGCCGGACATCATGGCCAAGTACCTGGAAGTATCCTGAGCCAGGCCCGTGGCTCCAAAATCAACCGCCCCCACGAATGATCTAGCGCATTTAACCCTGTTCAGCGCCTGGTTTCAGGACCGTCCCGGCCCGGCATGGCAGCCTCAGGTGGGCTTGGCGCAGGCGTCGGCCAGGGCGGGGGCGCCCGGCCGGCCGCCGCGCAGGCGGGCCAGGCGCGCGGACAGGCGCCGCCAGAGCGGCCGCGCCGACAGGCCCAGCAGCAGCAGCGCCGCTCCGTGGCGCAGCCAGGCTGGGGCCAGTTCGGCCGCCTGGCCCAGGGCCGCGGCCGGGCTCACTCCCAGCAGGACGTAGACTTGGTCCAGGATCAGGCCCAAAATAACCGCGCAAAGGGCGATGCTGGCCAGGTAGATGGCCGTGGCGCGGCGGCCCAGCACCCCAGCCAGCACCGTGAGCGAGGCGAGGTTGGTGGCCGGCCCGGCCAGCAGGAAGACCAGGGCCGCGCCGGGGCTGACGCCCTTGATGATCAGGGCCGCGGCGATGGGGGTGGAGGCGCTGGCGCAGATGTAGAGCGGCGTCGCGAAGACCAGCATCAAGAGCATGGCCCCCAAACCGCCGCCCAGGTGCGCGCCCAGCACGTCGGCCGGGACCAGCACCCCCACCAGCCCGGCCAGCAGGATGCCCAGCAGGAACCAGGCGGCCAGGTCGTCCCAGAGCTCGCCCAGGGCGAAGCCCAGGCCGGCCCGGAGCTTTTGCCTCAGGCTGTGGTGGCGTGCGTGCCGGTGGGGCGGGCAGTCCACCCCGTCGCAGCAACCGTCCACCGGGCAGGCCAGGTCCGGGGCCTGGAGCGCCTGGCCGCGGGCCGGCCCCAGCAGGTTTTCGGCCACCCCGGCCAGGGTGGCGCTGACCAAGGCCGCCAGGGGCCGGGCCACGGTGAGGATTGGATCCAGCAGGGCGTAGCTGATGGCGATGGAATCCACCCCCGATTCCGGGGTGGAGATGAGGAAGGCGGTGGTGGCGCCGTTGTTGGCCCCCTGCTTCTTGATTGCCGCCGCGGCCGGCAGCACCCCGCAGGAGCACAGCGGCAGGGGCACCCCGATCAGCGCGGCCTTGAAGACCGGCTTGAAACGCCCCTGGCCCAGGTTGCGGGCCACGGCGGCCGGGCTGATGAAGACCTTGAGCAGACCGCCGGTGACGAGCCCCACCAGCACGTAGGGGGCGGCGTCGGCCAGGATATCCCAGGATTCCGTGAAAAGCGACACGATGAAATCTAGCATGGCGGCGGTCTACTCCCGCAGGTGGTCCAGGCTCAGGGCCAGGAGCTCCTCCACGTGGTGGTCGTCCAGGAAATAATAGAGGCACTGGCCCTGGCGGCGGCTGCGCACCAGGCCCCGGTCGCGCAGGCGGCGCAATTGGTGGCTCACGGCCGACTCGCTGGCTCCCAGGTAGGCGGCCAGGTCGCAGACGCACATCTCGCCCCCGCGCAGGGCCAGCAGCAGGCCCAGGCGGCCGGGATCGCCCAGGGCGCGGTAGACCGCGGCCAGGCGCTCGGTCTCGCGGGGGTCCGGCGCGGCGCGGCGGGCGGCATCCACCCGGTCCTGGTGGATGATGCGGGCCTGGCAGAGCAGATCGGGGTCGGGCTGGGGGGCGCGGCGAGGCAAGGCGTTCCTCCAACATATGAACATATGTTCAAACGTTAGCAGCTAGGTCCGGGACTGTCAAGCGGATGGGCGCGATTCAGGGGCAATCAGGCCGGCCTCAGGCCGTCCACCTGGCGAGCCAGCTCGGCGTCGCCGGTGATCTGCTTGGCGAAACGCAGGTATTTCGAGGCGATGGCCCGGATGGCGAACTGGAGGGCATAGGGCTTGATGGGCTTTTCCAACAGGTGGTTGACCCCGGCGGCCATGCAGCGGTTGACCACTTCATCGCTGGCCCGGCCGGTGACGATCAGGGTGTCCTCGGCCGCCAGGGGATAGTGCACCGCCACCGCCTCCAGGAAATCGAAGGCGGTGTATTGGCCCAGAAAGGCGTCCAGCACGAAGATGGCCAGGGAGGAATCGCGGCCGAAACAGAAGGTGCGGGCCTCCAGAAAGTCGCCGAAGGGATGCACCTCGCCGTGGCGGTAAAACCTGCCCACCTGGGCCGCCAGCACGCCCAACACGGCCGGGTCGTCCTCCAGGATCACCACGTCCAGGCCCCGGTTCATGGCCTCACCTCCCAGCTTGGAGTGCCATCATGTTCCATTGTAACACCGCCGCCCGGCCCCAGCGCGCTCCCGGCCCCAGCGCGCTCCCGGCCATGGGGCCGGCCCGGCTAACGCCTTGGCCGCGGTTGGGCTATAATTTGATTTTACGCGCGGATCCAACCGGGAGGAAAGCCGTGAGCCTGCTCAGTGAACTGAAGGTGCCCGTCTTCCGGGCCGGCGGCACCCCGCAACTGCCCGACGCCCAATGGAAGCTGAAAGTCAGCGGCATGCTGGAGGCCGAGCGGGAATTCAGCCTGGCCGAACTCCTGGCCGGGCCGGCCGTGACCATCGACGCCCGCCTGACCTCGGTTTCCGGCTGGTCGGTGCGCGCCCCCTGGCGGGGGATGCCGTGGCGGGATTTCCTGGCTCTGGCCCGTCCGCTGCCAGGGGCCAGCCACGCCACCTTCTTCAGCCAGGGCGGGGGCTACGAGACCACCATCAGCCTGGCCGACCTGGACCACCCCCGCGTGCTGCTGGCCTGGGGCGTGGGCCCCGATCCCCTGGAGAGGCCCTACGGCGGCCCCCTGCGCATGATCGTGCCCAACCTCTGGGGTTACAAGAGCGCCAAGTGGCTGGCCGAGGTCCGCTTCGGCCCGGCCATGCGCGGCGGCTACTGGGAGGACCGCGGCTACACCCGCGAGGGCCGGATCGAGCCCGGCAGCACCATCGACTACAACACCGGCCAGCGCCGAACCATCTCCGGCGGGGAAGTCACCGACTTCTGAACCCCGAAGCGATCAAGGCCGCCCGCGGCCCTGACCACGCGCCGGCGCGGGCATAAGCGTGTTCACGCCCGGCCCGCCGCCGGACCGCGCCGGCCGGCCGCGCCTGATCGCCAAGGGGCAGGCGCCCCACCCGGACATCCCAGCCGGTCATGGTGTCCGCCCCCGGCATGTGCTATCATTGGCGGGCCTCGTCCCCGCCATGGGGAGCGCGCCCGTTTCCACCACCTCCAACCAGGGTCGCGGCATGAAGGTCACTCTGCTCATTCCCGCCTACAAGCCCGGTCCGGTCTTGGTCGAACTGGTGGACCAACTTTGGGCGGCCGGCTTCACCGACATCGTGGTGGTGGACGACGGCAGCGGGGAGGAGTTCCAACCCGTCTTCAGCCAATTGGAGCGGGGCGGCCGGGCCGTCGTGTTGCGCAACGCGGTCAACCTGGGCAAGGGCGCGGCGCTGAAACACGGCTTCAACCACATCTACAATAAGCGCCGGCACGATCCCGACCACCTGGGGGTCATCACCGCCGACGCCGACGGCCAGCACCTGCCGGCCGACATCGCCAAGATCGCCCAGGCCCTGGCCGAACACCGCCACTGCCTGGTGCTGGGGGTGCGGACCTTCGCCGGCGAAGTGCCCCTGCGCAGCCGCCTGGGCAACGAGATCACCAAGGTGGTCTTCCGCTACCTGGTGGGAACCAGCATCAGCGACACCCAGACCGGCCTGCGCGGGGTGCCCCTGGAGCTTATCCCGCTCTTTTTGCCCATCAAGGCCAACCGCTACGAGTTCGAGCTGGACATGCTCATCCAGTGCGCCACCGACGAGCGCGCCATCATCCAGGTGCCCATCGCCACCGTCTACATCGAGGACAACAAGTCCAGCCATTTCAACCCGGTCACCGACTCGCTCAAGATCTACATGGTCTTCCTGCGCTTCGTGGGCTCCAGCCTGCTCACGGCCCTGGTGGACAACATCGTCTTCATCATCGTCTGGAGCGCGCTGGGCAACATTCTTTTGGGTCAGGCCCTGGCCCGCGCGGTGGCCACCCTGGTCAACTTCAGCCTAAACCGCAATTTCGTGTTCAAGCACCAGGCCAAAAAGCTGCCCGCCTTCCTCAAGTTCGTGGCTCTGGTGGTCTTCATGGGCGCGGTCAGCTACTCCATGATCAACATGCTGGTGGCCTACACCGGCATGGGCGTCATCGCGGCCAAGATACTGGCCGAGACCGCCCTGTATCTCATCAACTTCGCCACCCAGCGCACCCTCATCTTCCGGCGGCATGAGAACCACTGACGCCACCGACTGGAGCCGCTATTACCAGCGGCCCTGCCCGACGGCGGCCCTCACCCGGCGCTTCACCGCGGGGCGCCTGCTCCAGGCCATCCTGCGCCACGCCCCCCGGCGCGCGGGCGGCCTGGTCCTGGCCGAGCTGGGCGGCGGGGCCAGTTGCTGCCACGACCTTCTGCTGCGCCGCCTGCGCCCGGCCCGCTACCACGTGGTGGACAACAACCCGCACGGCCTGGACCTCCTGCCCAGTCATGAGCTGATCAAACGCCACGAGCACGACCTGCGCGACGGCCCGCCGCCGCTCACCGCCGACGTGGTCTTCAGCCTGGGGCTCATCGAGCATTTCGATCCCGCCGGCACGGCCCGCATGATCCAGGCCCACTTCGACCTGGCCGCGCCCGACGGCCTGGTGGTCATGACCTTCCCCACCCCCACCCCCCTCTACCGTCTGGCCCGCCGCGTGGCCGAGGGCCTGGGGCTGTGGATATTCCCCGACGAGCGGCCCCTGACCCTGGCCGAGGTGGCCAGGGCCGCCGGCCGGCGCGGCGAGTTGGCCTGGGCCGAGGTGCTCTGGCCGGTGGTCTTCACCCAGGCGCTGTTGGCCCTGCGCGCCCGCGGCCACCGGAGCGGCCCCGACCCAGCCGCGGCGGGGGCCTAGGCCGTGCCGGGGTTCATCTTCCTGCTGCCGCTGGCGGTGCTGGGCTACGCCTTCGTGCTGCACGCCGGCTGGCGCCGCCAGGCCGAACTGGCGCTGTTGGCGGCTGTCTCCGGCGTGGTCTGCCTGATGCACCTTTTCGCCCTGGCCGGCATCCTGCGCGAGGGCGCCTGGACCGTCTTCCTGGTGGGGCTGGCCTGCGCGGTCATCGGGCTCTGGGGGCTGTGGCACGACCGCCAACCCGACCGGCCCAAGGTGGCCCAGGGCTTCCTTTCGCCGGGCGTGACGCTCTTCCCGGTCTTGTGCTGGTTGTTCAGCCTGCTTTTCGGCGACGCCACCCTCCAGCTCTGGGACGAATTCTCCCACTGGGGCGTGATGACCCGCGAGATGCTGGCCACCAACGCCCTGCCCGGCCCCTTCGGGGCCATCATCTTCAAGGACTACCCGCCCGGCGCCAACCTGCTGCATTACTGGGCCGCGGTGGTCAGCGGCCAAGGCGGGGAAGGCCCCTATTACCTGGCCCATTTCATGCTGCTCCTGGCCCCGCTCTTGGCCTTCTGCTCCCGGCCCGGCTGGAAACGGCCGGGTTGGCTGGCCGGCGGCCTCGCCATGGCCGCGGCCATAACCGTCACCCTGAGCGTCTTCGTCTGCTCGCTCATGGTCGACGTGGTCCTGGCGCTCTACCTGGCCGGCGGGCTCTACCTGGCGGCCGGGGCGGTGGTCTGGCGCAAGCGGGCGCTGTTGTTCGCGCCCATCCTCTTCGCCCTGCCCCTTATAAAAAACACCGGGGCGCTCTTCGCCTGGATGATAATCAGCCTGCTGCTGATGAACTCGCTGGTGCGGGCGGTCTCCATCTGGCGCCAGGACCGCCTGGCCGGACAGTCCTGGCGCCAGCGCCTGGCCGCCCTTCAGGTCACCCGCGGCCGGGTGCTGGCCCTGTTGCTCACCCTGGCCCTCTTGGCCGCCGCCCCGCTCAGCGCCCAATACACCTGGAGCCAGCGCCTGGCCGGGCTCTCCATCGGCCAGAGCTTCAAGACCGCCAAGATCGATTCACAGGCCGTGGCGGCGGTCTTTTCCCCGGAGGCCCCGGAGCGCAGCCGGCTGATCCGCGAACGCTTCGCGGCCGCGCTCTGGGAGCAGTCGCTTTCCAACTACGTGAGCGAAGGCCGCTCTATCCTGGCCGGGCTGGCCAGGCTCACCGGCTGGCCCCTGGACAGGGCCGCGCCCGGCTTCAGCCTGGCGGGCTGGCTGGCCCTGAGCGCTCTGTTGATCGCGGCCGGGTTCATCCGCCACCGCGATCCGTCCCAGCGCGCGCGCATGATCGAGCTGTGGCTGTTGTTCGCGGTTTTTGGCGCGGTCTACCTGACCGGGCTGATGCTGCTCTACATCTACAGCTTTTCGGAATACGAAGGCCCCCGCCTGGCCAGCCTGGTGCGCTACGTCAACACCATCGTCATCCCCATGGCGCTTTTGGCCTGGGGCTGGTGCCTGCCGGCCCAGGACGAGCCGCAGGAGGACCAGGTGCTCCAGGGCCGCCGGCGCTGGGTCTACGCGGCCTGCCTGATCGCCTTCGGCCTGGCGCTTTTCACCCAGGCCCCATCGCCGGCCGGCATGCCGCGCTGGTCGGCCCGCGGCGACGCCAGCGAGGACCGCGACTACGTGGCGCCGCTGGCCGCGGTGGTGCGCAAGGCGGTGCCGCTGGACAAGCGGGTCTTCGTGGTCTATCAGAACACCCCCGGCCGGCCCTTCCACATCATCCGCTACGAGATCGCCCCCCGGCCCACCAACCAGTGGTTCTTCTCCCTGGGCGGGCCTTATTTCGACGGCGACGTCTGGACCGAGAAGCTGAGCCTGGAGGATTTCGCCAAGGCCTTGCTCCAGCAGTACGACTACCTGTTCCTGGCCCGCAGCGACCAGCAGTTCTGGGACCTCTACCGCCCGCTCTTCGCCCCCGGCACCCGCCCCTACCGCGACATCGTCTTCAAGGTGGTGCCCGGCGGGGCGCACGGGGTGATCCTGGTGCCGGCCGGGGCCAAGCCGGCCGAGATGAAGTAAGACCAGAAAGACCGGGAGGGAGCGCTGGGGGCGGCCCAACTTAACATTGTCTTTTGCGGTTTTCCTAAGACCGGGCGGGGTTTATCCCCGCCCGTCTTTTCTATTTCCAGCTAATCCGTAGCCGGCATTGCAAGCGTAGCGAAGCAATCTCTTGATCCCAAAACCAACAAAGAGATTGCCGCGTCGCAACCCTGCCGGATTGCTCCTTGCAATGACACCAGTTTTTGGATCCGGCGAGGTTTGCTGCGCTGGCATGGGCGCAAAAAAACCGCGCCCGGATCGCTCCGGGCGCGGCGCTTATTCCGGGGCGGCCGCGGCTAGTTGATGGCGTCGTACTTGCAGTTCTCGAAGCAGGTCTTGCACTTGATGCACTTGCTCAGGTCGATGAAGGCCGGCTTCTTCTTCTCCCAGGTGATGGCGTCCACCGGGCAGTTCTTGAAGCACAGGCCGCACTGCTTGCACTTGGCCTCGTCCACCACGAAGTCCAGCAAGGCCACGCAGCTCTTGGCCGGGCATTTTTTCTGGTGGATGTGGGCCTCGTACTCGTCGCGGAAGTAGCGCAGGGTGGATAGCACCGGGTTGGGGCCGGTCTGGCCCAGGCCGCAGAGGCTGCTGGTCTGGATCATGGCGGCCAGCTCCTCCAGGGTGTCGATGTCGCCGGCCTCGCCCTTGCCCTCCACGATCTTTTGCAGGATCTGGAGCATGCGGCGGGTGCCCTCGCGGCAGGGGGTGCACTTGCCGCAGGACTCCTCCTGCACGAAGTCCATGAAGAAACGGGCCATGTCCACCATGCAGGTGCTGTCGTCCATGACGATCATGCCGCCGGAGCCCATGATGGCCCCGACTTTCTGGATGGCCTCGTAGTCGCACAGCGTGTCCAGGTGTTGTTCCGGCACGCAGCCGCCGGAGGGGCCGCCCAACTGCACGGCCTTGAACTTGCGGTGCTTCTTGGGGATGCCGCCGCCGATGTCGTAGATGATGGTGCGCAAGCTGGTGCCCATGGGCACCTCGACCAGGCCGATGTTGTTCACGTGGCCGGTGAGCGCGAAGACCTTGGTGCCCTTGCTGCCCTCGGTGCCGATGGCCGCGTACCAGTCGCCGCCGTTCTGGATGATCTGGGGGATGTTGGCCCAGGTTTCCACGTTGTTGAGCACCGTGGGCCGGTTCCACAGGCCCGCCACGGCCGGGAAGGGGGGCCGGGGCCGGGGCATGCCGCGCTTGCCCTCGATGGAGCGCATCAGCGCGGTCTCCTCGCCGCAGACGAAGGCGCCGGCGCCCTGGTAGATGTGCAGGTCGAAGGAGAAGCCGGTGTCCAGGATGTTCTGGCCCAACAGGCCGTACTCGCGGGCCTGGTCGATGGCCAGTTGGAGCCGATGCACGGCCAGGGGGTACTCGGCCCGGCAGTAGACATAGCCCTCGCGGGAGCCAATGGCCTTGGCCGCGATGGTCATGCCCTCCACCACCGAGTGGGGGTCGGCCTCCAAGATCGAGCGGTCCATGAACGCGCCGGGGTCGCCCTCGTCGGCGTTGCAGAGCACGTACTTGATCTCGCCCGCCGACTTTTGGCAGAACTCCCACTTCAGGCCGGTGGGGAAGCCGGCCCCGCCGCGTCCGCGCAGGCCGCTCTTCTTCACCTCGGCGATGATCGCCTCCGGGGTCATCTCGCTTAAAGCCTTGGCCAGGGCCTTGTAGCCGTCGCGGGCGATGTACTCGTCGATGCTCTCCGCGTCCAGGATGCCGCGGTTTTTGAGCGCGATGAGCTTTTGGTGGGCGAAGAAAGGGATGTCCTGCATGTCCGGGATGACGGCCTTGGTGGCGGGCTCCTTGTAGAACAGCCGCTTCACCGGCCGGCCCTTCATCATGTGCTCGGCCACCAGCTCCGGCACATCGGTCACTTCCAGCCCGACGTAGAACACGCCTTCGGGGTAGACCACCATGACCGGACCCATGGCGCAGAAGCCGTTGCAGCCGGTCTCCACCACCGCGATCTCATCGGCCAGGCCCTGTTTCTTGATCTCGGCCTTGAGCGCGTCGCGCACGGCCTCGGAGCCGGCGGCCTGACAGCCGGTGCCGCCGCAGATCAGCCAGTGTTGTCTGAATATTTTCATGACGTCTCCCTACTGCTGCTCGCTGCCCTTGGCCAACACCCACTGCTGCTGCACCTCGTTGTGCAGCACATGGCGGTTGAAGACCTGGCGCATCTTGGGATCGTCCATGTAGGAGTACTTGATAGGTTCGGCGTCGGCCATCTCCACCGTGACCAGGGGCTCGGCGCTGCACAGGCCCATGCAGCCGCTGGTGGTGACGATGATGTCCTTGCGGCCGCTTTTTTCAAGCTCGTCCATGACCGCGCCCAGCACGGTGCGGGCGCCGCTGGCGATGCCGCAGGTGCCCATGTGCACGGTTATCTTAACCTGCGCCCCGCCCTCGCGCAGGCTGGTGGCCTGCGTCACGCGGTCCTTGATCTTGGCGAGGTCGCTGATCTTCAGCTTTGCCATGTCTACCTCCCCGGCATTAGGCGATAAGGGGGATTTTGCGCGGCCAGAGCATAACAAGATATGCGGGGGAAGTCCAATTCTTTTGCGGTTGTTCGCTGGCTCGGGGCCGATGGCGGGGCCAAATGACAGGGGGCCGTTCCGGGTTCGGACCGGGGGTGGGGACCCCGGACCGGAGAACGGCCCCCTGGGGGAGGGCTGGGGTGTGGGTGGGGCTCAGCCGCCGTGGCGGTGATTGCCCCGCAGGTAGACGAACCAGTAGACCAGACCCACCAGGATGGTGCCGCCGATGATGTTGCCGATGGTCACCGGCAGCAGGTTGCCCAACCAAAAGTCTATCCAATCCAGGCGGGGAAAATCGGTGGGAGCCATTTGCACCGCGGCCCAGAAATCCGGGCCCGCGCCCAGCTTTATCAGCAATCCCGATGGTATGAAGTACATGTTGGCCACCGAGTGCTCGAAGCCGGCCGCCACAAAAGCGGTTATGGGGAACACGATGGCCGCGATTTTGTCAACGAGGCTGCGGGCGCTGAAGCACAGCCAGACCGCCAGGCAGACCAAGGCGTTGCATAACACGCCCAGAGCCAGGGCCGGAACAAAGGGCAGCGCGCACTTGGCCTGGGCGATGCTCAGGGCGTTGACGCCCACCGCGCCGCCGCCAAGGTGGTGATGCCCGGCCATGAAGACCAGAGCCGCGGTGGCCAGGGAGCCGACCAGGTTGCCGGCGTAGACCACGATCCAGTTGCGCACCAGCTTGGCGGCGCTCACCCGACCCCCGGCCCAGGCCATGACGATGAGGTTGTTGCCAGTGAACAGCTCGGCCCCCGCGGCCACCACCAGAATCAGGCCCAGACAAAAGGTGACGCCCACCACCAGACGGCTCAGGCCCCAGGGCACGCCGCCCAAGCCCGCGCCCACCGTGGTGGAAAAGACCGCGCCCAGGGCGATGAAGGCCCCGGCCAGCACCGCCAGGGTGAAGAGTTTGGCGAACGGCAGCTCGGCCTTGGCCGCCCCGATCCGCTCGGCCTTCTGCGCCATTTCCGGCGGCAGCAAGGCGTCCACCGACGATACGGGCCCCTGGTTGTCATCTCCGCCGGGTGGAAACATGCGCGGACCTCCATGAATCGGCAGCGTGCGCGAGGCGTATGCGACGCCCCGCCGCCAGCTCACTGGTTGCGCAAAACGATTCGGCAATCGGCCACCGCGCACCCCTGCCCCTGGGGGTAGACGATGAGCGGGTTGATGTCCATCTCGGCGATCTGGGGGTTCTCGTCGAGCATCTGGGAAAGCCGCAGGATGCAGTCCTTGATGGCCGCGATGTCCGCGGGCGGGTTGCCGCGCACGCCCTGGAGCACCTTGTAGGCCTTGATCTCCTGGATCATCATCTCGGCGCTGTATTCCCACATGGGGGCCAGGCGGAAGCTGACGTCCTTGAGCACCTCCACCAGGGTGCCGCCCAGGCCGAACATCACGATGGGGCCGAACTTGGGGTCGCGGTGGGCGCCCAGGATCACCTCCACGCCCTTGCCCGCCATCTGGGCCAGGTAGACGCCCTCGATGACCGCCTCCGGGTCGTAGGCCTTGGCGTTGGCCAATATCTGGGCGTGGGCGGCCCTGGCCTCGTCCAGGTCCTTGACGCCCACCTTCACGCCGCCGGCGTCGGACTTGTGCACGATCTGGGGACTGACGATCTTCATCACCAGCGGGAAGCCCACGAACCGGCAGGCGGCCTCCAGGTCGTCGGCGTCGCGCACCATGCGCGAGCGCAGCACCGGGAAGCCGTAGCAGTTCAGGATGCGGTTGGCCTCGTGCTCGTGCATCAGGTGGGTGGGGTAGAGATCCAGGGCCTCGTTGATCAGCGTCTGGGCCGAGGAGCAGTCGGCCTGCACCGGCTTGAGCCAGCGGGCGCGCGGCTGGAGCTTTTCGCCGAAGCGGGCCATGGCCGCCAGGGCGCGCACCGCGGCCTCCGGAAAGATGTAGTTGGGGATGCCGTGCTCCTGCAGGTGATTGACCCCGGCGCTGACGTCCACGATGCCCATGAAGGAGCAGAGCACCGGCTTGTTGATGCCCTGCACCACGTCGGGCACGATCCGGGCCGTCTCCAGGATGTCGGTCATGGCCTGGGGGGTGAGGATGACCACCGCGCCGTCCACGTTCTCGTCCAAAAGCACGTGGCGGATGGCGGCCTCGTAGCGCTCGTGGGTGGCGTCGCCGATGACGTCCACCGGGTTGTGGATGCTGGCCGTGGCCGGCAGGTCGTTCTTGAGCTTGGCCTGGGTGGCCTCGGAGAACTGGGCCAGCTTGAGCCCGTGGCGCACGGCCGCGTCGGTGGCCATGATGCCCGGACCGCCGGCGTTGGTGACGATGGCCACGCGATTGCCCTTGGGCACCGGTTGCAGGCTGAAGGCCTGGGCGTAGTGGAACAGCTCGTTGATGCCTTCCACCCGCTGGATGCCGCTCTGCATGAAGATGGCGTCGTAGGCCGCCTCGGACCCGGCCAGGGAGCCGGTGTGGCTGCTGGCGGCCTTGGCCCCCTCGGCGCTGGTGCCGCTCTTGATGGCCAGCATGGGCTTCTTGGCGTCCCAGGCGATCTCGCGCGCCACCTCGATGAACCGGCGGCCGTCGCTGACGTCCTCCAGGTACATCAGGATGACCTCGGTTTCGGGGTCGTCCTTGAGATGGCGCAAGAGGTCGATCTCGGTCACATCGGCCTTGTTGCCGAAGCTGATGAACTTGGAGAAGCCGATGTTGCGGCCGGCGGCCACGTCCAGCACCGCGGTGCACAGCGCGCCGGACTGGGAGATGAAGGCGATGTTGCCCGGCCGGGGCATCTTGGTGGCGAAGCTGGCGTTCATACGCACGTCGGCGTCGGTGTTGATGACCCCCAGGCAGTTGGGTCCGATCAGGGGTATGCCGACCTCGTGGGCCGTCTCCGTCAGCTTGCGCTCCAGCTCCACGCCCCGGCCGCCCACCTCCTTGAAGCCGGCGGTGATGACCACCGCCCCCTTGGCCCCGATGTCGCCGGCCTGCTCGATGGTGTGGATGACCGCCTCGTTGGGCACCACCACCACCACCAGGTCCACCGGGTCGGGCACGTCCACCAGGCGGGGGTAGGCCTTGACGCCCAGCACCGAGCGCGCCTTGGGATTGATGGGGAACAGCACCCCCTGGTAGCCGCCGTAGATCAGGTTGGAGAAGACCGCCAAACCCACGCTGCCCCTGCGGTTGGTGGCCCCCACCACCGCGATGGAGCGCGGGTTGATTATCTTGCTGATGTCCTTTGCCATGTCGCATGCTCCGCTGCTGGAATCGGCAGTTCGGGCCAGCCGGGCCAGCCTTGGCCTGACCAAATATCTAACTATAGTTTATTTTGCTTCGCCCTTACTGGCAACGCATAGATTGTTACAGCTATATTAACGCTATTTACCACGGCCGCGCGTTAATTTGGTTTAAGTCGAACGCCTATTGGTGGTATTACCAATAATAAAAACCTTTTATTCATCGCCAATGTTAGGCGAGCCCCGACGACATGGAAATGGAATGCCGGCCTCAATCGCGGCTGGCGCCCGCCCCATTTTAGGCCGGGCTTTCCCCCAGGCTGGCTTGGGTGTTTGGCCCCAGGCGCGAGGCCCAGGAAAATGCCGGCGATCTCAGCCGATCAGACCTGGCTCCACCCGGTCGGCGCCCAGGGCCAGCAGCGCCTGGTCCACCTGGTCGCGCAGAAAGGCGATCAGCTCCGGGTCGGTGAGGGCGTCCACGCCCAGCTCCTGCTTGAGCTCGGCGGTGGAGAGCTCGAACTCGTCCTCGCCCACCCGGTGGCGGTAGCAGAAGTCCGCCTCCGGCCGGCTCATGATAAGCCCGGCCAGGGTGGCGGCCCACGCCCCCAGGGGCGGGCGGTCGATGTGGCTGCGGCGGAACCAGATGCGCACCACGGTGCCCACGCCGAGCTCGCTCTCCACGCTGAGGTCGCCCTCCCAGGCGCGGGCGTTGGCCTGCATCAGGCCCAGGCCCAGGCCGACGCGGCGGGTGGTGCGGGTGGTGACGAAGGGGTCGGTGACCTTGGCCAGGAACTCCGGGCTCATGCCGGCCCCGTCGTCGGCGATGACGAGGCTCATGCGGTCGCTGGGGGCGGGGTCTTCCTCGATGATAACCCCCACCAGGCCGGCCCCGGCCATGAGGGAGTTCTCCATCAGGTCCATCAGGTGCAGCGAGAGTTCGAGCATGGCTAACCGCCCTGGCCTTCCCGCCGGCCGACGCCCAGCACCGCCCGGCCCTCCAGGCCCTTGAGCGCCAGGGCCAGCTCGGCGAAGCCGGCCCGCTCCACCAGGAGCTCGGTCCAGGCGGCTCCCACCTGGTCCAGGTCGTGGGCGTCGGAGGATGAAAGAACCGGCAGCGCGCGGCCGGCCAGCCAAAGCGGGGCCTGGCCGGGGTCGCCTCGCTGACTTATCTCGATGGCGTCCAGCGGCAGATCCGGCGGCACCATGCCCAGTTGGCCCACCAGGCTGTAGGCGGGCCGGTCGATATGGCAGGCCACGGCCAGGCCACCCAGGCCGTGGACGCGCGCCACCAAGTCGTTCACCGCCAGGTCGGTGGCGCCGATGAGCAGGCGGGGGTTGAACTCCTCCACCTCGTCGTCGGCGTTGGCCACGATCTGGTCGCCGAAGACGTCCGGCTTGTTCTCGCCGGGCTGGAGATGGTCGTAGACCATGGCCTGAAGGGTGAGCGCCGCGCCCAGCTCGCCAAAGAGGGCCAGCAGGTGGGCCTCCTCGGCCGTGGTCACCTCCAGCCCGGCCAGCACCAGCGGCGCGGCCGGGCCGATCCGGCGGGCCGCCTCCAGGGCGGCGGCCACGTTCTCGGCGCTGTTGTGGTCGCTGATGGCGATCAGCCCCAGGCCCAGCTCCGCCGCCCGCCCCACGACAGCCGCCGGCGTCACGTCATAGCCGCCGCAGGGGCTCAGGCAGGTGTGCAGGTGCAGGTCGGCCTTGAGCCGGACCAGGGCCAAGCCTAGAGCCCCATGGCGTGCAGGCGGCCGGCCAGCTCGAAGGCCTGCTCCTCGCTGACCAGGATCGGCACTCCCTCCTGGTCGGCTTTCTGGGCCGCGTCGGGCGCGGGCTGGCGGCCGCCCACCAGGATCACGGCGGCCAGCTCCCTGAGGACCGCCACCGCCACCACGTTCTGGTGGCCCTGGATGGTCAGCCACAAGCTGCCGGCCCTGGCGTTGGCCATGACGTCGGAGAGCAGGTCGGAGATGTAGCCCCCGCTGACTGCGCGCTCCAGGCCGGCGGCCCCGGCCGCCACCTTCAATCCCAGTTTTTCCACGATCTCGCTAACCGTCATGGCGGGCATGCCCTCCCTGGCCCGCAGGGCCTTGGATCGGGTGGTCATGAAGGGACAGTCGCACTCCTGGGCCTGGCCCAGGACCACGTCGGCGGCAAAGGTGTGGCAGTCCGGCGCGCCGCAGACCCCGCACTCGCCCCCCGGCAACAAGGCCGTCAGGGCCTGGATGGAGCGCATCTTGACGATGGCTCGGCCGGGGTCGGGGTCCAGCGGCGGCAGGGGGCGGGGGGTGATGGGGCTGGGCCACTGGAACAGGCCCTGCTCGATGTTTTTGCGCAGCCGCGCCCGGTTGACCCGCGACAGCGCCCCGAAGCGGCGCATCTGGCGCAGGGTGACGCTCTTGGCCCGGTAGCGGTTTTCCACCACCAGCGGCCCCCCCACGCAGCCATCCGGGCAGACGTGGGCCTCCAAAAAGCGCAGCTCGCCCAGGCGGCCGGCCTCCAGCATCTCCAGGATGTTGACCACCTCCTGGAACCCGGCCGCGGCCAGGGTGTATTCCACGTCCACGTTGGCCGCCTGGCCGCCGCTCATGGCCCAGCCGATGCCCGCCCCGGAGCACTTCTGCAGGGTCTGGTTCTCCTCCAGCCCCTGCATGGCGCTGAGCAGCGGGCCGTAGATGTCGCGGAAGCTGATGACCCCGTCCACGTAGGGCCGGTCCAGTTGCACCGGGTCGTCGCTGGCGGCCATCTTGGCCGCGCAGGGGGCGATGTGGAACACCCCCACCTGGTCCGCCGGCCAGCCCTGGCGCTGGGTGATGCGCTCCTTGATGGCCTTGGCCGCGAAAACCCTGGGCGGCAGGATCGGGATGATGTTTTTGATCAGGCTGGGGAAGCGGTGGGCGATCAGGCGCACCACCGCCGGACAGGAGGGGCTGATGCCCGGCCGCAGGTCGGGGTGGGCGTGGAGGTGCTCCTCCATGGCCGCCGAGTTCATCTCGCACAGCCAGCCCATGTCCACCACCTCGGCGAAACCCAGGCGCTTGAGCCCCAGCAGGACCTGGTTGGGCGTGGCCTGATAGCCGAACTGGCTGAACAGGGTGGGGCTGGCCGCGGCCACCGCGTACTTGTAGCGGCCCAGATGGGCCAGGGGCGTGGTCAGGCACTGCACCGCGTTGTGGGGGCAGACCCGGAAGCAGTCGCCGCACTGCACGCAGCGTTCGGGCAGAATGCGGGCCACCCCGCCCTTGACCCGGATGGCCTTCATGCTGCACGCCTTCAAGCAAAGCACGCAGCCATAGCACTTTTCGGGGTCGATCCACAGGGCGTGGCCGCCGTTGAGGCCGTTGTCTGAATGCGCTATCGCCAAAACACTTCGCCCCGGCCGGGTCGTGGTGGCAGACCGCGGCCTCCTGCGCTAACCATAATGCATGCCCGGCTGATTTGCATCCCCCGGCCGGATTTCAGGAAAGGTCGATCTCGACTTGCAGGCGGGTGCCCCGGCCGGGGCCGGTGTCGATGACCAGGCGGCTGCTGTTGCGCTTGATGTTGGGCAGGCCCATGCCGGCCCCGAAACCCATCTCGCGCATCTCCGGGGTGGCGGTGGACCAGCCCTCCTGCATGGCCAGGTCCAGGTCGGGGATGCCCGGCCCCTGGTCCTCGATGACCAGCCGCACGGTGCAGGGGGAGAGAAAGACGCTCATGCTGCCGCCGCCGCCGTACATAACCACGTTCATCTCGGCCTCGAAGGCCACGATGGCCACCCGGCGCAGGATGTCGGCCGCGAACCCGACTTCCTTGAGCAGGTTCTTGACCGCGATGGAGACCTGGCCGGCTCCGGCGAAATCGCCGGCGGCGATGGTGAACGCTTGCAGGAACTCAGGCCCCCGGTCTTCGGGGGGCGGCGGCGCGGGGTTCATGCGTCGTTTCCGCCGCCGGGCAGCGACCAACCCCTGAGGCCCTTTTCGAAAAGCAGCCCGCAGGCGTCGAACATGGAGTAGGCGGTGACCATGAGCGGCAGATCGAACTCCTGGGCCAGGAGCACCATGGCCTCGCTGGGCCGCTTGCCCCGCACGAAGATCACGCCGGCGATGCCGGCCACCTCGGCGGTGCGCACCACCTGGGGGTTGGAGAGCCCGGTCAACAGCAGGCTGGCCGGCCGGGAGAAGGCCAGCACGTCGCTCATCATGTCGGCCCCGTGGCAGAGCGCGATCGCGCGGGCCAGGCGGTCTTGCCCGCAGAGCACCTCGGCCTGGAGCCAGGCCGCGATCTCGGCCAGGGTGGCCTGCACGCCGACCGCGCTACTGGTAGCGTTCGACGAGGTCCACCGCCGTGTCGGCCATGACCTTGCGATGGGTGTCCTGATCCACCACCACCACCGGGGCCACGCCGCAGGCGCCCAGGCAGCGCACCTGCTCCAGGGTGAAGCGGCGGTCGGGCGTGGTGCTGTCCACCGGGGTGTTCAGGTGGCGCTCCAGGCGGTCCAGGACCTCCTTGCCGCCGCGCACGTAGCAGGCCGTGCCCATGCAGACCCGGATGGTGTGGCGGCCGCGGGGGACCATGGAGAAGAAGGAGTAGAAGGTGGTCACGCCGTAGACGTCATGGCCCGGCAGGCCCAGCCTTTGGGCGATGTGCTCCTGCACCGGCACCGGCAGGTAGCCCACCACGCCCTGGGACTGTTGCAGCACCGGGATGAGCGAGCCGGGCTTGCCGCGGTAGCGCGCGCAGATCTCGTCGATTTGGGCCAGCATCTCTGGGGTCACGTCCTCTGGCATCGGGCTCGGATTCAACTGGCGTGCCGCGCTCATGACTCGCTCCTCGTCGGCTATGGCGGGCGCGGGGCCTAATGGCCCGGCGCTGCGGTTGCGTGTTCACCCTGACGCCGGGGCGGGCCTTCCCGCCTTTACCGGCTGGATTTTACTAGCACACCCCCCACGGGGTGGCAAGGCTTTTCAGGCCGCGCACAACACCAGCAGCGCCGCCACCTCGGCGCTCTCGATGCTGGCCCCCAGGGTGTCGCCGGTCACGCCGCCCAGCCGCCGCCGGCACCACCAGCCCTGGACCACGCCGACGAGGATCACCCCCAGCGCGGCCATGAGTCCGGCCCGGCCGGCGGCCAGGCCGGCCACCATGAGGGCCAGGGCCGCGCTGGTGAGCTCCGGCCCCAGGCCGCCGGCCCCGGTCACCGCCGCGCCCAGGCCCTCGCGCCGGGCCGGGGGCAAGAGCGCGGCCATCAGCCCGGCCAGGGCGCGGGCCAGGCCCGGCGTCAGCGCCAGGGCCGCCAGCAGCCGGCCGCCCTCCAGGCTGGTTGAGCCGCCTGAGCCGGCCAGGCTGGCCAGGGCCGCGAACTTGACCAGGAGCACCGCCGCCACCGCGCAGACCCCGAAGGAGCCCACCCGCGAATCCTTCATGATCTCCAGGGCGCGTTCGCGGCTGGCGATGTGGATCAGGGCGTCGGCCGTGTCGGCCACGCCGTCCAGGTGCAAAAACCGGGTGAAGACGCCCCAGAGCACGGTGATGAACCCGGCCAGGGCCAGGGGCGGCAGCAGGCCCAGCAAGAGCCAGGCCACGCCGGCCAGGCTCAGGCCCAGGAGCACCCCCACCGGCCCATACCAGGCGCGCGAGCGCCGCAGGTCTTCCGGCCCCGCGCTCAGGTCCGGGCGCAGGCTGGCGATGGTGAAGAACTGCAACGCCAGCAGGAAGGCCTTCACGCGTGCTTGACCTCGTCGCCGGTGACGCCGGCGCTTTCGAACGTGGCCATCTCGTTGTAGATGGCCACCGCCGCGCGCACCAGGTTCAGGGCCAGGGCCGCGCCGGTGCCCTCGCCCAGGCGCAGATCCAGGTCCAAGAGCGGCCGCTGGCCCAGGGCCTCGCACTGGGCGCGGTGGCCGATCTCCTGGGAGGCGTGGCCCACGATGACATAGGCCGCCGCGGCCGGGGCCAGGCGGCAGGCCACCAGGGCCCCGGTGGTGGAGATGAAGCCGTCCAGGATCACCGGCGTCCGGCGGGCGGCCGCCCCCAGCACGAAGCCGCAGATGGCCGCGATCTCCAGCCCGCCCAGGGCGGCCAGCACCCCCAGGGGGTCGGCCGGGTCGGGCCGATGGCGAGCGAGCGCCGCCTCCAGCACCGCCACCTTGCGGGCCAGGCCCTGGTCGTCCAGGCCGGTGCCGCGGCCGGCGACCGCCGCGGGCGGCAGGCCGCACAAGGCGGCGGTGATGGCCGCGCAGGGGGTGGTGTTGCCGATGCCCATGTCGCCGGGAATGAGCAGGTCCGCCCCCTGGCCCATGAGCTGGCCGGCCACCCCCGCCCCGGCGGCGATGGCGGCCAGGGCCTCCTGGCGGGTCATGGCCGGCTCTTCGAGCAGGTTGCGGGTGCCACGGCGCACCTTGGCCTGGATCAGGTCGGGCACGTCGTCGAACTCGTGGTCCACCCCCACGTCCACCACCCGCACCCGCGCCCCGGACTGGCGGGCCAGGACGTTGATGCCCGCCCCGCCGGCCAGGAAGTTGAAGACCATCTGGGCCGTGACCTCGCGGGGATAGAGGCTGACGCCGGCGGCGACCACGCCGTGATCGGCCGCGAAGACCGCCACCGCCGCCTGGGGCTGGGCCAGCCTGGCCGCCCCGCGCATGACGCACAGCCGCCGGGCCAGCTCCTCCAGCCGGCCCAAGGAGCCGCGGGGCTTGGTCAGGTTGTCCAGATGGGCCTGGGCGGCTTCGCCGGGGGACGGGTCGGGCGGGCTGATCTGGGCCAGCAGGGTTTCCAGGCGATCCATGTTTTCGATCTCCAAAGGTTTATCAGCCGGGCAGGCCGCCCTTGAGGGCCAAGGGCAGGCCGGCGGCCACCAGGACCACCCGGCCGCAGACGGCGGCCAGGCGCTGGTGCAACAGGCCGGCCTGGTCGCGGAAGGCGCGGGCCAGGGCGTTTTCGGGCACGATGCCCATGCCCACCTCGTTGCCCACCAGGATGAGCCGGGCCTGGAGGCCGGGGACGAGATCGGCCAGCTCCTGGCCGCGCCGGGCCACCGCGTCCTGGTCCAGGCCGGCGGCCGTCATGAGGTTGCTCAGCCACATGGTCAGGCAATCCAGCAGGATGACCGCACCGGGCCGGTCCAGGGCCTGGAGGGCGGCCGCGACCTCCAGGGGCTCCTCGCGAGTGGACCAGAGCGGGCCGCGCTGGGTCTGGTGCAGCGCCACCCGGCGGGCCATCTCTGGGTCGCGGGCCTGGCCGGTGGCCAGGTAGACCAGGCGGCCGGGCCGGTCGCCGGCCAGGCTCTCGGCCAGGCGCTGGGCCCAGCCGCTCTTGCCGCTGCGGGCCCCGCCCAGCACCAGGGTGTGCAGGGGTTCGGACATGGGGCTAGTCATAGCGCAAAACCCCGGCCGGTTCAACGCCGGCCGGCGAGGCGGCGGGCCACCTGCGCGCTTGGGTTTTGACCCTCGCCTGGGGTATGGTATCTGGCATGAGTTCGCGCCGCGGGGCGCCAGAGCCCCGCCCGGCCCGGCGAGGTGTGCATGATGTCCGGCCTTTACCAATCAGAAAACGCAGATCTGCTGGGCCGCGAGGGCGCCACGGCCCGCCGCGATCATTGGTGGCTCTTGGGCCTGGGCGGGCTCAGCCTGGCCGCCCACGGTTGGCTTTTGGGCGCGCGCCTGGGCGGCGACAGCGGGCGCTACCTGGACGCCGCCCGCCGCCTGCTGTCCGGCCAGCCCCTGGTGGACAAGCAGGCCGACTTCTTGGCCTACGACTGGCTGGTGGCGCTGACCGGCGCGGCCGACGGCGGCCCCTGGCCGCTGATGGTTTTTCAGGCCCTGCTCTCCCTGCTGGCCGGCCTGGCCCTCTATTGGGGCGGCAGTCGGGCCTTCGGCCGGGCGGCCGGCCTGGCCGCAGCCGCGGCCTACCTGCTCTGGCCCGATCTGCAGCGCTGGAACTTCTACCTGCTCAGCGACGGCGTCTTCAACAGCCTGCTGGCCCTGGCCCTGGGCCTGGCCCTGGGCTCCACCGGCCGGCCCCTGGCCTGGCTGGGCCTGATGCCGGTCCTGCTGCTCATGGCTTTCACCCGTCCGGAGGGCCTGCTCTTCTGGCTGCCGGTGGCGGCCTGGTGCCTTGTGCGCCGGCGCTATGGCCTGGGCCTGAGCCTGCTGGCCCTGGCCGGCCTGCTGGCCATCATCTCGCCGCTGTCCGTCTCCGGCGGGGCGGAGATTATCGCCCAATGGCGACAGGGAGCCGTGGTCTGGGGCCATCCCGCCCTGGACCAACCGCCGAACCTGGCGGAAATCGAGCCCCTGGACAGCCTGCCGCTGTTCCTGTGGACGGCGTTCTGGCTGGACCCCGCCGGGGTGGCCGGGCTGATGCTGCGGCGGGTCTTCTGGTTCCTGGTCCACGCCCGGCCCTTCTACTCCCTGGCCCACAACCTGGCCGCGGCGGTCTCCAGCCTGTGCCTGCTGGGCCTGGCCCTGTGGGGCGCCCTCACCGGCCGGGGCGGCGGCGGCCACCGGCTGCTGCCCTGGGCGGTGGTGCTGCTGCAATTGCTGCTCTGCGCCCTGACCTGGGCCGACTGGGACGGCCGCTTCCTCACCCGCGTCAGCCCGGCCCTGCTGCTCCTGGCCGCCGACGGCCTGCTGGGCGCGGGCGACCCGGATTTCTCCGAGGGCGGGCCGGGGCGCTTCGCGCACTTGTGAGCCGGACCGGGCCGATTTTCCCAGGCCGGCTCGCCATGCTAGAATCACCCCAGAGCAACGCGCCCGGACGGAGGCCAGCCCTTGACCGAGCCCCTGCTGGACATCCAGGACCTGACCACCGTCTTCCCCGGCCGGGGCGGCGCGGTGGCGGCCGTGGACGGCCTGGATCTCAGCCTGGCCCCGGCCGAGGTGCTGGGGCTGGTGGGCGAGAGCGGCTGCGGCAAGTCCGTGACCGCCCTCTCCGTGCTGGGGCTGGTGCCGCCGCCGGGGCGGGTGGCCGGGGGCCGGGTGCTTTATCAGGGCCGCGACCTGCTGGCCCTCGATGAGCCGGAGCTGCGCCGGGTGCGCGGGGCCGGCATCAGCATGGTCTTCCAAGAGCCCATGACCAGCCTCAACCCGGTCTTCACGGTGGGCCGCCAGGTGGCCGAGCTGATCCGCGCCCACCGTGATGTCGGCCCCACCGAGGCCTGGTCGGCGGCGGTGGAAATGCTGGGCAGGGTGGGCGTGCCGGAGCCGGCGGCCCGGGCCGCGGCCTATCCCCACCAGCTAAGCGGCGGCCTGCGCCAGCGGGTGATGATCGCCATGGCGCTGGCCCTGAACCCGCCGCTGGTCATGGCCGACGAGCCCACCACCGCGCTCGACGTGACCATCCAGGCCCAGATTTTGGATCTCTTGCGCCGTCTCCAGGCCGACAGCGGAGTGGGGGTGCTGCTCATCACCCACAACCTGGCGGTGGTGGCACAGATGGCGGCCCGGGTGGCGGTGATGTACACCGGCCGCCTGGTGGAAGAGGCCCCGGTGGGCGAGCTTTTCCGCGCGCCCCTGCACCCCTACACCCAGGGCCTGCTGGCCTGCCTGCCCGCCCGCGCGCCCCGGCCGGGTCTGCGTCTGCCCACCATCGCCGGCATCGTGCCGCCCCTGGACGAGCTGCCCCAGGGCTGCAAGTTCTCCGACCGCTGCCCGCAACGCTTCGCCCCCTGCGCCGAGGCCGAGCCGGCCCTGGCCGAGGTGGCCCCCGGCCGCCGGGTGCGCTGCTTCCTGCACCACAAAGAGGCCCGCCAGCGCCGGAGGGCGGCGTGAGCCCGGCCGCGCAGCCCGCCGAACTGGTCCGGGCCGAGGGCCTGTGCAAGCACTACCGGGTGGGGTCGGGGTTCATGGGCGCGCGCCGGCGGATATTGCAGGCCGTGGACCAGGTGGATCTCGCCATCCAGGCCGGCGAGGTGCTGGGCTTGGTGGGCGAAAGCGGCTGCGGCAAATCCACCCTGGGCCGGCTGATTCTGCGCCTGACCGAACCCAGCGCCGGCCGGGTGCGTTTCCAGGGGCAGGACATCGCCAACCTGGGCCGGGGCGAGCTGCGCCAACTGCGCCGCCAGATGCAGATCGTCTTCCAGGACCCGGTGACCAGCCTGAACCCTCGCCTGACCGTGGGCTCCATCCTGGCCGAGCCCCTGCGCATCCACCGCCTGGGCAACGCCGCCGCCATCCGCGAGCGGGTGGCCGAGCTGATGAGCCAGGTGGGGCTCAGGCCCGACCAGGCCGGCCGCTATCCGCACCAATTCAGCGGCGGCCAGCGCCAGCGCATCGGCATCGCCCGCGCCCTGGCTCTGAACCCGCGCCTGGTGGTGGCCGACGAGCCGGTGAGCGCCCTGGACGTCTCCATCCAGGCCCAGGTCATGAACCTGCTGCTGGAGCTCAAGGAAAAATTCGGGCTGACCTACCTGCTGGTGGCCCACGACCTGTCGGTGGTGCGCCACCTCTCCGACCGCATCGCGGTGATGTATCTGGGCCGGGTGGTGGAGATCGCCCCGGCCGCGCTTTTCGACCGCCCGCCCCTGCACCCCTATTCCGAGGCCCTGCTGGCCTCGGCCCCGCTGGCCGACCCCTCCCGCCAGGCCCGACCGCCGGCCCTGAGGGGCGACGTGGCCAGCCCCCTGGACCCGCCGCCGGGCTGCCGTTTCCACACCCGCTGCCCGGAGATGCAACCGCGCTGCCGGGACGAAACCCCGGCCCTGCGCCAGATCGGGCCGGGGCGCCTGTGCGCCTGCCATTTTCGTTGACGCGAGGCTGGTTTCGCGGCGGCCGCTAGGGCGAATGCAGCGCCATCTGCTTGCGGATGAACTGCTCGACCTCCTGGGCGGGGCGGAAGACGCCGTAGTGCCCCTCGGCCAGCACGTCGGCCTTGAGCGCCAGCAGCCGGGCCATGCTGGCCCGCCACTGGCCCAGGTCGGAGCCGAAGGCCGGGGAGAAGGGGCCGTGCACGTCCTGGCCAAAAAGCACCTTCTGGCCGTCGCTCTGGCACCAAGCGGACAGCGAGCCGGGGGTGTGGCCGGGGGTGTGCAGGACCTCCAGGGCCTGTCCGTCGCCCAAATCCAGCCGCCAGCCGTCGGCCAGGGTCTGTTCCGGCGTCACGCCCTCCAGGCGCAGGCCGTACCAATGGGCCGCGCTGCGCTGGTCGTCGCCGTTTTTCAGCACCTCGGCGTCGTCGGCGTGGATGAGCACCTGGCAGCCGGTGCGGCGCTTGATCTCGGCCGCGCCGCCCACGTGGTCGATATGGGCGTGGGTGAGCAGCAGGTGGGTGAGCTGGTTCTGGCAGGCCTTGCCCGCCAGGTCCAGGATGCGCGGCGCGCTGGGGCCGGCCCCGCAGTCCACCAGGACCGTGGCCTGGGCTCCGCAGACCAGGTAGCAGAGGCAATCGCGGGGGTCGCTCAGGTCGGGACCGCCCACCATGTAGACGTTGCCCAACAGCTTGCGGGGCTGATTGGTTATGGGATTCATGCTGCCGCCTCGCGAGCCGTGCGTTCTGGGGCCAGCCGCTGCCACGCCCAGGGGCGGGGGTGGTAGCTGGAAACAGTATGCTGGCAGCCGACCGCGGCGGGCAAGGGCCTTTGAGCCGCCGGCGCCTTCGCTTGCCAGCCAGGCCGCCAGCGGCTAACCTGGGTCCAGGAACCGGGCCGGGCTCCGGCCGCCCAAACCCATAACCCAGCGGGGGTGTCAGTTGTCCCTGTCCAAGGCCGGCCGCCACCTGGAGTGGATCGAGAAACTACTCATCGCCCTGGCCTTGGTCTGCCTTTCCCTGCTGCTCTATGGCCTGGCCTACCTGCTCTTCGGCGACCTGGACCTGATCCGCAAGTATTTTTTCCTTCATCTGGCCTTCTTGCCCATCCACGCCCTGGTGCTCACGGTGATTTTCGAGGAGCTGCTCAATCTGCGCGAAAAATCCAGCCGCCAGCGCCGGCTCAACGTCTTTCTGGGCGTGTTCTTCCGCCAGATGGGGGCGGAGATCTACGTGCGCATGGCGGCCCTGCTGGAAAACCGCGAGGAGCTGGACCGCCTGACCCTGGTGCAGCCGCATTGGACCGGCCGGGACTTCCGCCGCGCCCGCCAGCAACTGGGCCAGTTCCAGCCGGTCCTGCGCGCCGATCCGGCCGCGTTGTCCGAGTTGCTCGACTACCTGGTGGAGCACGAGCGCGAGGTGGTGGAGATGACGCGCAACCCCCACCTCTGGGAGTTCGAGAACTTCTACCGCACCATCGTGGCCCTGTTCCACCTGATCGAGGAGGCCAACCTGCACCGCGACCTGGCCAGCCTCAGCCCCTGGGTGCTGCGGACCCTGAACGCCGACACCGGCCAGGCCATGCTGATGCTCCTGAAGCTCTGGCTGGCCTACCTGGAGTTCCTCAAGCATGAACACCCGGTCCTGTTCCGCTTCAAGATGGGCGTGCACAACACCGTGCGCCCCCTGCTGGTGGAGGAGCCCTGGGAGGAGTAGCCTGGCTTTACAGACATCGGAAGCGGGGCTATCATCCGAATGTACAAGTAATCATTATTGTTTATTCTGATAAAAATTCGCCAGATCACCCGGCCCTCGCCGATAGGGCCTTACCGGAGGCGCGCCATGGGCGACTATTACGATTCCAAGGATTTGAAACGTTTCGGCGAGATCGGCGAGGCGGCCCCGGAGCTGGCGGCCAAGTTTTTCGACTACTACCAGGCGGTCTTCGCCGAGGGCGAGCTGAGCGCGCGCGAGAAGGCCCTCATCGCCCTGGCGGTGGCCCACGCGGTGCAGTGCCCCTATTGCATCGACGCCTACACCCAGGCCTGCCTGGAAAAAGGCTCCAACCTGGCCGAGATGACCGAGGCGGTGCACGTGGCCTGCGCCATCCGGGGCGGGGCCTCGCTGGTCCATGGGGTCCAGATGCGCAATCTGGCCAAGAAACTGAGCTTTTAGCGAAAACGCCATGGCGGCCTTCGCCCAGACCCTGCGCCGGCACAACCTGGAGCTGGTGCGCAACGAGACCACGGTGTTGCAGGTCAACGTGGGCCGGCTGTGCAACCAGGCCTGTCGCCACTGCCACCACGAAGCCGGGCCGGAGCGCACCGAGGTGATGGACCGCCGGACGGTGGAGGAGGTAATCGCCTACGCCGGCCGCGGCGGTTTCGCGGCGGCCGACATCACCGGCGGCGCGCCGGAGCTGAATCCCCACGTCTGCCGGTTGGTGGACGGCCTGGCCCAGGCCGCGCCCAGGGTGATGTTCCGGGCCAACCTCACCGCCCTGTTGCGCCACGCCCCGGCCGGGCTGTGGGAGCGGTTGACCGCCCATCGGGTGGAGGTGATGGCCTCGCTGCCCTCGCCCAACCCGGCCCAGGCCGAGGCCCAGCGGGGTGCGGGCACCTTCGCCGACTCCCTGGAGGCCCTCAGGCGCTTGAACGCCCTGGGCTATGGCCAGCCCGGCAGCGGCCTGGTGCTCAACCTGGTGGTCAACCCCGGTGGCTCCTATCTCCCGCCCGACCAGACGGGCAGCGAGCGCCGCTTCCGGGAGGTGCTGGCCCGAAAATGGGGCCTGGGCTTCAATCATCTGCTCATGTTCGCCAACGCGCCCCTGGGCCGCTTCCAGAGCTGGCTGCGGGGCCGGGGCGACTACGAGGGCTATCTGGGCAAGCTGGAGGCCGGTTTCAACCCCTGCGCGGTGCAGGGAGTGATGTGCCGCACCCTGGTCTCGGTGGCCTGGGACGGCCTGCTCTACGACTGCGACTTCAACCTGGCCGCCGGCCTGCCCCTGGGCGGCCGCCGGGTGCACGTCGCTCAGATGCCGGGCCCGCCCCCGCCCGGCCAGCCCATCGCCGTGGGCGAACATTGCTATTCCTGCACCGCCGGCAGCGGCTTCACCTGAGGCGGAGCCATCGCGGCCTGAGTTCGGGCCGGCGCAACCCCAAACCTTGGCGAGGAGCCATGACCCAGCGGCGCCGCCGACCCTCGTCATCCGCCGGGCGCGGCGCGCGCCGGCCGCCCGCGAGGCCCAGGCCGGCGCGCCACCCACCGACCCACGGGAGCAGCCCATGGCCCTGAACCCGCCCCTGACGCCCCTGGATCAGGCCAACCAGGCCCTGATCGCCGCGGCCCATCCCCCGGACTGGCGCAACCCCGCCCCCCAGGCGCGCTACAACCTGGTGGTGGTGGGCGGTGGAACCGCCGGCCTGGTCTGCGCCGCCGGCGCGGCCGGCCTGGGCGCGCGGGTGGCCCTGGTGGAGCGCCATCTCATGGGCGGCGACTGCCTGAACAGCGGCTGCGTGCCCAGCAAGGCCCTGCTCCGGGCCGCCCGCCTGGCGGGCGAGGCCCGCCGGGCGGCCGAGCTGGGCCTGACGGCCGGCGGCGGCCCGGCCCCGGATTTCGCGGCCGTCATGCGCCGGGTGCGGGAGCTGCGCGCCCGCCTGGCCGCCCACGACTCGGCCCAGCGCTTCCGGGATCTGGGCGTGGACGTGTTCCTGGGCCAAGGCGTGTTCGTGGACGGACAGACCCTGGCCGTGGGCGAGGCGGTGCTGCGTTTCGCCAAGGCGGTCGTCGCCACCGGCTCATCGCCGGGCGGACTGCCCTTTCCGGGCCTAAAGGAAGCCGGCTACCTGACCAACCAGACCATCTTCAACCTGACCGAGCTGCCCCGCCGCCTGGCGGTGCTGGGCGCCGGCCCCATCGGCTGCGAGCTGGCCCAGGCCTTCGCCCGCCTGGGCGGCCGGGTGCTGATGGTGGGGCGTTCGGGCCAGGTCATGACCCGCGAGGACCCGGACGCGGCGGCGGTGGCGGCGGCGGCGCTGACGGCCGATGGCGTGGACCTGCGCCTGAACACCGAGGTGACCCAGGTGGAGGCCGTTGGCGCGGAGAAGCTCATCCACCTGAAGCGCGGCGCGGACCAGGAAATCGTGGCCGTGGACGCCATCCTGGTGGGCGCGGGACGCGAGCCGGTGGTGGAGGGCCTGGGCCTGGAGGCGGCCGGGGTGGAGCATGACCCCAAGGCCGGGGTGAGGGTGGACGACCATCTGCGCACCACCAATCCCAACATCTTCGCGGCCGGCGACGTCTGCCTGGAGCGCAAGTTCACCCACATGGCCGACGCCAGCGCCCGCATCGCGCTGCAAAACGCGTTGTTCGCCGGCCGGGCCAGGCTCAGCGGCCTCACCCCGGCCTGGTGCACCTACACCGACCCGGAGATCGCCCACTGCGGGCTTTATCCCGGCGAGGCCGAGGCCCAGGGCATCGCGGTGCGGACCTTGCGGGTCGATCTCCGGGACGTGGACCGGGCGGTGCTGGAGGGGCGCGAGGAGGGTTTTCTCAAGGTGCACGTCAAGGCGGGCACGGACCGGATCTTGGGCGCGACCCTGGCGGCCCCCCACGCCGGCGAGAGCATCAGCCAGCTCACCCTGGCCATCCAGGCCGGCGTTGGCCTGAAGACGCTGGCCGGCGTCATCCACCCCTACCCCACCCAGGCCGAGGCCATCCGGAAGGCGGCCGACGCCTTCAACCGCGCCCGCCTGACCGAAGGCGTCCGGCGCTGGCTGGGGCGCTGGCTGGCCTGACGGCTATGACCCCCGCGCCCCCAGCCCCGGCTCGCCTGATCCTTTTCACCCGCTGGCCCGCGCCGGGCCGGGCCAAGACCCGGCTCATCCCGGCCCTGGGGCCGGAGGGCGCGGCCGCGTTGCACGCCGCCCTGGCCCAAAACGCCCTGACCTGGTGCCTGGCCTACGTCCGCCAACACCCCGCCCGCCTGGAGCTGCGCACGGACGGCGCGCCGCCGGCCGCCTTCCGGCGCTGGCTGGGCCTGGCGCCGCTGATCCGGCCCCAGGGCGGCGGCGATCTGGGCCAACGCATGCATCAGGCCATGGCCGAGGCCTTTGCCGAGGGAGAGGGCCGGGTGGCGCTCATCGGCTCCGACTGCCCCGGCCTGACCGACGCCATCCTGGCCCAGGCCTTCGCCGAGTTGGAGCGCCACGACCTGGTGCTGGGTCCGGCCACGGACGGCGGCTACTACCTGATCGGGCTCACCCGGCCTGCCCCCGCGCTGTTCGCGGGCATGAGCTGGGGCACGGGCGCGGTGTTGGCCCAGACCCTGGCCGCCGCCCGGCGGGCGGGCCTTGATTGTGCGCTGCTGCCCCCGTTGGCCGACCTGGACCGGCCCGATGACCTGGCGCTGTGGGAAGCCGCCCCGGCTCCCCCCCGGTCGTCCCCGCCGGCGACCGGGATATCGGTCGTCATCCCGGCGCTCAACGAGGCCGCCAACCTGGCCGCGGCCGTGACCAGCGCCGCCGTGGACGGCGTGGAGGTGATCGTGGTGGACGGCGGCAGCGATGACGGCACTTATCGCCTGGCGCGCGAGCTGGGCGTCGGCGCCGTGCAGGGCTTCCGGGGGCGCGGCCGCCAGCAGAACCTGGGCGCGGCCCTGGCCCAGGGTGAAAGCCTGGTCTTCCTGCACGCCGACAGCCGGCTGCCGGCCGGCTGGCCGGAGGAGGTGCTCCGGGTGCTGGCCCCGCCCGGCGTCAGCCTGGGCTGCTTCCGTTTCCGGCTGGACCACGGCGGTTGGCAAGCCCGCCTGGTGGAGCGCATGGTGCACCTGCGCACGACCCTCGGCCAACTGCCCTACGGCGACCAGGCGCTCTTCCTGCCCGCCGGGATCTTCCACGCCCTGGGCGGCTTCGCCGAACTGCCCCTGCTGGAGGACTACGACCTGGTGGTGCGCGCCCGCCGCCTGGGCCGGGTGGTCCAGGCCCGCCTGGCCGCCCCCACCTCCGGCCGGCGCTGGCGGCGGCTGGGCCTGGTGCGCACCACGCTGATCAACCAGGCCATGCTCGCCGGCCACGCCCTGGGCGTCTCCCCGGAGCGCCTGGCCCGCCTCTATGGAGCCCACCGCCGCTGAAATCGCCACCTTTCCCAACTGTATGGCTAATTACCAAATTCCCATTTGTAAGAAGAACTTTACATAGTTTGTAGGGGGGGTTGACACGGCCAACTTCGGGCCGCTACAACATAGCAGCCTGGCTTGAGCAGGCCTCATCACAAGCTCACAATAGGAGGACCGGTCTTGCCCAACCTCCGTGAAATCGAGGTGACGCGGATCAAGGACACGGTGGCCGATCTCTGCGGCCAGGCCGACCTGATCCTGCCCGCCGACGTGCGCCGGGCCCTCACCAGGAGCATCGAAGTCGAGGAGTCGCCGGTGGGGCGCGAGGTGCTGGCCCGGCTGATCGACAACGCCGACATCGCCCAGGCCGAGGCCATGCCCATCTGCCAGGACTGCGGCCTGGCGGTGATCTTCCTGGACATCGGCCAGGACGTGCACCTCATTGGCGGCGACCTGGTCGAGGCCGTCAACCAGGGCGTGCGCGAGGGCTACGAACGCCACTATCTGCGCAAGAGCGTCTGCCATCCCTTCACCCGCGCCAACACCGGCGACAACACCCCGGCGGTGGTCCATGCGCGCATCGTGCCCGGCGACCGCGTTCACCTGTGGGTGGTGCCCAAGGGCGGCGGCAGCGAGAACATGAGCAAGGTTTTCCTGCTCACGCCTGCCATGGGGCTCAACGGAGTCAAGGCGCGGGTGATCGAGACCGTGGAGGCGGCCGGCCCCAACCCCTGCCCGCCCATCATCCTGGGTGTGGCCGTGGGCGGCACCTTCGACGACGCCTGCGTGCGGGCCAAGCGCACCCTCTTGCGCGAGCTGGATTCGGTCAACCCCGACCCGGAGGCCGCCGCCCTGGAGGCCGAGCTGCTCACGCTGGTCAACCGCACCGGCATCGGGCCGGCCGGCCTGGGCGGGCGGGTGACCTGCCTGAAAGTCTTCGTGGACATCAGGCCTTGCCACATCGCCAGCCTGCCCCTGGCGGTGAACGTGCAGTGCCACGCCGCGCGGCACAAGGAGGCGGTGCTATGAGCGAGCCCATCCGCCTGACCACCCCGCTGGCGGACGCGGACGTCGTCCGGCTCAAGGCTGGCGACCGGGTGCTGCTCACCGGCGTCGTCTACACCGGCCGCGACGCGGCCCACAAGCGCATCGTGGAGGCCATGGAGCGGGGCGAAGACCCGCCCTTCCCCCTGGCCGGGGCCGCGATCTTCTACGTGGGCCCCTCGCCCGCCCCGCCGGGGCGGGTCATCGGCGCGGCCGGCCCCACCACCGCCTACCGCATGGACGCCTACGCGCCCTATCTCATCGCCCGCGGGCTCAAGGCCATGATCGGCAAGGGCAAGCGCGGCGAGGAGGTGAAAAAGGCCATGGCCGAGCACAAGGCGGTGTACCTGGCCGCCATCGGCGGGGCCGGGGCGCTCATGGCCCGGTGCATCACCGCGGCCGAGGTGATCGCCTTCCCCGACCTGGGACCGGAGGCGGTGCGGCGGCTGGAGGTGAAGGACATGCCCTTGATAGTGGTCAACGACGTGCGCGGGGCCGACCTATACCAGGAGGGCAAGGCCGCCTACGCGCGCCCATAACAACCCAACCCCCGCCCAAGGCGGGGACACCGGCGGGAAGCGAGCGAGATGAAAGCCTATCAACCCAAGATGCACTACCGGCTGCATCCGGGCTACATCGCCTGGCTGCTGCACCGCATCACCGGCCTGGGGCTGGCCCTGTACCTGTTCATGCACATCTGGGTCATCCACAACATCAGCCGCGGCAAGGAAGCCTTCGACGCGGTCATGGCCGTGGTGCAATCGCCCCTGTTCCACTTCCTGGAGGTCGGCCTGCTGGGCTGCGTGGTCTTCCACGGCCTCAACGGCATCCGGGTGGTGCTCATCGACTATGGCGCGGCCGGCGAGAAGGGCCCCCACAAAGGCTGGGTCTGGGCCACCATCGCCATCAGTGGCGCGCTCACGGTGCTGGGCGGCATCCCCATGATCCGCCTGGCGTTTGCGCATTAGGCTTTTCCGCGCCCCAGCGTGGGCGCGCCCCCAAAGGAGCGATCACGTGCGATACCTGGGTTCCGGGCGCTCAGGCGCCTTCGAATGGCTGTTCCAGCGGGTCAGCGGGGTGGCCCTGGCCGTCATCCTGGGCCTGCACTTCATCCTGCTGCACTACACCGGCGGCGGCAACATCACCTATGAGAGCGTGGCTCCGCGCCTGGCCAGCCCGCTCTACAAGGGCCTCCAGCTCACCTTCCTGGTGCTGGGGCTCGTCCACGCCATGAACGGCGTCAAACTGGTCATCGACGACTACGTGCACCGCGAGGGATGGCGCATCGTGCTCACCAGCCTCAACTGGGTGGTGACCCTGGGCTTCTTCCTCTTCGGCGCCGTCACGGTCCTCACCTTCGCGGTGAAACCGTAGGGAGAGCATGGTCATGCCAATCAGCGACAACATCAACGTCCACCGCGTGGGCGCCCTGGTGGTCGGGGCCGGCGGCTCCGGCCTGCGCGCCGCCCTGGAAGCCGGCCGCCAGGTGGACACCGCGGTCCTCACCCAGGTCTTCCCCACCCGCTCCCACACCGTCAGCGCCCAGGGCGGCATCGGCGCGTCCTTGAGCAACGTGGAGCAGGACGACTGGCGCTACCACATGTTCGACACCGTCAAGGGCTCGGACTGGCTGGGCGACCAGGACGCCATCGAGTTCATGTGCCGCGAGGCCCCCAGCGTGGTCATCGAGCTGGAGCACATGGGCCTGCCTTTCTCGCGCATGGACGACGGCCGCATCTATCAGCGCGCCTTCGGCGGCCACACCAGCAAGTTCGGCGCCGGCTCGGTGCACCGCTCCTGCGCCGCCGCCGACCGCACCGGCCACGCCATGCTGCACACCCTGTTCGAGGAGTGCCTCAAGCACGGCGTGCGCTTCTACAACGAGTTCTTCGTGCTTCAGCTCATCTATCACCAGGGCGTGGTGGCCGGCGTGCTGGCCTGGGACATGGTCAACGGCGGCTTCCACCTGTTCCACGCCAAGGCGACGCTTTTTGCCACCGGCGGCTATTCCCGCGTCTACCGAACCACCAGCAACGCCCACATCTGCACCGGCGACGGCGCGGCCCTGGCCATGCGGGCCGGACTGCCGGCCCAGGACATGGAGTTCGTCCAGTTCCACCCCACCGGCATCTACGGCGCGGGCAACCTCATCACCGAAGGCGTGCGCGGCGAGGGCGGCTATCTGGTCAACTGCAAGGGCGACCGCTTCATGGAGGTCTGCGCCCCGCACGAGAAAGACCTGGCCTGCCGCGACGTGGTGAGCCGGGGCATCGCCGAGGAAGTCCGCGGCGGGCGCGGCTGCGGCCCCAACCAGGACTACGCCCTGTTGCACATCGAGCACATCGGCAAGGAGAAGATCATGGAGCGGCTGCCCGGCATCTGGGAGCTGGCCATGGTCTTCGCCGGGGTGGACTGCACCAAGGAGCCCATCCCGGTGGTGCCCACCGGCCACTACTCCATGGGCGGCGTGCCCACCGACCGCTTCGCCCAGGTGGTGGCCCCCGGCGCGGACGGGCCGGAGACGGTGGTGCCGGGCTTCTACGCCGCCGGCGAGGCGGCCTGCGCCTCGGTGCACGGGGCCAACCGCCTGGGGACCAACTCGCTTTTGGACCTCATGGTCTTCGGCCGCGAGGGTGGCAAGCGGATGGCCGAGTACGTGCAAAACACCCAGGCCTGGCCGGAGCTGCCGGAAGACGCGGGCTCGGCCGGGGTGGCCGAGGTCAAGCGCCTGCTCACCGGCTCCGGCGGCCAGCGCATGGGCCAGATCATGGAGACCATGCGCGCCGACATGGAGCGCCACTGCGGGGTGTTCCGCACCGCCGCCGACATGGAGGAGCTCAAGGCCAAGCTCAAGGCCCACCGCCAGGCGTTTAGCCAGATCACCTTGCAGGACAAGGGCGCGGCCTACAACCTGGACCTGATCGAGGCCCTGGAGCTGGGCCACATGCTCGACGTCTGCGAGGCCATCGCCGAGGGCGCCCTGGCCCGCCAGGAGAGCCGCGGCGGCCACTACCGCGACGACTTCCCAAACCGCGACGACGAAAACTGGCACAAGCACACCCTGAGCTTCCTGGAGCCTGGCGGCGGCGTCCGCCTGGACTACAAGCCGGTGCGCATGCAGCCCCTGACCGTGGAATCCATCGCCCTGGCCGAGCGCAAGTACTAGGTCCGGCGCGATCAAGCGTAAAGAGAGGTCCCCATGGATAGCGTGACCTTCACCATACTCCGCTATGACCCCGCCGCGGGCAAGGAGCCCTATTACCAGGACTACCAGGTCAAGATCACCAAGCCTGGCATGATGATCCTGGACGGGCTGAACCAGATCCGCTGGGAGCAGGACGGCACCCTGGCCTACCGCCGCTCCTGCCGCGAGGGCGTCTGCGGCTCCGACGGCGTCAACGTCAACGGAGCCAACATGCTCACCTGCGTGACCCATATCGAGGAGGTGGCCAAGAACGGCCGCCTGGTCATCCAGCCCCTGCCCGGCCTGCCGCTGGTCAAGGACCTGGTGGTGGACCTGACCGACTTTTTGCAGAAATACTTCACGGTCAAGCCCTACCTCGTGACCAAGACCCCGGCCCCGGACAAGGAGCGCCTGCAAAGCCCGGCCGAGCGCAAGAAGCTCGACGGCCTCTACGAGTGCATCCTCTGCGCCTGCTGCTCCAGCTCCTGCCCCTCCTACTGGGCCGACCCCGACTACCTGGGCCCCAGCGCGCTCCTGAACGTCTGGCGCTTCATCAGCGACAGCCGCGACGAGGGGGCCGACGAGCGCCTGGACATCCTGGACGACCGCCACGCATCCTGGCGCTGCCACACCATCCTCAACTGCGTGGAGGCCTGCCCCAAGGGATTGAACCCCACCAAGGCCATCGCCGGCATCAAGAAGTCCCTGGTCCAGCGCCGGTTCTAGCCGGGGACGCGCCTCTGACAGCCCGCCGACGCCCCGCGCCCGCCCCACGGGCCGGGGCGTCGGCCTTGACCGCGGGAGGCCTCGCGCCATGAACGAAGCCGAACTGCGCCTCAAGCGCCTGCGCCTGGCCTGCCGCCGGGGCATGCTGGAGGTGGAGCTGGCCCTGCGCCCCTGGGTGGAGCGCCACGCGGCCGGGCTGGCCCCGGCCGAGCTCGACGACCTGGAGCGGCTCCTGGCCCTGGAAGACCTGGACCTGTGGGAGGTGCTCTGCGGCCGCCGCCCCGACCCCGCGGGCTTGAAGGGCGGCCTGGCCGCGCGCCTGAGGCGCGAGCTTTTCGCCAGGCTGGACGCGGACTAAGGCCTTTGGGCGGGAATAACTGTTTGACAATCCCGCCGGCCCTGGTCTATGTTTGGTTGTGGATTGGGCTTTGAATCCGGGCGGTTATTGCCGCAGCCCCCAGGGGCCGCGCCAGCCGGGCGATCATCAGGGACGCGGGCGCGGACGGAAAGGCGAACCAGCGTGCAGGGCCACGAACACCCCTTGGTGGAAATACTGACCGCCCAGGCCATCCAGGCGCGGGTGCGCGAGCTGGGCGCCCAGATCTCGGCCGAGGTCGGCGACGAGCCGGTGCTGTTGGGGGTGCTCAAGGGAGCCTTCGTCTTCCTGGGCGATCTGGCGCGGGCCATGACCGTGCCGGTGCAGGTGGACTTCGTGCGCCTGGCCTCCTATGGGGCCGACAGCTATTCCTCCGGGACCATCACCATGACCAAGCCGCCGGAGCTGAACCTCAAGGGCCGCGCGGTGGTGGTGGTGGAGGACATCGTGGACACCGGGCGCACGCTGCGCTGGCTGATCGACCACCTGACCGACCTCGGCGCCCGCTCGGTGAAGGTCTGCGCCTTCATCGACAAGCCCGAACGCCGCGAGGTGCCGATCACGATAGACTACGTGGGGTTCCACGTTCCCCAAGGCTTCCTGGTCGGCTACGGCCTGGACTTTGACGAACGCTACCGTCAACTGGCCGGCGTCTACGAGGTGAAGCTCGACCGCCGCGACGGCTGAGGATGGCCAGATGATCGTCCAGTGCGACAATTGCGAGACTAGCTTCAAGCTTGAAGACGCCAAGGTGCCGCCCGACGGGGCCTGGGTGCGTTGCGGCAAATGCCAGGAAGTCTTCCACGTGGACTCCCCAGCGCCGGCGCGCCCCGCGGCCGCGGCCCCCGCCGCGCCGCGCGCGCCAGAGCCCGACTTCTTCGAGCTGAGCGAGGGGCCGGCCCAGGCCGCCCGCGCCGCCGAGTCCGCCGAGTTCGGCCTGGAGATGGACGACATGATGGCCGGCCGCGACCGGGCCAAGGGCGGCCGCGGCCTCAAGATCGTCTTCTGGCTGCTGGTGCTGCCCCTGCTCCTGGCGCTCTTGGCGGTGGGCGGGCTTTTCGCCCTGGACCGCTTCCAGGTCATGCCCCAGGTGGTGGACCCCTTCCGCAACCTGCCCGGCCTCAACCTGATCCTGGGCAAGCCGGCCCCGGCCGCCACGGCTCCCGCCGCCGGCGGCGTCGCCGCCCCGGCCGCCCCCCAAGCCGAGGCCAAGCCCCCGGCCAAGCCGGCCGACACCGGCGAATACCGCGGCCTCAAGCTGAGCCAGGTGCGCGGCTATTTCCGCATGAACCAAAAGTCGGGCAAACTTTTCGTCATCCAGGGCATGGTGCTCAACGACGAAGGCCAGGCCCGCGCCGCGGTCATGGTGCGCGGCCGCCTGAACGACACCCAGGGCAAGACCGCCCAGCAGGCGGTGATCTACGCGGGCAAGGCCTTCACCTCCGAGCAGTTGCAAGAACTGCCCTTCGAGGACATCAAGGCCGGCCTGGCCAAGCCCGAAGGCGACGACGGCCGCAAGGCGGTGATAACCGCGGGCGGCAACCTGCCCTTCATGATCGTCTTCGCCGACCTGCCCAGCAACCTGGCCGAATTCACCGCCGAGGTGGTGGGCTCGGAGCCGGCCCCGGCCCCGCCGCAATCGCGCTGAGAGGCCCCTGGCCAAGGTGAGACGCCAGCCTTTTCTCCTCCTGCGCAGCAACGCGGCCCTGGCGCTGGCCACCGCCATCCTGGTGGTGGCCGGCGGCACCCTGGGCTACATGCTCATCGAAGGCTGGGATTTTCACGACTCGCTGTTCATGACCATCACCACGGTGGCCACGGTGGGCTATGGCGAGGTGCACCCGCTCAGCCGGCCCGGCGAGGTCTTCAGCATGTTGCTGATCCTGGTGGGAGTGGGCTCGGTGCTCTACTTCCTCACCATGATCACCCAGTGGGTGGTGGAAGGCAAACTGCGCCAGGTGATGGGGAGGCGAAGCTTGGAGCGCAACATCCGTTCGCTTAAAAACCACTACATCATCTGCGGCTACGGCCGCATCGGGGCCTTGGTGGCCGAAATGCTGCGCGAGAAGGGCGTGGACATGGTGGTCATCGACAACAGCGAGGAGGCCACCCGCCGCCTGGAGGCGGCCGGGTTGTACTACGTGCTGGGCTCGGCCACCGAGGACGAGAGCCTCTTCGCCGCCGGCATCGACCGCGCCCGCGGCCTGGTGGCCACGGTCAGCTCCGACGCCGACAACGTCTACATCACCCTGACCGCCAAGGGCATGCGCCCCGACCTGATCGTCATCGCCCGCGCCACCGAGCCGGGCAGCGAACGCAAGCTGAGGCGGGCCGGGGCCGACAAGGTCGTCTCGCCCTATTTCATCGGCGCCCGGCGCATCGCCCAGACCGTTCTGCGGCCCTCGGTGGCCGACTTCGTGGACCTCACCTTCCACAGCTCCGACCTGGCCCTGGTCATGGAGGAGGTGGTGGTGGGCCCCCACAACGAGCTGGTGGGGGTGAGCCTCAAGGACTCCGGCCTGCGCCAGAAGCTCGACCTCATCATCCTGGCCATCAAGAAGGCCGACGGCCGCATGATCTTCAACCCGCCGGCCGACACGGCCATCGACCACGCCGACACCCTCATCGCCCTGGGCCCCCACGAATCGATGCTAAAGCTGGCCCGGATGCTGGCCAGTCAGGAGTAGCCCAGGGGCCCGATAAAAAAACGGACGGGGTTTAACCCCGCCCGTCTCTATATTGGCCGCCCATCCCCGCGGGCCCAACCAGGCTTTCGGCCGCCTCCCGCATCATCCCCACAGCGCCACCACCACCGCCCCGGCCACCATCAGGGCGCTGGCCACGAGATGCTGACCCAGGCGGGTTTCGCCCAGCAGCCAAGCCCCCAGAAGCACCGCAAACAAGGGGCTGGTGCGTTTCACGGCCACCATGTAGGGGGCCTGCACCTGGCTGAGCGCCATGAAGTGGCCCACCACCATGGCGGCCAGGCACAGGGCCAGGCCCATGAGCGGCCAGGGCCGGCTCAGCCAGCCCCAGGCCAGCCGGCCGCGCAGCTTGATCACCAGGGCCGCCAGGACCGCCACCACCAGGGGATAGACCGCGCCCATGAACCAGGGGTTGCTGGCCAGCACCGCCTGGCGGCCCATGACGATGGTGTAGGCGTAGATGGCCCCCACCAGCAGCATGCGCCAGGAGCCGGGCTCGCGGACCACCGCCCGCCAGGGCTCCAGCCAACCGGCGTGGACCTGGTGCAGATTGAGCCAATAGGCCCCGGCGGTGAGCAGGGCGATGCCCAGGAGCCCCCAGGACGACGGCAGCTCGCCCAGGAAGGCGTGGCTGGTGGCCAGGGCGAAGAGCGGGGTGCAGGCCAGGAAGGGCTGGGTGAGCGCCAGGGGCGAGAGCTGGATGGCCCGCAGGTAGAGGAAGGTGGCGGCCATCTCGGCCGGCAGGGCCATGAGCACCGGCCGGTAGAAGCCCCAGCCCAACTCCGCCGGCCAGGGGCAGAGGAAAAGCATGGCCAGGCAGGCCGGGGTCAGGGCCGCGAAACGGGCCAGGACCACCTCCTCCAGGCTCAGGTCGGCGAAATGGCGCTTGGTGATCAGGTCGGCCCCGGCCAGACCCAGGGCCGAGACCAAGGCCCAGGCGAACCAGGTCACGTCCGGGCCGCCGCGCGGGCCAGGAAGCCCTCCAGCTCCGGCCGGGCGGGCAGGGCCGCGCGTCCGCCCAGGCCGGTCACCGAGATGGCCGCCGCGGCGTTGGCGGTGGCCAGGGCCTCCCCCGGCCCCTGGCCCAGCAGGATGGCGTGGACCAGGCCGGCGTGGAACACGTCGCCAGCCCCGGTGGTGTCCACCACCTCCACCGCGAAGCCGGGGGCGCGATAGCGCTGGCCGCCGGCCCAGAGCTCGGCCCCGGCCGCGCCCAGGGTGCGCCCCGCCCAGGCCGGTCCCAGCCCGGCCAGCCGCTTGAGCGCCGCCTCCGGGTCGTCGACGCCAAAAAGGCGTTGGGCGAAATCCTCGCAGCCCACCACCACGTCGCACAGGCTGACCAGCTCGGCGGTGCCCTCGAAAACCCGCTCGGCGTCCAGGCTGACCACCAGGCCGTGCCTTTTGGCCAGACGGGCGGCCCGGATGGAGGCCTGCCAGAAATGTCCGTCCAGGTGCAGCACCCGGCTGTTGGCGATCAGTGTCTCGTCCAGGTCCTCCGGGTCCAGGCGGCAGGCCTCGTCACGGGTCCAGACGATGGTGCGCTCGCCGCCCTGCTCCTCCACCATGATGAAGGCCTGCTGGCTCCGGACGCCGGGTTTCTGCACCAGTCCGGCCGGGTCCACCCCGCAGGCCCGCAGCCAGGGCGCGGCGTTGGCCCCGGCCGCGTCGTCGCCGCAGACCCCGGCGTAGGCCACCCGCCAGCCCAGCCGGCCCAGGCAGCAGGCGGCGGTGGCGGCCTGGCCCCCGCCCATGGTGGCCATGCGCCGCATGCGCAGCTTGCCGCCCCAGACCGGGCGCTGGGGAATCAGGCAGAGGTGGTCGGTGGCGTTGAGCCCCAGGCACAGGACGTCATAGGTCCGTGGGGCCGGAAGCCTGAAGCTCGCCGGAGGCATGCGCGCATCTCCCGCCCAGCCGTCGCTCCCAGCGTCGGCTGGGCGCCGGCGCACGGGACTATTGCCAGGTGACGAAAAAAATGTTAGAAGCATTCTACAATCTGTTTGGGTGCCCGTCAGGGCTTAATAGGGAAGCCGGTAAAAGCCGGCGCGGTCCCGCCGCTGTGACCGGGGACGAAATCCGCCAAACCAGCCACTGCCGTCCACAAGACGTCGGGAAGGCGCGGAGAGTAGGCAGATCCGGGAGCCAGAAGACCTGCCCAAGCTATAAATGTTCACCGTCAGGCGTCCGTGGATAGGCGCCTCCGGAGGCTGGGGCTAAGCAAACTGGGTGCGCCCCAAGTCCTTTTTCATGGGACTTGGGGCGCGCCTTTTTTGGGTGACGCCTCCGGTGGCTTTTTTTCGCACCTTGCATGCACCGGAGGATAGTCATGCGCGCGATCTGTTCTTTCCTGCTCTTGTCTTGCCTCTGCCTGGCCCCCCTGGCCGTATTAGCCGAAGCCCCGCCGGAGCCGGTCACCCTGGCCCCGGTCACCGTCACCGCCAAGCGCCATGCCGCCGATTTCCTTTCCACCGCCGCCAGCGCCACCGTGCTGGATCGCCAGGACCTGGAGCGCATGCCCGGCGAAAACGCCCTGGAGGTGCTGGAGCAAACGCCGGGGGCCGTTCCCGCGGCCCAGTTGCCCGGCGGGGTCAGCCAGGGCGGCATGAACGGCGAGATCGGCCTGCGCGGGGTGCGCGGCGGTGAGTTGGTGCTCCTTAACGGCCTGCCCATGCTGTCCTCGCCCGGCTCCGGCTCCTACGACCTTTCCATGATTCCCAAGCGTTTCATCGAGCGGGTGGAGATCGTGCGCGGGGCCAACGCGGTTCTCTACGGCTCCCAGGCCATGACCGGGGTCATCAATATCATCACCCGCCATCCCCAGACCGGCCAGGACCGCGCCAGCCAGGGCGGGTTCGAGGGCCAGGGCGGAAATCACGAACGCTGGCAGGGCGGGGCCTGGCTGGATCACCCCCAGGTCTGGCTGGGGCTCCAGGCCGAGAGCCAGGGTCGGCTGGACGGAGTCAAGCGCAACTATAGCAGCCGCAGCCCCTATGACACCGACCTGGACCGCACCCAGGGCCAGGCCGCCCTGCTGGCCGCCCGGCCCAATGACTGGCTGGGGCTGAACTACATGCTGGGCCGCCAGGATTCCGGCTATCTCCGCCGTTATCTCAGGTCGCCGGCCAGTGACTATCAGACCGATCAGGAGCTGATCCACCACTACCTCTGGGCCGGGCTCAACCGGGACGAGCTGCGCGGCCAGGTCTTCTTCCACCAAAGCCAGATGGACCTGACCTATGACTACGCGGCCATGAACAAGCCAGACGCCAACGACGACAAGCGCAACCAGACCCTGGGCCTGGACGGCCAGGACCGCCGCCGCCTTGGCCCGGTGGATTTGCTCTACGGCCTGCGCTACGTCTTCGAACGCCAGGACGAGACCAGCGAGAAGGTGGCCGCGTCCGGACGCGGCTACACCGTCGGCCGCGATTACGCCCGCCACCACCGCCACCAGGCCAGCCTGTTCGCCATGGCCGAGTGGGAATTCGCCCCCAAATGGCTGTTCAGCCTCGGCTGCCGGGGCGAGGGGGCCTTCAACGCCGAACAGGGCAGCGACGACCGCCAGGAGCTCTTGCCCCAGGCCTCGCTGCTCCACCGCCTGGCACCGGGCCAGTCCCTTTACCTGAACGCCGGGCGCACCTTCCGCCTGCCCACCTTCAACCAGCTCTACAGCAGTTCGGACATGTTCGGCGGCAACCCTGCGTTGGCCCCTGAATACGGCTGGACCTATGAGTTGGGCTTCAAGAGCGCCGGCGTCCACCACAGCGCCCACCTGGGCCTGTTCCACATGGCCTACACCGACAAGATCCGTTACCTCTACGACAACGCCCAGGCCCGCTACCTGGCCCGCAACGTGGACAATTGGGAATCCACTGGCGTGGAGGCCGGCCTGCGCCTGGCCCTGGGCCACGGCTTCTGGGCCGGCCTCGGCGGCTATTGGGCCGACCCCTGGGAGAAGGAGGACGGCGAGAAGCTGCAATCGGGCCCCAAGCTCCAGGCCGTGCCCGAACTGTGGTGGCAGGGCCGGGGCCTGTCGCTCAGCCTTGGCGCCGCCCTGCAACTGGAGCGGGAAAAGGGCCTGGCCGACTACACCAACCTGCGCCTCAAGGCCTCCTACCAGGTCACATCCAACTGCAAGCTGACTTTCTCGGCCGACAACCTGCTGGATAAGGAATTGGTGATCTACGGCAACATGACCCCCGACGCCAGCAGCCCTTACGAGGTGCTTCATCCCGGCCTGCTGGTGTGGCTGGGCGCGCAACTCAGTTTTTAAGGCAAAAAACGCGCGCGCCCCGGAGCGAGGCCGCGCGCAAGAAGCTTCCCAGGGGCGCGGGCCAACGCCGGGGCCCGGCTCCGCCACCGGTCCCCGCCCGCCGGAATTGGGCATCCGGCGGGCGGGGGCCGCCCTCATGGCCCAGGCCGTGAGGCCCGGTCGGCGGTTCATACCAATTTCATTTCAACCGTATTGCTTTGGAATGAAACACACGGGCGGGGATAAACCCGCCCCTACGAAGAAACTGCCGGTTTTCCCTGTGATTTCGTAGGGGCGGGGTTTATCACCGCCCGCATCTTGTCCTTTAGTGGAAAGTTATATATTTGTCGTCAAATTCGTATCAGGCCTCCTTGGCCAGCACCCGCACCGGCACCTTGCCGGCCAGGGCCGCGGCGAAGGCCTGGGCGTCGGAGTCCTCGCCCACGATGGCCCCGTAGTGCATGGGCACCGCCACGCGGGGGTTGATGGCCAGGGCGGCCTGCACCGCCTCGGCGGCGGTCATCACGTAGGTGCCGGAGACCGGCAGCAGGGCGATGTCCACGTCCAGGCCCTTCATCTCCGGGATGAAATCGGTGTCCCCGGCGTGGTAGATGGTCACCCCGTCCACCGCCAGCACGAAGCCCAGCCAGGCGTTTTTCTGGGGATGGAACTGCTTGTCGGTGTTGTAGGCCGGCACCCCGCTGACCCGGCAGCCGGCCGCCTCCACGGTCTGGCCCGGCTTCAGGGTCATCACGCCCGCTCCGCCCAGCTTGGCCGCGCAGGCCGGCTCGGTGACAATGACCGTCTTGGGCCCGCGGATCTTGGCGATGTCCTCGGCCACGCAGTGGTCGAAATGGTCGTGGCTGGCCAGGATCAGGGCCGCGGTCGGGCCGCCGGCCAGTTGGAAGGGGTCGAAGTAGACGGGGCCGGCGCTGCTGTCCAGGCGGAAGCAGTCGTGGCCCAGCCAGTGCAGGCTGGCGAGCGCGCGCTCGATGGCGGGCTGGTCGGCCATGGCTTTCACTCCTTGGCTGGTGGGAGCGGCCCCAACGGCCCGTCGGCCGGGTCCGGCTAGGCCGGCACCAGGACCACCTTGTGGTTGACCAGGGACATGGACTTGATGGCGGCCTTGAGCACCTTCTGCTCGCCGTAGATGGACACCAAGCGCATCTGGCCGCCCTCCTGGGGCTCGATGACGTCCACGTCGGCCAGGAGCACCGTCTCCTTGCCGTCCTTGTCCACAATGTAGGCCGTGGCTTCACACATGGTCGATCAACTCCTTGAGGCGAACCTTGACGATGTAGTCCACCTGGTGGGGCAGGGGTTCGTGGGTGACGCCCACCACCTCCACGTTCTCCTGGGTCAGCGGCAGCAGGAACTTGCGGGCCGGGCAGGCGGCGATGGCCGCGGCCACCGCCGGGGTCACCTCGCCCATCATGGCGTTGGCCAGCACGATGCCGATGGGGCCGATGACCACGTCGGCGTCGCGGATGCTCCACTGGATGGCGTTGTCGCCGGTGGCCCCCCGGTTGGCGTGGGCCTTCATCATCTGGGCGGTGGCGATGGCGTTGGTGCCCAGCGCCAGCACCTCCACCGACTCGCCGAACTCTTCCTTGATGCGGCGGATGACTACGCTGCCTATGCCGCCGCCCTGGCCGTCTATCACGCAGATGCGCATGCCCGCTCCCGCCAAGAAGGGCCGTCGCGCCGGCGCGCGCGCCCATGTTTTCGAAGATACACGCCGCGGCGGCCCAGGGCAATAAAAGCCGGGCCGGCGGTTAAAAGCCTTGTGCCTTTTACCGCAAGAGGGTATTAACATGAAGTTGGTGGAGCATGCAAGCGGATGGGCTTATGATGCCATTATTCCTGGGATTGTTCGTCGGGGCCTACCTGCTGGGCTCGGTGCCCTTCGGCCTGCTGGTGGCGCGCCTGGCCGGGGGCGTGGATCCGCGCCAGGGCGGCTCCGGCAACATCGGGGCCACCAACGTGGGCCGCCTGGCCGGCAAGGCCGCCGGCGCGGCCACCCTGCTCCTGGACGCGGCCAAGGGCTGGCTGCCGGCCTATCTGGCCTGGACCTGGCTGGAGCCCTGGCAGGCGGCGGCGGTGGGCCTGGCCGCCTTCTTGGGCCACGTCTTTCCCATCTATCTTAAATTCCAGGGCGGCAAGGGCGTGGCCACCGCCCTGGGCGTGCTCCTGGCCGCCGCTCCCCTGGGGCTTTTGATCGTGCTGGCGGTGTTGGGCGGCACGGCCTGGTGGTCGGGGCACATGTCGGTGGGCTCCCTGGCCGGCATCGGCGCCGCGCCCCTGGTCATGCTGTTTCTGGGCGAACCCCGGCCCCTGGTCTTCGCCACCCTGGCCATGGCCCTCTTGGTGGCCTGGCGCCACAAGGACAACATCAGCCGCCTGCGCCAGGGCCGCGAGCACGGCTGGCGCTAGGCGGAGCCAGGGCAACCCCGCTGCTTTTCCCGCAATCAGGCCTCCGGCAGGAGCTTGCCGGGGTTAAGGATGCCCCTGGGGTCCAGGGTGCGCTTGATGGCCCGCATCACGGCCAGGGATTGGCCGTGCTCCTGGGCCATGAACTTGATCTTGCCGATGCCGACGCCGTGCTCGCCGGTGGCGGTGCCCTCCAGGCGGATGGCCTCGGCCACGATGGCCTCGTTGGCCGCCTCCACCTTGCGCCACCCCTGCGCGTCGCCGGGGTCGCCGGGCCAGACCACGTGCAGGTTGCCGTCGCCGGCGTGGCCCAGCACGTAGCCGGTGACGCCCTCGCGCCGCATGTGCTCATAGGCGAAGGCCACCAGGGCCGGATAGCTGCTGATGGGCACCGCCGCGTCGGTGACCAGCATCTCCAGGCCGGGATGGGCGCGCTTGATGGACTCGGCCACGGCGTGGCGGGCGCTCCAGAGGCGGTTGTGCTCCTCGGTCCCCTGGCCGGCGGCGAAATCCACGCAGCCCAGCTCGCGGCAGATATCCTCCACCAGGCCCAGGGCCTCGGCCAGGCTGGCCGGGCTGAAGCCGTCGAACTCCATGAAAAGCTGCGGGCGCAGGGCGATGTCCAGGCCCTCGGCCCGCATCAGCTTGGCCAGGGGCGCGGTGATCAGCTCCAGGGCGGCGGGGGCGGTGCCGGAGGCCTTGACCGCCACCACCGCGGCCACCGCCTGCTCCACGCTTTCAAACGACGCCACCACGGCCGCGAAATGCTCCGGCAGGCCGGCCAGGCGCAGCCAGGCTCTGGTGATGACGCCCAGGGTGCCCTCGCTGCCCACGAAAAGCCGGGTCAGGTCGTAGCCCGACGAGGACTTGTGGGCGCGGTTGCCGGTGTGGATCACCTGGCCGCCGGCCAGCACCACGACGAGCCCCTGCACGTAGTCGCGGGTGGCGCCGTATTTCACGGTGCGGGTGCCGGAGGCGTTGTTGGCGATCATGCCGCCCAGGGTTGCCGCCGCGCCGGGGTCGGGCGGGAAAAACAGGCCCTCGTGGCGCAGCTTGGTGTTCAGGTCCTTGTAGGTCAGCCCCGGCTCCACCTCCACCTGCATGTCATCGCGGTATAGCCGGACCAGCTTGTCCATCAGGGTGAGATCGGCCACCACCCCGCCCTTGACCGGGATGGGGTTGCCCTCCACGCTGGAGCCCACCCCCCAGGGCGTGATGGGCACCAGCTCGGCGTCGGCCCAGGCCAACAGCCGGCTGACCTCCTCCGTGGAGCGGGGCCAGACCACCACCGCCGGCCGCTGGCAGGCGTGGAAGCTGTAGTCGCGGCAGTGCAGGTCCTGGGCCGAGGGGCCGGCGTTGACCCGCTCGCGGCCGAAAAGGCCCCACAGGAAATCCATCTGGGCGCTGGTCAGCGGCTGCATGCTGGCTCCTTGCCAAATAGCCAAAGCGTCAGGGGCGGGCGGCCGGTTTGGCCGCGATCCGGGGCCGATGCTATTATAGTTGACGCCGCCTTCGGCCACCAGCCGCGGCGGCCTCGACCGCCAACCCACGCGCCCTCGCCGGGAGACCGCCCATGACCTCAGCCGCCGAGCGTTATCAGAAGCAGGTGATCTTCGCCGGCCTGGGGGCCGAGGGCCAGGCGCGCCTCATGGCCAGCTCGGCCCTGGTCTGCGGGGCCGGGGGGCTGGGCGGCGGCATCAGCCAATTGCTGGTGCGGGCCGGGGTGGGCCGGGTGCGGGTGGTGGACCGCGACCGGGTGGAGCTTTCCAACCTGCACCGGCAACTGCTCTATGACGAGGACGACCTGGGCCGGCCCAAGGCCGAGGCGGCGGCGGCCCGGCTGGCGGCCATGAACCGGACGGTGGCGGTGGAGGGGATCGTGGCCGAGGTGAGCGCCGCGACCATCGAAGATCTCTGCGCCGGGGTCGACCTGGTCCTGGACGGCAGCGACAACCTGGCCACCCGCTATGTCATCAACGACGCGGCCGTGCGCCGGGGCCTGCCCTGGGTCATGGCCGGCTGCGTCGCCGCCCACGGCAACCTGATGCTCATCCAGCCCGGCGTCACCCCCTGCCTGCGCTGCCTGTTCCCCGTCCCGCCGCCGGAGGAAGGCTATCCCACCAGCGACAGCGTGGGCATCCTGGGCCCCGCCGCCGCCACGGTGGCCGCCCTGGCCGCGCTGGAGGCCATCAAGTGGCTCTCCGGCGCGCGCGCGGCGGTCAACCGCGGGATGCTGGCGCTGGACCCGTGGCAGGGGCGCTTCAACCTGGTGCGCATGGGCGAAGGCCCGGCCGCCGGCTGCATTTGCGCCCCGGAAGCCTAGCCCAGCAGGCTCTTGGCCACGATGAGCTTCTCCATCTCGCGCGCGCCCTCGTATATTTCCAGAATCTTGGCGTCGCGGTAGAGCCGCTGCACCCGGTATTCGTCCAGGTAGCCGTAGCCGCCGTGCATCTGCACCGCCTCGTCGGCCGCCTCCACCGCCGTGCGGGCGCTGAACCACTTGGCCATGGCGATGAGCGCGTGGTCCACCTTGCCCTTGTCCACCAGCCAGGCCGCCTCATAGTACAGGTTGCGGCTGGCCCGGATGCGGGTGGCCATCTCGGCCACCTTGAACTGGGTGGCCTGGAAGCTGGCCAGGGGCTGGCCGAACTGCACCCGGCCCTTGACGTGGCGGATGCTGTCCTCCAGGCAGGCCCTGGCCAGGCCCACCGCCTGGGCGCAGATGTGCAGCCGGGCGCGGTTGAAAAGCTCCATGAGCTGGCCGAAGCCCTGACCCTCCACGCCGATCAGGTTCTCCGCCGGCACCCGCACCTCGCTGAAGGCCAGCTCGGCGGTGTCGTTGGCCCGGATGCCCATTTTGCCGTGCAGCTTGCGGGAGCTGAAGCCGGGCGTGTCGCGCGGCACCAGGATGAAGCTGTGGCGGTGGTGGCGGCTGGGATGGTCGGGGTCGGTGAGGCAAAAAACCTGGGCGTGTTGGGCGTGGCTGCCGTTGGTGATGAACATCTTGGCGCCGTTGATGACCCACTCGTCGCCGTCTTTCACCGCCGTGGTCACGGCCTGGGTGGGGTCGCTGCCGGCGTCGGGCTCGGTGATGGCCGTGGCCAGCATGGCCTTGCCCTCCACCAGGGGCGGCAGGATGGCCTGCTTCTGCGCCTGGCTGCCAAAGAGCATCAGCATCTCGGCCCCGAAGGTGGTGCTGAGGATGGACTGGCCGCAGCCGGGGTCCACCGCCCAGAACTCCTCGGTGATCATGCTGTGCTCCAAAAAGCCCAGGCCGGCCCCGCCGTAGGCCTCCGGGATGAAGGTGCCCACGAAGCCCAGCTCGCAGGCCTTTTGCCACAGCTTGAGATCGAAGCGCTCCTCGCGGTCGAAATCCGCGGCCACGGCCGGGAACTCGCCCTGGGCGAACTCCTTGGCCGCGCGGATGATGTCCCTCTGCTCGCGGGTCAGGGTGAAATCCATGCCGGCCTCCTTGGGTTGGGGCGGGAACGGGTGAGGAGCTATAGCGACGTGGCGATCTCTTCAAGAACAAGCCAAAGAGATTGCTTCGCTGCGCTCGCAATGACAGATTCAGGCTTTCTTGGCCAACTGACCGGACCGAGCCTTTCCGGCTTCAGAGTTCATCGGTATAGGCGCACCATCTCCCCTTTCGGGTCCCGGACGCGAGCCGCTCAACCCGCCTTGACCGCCGCGGTCAGCGCCGGCAGCACCTTGAACAGGTCCTCCACGATGCCGTAGTGGGCGATCTGGAAGATGGGCGCGCGGGGGTCCTTGTTCACCGCGATGATGGTGGCCGCGCCCTTCATGCCGGCCTGGTGCTGGAAGGCCCCGGAGATGCCCAAGGCCAGGTAGACCTTGGGCCGCACCGTCTTGCCGCTGGTGCCCACCTGGCGGCTCTTGGGCAGCCAGCCGGCGTCGGCCACCGGCCGCGAGCAGGACAGCGTGGCCCCCAACGCGTCGGCCAGGGCCTGGGCGATGGGGATATTGTCCTCGCCGCCGATGCCGCGCCCCACCGAGACCAGGATGTCGGCCGCGGCGATGTCCACGTCCTCGGCCGCGCCCTTGAGGTAGCCCAAAAAGCGCCGGGCGTGGCGCGGGGCCAGGTCGGTCAGCTGCACCTTTTCGCTGGCCGCGGCCGCGCCGACCGGCGCAGCCTCGAAAGCGCCGGATTGCAGGGTGGCCACCACCAGGGGCGCGGGCTTGAGGCTCTGGCTCTCGGCCACCTTGCCGCCATAGACCAACCGCCGGGCGGTCAGCGCCCCGGCCCGCCAGTCCAGGCCCACGCAGTCGGTAATGAGCGGCGCGTTCAGGCGGCCGGCCAGGGCCGGGGCCAGGTCCAGGCCCTGGCTGGAATGGGGCATGAGCACCAGGGCCGGCTGGAGGCCGGCGATCAGGTCCATGAGCGGCGGCAGGTATAGCTCCGGGTTGAAGGCCTGGAGATCGGGATGGGCGATGAGCCGCAGGGCCGGGGCGCGGTCCAGGAGCGGTGCGGCCACGGCCTCCGGCTCCTCGGCCAGGACCGCCGTCACCACCCCGCCGCCAACCGAAGGAGAGAGGGCCAGGGCCGCGCCCAGGGCCTCCAACGTCGCCTCGCGCAGTTGCCCCTCGCGGTGCTCGGCGATCACCAGGATGCCGCTCATTTCAGGCCCCCCTTCTCGCGGAGGATGCCGGCGGCCTTCTGGCAGACGGCCTCCAGGCTGCCGGTGAGCATCTCGGCTCCGGCCCCGGCCTGGGGCGGGGCCAGGGAGCGGGCGGCCACGGCCGAGGCCGCCGCGCCCACCATCCCGGCCAGGCCCAGGCCGCCCGCGTCGCGCTGGTCGATGGCGATGGAGCGCACCTTGCGGATGCCCATGATGGAGACGTAGCGGGGCTGGTTGATGCCCGATTGCACGCTGACCACCGCCGGCAGGGGCAGCTCCACCTCCTCCTGGGTGTTGGCCTCCAACTCGCGGACGGCCTTGAGCCGGCCATCCTTGATTTTCAGGCCGATGACCATGCTGGCAAACGGCAGGTCCAAAAGCTGGGCCAAGAGCGCCCCGGTCTGGCCCTGGCCCTGGTCGGCGCTCTGCACGCCGGTCAGGATCAGATCGAAGGTCCGGCCCATCACGGCCGCGGCCGCGGCCCGGGCCAGGCCGGCCGGATCAGAGCCCGCGAAGGCCTCGTCGCTCAGATGCACGGCCTCGTCGCAGCCCATGGCCAGGCCCCGGCGCAAGACGTCCCCGGCTTCCTCGTCGCCGATGGTCAGCACGGTCACCCGGCCGCCGTGGGCCTCCTTGAGGCGCACCGCCTCCTCCACCGCGTAGTTGTCCCATTCGTTGATGGTGAACACGAGATCCTCGCGCTCCAGGTCTGTGCCCTCGGCGTTGATCTCCAGATCGGCCTCGGCCGTCTCCGGCACCTGTTTCACCAGCACCAGGATGTCCATGCTTTCCCGCCTCCCCGCCCGAACCCCGCGGTCCGGGCGATCAAATCCAGGCCGAGGCTTTACAGACAAAAAAACAGGAAGGAAAGATGATTGCCGCCTTTTTGGCCCGCGCCTTGCGCCGGTCGCGCGCCAGCGGATTTCCCGGCCGGCCGCTCGGCTCGGCCTGGGGCCCAGCCTGGTCGACTCCTTCATCCGACTGCCGGCCCCTGGCCCTCTTTGGTCGGGCGGCCCCCAGCGAACCGGAGCCAGCCGTTTAGCCGCAACGCCTTTCTTTCCTTCCAGTCCTCCTTATCCCCGCCCCTTCCAAGCCTTGGCCGCCGGCCACCCGCCGGCCGCGCCTAATCGTCCAACCCCAGGGCTTGGGCCGCCAGTTCGTTGAGATCGCGCACCAGCAGGCGGTCCTCGAACCCGCCGGCCTTGCGCGCGTCCTCCAGCATGATCAGGCACAGCGGACAGGCGGTGACGACCACCTCGGCCCCGGTGGCGGCGGCCTGGGCCAGCCGGGCCTGGGCCAGGTGGCCCTGGCCGGGCAGCTCGTGCCACATGCGCCCGCCCCCGCCCCCGCAGCAGAGGCCGTTTTTGCCGTGCTCGGCCATCTCCACCAGCTCCAGGCCGGGGATGGCCGCCAGCACCCGGCGGGGCTCGGCCATCACCCCGGCGTGCCGGGCCAGGTAGCAGGGGTCGTGATAGGTCGCCTTGATCCGCAGCGGGCGGTCGAAGCGAAGCCGGCCATCGTCCACCATCTGGCAGAGGAGCTGGCTGTAGTGGCGGGCGCGGAAGGGGAAGCCGCCGGGCTGGCCGTCGCGGGTCCAGGCCTGGGGATAGGTCTGGCTCAGGTTGGCGTAGCAGTGGGGCGAGGAGGCCACCACCTCGCTCACGCCGATGTCCATGAGCAGGGCAAGGAGCTCCTCGCGCTGCTCCTCGAAAAGCCCGTTCTCGCCCACCCGGCGGGCGATGTCGCCGCAGCAGGGCTCGGCCTTGCCCAGGGTGCCGAACTCCACCCCGCAGTGGCCCAGCACCGCGGCCAGGCTCCTGGCCAGCCCCTGGGCGCGGGTGTCCAGGCTGGTGGTGCAACCCACGAAATACAAAAGCGGGGCCGCTTCGCCCTTGGCCAGGTCCGGGATGCCCAGGCCCTTGGCCCAGGCCGCCTTCTGCCCCTTCTTGGCCAGCCAGGGGTTGGCGTACTTCATCAGCCGCTCCAGGGCCTGGCCCAACAGCGGCGGCACCGTGGCGCCCTGCTCCACCAGGGCCGAACGCACCTGGCGGATGAGCTCCATGGGCGCGGCCTGCACCGGGCAGACCTCCTGGCAGGCGCGGCAGGAGGTGCAGTACCAGGCCTGTTCCGGCACGATGGTGGGCCGGCTGACGAGCGCCTGGCGCAGGCGGGCCTTGAGCCAGGGGAGGCGGGCGAGCAGGTTGTACTTCAGGCCCACGTAGGCGCGGGCGTTTTGCAGGAACTGGCGCGGCGAGAGGGGCTCGCCGGCACGGGCGCTGGGGCAGGCGTCGTCGCAGCGGCCGCAGCGGGAGCAGGCGTCCAGGAACATGAAGTGGCGGTGGCTGAACTCGCGGGCCAGCTCCGGCGGGGGGTCCAGGGCCGGCAGGGCGTGGGGCTCGTCCTGGAAGGCCAGGTTCACGGGCGCGGCCAGGGCATGGAACAGCCGGCAGAAGGGCAGCCAGGCGATGAGGCCCAGGCTGAGCGCCGCGTGCAGCCACCACAGGCCCTGGTGGGCCGCCGCGGCGGTGGCCGGGGCGAAAAGCCCCTTGAGCCCCCAGCCCACGAAGGACCAGCGCTCCCATTGCGCGCCCGTGGCCGCGATGCGCGCGGCCTCCACCAAAAACCCGCTGGCCGCGACGGCCAGCAGCCAGGCCGGAATGAGGGCGTCGCGCCAGGAGCGCATGAGCCGCGGCACCCGCTGGACATAGCGCCGGATCAGCCCCCAGGCCAGGCCGGCCATGAGCGCCAGGCCGCAGAACTCCCACAGGGCCGAGAGGGCCAGATAGACCCTTCCACGCAGGAAGGCGAACAGATAGTGATCCACCGCCACCAGGCAGGTGGCCAGGACCAGGCCCAGGAAGCCCAGCAGGATCAGGGCGTGCGTCAGGCCGGCGGCGGCGTCGCCCCGCCAGATGCGCCGGCCCAGCAGGGCGTCGGCCAGGGCGGCCCTGAGGCGGGGCCAGGACCAGGCCCCCCAGGCGAAGCCGGGCCGCCAGCGGTTGAGGTGGATGGCCGCGCCCAGGGCGAAGACGCCCAGGGCCAGGCCGGCCAGCAGGTAGAAAAGCCAGGCGGCGTCGATGTTCCAGAAGGGCGGCCGCAACGGCATGGCTAGTCCCCGGCGGCGGGGTCCGGCGTCAGCGCGCCGTGGCAGAAAATCTGCTCGAAGACCCCGCCCAGCTCGTCGGGGCTCACCGGTCCGTCGGGGCTGTACCATTTGGGCGTGTAGTGGACCATGCCGAAGAAGGCGAAGACCAGTACCGGCAGGGGCAGGTCTCTGAGCAGCCCGGCTTCCTTGAGCTCGGCCAGGATGCCCTTGATCGCCGCCACGTAGCGCCGCTGCTTGGCCACCACTTGATCGCGGCGCTCCGGGGGCAGACAGTCCAGTTCGTTGACCAGAAGCGTCAGGCGGTCGCGGTCGCCGGCGTAGACGTGGGTGTACAGGCGCATGAAGGCGGCCAGCTTGTCCAGGGGCGGCAGGGGCTGGGCGCAAAGCTTTTCGATGCGGGTCAGGGCCTGCTCCATGATGTCGTCCAGCAGACGGTGCAGCAGGTCCTCCTTGGAGTCGAAGTAATGGTACAGCGAACTTTTTTGCAGCCCCAGCTCCTCGGCCAGGTCGCGGATGGAGGTGCGGCTGTAGCCGCGCTGGGCAAAAAGCCGCGCCGCCGCCCCGAAGACCTCCTGGCTGCGCCTCTCGCCCTTGTGCATGTGCATATCGCCCTACCGACCGATCGTTAGATTTTAGCTACTATGGCCCGCCGCGACCGGCTTGTCAAGCCGGATAATTGACATTGCCGTCAGGCGATTATATGGCTCCGACCGCCGAAAACCGCCCCCATTTCGCGCCGCAGAACGCCATGCCGCAATTTTTTGAAGGGCCCGCATGTGATTATTCTTTAATTTTCAGTAGATTACTTGCACAAAGCCCTTGGCGGAGCTTGTGCAAAGATTCTCAGGCCAAATTCCCGGTTGACACCGCTTCCCGCGCTAGAGTACAAAAAATCTAACGAACGGTCGGCCAGTGACCTCACCGCAGACACACCCCGCAAGGCCGTCCCAGGCGCGACACCCACCGGGACCCCAGCCCCGGTCACGGTTACAACCCCATACCTTGGGAGGCGCTCATGGGCAGGAAATCCCCCTGGCTGGTGCTTAGTCTGGCGGCCTTGGCCGTCCTAATCCTCATGGCCGCCCCCGCGGCGGCGGCCGAGCCCATCGTCCTGGGCGTGCCCACCTCCCTGGGCGTCTTGGAGGGCAAGGAGAGCCTCAACGCGGTCAAGCTGGCCGTGGACGAGATAAACGCCGGCGGCGGGGTCAAGGTCGGCGGCGAGGCTCGCCAACTCAGCGTGACCGAGATGGACATCCGCGACGCCTCTCCCGGCACCCCGGTGCCGGAGGCGCTCCTGGGCCTGGAGAAGATGATCCTGGAGAAGAAGCCCCACGCCATCGTGGTGGGTCCCTTCCGCTCCGAGGCCCTCCTGGCCGGCATGGACCTCATCGCCAAGTACAAGGTGCCGCTGTTGGGCACCATCGCCATGACCCCCGCCTCCGAGAAAAAGATCCAGGAGGACCCGGAAAAGTACAAGTACGTCTTCCGGGTTTCGTTGAACGTCACCTCCTGGGCCGGACTGCTGATGGGGGCCATGAAGGACCTCCAGGACAAGTTCGGCTTCACCAAGGTCTACCTGCTCAACCAGGACGTGCTCTGGGCGCGCGGCACCACCGGGGCCATGAAGGGCTGGTTCGAGAAGAACGGCTGGGAGGTGCTGGGCCACGACCAGTTCCCCACCGGAGCCGGCGATTTCGCGCCGGTGCTGATGAAGGCCAAGATGGGCGGGGCCCAGGTGCTGTTCACCTGCTTCGACATGCCCGAAAGCGGCATCCTGGTCAAGCAGTGGAAGGCCCAGAAGGTTCCCGCCCTGATGGCCGGCTTCATCTCGCCCATGGCCGGCGAGGCGGCCTGGGGGGCCTTCGAGGGCAAGATCGGCGGCTTGTTGAACGCCATCTTCGAGCTGGGCAACATTCCCAGCCAGAAATACCCCCAGGCCACCGCCTTCTATGAGGCTTACAAGAAGAAGTTCGGCAAGGGCATCGAGGCCGGCCACGGCCCGGCCCCCAGCTACGAGGCGGTCTACATCTTCAAGGAAGCCGTCGAGAAGGCCGGCAGCCTGGACCCCGACGCCCTGGTCAAGGCCCTCCAGGCCACCGACCGCCAGGGCGTGATGGGCCGGGCCAAGTTCAACCCCGGCAACCAGGTGGTCTTCGGCCAAGACCCCAAGGACACCGCCACCGCCTGCATCTACCAGTGGGGCGAGAAGGGCGGACGCACCATCGTCTATCCCGCGGCCTTGGCCGAGGGCGACATCAAGCTGCCGCCCTGGATGAAGTCGGCCAAATAGGCGCGAGGCACAAGCCCGCGCGGCCCCGCCCAACGGCGGCGGGGCCGCGCGCCAAACCCGACCACCGCAAAACACAGGGGCCACCGTGTTCACAGGCACCCTCATCTACGGGCTTATCAACAGCGTAATCCTGGTGCTGGTGGCGCTGGGGTTCAACCTAACCTTCGGCATCAGCGGGGTGGCCAACTTCGCCTTCGGCGCCCTGTACATCACCGCCGGCTTCCTGACCTGGATCGGGCTCAACAGCCTGGGCCTGCCCTATCTCATCAGCGCGCCGCTGGCCGTGGCCATCACCGCGGGGATCGCCGGCCTGCTCTATCGCTTCGTGGTGCTCCGGGTGCGCGGGCTGGTGGTAAGCGAGGTCATCGCGACCTTCGGCGTGGGCCTGGCCATCCTGGAGCTCTTCCGCTTCCTGGGCTTCATCGGTTTCGAGTACACCCTGCCGGAGGTGGGCGACTTCGGGCTCAGCATCCTGGGCGTGGTGGTGGACGGCCAGCGGCTCTTGATCGTGGCCGCCGGGGTGGGACTCACCCTGTTCCTGTGGCTCTTCACCCGCCACACCCGCACCGGCCGCGCCTTCCGGGCCATCGCCCAGGACGAGCACACCGCCCTGACGCTGGGCATCCACACCGAGCGGGTGGCCACCATCGCCGTGGCCTTCGGCGCGGCCTACGCCGCCGTGGCGGCGCTGGTCATCCTGCCCTTGGGCACCATCGCGGTCAACGAGGGCTACAACGTGCTGGTCAACGCCCTGGCCGTGTGCATCGTCGGCGGCCTGGGCTCCACCCTGGGGGTGATCGTGGCCAGCTTCCTCATCGGCTACGCCCAGACCTTCACCGCCACCTACCTGGAGACGCACTGGATGATGATCGTCAGCCTGGTGGCCATTTTGCTCATCCTGCTGGTGCGGCCCTCCGGGCTGTTCGGCAGCCAGAAGCAGCTTGAGGAGCGCATCTGATGGCCACAGCGACGGCGAACCCGGCCGCGGCCGCGTCCAAGCGCCGCAAGGAGCGCCTGGACCGCGGCATCAAGGTGCGCAGCGAGGACATCTACGCCCTCAACTCGTGGCGCGAACTGGTCTACCTCATGGCCCCCAAGGTGCTGCCGGTGCTCGTCCTGCTGGCCCTGGGGCTGTTGGCCCCGCTCTATTGGCAGCGGGTGCTGATCTCGGCCATGGTCTTCGCCATGCTGGCCATAAGCTGGGACATCCTGGCCCAGGCCGGCATGGTCAGCCTGGGCCAGGCCCTGTTCTTCGGGGTGGGGGCCTACATCGCCGGCATACTGAACCACTACTTCGGCCTGAGCCCCTTCCTCTCCATCCCGGCCGCCACCCTGCTGGGCGGGGCCTTCTGCACCGTGCTGCTCTTGCCGGTCCTGCGCCTGCGCGGGATATACTTCGCCATGGTCACCCTGATCCTGCCCCTGATGATCGAGCGCATCATCGAAGCCACCAAGATATTCGGCGGCACCGAGGGCATCAGCGGACTGACCCCCCTGCCCCACCACGGCCTGGAGCTCTTCTCGCTCATGGCTGCCTTCTGGATCGCGCTGTTCGGCTTCCGACGCATGATGAGCAGCGACTACGGCCTGGTGCTCAAGGGCATCAACGACAACGACCGGGCGGTGATGAGCGCCGGGCTGAACATCTACCGCTACAAGGCCCAGGCCCTATTCATGGCCGGGGCCACCGGGGCCTTCGCCGGGGCCTTCATGACCCACGCCTACCAGTTCGTGGGCATGCCGGTCTTCGCCCTGGACTACTCCATCCTGCCCATCGCCTCGGCCGCGGTGGGTGGGCTGGGCACCCTGGCCGGCCCGGCCCTGGGCTCCTTCATCCTGGTGCCGCTCTCGGAGATGCTGCGCGGCCTGGGCGGCCTGCGCATCGTCATCTACGCCGTGCTGCTGGTGGTCTTCACGGTGGGCCTGCCGGAGGGCGTCTTCCACTTCCTGCGCCGCAAGTACACCCAATTCGAGCGCTGGGTGGAGGTGACCAAATGAGCGGCGCGCCCATCATGGAGGTGAAGGACCTGGTCAAGACCTTCGGCGGCGTGCGCGCCGTGGACGGCGTCAGCTTCAGCCTGAAGGAGAACGAGCTCTTGGGCGTCATCGGCCCCAACGGCTCCGGCAAGACCACGCTGGTCAACCTCATCAGCGGCTTCGTCAAGCCCAGCTCCGGCAGCATCACCTATCGCGGCCGCGACATAACCTCCTGGCCGCCCTACAAGGTGGCCGAGTACGGCCTGGCGCGCACCTTCCAGATGGTCAAGCCCTTCTACCAGTTGCCGGCCTACAAGAACCTGGTGGTGCCGCTCATCTCCCCCAGGGTCAAGAAGCAGGCCGGCGGGGCCTACGGCGACCGCGACGCGGTGGCCAAGGACCTGCTGGAGGAAGTCGGCTTCGAGCGCGACTCCTGGGTGATCAACAAGCAGGCGGCGGCGCTGCCCCACGGCTATCTGAAGCGCCTGGAGCTGGCCCGCTGCCTGGCGCTCAGGCCGCGGGTGCTGGTGCTGGACGAGCTATTCTCCGGCCTTTCCCTGGCCGAGGTGGCCAGCCTGGTGCCGGTGATCGAAAAACTCATGGTCCAGGGCAAGACCATCGTCATGGTGGAGCACCGGCTAAAGGAGCTCTTCCGCATCGCCGACCGGGTGATCGTGCTCAACTTCGGCCAGAAGATCGCCGAGGGCGAGCCGGAGGAGGTCATGGCCATGGACGAGGTGCGCAAGGCCTATCTGGGCAGCGAGGCGGAGGACTAGGGCGTGCTTGAAGTCAGCGAGCTGATGGTCTTCTACGAGAACGCCCTGGCGGTCAACGAGCTGTCGTTCAAGGTGGACGCCGGCCAGGTGGTGGGGGTGATCGGCTCCAACAGCGCCGGCAAGACCACCCTGATGAACACGCTTTCCGGCCTGATCCTGGATCAGCAGATCAAGGAGAAGCGCAAGGGCGGCGAACGCATCACCATCATGGGCCGGATCGCCTACGAGGGCCAGGACATCACCCTGATGCCGGCCCACGAGCGGGTCAAGCATGGCATCGTGCTCTGCCGCGAGCGCCATCCGGTCTTCGGCGACAGCACCGTGCAGGAAAACCTGCTCATCGCCGGCCACCTGCGCGACAAGGCCCACGTGCGCCAGGCCATGGAGCTGACCTTCGAGCTTTTCCCCAACCTGGTGCGCTGGCGGCGGCGCAAGGCCGGGTTCCTCTCCGGCGGCGAGCAGCAAATGTTGGCCATCGGCATGGCCCTGGTGGTGGGTCCGCGCCTGCTGCTTCTTGACGAGCCGCTCCTGGGCCTGTCGCCGGCCATGCAAAAGACCGTGGTGGAGGCCATCAAGGGCGTGCGCCGCCAGACCGGGGCCACCATCATCATCGCCGAGCAGTTCGCCCGTCCGGTGCTGCCCATGATCGATTTCGGCTACGTGATCGAGAACGGCATGCTCACCATGACCGGCACCGGCGGCCAGCTCATGGACAACCCCGAAATCAAGAGCGCCTACTTCGGCGTCTGAGCAAGGCATGGACCAGGACCTCACCATTCCCGCGGCTTTCGACGCCAACGCGGCCCGCCACCCCGAAAAGACCGCGGTGGCCTATCTGGGCACCATCTTCACCTACGCCCGCATCAAGGCGCTCACCGACGCCATGGCCGCCGGCCTGGCCGGCCTGGGCGTGGCCGAGGGTCAAAAGGTGGTGCTCTATCTGCCCAACTCGGTGCAATGGCTGGTGGCCTGGCTGGGGGTGCAAAAGGCCGGCGCGGTGGCCGTGCCCATCACGCCCATCTATACCAGCGAGGACCTGGCCTACGTGGCCGGCGACACCGAGGCGGTGGCGGTCGTCTGTCAGGACCGCAACTACGGCTACGTCACCCAGGCCATGGCCAAGAGCGGCCTTAAGCGGGTGGTGGTCAGCGGCATGGTGGACCTCTTGCCGGCCTGGAAGCGCTTTTTCGGCTGGCTCCTGGACGTGGTGCCCAGCGGACGGGCGGCCAAGGCCCCGCACACCACGCCCCTGCTCAGGCTCCTGTCCCAGGCCCATGGCCAGGCCCCGCCGGCCCACGGCCGCCAGCCCGACGACGTGGCCGAGATCCTCTACACCGGCGGCACCACCCGCCACCCCAAGGGCGTGCCCATCACCCACCGCATGCTCCTGCGGGCGGCCTACGAGCAGCTCGGCGTCAGCCGCAGCCTGTTCCCGCCGGAGGAAAACGTCCTCTTGGGCTCGGCGCCCATGTTCCACGTGCTGGGCCAAACCTGCGGCCTGGGCACGCTCATCACCTATGGCGGCACCATGGTGCTGCAACCGCGCGTGAACCTGGACGCCATGTTCGACGCGGTGGAGCGCTACCGGGTGCGCACCCTGATCGGCGTGCCGGCGCTGTTCCGCATGATCCTGGAGCACGACCGCCTGGACAACTACGACCTCTCCTCGCTCAGCTATTGCTTCAGCGGCGGCGACGTGCTGCCGGTGGAGGTCGGCCGGCGCTGGCAGGAGCGCTTCGGCCGGCCCATCTACATCGGATATGGCGCCACCGAGACCGTGGGCGGCGTGTGCATGACCTTCCCGGAGGACAACATGCCGGTGGGGGCCATGGGGCGCAAGCTGCCCAGCAAGGACATCCGGGTGGTGGACCCGGCCTCCCTGGCCGAGATGCCCCTGGGCAAGCCCGGCGAGCTGTTGGTCCACGCCGACCCCATGGTGGCGGCCTACTGGAACAAACCCGACGAGACCGCGCAGTCCTTCGTGGACATCGACGGCCAGCGCTACTACCGCACCGCCGACGTGGTGGCCCGCGACGAGGACGATTTCCTCTATTTCGTCGACCGCACCGTGGACACCATCAAGCACAAGGGCTACCGGGTCAGCGCCTCTGAGATCGAGGCCGTGCTCCAGGAGCACCCGGCGGTGATCGAGTCCTGCGTGGTGGGCGTGCCCGACGCCAAGGTTGGCGAGCGCATCAAGGCCTTTGTGGTGCTCAAGAAAGACGTCAAGGGCGTCACCGGCTACGACCTCATCAGCTTCTGCAAGGGCCGGCTGATCGACTACAAGATCCCGCAGTACATAGAATTCCGCGACATGCTGCCCAAGTCCAAGGTGGGCAAGCTCCTTAGGCGCGAGATACGCAGCGAGGAAATGAGCCGGGTGGAGCAGAAAAAGGCCGCGCGGGGGGCCAAGCCGGCCGCCTGAAGCCGCGCGAGCCACCGCCGGCCGGATAAAAATTACTAAGACGGGCGGGGTTTATCCCCGCCCGTTTTCTTGTCCACCCGCCCCGCCACCACCGTCGCGGCTCGCGACCGCGGCCCGATGGTTGCCAGGCGGACGCAATAACCGTAACATGTCCCCAAATGGCGGCCGGCGGCCGCCGCGCCCCAACCCCACTCCGCAGAGACAGCCCCATGGCCGAGGAAAAGCACCTGCTCATGGTCACCGTCTCCGGCCAGGACCGGCCGGGCATCACCGCCGCCTTCACCCGCATCCTGCTGGAGCACGGGGTGGAGCTGATGGACATCGAGCAGGCCTCGCTCCAAGACCTGCTGGGGCTCTACCTGCTCCTGGACCTGGGCCCGGCCGGCCAGGGCAAGGACAGCGTCATCAAGGACCTGCTGTTCGAGGCCAGCCGCCTGGGTCTCAGCCTGAACTTCCGCCTGCACTCGGCCCAGGAGAGCCGCCCCCACGACCCCAAGAGCATCCACATGCTCACCCATTTCGGCGGCACCGGCGGCCTGGCCGCTATCAGCCTGATCCTGGGCGAGGAGCAGGTCAACATCGAGATGATCCGCACCCTGGACCACAGCGGCGAGCTGGCCATGGAGCTGATCGTCAACGCGGCCGGGGCCGAGATGGGCCGGGTGAAAAAGCGCCTGATGCTTAAAAGCCGCGAGCTGGGCTTCGACCTGGCCCTGCAGGCCATGACCGCCTACCGCAAGAACAAGCGCCTGATCTTCTTCGACATGGATTCCACCCTGGTGGACATGGAGATCATCGACGAGATGGCGCGCAAAAAGGGCGTGGGCCGCGAGGTGGCCCGCATAACCGAAAAGGCCATGCGGGGCGATTTCGACTTCGAGGAGTCGCTCATCCAGCGGGTGGCCCTGCTCAAGGGCCTGCCCCTGACCGCGCTGGCCGAGATCCGCGACGCCATGACGCTCAGCCAGGGCGTGGAGGAGGTGGTGGCCACCCTGAAGTGGCTGGGCCTGGAGATCGGCGTGGTCACCGGCGGGTTCGATTTTTTCGCCCAGGCCTTGAAGGAGCGCCTGGGCCTGGACCACGCCTTCGCCAACCGCCTGGAGGCCAAGGCCGGCAAGCTCACCGGCCGGGTTCTGGGCGAGATCATCGACGCGGCCGGCAAGGCCCGCATAGTGAGCCAGGTGGCCTGCCAGCGCGGCATCCCCATGGACCAGGTGGTGGTGGTGGGCGACGGCGCCAACGACGCCCTGATGCTGGGCCAGGCCGGCCTGGGCATCGCCTACAACGCCAAGCGCCGGTTGCAGGACGCCGCCCACGCCTCCCTGGGCCGGGCCGGCATGACCAACCTGCTGCACCTTTTGGGCGTGAGCGAGGCCGACATCGCCGAGGCCATGGCCCGCCAGGAGCAGGGGTGCTTGTGATCCCGCCCTTCACTTTCTCAGACCGGAGAACACCGTCATGAGCCAAACCCCGCGCAGCGCCGGCATCCTGGCCCGGCCTCGCTGGTCCAAGGTGCGCGCCCTGTTCAAGTCCATGGGCCAGGGCGACTACGAGTTGGACCGGCCGCTGATCGGCATCGCCAACACCTTCAACGAGCTGGCGCCGGGCCACCACAACCTGCGCCAGTTGGCCGAGTTCGTGCGCGCCGGCATCCACCAGGCCGGCGGCACGCCCCTGGAGTTCGGCGTCATCGGCTGCTGCGACGGCGTGGCCAACGGCCACCTGGGCGGGCGCTACACCCTGGCCTCGCGGGAGATCATCGCCCACTCGGTGGAGATCATGGCCACGGCGCACCAACTGGACGGCCTGGTGCTCCTGGGCTCTTGCGACAAGATCCTGCCCGGCCTGGTCATGGCCGCCTGCCGCCTGGATCTGCCAGCCATCGTGATCAACGGCGGTCCGGCCCTGGGCGGCGAGCCCTTCGACGGCCGCCCGGCCGACATCACCAGCCTGGCCGAGGCACTGGGCATGCTCCAGGCCGGGCGCATCGACGAAAAGGAGTACCGCGAGCTGGAGGACCGGGTGATGCCCACTTGCGGCTCGTGTTCGTTCCTGGGCACGGCCAACTCCATGGGCTGCGTCACCGAGGCCCTGGGGCTGATGCCGCCGGGCACCGCGGTCATCCCGGCGGTCTACGCCCAGCGCCAGCGGGCCGCCGCCGCGGCCGGCCGCCAGATCATGGCCCTGGTGGCGGCCGGGCAGACCGCCCGCCGGGTGGTGGACCGCCGCGCCATCCACAACGCCTGCCGGGTGATGATGGCCCTGGGCGCCTCCACCAACCTGGCCCTGCACCTGCCGGCCATCGCCTACGAGGCCGGGCTCAAGCTGGGCCTGGCCGAGCTGGACGAGTATTCGCGCACCACGCCGCAGCTGGCCCGCATCTACCCGGCCGCGCCGGCCAACGTTCCCCAGTTCCACGCCGCCGGCGGGGTGCCGGCCCTGATGCGCGAGCTTTTGCCGCTCTTGGAAGCCGAGGCCCTGACCGTCAGCGGGGCCAGCCTGGCCGAGAACCTGGCCGCGGCCCCGCCCCGCCGGGGCGACGACATCATCCGGCCGCTATCCGATCCCTGGTCACCGGACGGCGGCCTGGCGGTGCTGACCGGCAACCTGGCCCCCAGGGGCGCGGTGAGCAAGCCGGCGGCCATCCACCCGGACATGCGCGTGTTCCGGGGCGCGGCCCGCTGTTTCGACGGCGACGAAGCGGCCATCGCGGCCATTATAGAGGGCCGGGTGGGGCCGGGCGAGGTGGTGGTGATCCGCTACGAGGGGCCCAAGGGTGGGCCGGGCATGCCGGAGATGGCCACGGCCATGAAGCTGCTCTACGGCCGGGGCCTGGCGCTTTCCACCGCGCTGGTCACCGACGGCCGGTTTTCCGGCACCAACAACGGCTGCTTCGTGGGCCATGTCTCGCCGGAGGCGGCCGAAGGCGGACCCTTGGCCGCGGTCATGGACGGCGACGCCGTGGCCATCGACGTGCCCGGCCGGCGGCTGACGCTGGAGGTGGAGGAGCGCGAGATCGCCCGGCGGCTGGAAGGCTGGCGACGGCCGGAGCCACGGGTCAAGGAAGGCTATCTCGCCCTCTACGCCCGCCTGGCCGAGTCGGCCGACCAGGGAGCCATCATCCGTCACCGGGGCTAGGCGCAGGAAGCTGAAAAAGCAATACACGGGCGGGTTTATCCCCGCCCGCATTTTGTCTGTTCCTGAAAACCATATGATTGATGATAAGGCGTTATGATATCTAGCCCGTGCTCAGGCCGGTGGGCAGGCCGTAGCGTTGGGCCTTACGCACCACGGTGGAGTGATCCACCCCCAGCAGGGCGGCGGCCTCGCGGGTGTTGGCGGTGGCGGCCAGGGCCTGGGCGATGAGCCGGCGCTCCAGGTCCTCGCGGGCCTGCTTCAGGTTCCATATCTCGCCGGCGGGGGCGGGCGGCGGATTGCCGGGCTGGCGGTCGGGCCGGATCGTCTCCGGCAGATGGCGCGGCTCCAGCAGGTCGCTGTCGGCGGTGACCACCAGGCGCTCGATGACGTTCTTGAGCTCGCGCACGTTGCCCGGCCAGGCATAGCCCTCCAGCACCCGCAGAAGATCGCTGCCCAGGGTGCGGCTGACGCCGTATTTCTGGTTGAACTGGCGCAGGAACAACAGCGCCATGGGCATGACGTCCTCGCGCCGCTCGCGCAGGGGTGGCACCTCGATGGGCACCACGTAGAGGCGGTAGAAAAGGTCCTCGCGGAAGCTGCCCGCGCCGACCAGCTCGCGCAGGCGGCGGTTGGTGGCGGCCAGGATGCGCAGATCGAGGTTGATCGACTTGGCGCCGCCCAGGCGGCGGCACTGCTGGTCCTGGAGCACCTTCAGCAGCTTGACCTGAAGGTTCAGCGGCAGCTCGCCCACCTCGTCCAAAAACAGCACCCCGCCGTTGGCCTGCTCGAAAAGCCCCGGCTTGCCCTCGCGCACCGCGCCGGTGAAGGCCCCCTTCTCATAGCCGAAGAACTCGCTCTCTAGAAGGTTCTCCGGTATGGCCCCGCAGTTGACCCCCACGAAGGGGCCGGCGTGGCGGGCGCTGAGGCGGTGGATAAGCCGGGCCAGCACGTCCTTGCCCACGCCGCTCTCGCCCTGGAGCAGAACGATGGAGTCGACCTTGGCCACCCGCACCACCAGGTCCAGGAGCTTGCGCATGGCCCGGCTCTCGGCCACCATCTCGCCGCCGCCCGCCTGCCACTCGTCGCGGACCTCGCCCTGGCTCAGATAGGCCGAGGACAGGCGGCGGATCTGGTCTTCCAACTGGCGCAGCTCGGTCACGTCGCGGATGTTGAGCACCACCCTGGCCACCTGCTGATGGCGGTCCAGCACCGGGCTGCCGGTGACATATATCTCGTTGCCGCGATTGGTCTTGCGCAACACGGTCATGGAGCGGCGATGGTGGCGCACCAGGCGGTTGATCTCCTGCACGCTGGCCAGGCAGATATGGCGCGAGGCGTCCAGGTCCTCCACCCGGCGGCCCTCCAGGCCGTCCGGCGAAAGACCGGAGATGCGCCCGAAGCTGGCGTTGACCTTGAGCACCTGTTCCACGTCGGTGATGATGACGCCGTCGTGAGAGCTCTCCAGGAGCATGTTCAGCTCGTCGTTGAGCCTGCGCAGCTCGTCCAACTGGCGTTGCACGCCCTCCATCTCGGATTCATCCTGGAAAACCGCCACCGCCCCCACCATGGCCCCATCGGGGTCGAAGATGGGGCTGCGGCTGACCAGGAGTGATTTCTCGCCCAAACGGCGGGGAAGGCCAAGCTCGGCCCTCCCGCGGGCCAACACCCTTGGCAGATCGGAGGAGGGCACCACCGCCTGCACCGGCTGGCCCAGGGATTCGGCGGCCTTGATGCCCAGTATCTCCTCGGCCTTGGGGTTGACCATGGTCAGCCGGCCGCTGGAATCCACCGCGATGATGCCCGATGGCACCGAGCCCAGGATGGCCTCCAACTGGGCCTGGGTGCGGGTGAGGCTCTGGTTGAGGCGGGAGATGAGATCGAGCTTGGTCACCACGCCGCCGTAGCGGCCCTCGTGATCCACCACCACCAGGCGGTCGCTCAACTCCGGCGAGTGGGGATCGAAGGAGGCGTCCTCGCTGGCGGCGTGGAAGGCCCGGTTCATGATGTCGGCCAGGCGCAAATCCCGGCCGCCCGCCTCCGCCAGGACGGCCAGGATCTGGTGGATGGTCACCACGCCGCGCGGACGGCCGTCCGCGTCCACCAGGGGCAGGCAGTTGACCTGGTCCCGGATGAGCGCCTGGACCGCGCTGGCCAGGCTGTCGCCTGGGCTCAGGGTGGGCACATCCCGCCGGACCAGCTCCTTGACGATCACAGTGAGCCCTCCAGGGCCGCCCGGCCAAGACCCCGCCCAGGCGGCGCCGGCCGCGACCCGGCCTCGGCAATAGTTTATGGTTTTGTCCGGGAATTTACCAGGCTTTCAGCGCCCCAGCCAGAGCAGCACCGCCGTGAGCAGCAACAGTCCGTGGACCGCCTGGCGGTAGGTGCGGCTGTTGGCCCGGCGAAAAAGCAGGGCTCCGGCCAGGGTGCCGGCCGCCACCACCGGGGCGTAGAGGGCGCTCTGGGTCATCACCTCCAGGGTGAAAAGACCGCTGGCGGCGTAGATCATGGTCATGACCAGGTAAAGAAACGAAAAAAACGCGCCCAGGAATCCCATGGCCCGGCGCGGTTCAGGGTCGCTGGCCATGATGTAGATCACCGCCGGCGGTCCGCCGGTGCTGTAGGCTCCCTGAAAACTCCCGCTGAGGAACCCCCACAGCAGGCCCCACCATACTTTTCCTGCGCACAGCCGCCCCAGGCGGCGGCCGGCCGGCAGGGCCAGACCCAGCACGGAGAGCACGATGAAGATCGCCAGGGCCCGCTTGAGCAGATGTTCGGGGGCCGCGTAGAGCAGCCAGGCCCCCAGGGGCATGGCCACGAGCGCCCCGGTCATGATGGGCCAAAGCTCGCGCCGGGTGACGAAGCCGCGGTAGTGCCAGGCGTGCCAGGTCACCAGAATCAGGGCGTAGGGAAACTGGAAGGCCACCGCGGTCTTGAGCGGCAGCACCAGCACCAAAAGCGGCACCGACACCAGCGAAAAGCCGAAGCCGGAGAAGGCGAAGGTGAAGGAGCTGAGCAGCAGGATCAGGCCCACCTGGATCTCGACGCTCATCGCGGCCGGTCTCCCGCCCCGGCGGCCTGGCCGACGCCTGGGGCCTGGCCCGGATAGTCGGCCAGGCGCAGCGCGCGACCTGGCGGGGCGACCAGCACCCCCGCGTCAGGCCGCCCGGCCAAGACCCGCCTGAGCCAGGCCAGGTCGCCGGGCGTCTCGCGGTAGCCCAGGTCGAACAGGTCGGCCATGCGGCGGGCGTAGGCGCGGTGAGTCTCGCCGATCAGCGGCTCCTGCGCGATGACCGCCACGTCGCGGTAGCTTTTCAGCATCTCGCGCCCCACCCAGAGCGCGGTTTCGTGGTCATATTTGGCGGCGGTGACCTCGAACTCGGTCAGCGGGGTCTTGCCGTGCTCGATCCAGCCGGCGCTGAGATAGAAGCTGGCCGGCTCGCCAACGGCCTCCGGCGGCGGGGTCTGGCCCAGGAGCAGCGGCACGCAGTCGTGCATCAGGGGGGCCACCAGGCGCGCCCGCCGGGCGCAGAGGCCCTCCAGCCCGCCGCCGCAATAGCCGTAGAGCAGGACAACCGTGTCCACGGCCGGGTCGGCCTCGATGCGCTTGAGCGCGGCGGCCACCTCCCGGCGCAGATCGTCGGGATAGCGGTGCAGGCCCTGCTCCAGCAGGGTGACGCGCTCGGCGGTCACGCCCAAGAGCTTGAGCTCCGGCGCGAAGACCATGCAGGCCAGGATGTGCAGGCCGGGGGGCAGGTCCAAGGCGTTCACTCCAGGATGGCCCGGCGTTGGCGGAAGCGTGACGCCCGCCGCCCCGGCCGCGCCGGGCCGGGGCGGCGGGGCGGTTTCGGGCTCAGCCCTGGTCGCCGGCGGCCGGCGCGCAGGCGCCCAGCAGGTTGAAGGCGGCCAGCTTGCCAAAGGCCTTGGCCCCTTCCTCGTAGAGCGACTCCATCACCTGGCCCTTGAGCTCCAGGTAGCGCTGGCTGGCCAGGACACGGTAGTCGCGCGGCCGGGGCAGGTCCACCTCCACGCAGGTCTTGATGGTGCCGGGCAGGTTGGTCATCACCAGGATGCGGTCGGCCAGGAACAGGGCCTCCTCGATCTCGGCGGTGATGAACAGCATGGTCATGCGGGTCTCTTCGTAGAGCTTGATGAGGTATTCCTGCATCAGCTCGCGGGTCATGACGTCCAGTCCGCGGAAAGGCTCGTCCAGGATCATCACCGCCGGTTCATTGACCAGCGCCCGGCACAACTCGGCCCGGCGTTGCATGCCGCCGCTGAGCTGGGCCGGGTACTTGTCTTTGAAGTCCCTGAGGCCCACCTTGTCCAGCAGGCCCATGGCCCGGCCCTCGGCCTCCTGCTTGTCCAGCTTGCCGATCATGCTGGGGCCAAACAGCGCGTTGCCCAGCACCGTCATCCAGGGCCAGAGCGCGGTCTCCTGGAAAACCATCAACCGGTCCGGCCCGGGCCCCTTGACCGGCTGGCCGTTGATGAGGGCTTGGCCGGAGGTGGGCTGGTCATAGCCGGCCAGGATGCTGGCCAGGGTGGTCTTGCCGCAGCCGCTGGGACCCACCAGCACCGTGAGCTTGCCCGGCTCCACGCTCAGGCTGCAATCCTTGAGCGCCGTCACCGCCGCCTGGCCGGGAACGCGGAAGATGCGGGTGATGTCCTTGGCTTCCATCTGGGCCGGGCCGCCGTGGCAGGCCGCGCCCTTGCCGCTTCCGTTGTCGCTCATTTCGCTCTCCTTGCGCCCGCGCTAGAAAATCCGCTTCCAGGGCATCAGTACGTCGGCCACCCACTTGACGATGCCGCTGCTCACATAGCCGGCCAGTCCGATGGAGATCATGCCCACGATGATGCCGGGGGTGTAGCCGGCCAGGTAGGCCTCCCAGGTCAGGCGGCCCAGGCCGGTGTTGCCGGCGATCATCTCGGCCGCGATGACCACGTTCCAGGTGATGCCGATGCCCACCATCATCCCGGTGGCGATGCTGGGGATGGTGGCCGGCAGCACGATGCGCCAGAAGACCTGCTGGGGGCTGGCCCCGAAAGACACCGCCGAGTAGACCAGCTCCTTCTTGATGCCGCCCACCCCGCCCAGCACGTTGACCACGATGGTGAAGAAGGCGCCGACGAAGGTGATGAAGGCGATGGACAGCTCGTTGGTGGGCCAGAACAGGATGGAGACCGGCACCCAGGCCAGGGGCGGGATGGGCCTTAGCAGCTCGAAGACCGGGAAGGTCAGGTCCTTGAAGTTGCGGCTCCAGCCCATGCCGAGACCCAGGGGGATGCCCAGGATCTGGGCCGCCACGAAGCCGTAGAAGACGCGCAGGCCGCTGTCGCGCCAGCCGGCCCAATACTTGGGATCCAACATCAGCTTCCAGAAGGCCTGGGCCACCTCCACCGGGGTGGGGATGGCGGACATGAAGGGCAGCAGGCCCATGCTGCTCACCTGCCACAAGGCGAAGAACCCGGTGACGGCCGTGGCGCCCCGCCAGAAGCCCTTGTTGGTCAGCTTTCTCCGCACGCGCACGCCCAGGGACAGTTTCTTGCGCTTGTCTGACATCAGGCCATCTCCCTTTCGCCGGCCTGGAAGGCCTTGACCGCCTCTTCGTGCACCGCCTCCACCGCCTGGGCCTTGAGGCGCAGAAATTCCGGCGAGGCCAGCAGGCGGTAGTCGCGCGGACGCGGCAGGTCCACCGCGATCTCCAGCTTGATGTGGCCGGGGCGCGTGGTCATCACCGCCACCTTGTCGGCCAGGAAGATGGCCTCCTCCAGGTCGTGGGTGATGAAGAATATGGTCTTGCCGGTGGCGTTGTAGAGTTCCAGCAGATACTCGTGGCTGGCGCTCTTGGTCACGGTGTCCATGGCCCGGAAGGGCTCGTCAAGCAGCAGCACCTTGGGGTCGTTGATCAGCGCCCGGATGATCTCCACCCGGCGCTGCATGCCGCTGCTGAGCTGGCCGGGATAGCTGTTCTCGATGTTGGAAAGCCCCACCCGGGCCAGCATCTGGCGGGCCTTGTCCGCGGCCGCCTGGCGGTCGAGCTGCTTTTGCACCACCGGGCCGTAGGTGACGTTTTCCAGCACCGTCTTCCAGGGAAACAGGGCGCCGTGCTGGAAGACCACCACCCGGTCGCTGCCCGGCCGGGGCCGGGTGTCCACCGTGGCCAGGGGCTTGCCGTCCAGGAGTATCTCGCCGCTGGTCAGGTGGTCGAAGCCGGCCATGGTGTTGAGCAGGGTGGACTTGCCGCAGCCGCTGGGGCCGACCACGGCCACGAACTCGCCGGCGGCGATCTCCAGCGAGCAATGCTCCAGGGCCACCACGTGCACGCCTTCGGGATCGTAGATCTTGTTCACGTCGCGGATGGACAGAGCCCCTTCGCTGGCCCGGCAGACCGGGGCCGGGGGCGCGGCTTGGCTGATGGCGCTCATGCTACACCTCCACCCGCGCGCTGCCGGTCAGCTCGGCCTCGCGCCAGGCCATCAGGCGCCGGCCCACCCAGCGCACCACGGCGCTGCTGGCCCAGCCGATGATGCCCAGGGTGGCCATGCCGATGAAGATCACCGGGTAGGCGATGACCGAATAGCTGTCCCAGATCAAAAAGCCCAGGCCGTACTGGGCCGCGATCATCTCGCCCGCCACCAGGGAGAACCAGCTGGCCCCCATGGAGATTTGCAGGCCGGTGAAGATGTAGGGCAGCGCGCCGGGCACCACCACGTCAAACAGGACGTCCTTGTTGGTGGCGCCCAGGCACTTGGCGGCCCGGAAATAGTTCTCGTCGATGGATTCCACCCCCAGAAGCGTGTTGAGGGTGGTGACGAAAAAGGCCACCAGGAAGGTGACGAAGATGACCGCCGGCTCGGAGCCGGGCATGACCAGGATGGCCAGCGGCACCCAGGCCAGGGGCGGGATGGGCCGGATCAACTCCACCAGGGGGAAGGCGTAGTCGTAGAACTTGCGGTTCCAGCCCATGACCAAGCCCAGGGGGATGCCCAGGAGGGTGGCCAGCACGAAGGCCGTGGTGGCCCGGTAGGTGCTGTAGAAGATGTGGGTGTAGTAGTCGGCGGTGTAGATGCTGATGCCGAAGGTCGGGTTGGGGCTCAGCCACTCGCTGACCACCTCCACCGGGCCGGGCAGGCGATTGAACCAGGGCAGCTTGAGCAGGCTGACCGTCACCCACCAGGCGCCGATGAACAGCGCGAAACCCAGCGCGGTGAGCTGGAAGCTGCGGCTGGTCAGGGTGCGCCTGAGCTGCTCGCCGAAGCCGACCTCGAACAGGCGGGCCTGCTGGCGCACCCGCCAGGTCAGGACCGCCAGGACCAGGGCCGCCAGGGCCGCGATTATCAAACCTGTTTGCATGGCTGCGACTATTCCCTAGTTTGGCGCCGGCGGCCGGGGCCGGACCGGGGTTGCCCCCCGTCCTCCTGGGGTGTGTCCGCGCCCCCGCCGGGCCTTGGGGGGGATGGCGCCAGCGGGGACGCGGACACGGGGGGATTGGGGGAGGTTCGAGCGCTCTCCTGCGCTGGGGTCCTAGTTGGCCTTGTAGGCGCTGAGCGGCATGGCCTCGATCTCCATGACCGGCGGGGTGATGCCCAGCTCGGCCAGGGCGGCCTTGACCGGGCCTTCGTTGATGGCGTCGGCCGGGATGTCGGCCGAGGGGATGATCTTCATGGAGTGCAAGAACTTGTAGCCCTTGGCCATGATGTCCATCACCCTGGGGCTGAAGACCATCTCGCCGACGTACTTCACCTTGGCCCCGCCCATGCTGGCCGGCAGCTCCTGGTAGAGCGCCTTCCACAGGGTGGGCAGCTCATAGCCCTGGGTCTCGTTCTTGACCATCTGGGCCACGGCCATGGGATCGTTCTTCATGATCATCAAGGCCTCGATCTCGGCCTTCATCCAGCCCTTGGCCGCCTCCGGATTGCGCGCGATGAAATCCTGGCGCATCAGGGTGAAGTTGGCGTCCCACTCGCCCCAGGGGGCGCCGGTGGCGGCGTACTTGGCGAAGCCCTGGTCCACCACCTTCTGGGCGTGGGGCTCCCACATGGGGGCGGCGTCGAGCTTGCCGGCCTCGAAGGAGCTGGCGATGACCTCAATGGTCATGTTGAGGCGCTCCTTGGGCTTGACGCCGGTCTTCTCGATGACCGCATCGATGAACCGGTTGGAGCAGGTGCCACGGTGGGCGGCCACGCTCTTGCCGTTAAGCCACTGGATGGCCTCCTCCGGGTTCTTGAAGTCCGGGGCGTCCTTGCGCACCATCAGCATGTTGCAGTTCTGCCCCTCGCTGATCATGTTGGCCGACACCAGCCGGATGTCGCCCTGGGCCTTCTTGGTGGTGGCCACGAAGGAAGGCATGTCGCCCATGGTGCCCAACTGCATCTTGTCGGCCAGCATGGCGTTGACCATGGGCGGGCCGGTCAGGTGAGCCTCGAAGTTCACCTCGCTGCCCTGGGGCAGGTGCTTTTTCCACAGGTCGCGCTGCTTGATGACCACGCCGGTCCAGCCGCCGGTCCAGTAGGGGTGGTAGCCATAGGTTATCTTGACCGGGTCGGCGGCGGCGGCCGGGGCCGGAGCTAGACTGCCGGACGCCAGCAGGGCCAGGACCAGGGCCAGGCCCAGGCAGGTTGCGAATCCACGGCGGACTTTTTGCATGTGCCATTCCTCCTATTGGTTGGATCATCCCGGCGGGCCCGGATGCAGGCCAGCGGGGTTTTTCCTGAATGATGGTCTGGCATGCCTAAAAGCATTGGACGTGCCAAGGCCATCCAGGCGCCGCCGAAATGAACCATTAAGGCTAATTATTTGACTTTAATACGATATATAATCATATCCATACCATGGATCATTCAGGGGCTTTCTTGCTTCCCGGCCCCGAATGGTCCGCGAATGCACCAGGTGTCAAACCCTGGTCCATTAATGGACCAAATTCCGCGTCGCCCGGATCGTGTTTAGGTCAGAAATGCGATACACTTGGGAGCATGGACCAGCGACCCTTGGTGCGTTTTCACACCAAGGCATTCGAAAACCGGCAGGGCTGGCCGCACTTGGCCTGGGACCCCCGGCGACCGGCCAGGCGACGTTGGCGGGCATGTGGCCCGACCGGACCGCGGCGGCGATCAACCTTCAACTACCGACCATAGAAGGGGAAGGAAGACCATGAACGAGGTGCTAGCGAGCATCAAGGCCAGGCGCAGCATACGCAAGTTCCAGGACCGCCCCGTCAGCGACGAGGTCCTCCACAGCCTCCTGGAGGCGGTGCAGTGGTCGCCCTCCTGGGCCAACACCCAGTGCTGGGAAGTGGTGGTGGTCAAGGATCCCGCCCTGCGCGAACAGTTGCAGGCCACCATGGCCAAGGGCAACCCGGCCACCAAGGCCATCGTCAGTGCGCCCCTGCTCCTGGTCATGTGCGCCAAGCTCAAGGAATCCGGCTACTACAAGGGCGTGGTCACCACCAAGTTCGGCGACTGGAGCCTGTTCGACCTGGGCATCGCCACCCAGAGCCTGTGCCTGGCCGCCCATTCCCTGGGCCTGGGTTCGGTGGTGGTGGGGCTTTTCGACCAGGACGCGGCGGCCAAGGCGCTGGGCCTGCCCGAAGGCTACGACGTGGTGGACATCCTGCCCGTGGGCTATCCGGACCAGGAGCCCAAGGCCCCGCCGCGCAAGGAGATCGCCCAGTTCGTCCACTACGACAGGTTCTAGGCGCGCCGTCCGCCCCCGGCCCCCGGTCGGACGACGGGCGGCGTCGAGAAAGGCTGGGCATGAGCGAGCGCGTCAAGTCCGTGACCAGGGGCGGGAAGCTGATCCGGTGGCTGGCCTGGGTGGGCGTGGGCTTCATCGGCGGCCTGATGGTCGCCTCGGCCTGGCAATTGTTTTTCGACAAGGGGCGCGGCAAGTTCGAGCGTTCGCTGGCCCTGCGCGACCAGGCGGTGCACCTGCTGGAGGACACCTATGCCCAGGCCAGGAGCGGCGGGGGCCAGGCGGCCTTGAGCGCCCCGCCGGAGAAAATGGAGCAGTACGTGGCCCTGCTGCGCCAGGCGCTGGACACCGCCCGTTACGTCAAGTCCGAAGACCTGACCGCCATCAACCCGGACCTGCCCCGAAAATACCGGGACGAGTTCTCCGCCGGCCTGGACCTGATGGTCCTGGGCTATGAACGCAAGGACCCCAGCATGTATTTCCAGGGCCAGGTGTTGGACCGCAAGTTCGACGCCTGGCGCGGCGCGGCCGGGTTGGGGCCGCGCTAACCGGCCCGCACCGGGCTGGGCGGCCCGCCCAGCGCTCCCTCGTCAAGCCTCTCCGGGGCGGCCGTCGGCCGTCCCGGCCCGTGAGCATGGAAAGCGCATGGCCAAGGAAAACCGCCAGGAGCTACGCACCAGGACCAGGCCCATCGCCAAGGCCACCTTCCTGCTGGGAGCCGGGCTCATCAGCGCCGCCCTGGCCATCGGCCTGGTGACCTACAACTATTCCTTCACCATGATGGTGCGCAGCTACCAGAGCTTCTACCTCAACAAGGCCAAGACCATCGTCAACTCGGTTCCGATTTCACCGGACGACTCTGACCAGCGCGTCCTGGGAGCCATCGACCGGGTCTGGAGCCAGGGCGACAACCGGCCGCCCGACGAGTACATCTGCATCGTCGACGCCAAGGGCAACCTGCTGCTGCACACCGCCAACCCCAACACCGTGGGCAACTACGCCGGCGACAACCCGGTGCTGGCCGAGAGCGACCGGCCCGAACGCAGGCTCTGCGACCTGGTGGACACCCAGGCCGACTACGTGGGCGAATACATCAACAGCGATGGCCGAGACCAGATCGCGGCCTTCGTGGCCATCCCGGAGCGCAACTGGGTGCTGGGGGTGCACCGCTCGCGCACCGCGCTGCGCCAGGAGATCCGTGAAGGCTTCCGGCCCTTCGTCTGGGGCTTTGTGCTGGTCTGCGGCCTGCTGATGCCTATCGGCCTTCTGCTCATCTACAACACCTACCGCACCGCCCAGTCGCGCCAATACCAATCCGAGCTGGCGCTCCAGGAAAGCGAACGCCGCTACCAGTCCCTGGTGGACGCCATGCCTCAATGCCTTTTCCGCTGCGACCGCCAGGGGCGCCTGACCTTCGCCAACCGCGCCTTTCTGGCCCAGGCCGGGGTGGAGCTGGATCAATGCCTGGGCCGCCCGGTCTACGACTACCTGGATCCCGGCCTGACCGAGATGAACCAGGCCGAGGACCGCGACATCCTGGCCAACGGCGTCACCCTGGACAGCGTGCAGCGCCATGGCGATGGGTCCGGCGGGGAATGTTTCCGGGAGATGGTCAAGAACCCGGTGCGCGACTCCCAGGGCGGCATCGAGGGCATTCAGGGCATCTTCTGGGACGTGACCCCCCGCGAGCAGGCCATGGCTCAACTAGCCCAGACCAAGGCCCTTTTCGAAACCGTGCTCCAGTCGGTGCCGTCGGGCATCCTGGCCGTGGACGACAACCTGCGCCTGACCCTGGTCAACCGCATGGCCGAGGAGATCATGGGCTTCATGGCCGGCGAGGTGCTGGGCCGCCTGGTCACCGACGTGATCCCGGACTCCGGCCTGCGCGCGGTGGTGGCCGAGGGCAGCTCGCAACTGGGCCAACACTATCAGTGGGGCGACAAGCGCCTGCTCATCAGCCGCCGGCCCATCTACCAGGGGGGAGAGATCATCGGCGGCGTCTCGGTTTTCCAGGACGAATCGGAGCTGGAGACCGTGCAGCGTCAACTGGAGCAGATCAAGCGGCTGCACGACGAGCAGAACACCCTGGTGGAGAACCTGCACGACGGGGTGCTGGTGGCCGACGCCGGCCAGGTGCTCAAGGTCAACCCCAGTTTCGGACGCATCACCGGCCTGGCCCCGGCCATGGTGGAGGGCAAACGGCTGGACGAGCTGGAGAACGACCGCCATCCCGCCCTGGCGCTGCTGGCCGGCGTCATCGGCCAGGTGATCCGGCTCAAGACCTCCCTGACCCAGCGGCACCTGCTGGCCGGCGCCAACGAGGTCTTCGTCACCGGCACCCCGGTCTTCGGCCAGGGCCAGGAGGTGGCGCGGGTGGTCATCAACCTGCGCGACGTCACCGAGCTCAAGACCCTGGAAGAACAGATCAAGCGCCTGTCAGACTTCGCTCTGGCCCGCGGCGGCGATGGCGAGCGCAGCCAGGCCCTGCAGGGCGTGGTGGCCGAAAGCCCCCAGATGCAGGGCCTGGTGCAGCTCTGCCTGCGGGTGGCGCGTGTGGATTCCACCGTGCTGCTCACCGGCGAAAGCGGCACCGGCAAGGACGTGCTGGCCCGGTTGATTCACCGGCTGAGCGGACGTCACGACCGGCCCTTTGTCTCCATCAACTGCGCGGCGGTGCCGGAGAATCTGTTGGAGAGCGAGTTCTTCGGCTATGAGCGCGGAGCTTTTTCCGGCGCCGACCGCGAGGGCAAGCCCGGCCTGTTCGAGGAGGCCGACGGAGGCACCCTGTTCCTGGACGAGGTGGGCGAGCTGCCCTTGAGCCTTCAGGTGAAGCTGCTCAAGGTGATCCAGGAGCAGCGCTTCCGCCGTCTGGGCAGCGTCAAGGACCGCGCCCTGGATCTGCGCATCATCGCGGCCACCAACCGCAACCTGGAGGACATGGTCCAAAAGGGGCAGTTCCGCGAGGATCTGTATTACCGCCTCTACGTGGTGCCCATCACCGTCCCCCCCCTGCGCGAGCGCCGCGAGGATGTCCTGCCCCTGGCCATGGCCTTCCTGCGCGCCTGCAATCGCAAGTACGGGGTGTCGCGCACCCTGAGCCAGGGGCTGCTCAGGGCGCTGGAGGCCCACGACTGGCCCGGCAACGTGCGCGAGCTGCAAAACACCATCGAGCGCATGGTGGTCACCGCCGACGCCGACGTGCTTGAGCCGCGCCACCTGCCGGAGGCGGCCGAGGCCCAGCGGACGGCGGTCTGCGGCGAGCTCTGGCTGCCCGACGACCTGACCCTGCGCGAGATTCGCGACCTGGTAGAGCGCCAGGTCATCGAGCGCGCCCTGGCCCAGGGCGACAACATCCGGGCCATCGCCCGCCGGCTGGGGGTGTCCCACTCCACCGTTTTGCGCAAGGCCCAGAAGCTGGGCGTGCGCGAACTGGAGCTGGAGGCCTGACGCACGGGCGCCCGCGCACCCGGCGGGCCATGCCCGGCCCGCTATTTGCTTATAATTGTAAAGGCCCCATAGGCCCGGAAGGGCTCCGCCCCCAGACGCAACCAAGGAGAAACGCATGCCCAGACACCGGTTGGCCGCCCTGGTCCTGGCTCTCGTCCTGGCCCTGATCGCCTTCCCCGGCCTGGCGTCCGGCCAATATTCGGCCGCGGATCTGGAAGGGGTCTGGCAGTGGGAGGCCCTCACCGGCACCGGCGGCGCCATCGCCTTCAAGCGCCAGGACGCCGGCAAGGCGGTGGTTAAAGGCTTCACCGACTACGCCATCGACGATGTTTACGCCATGGAGGGCGACGCCAGGGTGGCGGCCGACGGCGGCGTTGAACTGGACCTGAAATTCATGGCCGAACACCACCAGAACGAGTTCGAGGTGCAGAACACCTGCCGGGGAAAGTTCCTGGCCAAGGACAAGATCGAGCTGGACGTCGTGATGAACTACACCAGCAAGGACGGCAAACGACAATTTTCGCGGACCTGGCTGATGAAGAAGGTCCCCGCCGACAAACTGCCCAAGGATGTCCGCGACAAGTTCGGCTCCAATTCGTGAGCTCTCCCATGCCGGATTGACCGGCTGAACCGTCTCTCGCCGCAAATCCAATCCTTGGCCGGGCATGCCTTGCCCGGCCATTTTTGTTAAACCCGGTGCAATAGCACACCAGCCAATCGTCCCTGGTGCAATTCAGCACCAGAAAATGGCGGCATTAAATCCGGAACCAGCTTGAATGCCTATCTTAATTACCGCAAATCTATGGCATGTTGCTTGCTTTTAGAATGAAACAACGAAGAAACCCTTGGCCGTCTGGTGGGGCCGCGGCTCTGGTGTGGGGGGTCGCACCGCAGCCAATCCAGAAGGCGCCGATCACGGCGCGAATGGCGCGACCAGACGCGGGAAGGCGAGGGGGAATGTCGGGGCTAGCATTCCGACGGTTTGGTCAACCGTCCGGATCAGATGCCACCCGCGATCCAGGGAGAGGGCCCGCCAGCGGCCCGCCCGGGATCTGTCGCCCGCCAGCCCGATCCCGGCTTGAGCTTCCATTTCCAACCGACGTCAGACCATGCCCGCCCCGCCCGCGAACCCGGGCCGGCGGGCATGGTCGTTTTGGAGCGTGACCAGATTAGGTTACCAGCCAGGGCAAGGAGAGGATTCGGTGCATAACAAGCTGACAACCATGCAAGAAGCCGTGGCCAAATACACCTGGGACGGCATGACCTACGCCCACGGCGCGGCCTACCCCGTAGGCTCGGACTCGGTGGCCTTCGGCCGCGAGATTGTCCGCCAGGGCCGCAAGGACCTGAACATGATCAGCCACTGCGGCTCCCAGCAGATCAACCTGCTGGCCGGCGTGGGCGCGGTGCGGCGGGTGGAGGTGGGCTTTTCCGGGCTGGAGGTATACGGTTTCGCCAACGGGCTCAACCGGGCCGTGACCAGCGGACGCACCATCATCGAGGATTATTCCAACGGCGCCATGGCCATGCGCTACTTCGGCGGGGCCATGAACTGGCCATTCGTGCCCGCCACGGTCTGCATCCACAACGACCAGCAGTTCTGCAGCGGCGACCAGCCCGACGTATATCCCAGCCAGACCAAGATCCCCTGGGTCACCGACCCCTTCACCGGCAAGAAGATCGGGGCCTTCTCGGTGCTCAAGCCCGACGTGGCCGCCATCCACGTGACCATGAGCGACATCCACGGCAACGCCATCATGCTGGGCTCGGAATGGAACCGTTTCGAGATGTCGCGGGCCGCCAAGCAGGTGGTGCTGGTGGCCGACCAAATCGTGGAGCACGAATGTATCCTGCAGTACCCCAACCTGGTGCGCATCATCGCCGAAGTGGTGGACGCGGTGGTCTGGTGGCCCTTCTCCTCCTGGCCGCAGTCCTCGGCCGGGCTTTATGACAGCGACGAGGAGCACATGTTCTACATGAACAAGATGCTCAAGACCGAGGACGAGACCAGGCAGTACGTGGACAAATACATCCTGTCCTACACCACCCGTGACCAGTACCAGGCCCTGATCGGCCCGGACAAGATCGCCAAACTCACCGCGACCCCCTCGGCGCACCTGATGGACCCCTACCGCAAGTGGGTCATGAGCGCCGGGCAGGTCATGGAACTTGAGGGCAGGAGGTAGCAAGGTGGAATACACGCGTCAGGAATTCATGGCCATCGCCACCGGCCGCGAGCTGAAGGACGGCGAGCTGGCCATCTTCGGCGTCGGCCTGTCCATGCTGGCCGGCTATTTCGCCAAAAAGCACCACGCCCCCAACCTGCGGGCCTTCACCGAGGGCGGCATCTTCGGGGCCACTCCGGTGGGCGGCCTGCCCTGGGGCATCGAGTGCACCCGGCTGTCGGCCAACGCCACCAGCTTCACCAACGCCATCGACGCCCTGGGCTTTTTGGTGGCCTCCGGCCGCTGCGACGTGGCCATCATCGGCGCGGCCCAGATCGACAAGTACGGCAACGTCAACACCACCGGCATCTGGGACACCCCGCCCTGGCAGTCGGGCCGCTACACGCCCCCCAAGGTGCGCATGAACGGCAGCGGCGGGGCCAACGACATCGCGGTGGGCTGCAAGCGCTATCTCATCATGGCCGCGCACGAAAAGAAGCGTTTCGCCGAGAAGGTGGACTACAACTCCTCGCCCGGCTACCTGGACGGCGGCGACGCGCGCGAACGCGCCGGCTTCGTGGGCGGCGGCCCCTCGGCCATCATCACCACCCTGGGCATCCTGCGCCCGGACCCCGTGACCAAGGAGTTCTATCTCGACGCCTACTTCCCCTTCTCCAACGTGGAGGAGATCAAGGCCAACACCGGCTGGGAGCTCAAGGTCTCGCCGAAGGTGGCCACGGTGCCCGAACCCACCGAGTACGAGCTGCAATGCCTGCGCGAGGTGGACGCCACCGGATCCCTGCGCAAGAAATAGCCGCCCCGGGGCGGGAAAAGGCCCGCGGTGGTTGGGCGTCCCTGCCCCCCTCCGCGGCGGGCCAGTCGATGCGTGCATAGGTGGCGCGGACGCTTCAGGCGGCCGCGCCGGGCGCGGCCGCCGTCGGGGGACGGCGGCCGGGCCGGAGCCATCACCGCAAAGGAGGAGAGTTCATGCGTTCTAGAGTGAAATTGGTGGCGCTGGGGGCGGCTTTGGTCATGGCTCTGTGCGTGGCCGCGCCCGCCATGGCGGCTTGGCAGGAGAACAAGCCGGAGTTCGTCTGGAAGGTGCAGTCGGGCTGGCCGCGCAGCAGCGGCCTGCACTACCTGCAAATGAGAACCCTGGACTTCATCGAGGCCTGGACCAAGGGCCGCATCAAGTTCGAGCGTTACAGCGACGGCGAGATCGTGCCTGGCTACGAGATCTGGAAGGCCGTGGAAAAGGGCATCCTGCCCGCCGGGTTGGCCTGCACCTGTTACGCCATGAGCCGCAGCTGGACCACCGGCATGTACTGCTCGGCTCCGGGCCTGGGGCCGGTGGAGAAGATGGGCTTCTACCACGGCACCCCGGACGTGCTCAAGACCAAGGATTACCGCACCGAGGTGTGGAAGCAGCTTGAGGGCCTGGTGGCCAAGCACTTCGGCGGCCTGGTGGTGATGCCCTCGGCCATGCAGTCCACCGAGACCTTCCTTTACTCCACCAAGCCCATCAACAGCATCGAGGACCTGCAGAAGCTGAAGATCCGTTCGGTGGGCGTGCGCGGCGACGTGTTCAAGTCCGCGGGCGCCAGCGTCGTGGGCATGCCGGCCGGCGAGGTGGTGGCGGCCATGGACCGCGGCGTCATCGACGGCTGCGAGTTCGCCAACTTCTTCGGCGACATCCCGCTGGGCTTCGCCGCGGCGGCCAAGTACATCTACTTCAACCCCTACAGCAGCAGCCCCTCCAACCTGATGTTCTTCGTAAACGCCAAGGAGTGGGCCAAGCTGCCGCCCGATCTGCAGAAGCAGATCCAGGAGGCCTGCTTCGAGTCCATGAAGTGGTCCTTCGCCGAGTGCATGTTCGCCGACTTCCTGACCATGAAGCGGGCCGAGACCGAGTTCAAGGCCCAGATCGCACTCATCCCCATGGACGTGGGCAAGTTCGTCCACGAGAAGGCCCTGGAGTTCTACAAGGTCAAGGCCGCCCAGGACGCCGAGTTCAAGCCCTACATGGAGGAGCACGACAAGTTCTTCGCCGAGGATAACTACGGCAAGTACGTGAAGTTCATCAAGTCGCTGCTCTAGCGGCCGGTTAACCGCCACGGACGGGGCCGGGCGGCCAAGCGCCGCCCGGCTCCTGCCCAGCAACAGGAGGCCCGTCCATGTTTCTCGGATCCTATGTCAGGGCGGTGGACGCCCTCAACGAATGGGTAGGCAAGACGGTGATGTGGCTGTTTCTGGCCCTGACCGCCTCCGTCATCATCGACATGTTCGCCCGTTTTCTAACCGGCCAGTCCACGGACTGGGCCTTTGACATCAACTACATGATCTACGGCATTAACTTCATGCTGGCCGGCGCCTTCTGCATGAAGCACGACACCCACGTGCGCGTGGACGCGCTCTACGCCAAGTTCCCGCCGCGGGTGCGGGCCGTCTTGGAGATAATCTTCTTCCTGGCCATCATGTTCCCCTTCACCTATTTCTGTCTCGATTCAACCTGGGACAACTTCCTCCAGGCCTGGGAATCCAAGGAGGTTTCGATAGTCAGCGCCTGGCATCCCCCCATCTACCACTACAAGGCGGTGATGCCCTTGGCCTTCGCCCTGCTTCTCCTGCAGGAGGTGGCCCAGTTCATCCGCTACGTCAACACCGCCGTCAAGGGGGAGCAGTCATGAGCGCCAATGAATGGATGGCCCTCTGGATGATAATCATCCTGGTGGGCGGCGTCATGGTGGGCTGGCCGGTGGCCTGGATGATGGCCGGCCTGGGCATTCTGATGGGCGCCCTGGCCTTCGGCCCCGCCATCTCCTCCTATCAGGCCTCGCTGAGCATCTTCGGCGTCATGAGCGGTTGGGAGTTGTTGGCGATCCCGCTGTTCGTCTTCATGGGCGTGGTGCTGGAAAAGGCCGACATCGCCGGCCGCCTCTACCTGGGCCTGCGGCTCTTGTTCGGCCCCATCCGGGGCGGGCTTTTGCTGGCCACCATGGGCATCGCGATCCTGTTCGCGGCCTGCACCGGCATCGCCGGAGCCTCGGTCATCGCCATCGGCCTCATCGCCATGCCCTCCATGCTCAAGTACGGCTATGACAAGCGCCTCATCTCCGGCGCCATCTGCGCCGGCGGCGGCTTGGGCGTCATCATCCCGCCCAGCATCATGCTCATCGTCTACGGCCCGGTGGCCGGCGTGGCCATCAGCTCGCTGTTTTTCGCGGCCATGCTCCCCGGCGTGGTGATGGGCCTGATGTACATCGCCTACATGGCCATCATGTGCTTCATCTGGCCGGACAAGGGTCCCACCATCTCCAGGGAGGAGCGGTCCGAGTACACCTGGGGCCAGGTGGGCAAGATCCTGCTGGTGGCCGGCGTGCCGCCCATGGGCCTGATCGGGCTGGTGCTGGGCGGCATCTTCCTGGGTTTCGCCGCGCCCACCGAGGCCGCGGCCCTGGGCAGCCTGGGCGCCATCATCATGACCATCGGCTACCGCAAGTTCAGCTTCGAGATGCTCAAGCAGGCCTGCTACAGCTCGCTGAAGATCAGCACTTTCATCATGTGGCTGGTGCTGGGCGCCAAGCTGTTCATGGGCACCTTCAACAAGCTGGGCGGCGGGGCCATGATCGAGCGCTGGCTTTTCAGCATCGCCGGCAGCGACCCGGTCTGGATGCTCATCCTCATGCTGGGCATCGTCTTCATCCTGGGCATGTTCATGGACTGGATCGGCATCCTGCTGGTGGTGGTTCCCATCTTCGTGCCCATCGTGGCGGCCATGAAGTGGGACCCCTACTGGTTCGCGGTGATGTTCTGCGTCACTTTGCAGATCAGCTACATCACCCCGCCGTTCGCCTACTCGATCTTCTACCTCAAGGGCATCGCTCCCCCGGAGGTGAGCCTCTACGATATCTGCGTGGGCTGCGTGCCCTTCATTCTCCTCCAGATACTGGCGTTGATCCTGATCTACTTCGCTCCGGGGCTGGCCACCTGGCTGCCCAACCTCGTGATGGCTGGCAAGTAAGGATGCGGGCGGCGGACCTGCGGCCCATCGAGGGCCGCGGCCGCCTCCCGCCACGAAAAAGCACACCCCGCGTGGTCAACTGGCACACGCTTTGCTTAAGGAGATTGGCATGAGCTACGAGTTCATCATCTACGAAGAGAAGGAAGAGATCGGCATCCTCACCATCAACCGGCCCGACAAGCGCAACGCCCTGGGGCTGGCTGCCGAGGAGGAGATGATCGCCTGCCTGAGGGACGCGGCCAAGCGCCACGCGGCCAAGGTCATCTTGGTCAAGGGCGCGGGCCCCATCTTCTGCGCCGGCCACGACCGCCTGGAGATACTCAACCGGCCGGTGATGGAGATACGCCGCCTGTTCCACACCTCATTCAACCTGATGTATACCCTGCGCACCATCCCGCAGTGCGTCATCGCCCAGGTCCACGGCATCGCCATGGCCGCCGGATGCCACCTGGCCGCCGCCTGCGATCTGATCGTGGCCGGCGAGCAGAAGGCCCAGTTCGGCATGACCGGCATGGTCTACTCCTACAACTGCTCCACCCCCACCGTGGCCGTCAGCCGCGCCGTGGGCCAGAAGAAGTGCATGGAGATGCTGATGACCGGCAAGCTCTACTCGGCCCAGGAGGCCAAGGAGTTCGGCCTGGTCAACCTGGTCTTCCCCGACGACAAGCTGGAGGAGGAGGCCTGGGCCTTCGCCAAGTCCATCGCCAAGAACAGCAAGTACGGCATCTACATGTCCAAGCAGGTCTACTACGCCCAGGTCGAGATGACCGAGTGGCAGGCCTACCACTACGCCAAGGAGATGATGGCCGTGGCCGGCATCAGCGCCAACGCCACCGAGGGCTTCAGCGCCTTCTTGGAAAAGCGCGAACCGGTCTGGAACGACGACTCTTTTTAGGTTCACCCAGGTCCGGTCCGGCCCCTGGGCGGGGGCCGGGCCGGACCCAGACAACAGGCGGGCAGGCCGGAGCGGCCGCGGCCAGCCAAAGATTCAGGTTCGGAAAAGGAGTTCCCGCAATGTCCGAGCAGCGACACATACCATTGGGGGTGGGGTTCTACCCCGACTGGTGGCACAAGAACTACGGCATCGCCTATGGCCGCGAGTATTATTTCAACCCCGACTACCGGGTTGAAACCCAAGCCAAAATGGCCAAGGCCCTATACGAGCGCTTCGGGGACGTGGGCCTGGGCAACGCCAACCCCCAGCCCCGCCCCCTCATCACCTTCGGCATGGTCATGCTGCCGGCCATCTTCGGTTGCGAGATCGTATATGAGGAAGAAGCCCTGCCCTGGGCCATGCCGCTGAACCTATCCAAGGAAGACTGCGACAAGCTGACCAAGCCCGATCTGATGAACGTCGAGCCCATGAAGACCGTGCTGGGCCAGATCGACTACCTCAAGGGCAAGTACGGCAAGGTGGTGGGCGACATCAACACCACCGGCGTCCAGAACCTGGCCCTGAAGCTCAGGGGCGACAGCCTTTACATCGACTATTTCGACGACCCGGACTTCGCCCATCGCCTGCTGAGTTTTTGCACCGACTGCATCATCGACCTGTGGAAGCTGATCTATCCCATCACCGGCAGCGGCGCGGTGGATGTGACCCCCATGGCCGACCCCAAGATTTTCTGCATCCCCAACTGCACCGTGGAGCAGATATCCGGCGACACCTACGAGGAGTTCGGCCTGCCCTACGACACCCGGCTGGCCCAGGCCTGCCACCCCTTCGGGGTGCACCACTGCGGCAGCCTGGACCCGGTGGCCGAGGTCTACGCCAAGATACCCAACCTGGTCTTCATGGAGGCCGGCTTCGGCACCGACTTCGGCGCGGCCCGCCGCATCCTGGGGCCCGACGTGGCCTTCAACGCCCGCATCAGCCCGGTGCTGATGAAAAACGGCGCCGCCGACGAGGTGGCGGCGGCGGTCAAGGACGCCATCGACCAGGGCGCGCCGCTAAACAACTACTCCATCGACACCGTGGGGCTGACCCACGGCACCCCGGACGACAACGTGCGCGCCGCGCGGCGCACGGCCATGGAATTCGGCAAGATAAGCTAGAAACGGGGCAACGCCATGCAGACCGTTATCTGGAGCAGCAAGAGCAAGATCGTCATCGCCCCGGAGAATCCGGTGGTGATGATCGGCGAGCGCATCAACCCCACCGGCCGGCGCAAGATGGCCGCGGCCCTGGAGGCCGGGGACATGTCGCTGATCCAGGCCGAGGCCACCCGCCAGGTGGCGGCCGGGGCCCAGGTGCTGGATGTCAACGTGGGAGTCTCCGGCCTGGACGAGCCGGCCCTGATGGTCGAGGCCATCAAGGCGGTTTCGGCCGTCACCGACGTGCCGCTGTGCCTGGACTCGGCCTCGCCCAAAGCCCTGGAGGCCGGCTTGGCCGTGTATCAGGGCAAGGCCCTGGTCAACTCGGTCAACGGCGAGGAGGCCAAACTCAAGGAAGTGCTGCCCCTGGTGGCCCGGCACAAGGCCGCGGTGGTGGCCCTGACCATGGACGACAACGGCATCCCCCGCGACGTGCCCACCCGCCTGGCCATCGCCGAGCGCATCATCAACGAGGCGGCCAAACTGGGCATCCCGGCCGAGGACATCGTGGTGGACCCCCTGGCCATGAGCGTGGCCGCCGACGACCAGGCCGGCCTGTCCGCCTTGACCGCCATGGCCGCCATCCGCGACAAGCTGGGCGTCAACCAGACCTCCGGGGCCAGCAACATCAGCTTCGGCCTGCCCGACCGGGTCGCGGTCAACGCCGTCTTCCTGGCCATGGCGGTGATGAACGGCTGCAACTGCCCCATCACCGACCCCACGGTCTGGGAGATCCGCCGCGCCCTGCTCATCGCCGACCTGATGCTGGGCAAGGACGAGTTCGCCATGAACTACATCACGGCCTATCGGGAGATCAACTCCGAGGACTAGGCCCCGCAACCCGAAGACCGCGGCCGTCTTTGCCGGCCGTCGCACGTGAACAAAGGAGTCTCAGCCATGGCCGATCTGGAAGCCTTGAAGGAAGCCGTCATCAAGGGCAAGCGCAACGACGTGGTCAGCCTCGTCAAGCAGGCGCTGGACGGGGGAGCCGACCCGCAGATGCTCATCAACGACTACATGATCGAGGCCCTCAAGGTGGTGGGTCAGCGCTTCGAGCAGAAAAAGATCTTCGTGCCGGAGATGATGATCGCCGCGCGGGCCATGCAGGCCGGCGTGGACGTCATCAAGCCGGCCCTGGAAAGCGCCGGCGGCGGCCAGACGCTGGGCACCGTGGTCATGGGCACCGTCTTCGGCGACCTGCACGACATCGGCAAGAACCTGGTCTGCCTGATGCTGGAAAGCTCCGGCTTCAAGGTCGTCAACATCGGCGAGAACGTGCCGGCCGAGAAGTTCGTGGCCGCGGCCAAGGAGCACAACGCCGACGTGGTGGGGCTCTCCAGCCTGCTCACCACCGGCGACCCCTACGTGAAATCCACCGTGGCCGCGCTCAAGGAAAGCGAACTGGGCGGCAAGGTGAAGATCATGTGCGGCGGCGCGGCGCTGACCCCCAAGTACGTCCTGGACGAGTGCAAGGCCGACGGCTACGCCCCGGACGCGGTGGCCGCGGTGCGCATGGCCAAGGATCTCATGGGCATCCAATAACGGCGACCGGCGCGGCTGGGGATATCCCCCCATCCCCGGCCGCGCCGGCCGTTGCACTCCAGGCAATCTTCCGTCGCCGGCCGCAGCTTGCATCCACACCGTCGTTGCCGGCGGCGGAAGATTGCCTGGCTCCCTTGCCGGGCCACGCCTATAATTCTTGCCAACGCCGGCCCCTGCCCATCCCGCACACTGAGGCTGCTGCACGGTGAAACATGAAAATAGTTGTTAAATTGGCGTGTAAACCGTGGAAAACATCTGCGCTCATGCAGCAGCCGACGCGGGCCAAGGATTCACCCCAAGCAAACTTCGTTTGCTTGGGGACCCCCAAGGATGGCCCGCCAAATTGCGAGCCATTTTAGGCGAGCAATTTGAGAGGCTTGGCAAAATCACACTTTTGCCAAGCCGAAGCTGCACGGGGCAAGACGCCCCGTGCAGCACTCTCACACTGGGGAGTCCGTCTGATGTCCGCCGCCATCGTCTTCCAGCCCATGGGTCGCCGCGCCCAGGCCCGGCCGGGGCAAACCCTCTTGCAGGCCGCCCAGGATCTGGATCTGGGCCTGGAGGCCACCTGCGGCGGCAAGGGGCTCTGCGGCCGCTGCCGGGTGCGCCCTTCCCACCCCGCCCCGGCCACCCCTGAGGAGCTGCGCCTGCTGGGTCCGGCCGTGGCCGAGGGCTGGCGGCTGGCCTGCCGCACCAGCCTGCCCCAGGGCGGCCCGGTCTGGGTGCCCCCGGATAGCCTGCGTCGCCACCAGGTCATCCTCACCGCCGGGGCGGAGCTGGACGTGGAGCTGGAGCCGGCCGTGCGCCAGCACCAGGTGGAGGTCCCCGCCCCGGAGCTCGATCACATCGTGGCCGGCCGCGAGCGCCTGGCCGCGGCCCTGGCCCCCATCACAGGCCGGCCCGAACCCGATCTGCCCCTGGCCGTGCTGCGCTCTCTGCCGGCCGCCCTGGCCGCCGCCCAGGGCCGGGTGGCGGCCGCCCTCTGGCAAGACCGGCGCCTGCTGGAGGTGTCGCCCGACCCCGCCCCTCCCGTCCTGGGCCTGGCCGTGGACCTGGGCACCACCACCGTGGTGGCCTATCTCTGCGACCTGGCCGACGGCCGGGTGCTGGCGGTGAAGGCGGCCATGAACCCCCAGGTGGCGGCGGGCGATGACGTCATCAGCCGCATCGCCCAGGCCGGCCTAGGGGCCGAGGCCTTGGCCAGCCTGGGCGGCCAGGCCGTCGAGTGCGTCAACGCCCTGACCGCCGCCGCCTGCCGAGAGGCCGGGTTTGAGTCCGGCCGCATCCTGGAATGCGTCCTGGTGGGCAACACCGCCATGCACCATCTTTTCCTCGGCCTGGATCCGGCCGGCCTGGCCAGCGCGCCGTATGCGCCGGTGGCCGGCGCGGCCCTGGACATCCCGGCGGCCGAACTGGGCCTGGGCTTCCACTCCCTGGCCAACCTGCACGTCCTGCCGGTCAAGGCCGGCTTCGTGGGCGCGGACACCGTGGCCGTGGCCCTGGCCGTGGCCGCCGACCGGGTGAGCGAGCCCACCCTGATCCTGGATCTGGGCACCAACGGCGAAATGATCCTGGCCGCCCCGGGGCGCATGCTCTGCTGCTCCACCGCCGCCGGCCCGGCCTTCGAGGGCGGGCACATCGGCCAAGGCATGCGCGGCGCGCCGGGCGCGGTGGACCAGGTGCGCCTGGACCCGGCCAGCCTGGAGCCCACGCTGTCGGTCATCGGCGGCGGCAGGCCGCTGGGGCTGTGCGGATCGGGCATCGTCAGCGCGGTGGCCGCCCTGGTCGCCGCCGGCCTGATCCCGCCCTCCGGCGGCTTCGACCCCGACCGCGACCATCCCCGCCTGCGCCAGGGCCAGGAGGGCCTGGAGTTCGTGCTGGCCTGGGCGGCCGAGACCGCCCACGGCCGCGACCTCTGCCTGAGCGCCAAGGACCTGGCCGAGGTGCAGTTGGCCAAGGGCGCGGTGGCGGCCGGGGTGCGCATCATGCTGGACCGGCTGGGGCTGGAAAAGCCCGCGCGGGTGCTCTTGGCCGGGGCCTTCGGCAACTACCTGGACCCGGCCGCGGCCCTGGCCATCGGGCTTTTCCCGGACGTGGGCTTGATGAACGTGCGCGGAGTGGGCAACGCCGCCGGCGGCGGGGCCATCCTGGCCCTGCTCAACCGCGGCCAGCGCGCGCGGGCCAAGGCCATCGCCCAGGCCATGGAATATCTTGAGCTGGCCGCCTTGCCGGAGTTCCCGGAAGCCTTCGTGGAGGGCATGTTCTTCCCGGAGCCGCGGCCGTGACTCACCCCACCCGCCTCATCGTTATCGGCGGCTTCCTGGGCGCGGGCAAGACCAGCTTGCTCTTGGCCTGGGCCCGGCTGCTCTTGACGCGCGCAACGCGGGTGGCGGTGCTGGAGAACGAGGCCGGCCGGGTGGGGGTGGACGACGCCTTCCTGCGCGGCCAAGGCCTCTTCGTGCGCCACGTCCTGGGCGGCTGCGCCTGCTGCGACGGCCTGGGCCGCATCCTGGACCAGCTCCTGGCCCTGCTGGACGCGGCCCAATACGAAGTGATCTTCCTTGAGCCCACCGGCGTGGCGGCCCTGGACCAGCTATTGGCCAACCTGCCCGCCGACCGGCCGGGGCTGGTCATCCAGGCCGTGGCCCTGGCCGACGCCACCCGCTTCGCGACGCTGCTGAAGGGCCTGCCCAAGCTGGCCAAGGCCCAGGTCGCGCCGGCCCAGGCGGTGGTCATCACCAAGACCGACCTGGTGGACGCGGCCGGCCGGGCGGCGGTGGCGGCGGCCGTGGCCGGCATCAACCCCGCCGCCCGCCGGATCGAGGCCGACCTGCTGGCCGCGGCCGGTGACGCGGCCCTGGCCCTGGAAGGCCTGCTGGGCGGGCCGGCGGCCACGCCCCGGCCCCAGGGCGAGCCGCCCGCGCCGGGTGCGTCGCTGAGCCTGGAGCTGGATCTGCCGGAGGCCGGGCTGCCGGCCGGCGAGGCCGAATCCCTGGTGGCGGCGCTGGTGGCGGGCCTGCTGGGCGCCGGCGGCCTGGGCCATGTCAAGCTCCAAGGCCAGGACAGCCAGGGCCAGGCCATCCTGGTCAGCGCCACCGGCCCGGCCGACCTCTCGCGCCGGGGTCCGGCCGCCGCCCTGGTGGGGCGCGCCCGCCTGGCCGTCATCGCCGCCGACCGCGACGCGGCCGCCCTGACCGCCGGCCTGGCCCGCCTGCTGCCGGGGCTGGACCCCGGCCTGGCCATTCGCCTGGCCCGCGCCCTGCCGCCCCTGCCCGGCCTGGGCGGCCTGGGCGGGGCCTAAGCTCAGCGTCCGAAAAGTTTCTCGATGGCCCCGCCGATGCCATCGCCGATCTTCTTCACCGGTTCGCCCACTCCGCCCTTGGGTTGGTAGACCTCGCCCCTGCGAGCCGCGGCCAAGGCGTCCTGGCACAGGCCGCTGGGCTCGCCGCCGGCGCTGGCCAGGCCGGCGGCCAGGCCGGCCGGCCCCAGCAAAAACATCCCGCCCAGGCTCTTGCCCAGGGTGGCCAAGGCCTCGGCCGCGTCCAGGCTCAGGCGCGGATGGGCCAGGGCCCCGGTCAGCTTGAAGGGCTTGGCCAGCTCGCTCAGGTTGAGACCCACCCCGCCGGGCGAGGTCAGCCCGCCCTTGGCTTGAGGGTTGAAGGCCACCTCCAGCCGCTCGGTCCGCAGATCGAGCTGGCCGCGACCCAGCATGACCACCCGTTCGCTGTCCAGGGCCAGAGCGGTGGTGGCGGCCAGGCCGTCCTTGGCCACCAGGCCCAGGATCAGGCAGTTGACCTCGCTGTAGTCGCGGCCGCCAAAGAGCCCGCCCAGGACGCTGGCGAGTCCGCCGGCCAAGTCCGCGCCCAGGATGGCCAGGAAGCGCTGATGCAGCTTCCCCCGGCGCAGCACCTGCCAGATCTTGCCGCTCAGGCTGGCCATGATCCCGGCCACGGAATCGCCCTGGCCGCGCAGGGCGGCCCCCGCCTCCAGCTCGCCTTCCATGGCCTCGCGCACTCCGGCCTGGCGCAGGATGGGACCCAGCTGGCTGCCGCGCAGGCCAAGCTCCAGATCGGCGGCGTGACCATTGTCGGCCGGGGCCAGGCCCAGCCTGAGCGTCAGTTGCCCGCCGCTCCAGATGGCCCGCAGGGGATGCAGCTCCAGGCGGCCGCCGGCCAGGCCCAGGTTCAGCTCCAACTCCTGCCAGTCCAGGCCCGGCGCCTGGAAATGGGCCGCCTTGAGGGCCAGTTGGATGTCCAGCTTGTCCAGCCAGGCCAGGGGCAGCGGCCCGGCCGGAAAAACCCTGGTCTGGCTTTCGGCGAATGCCGTGCCTTGTCCGGTTGGCTGGCCGCCGGACGCGGCCAGGGCCGGCCCCGAACGCCAGTTGCCCAGGTCAAGCTTGGCCGCCCGCAACTCGGCGCTCAGCCGGGGGCGCGGGTTCCCGGAGACGAATTCCACCCAGCCCTGGAGGTCGCTGCCGCCGGCCTCGACCCGGCAGGAGTCCAGCCGCCAGGTTCCGGCGGCCGGGTCGCGCAGGCGGCCTTGGAGCCGCCATGGCCCCGGCGGCCCGCCCAGGCCCAGCGCCGCCGGGTCGGGCAAATGAAGGTCCACCTGGAGATCGAGCCCCTTCAGCCCGGCCGGGTCGCCCACCTGGCCGGCGGCGTTCAGACTGGCCTCGCCCCAGGCCAGCTCCAGCCGAAGCGGTCTCGCGCCCCCCGGCCCGGCTCCGGCCAGATCGGCCGCCACCCGCCAGGGGCGGTTGTCCTGGCCGCCGGCGGCCTGCAAACGCAGGGCCTGGCCCTCGCCGGCCTGGTCGAGCTTGAGGCTTTCCACCTCCAGCTCTACCCGTATGGCCTGGACTTGGTCGCGCCAGCGCAGCTTAGCTCCCGCCACCTCCACAGACTGGAAGCTGAGCCGCAAGGCGCTGGCTTCACCGGCCTCTCCGCCGGCCGCGGCCGGGGCCGACGGCTCGGCCGAGGCCGGCGGGTCGAATGCCAGGTTGGTGCGGCCCTGGGGGTCGCGCTCCAGGTTCAGCTCCAGGCCTTCCAGGCCGAGGCGCCGCACCACCAACCGCCGCTGCCACAACAGCGGCCACAGATCCACCTCCACCAGGGCGCGGCGGGCGGCGAACATCACCGGCTGGCTGCACCAGGCGGGATTGCTCAGGGAGAGGTTGTCCACCTCCAGTCGGGGCGTGGCCGAAACCGCCAGGCCCAGGCGGCCGCCCAGGGTCAGTTCGCGGCCGGTGGCCTCGCGCACCGCCGCGGCCAGCCGGGGCTTGAAGGCGTCATAGTCATAGCTGAGCAGCAGGAGGTGGACCGCGGCCAGGCCCAGCAAGCCCAGCCCGGCCAGGCCGGCCAATACGATCAAGGCCCGGCGCGGCCAGGCGGGGCGGCGGGCATGCTCGCTTTCGGCGGCGTGATGGCTGTCCATGAGGAGGCCCTCATTCTTACGCGCTTGGATGACCCGACAAGCGAGCCGGCTTCATTCCTTGCCCGCGTCCGGTGGCCGACGCATTTTCTTCCGATCCGGCCCGACACCTCCTAGCCGTTTGTTTGCCGCCCCACGCTTGACAAGGCGTTTTTAGGGGCTACAGGCAGGCATTAAACACCTTGCGGAAGTGAAATCCATATATGGCGAAGGTCACGGCCATGGGAAAGAGCTGGGGCCGCCGGAACAGGGACCAGAGGATCAACTTCCAATAGTGGAGGCGCCCCCGGTCCTTGACGCCCAAAAGAAGCAATGATCTAAAAAAGGCCCAGGCATAGCCGCAATGCAGGCGCAAGTAGCCGGCATGAAAGTGAAAACTTTTGATTTTCCTGTCGTTGTACTCAGCAAGGTAGGCCCGCACCCGATCGTAGTAGGGCTTGGGGGAATAGATGCCGCTAATGATCCGGCGGTAGCCCTGGGACAGGGCCTCCAGGCCCATCTTGGGTTCGACGTTGGTGGACAAATCGGTGTTGTCGCCGGTGACCTCACTAAGCAGCCGGCCTTCCCGGACAATGCGCTGGTAGAGCTGGCTGCCACGGGGAGCGTTGAGCAGCCCCACCATGGCCGTGATGATCCGGCTGTTCTGGATCAGCTCGATCTGCTTGTCGAAAACCGACGATGAATCATGGTCGAAGCCAACGATGAATCCGCCGCGCACCTCCATGCCGTAACTCTGTATCTTCTTGACACAGGCCACCAGGTCGCGGTTGCGGTTTTGCAGCTTGCTGCACTCGGCCAAGCTCTCCTCGCTGGGAGTTTCAATGCCCACGAACACTCCCTCAAACCCGGCCTGCACCATCATGGTCATCAGTTCGTCGTCGTCACTCAGGTCTATCGACGCCTCGGTGGACAGGCTGAAAGGGTGCTTGTGCCTGCGCATCCATTGGATGATGGCCGGCAGAACCTCTTTTTTCAGTTTGGCCTTGCTACCGATGAAGTTGTCGTCGACTACGAACAGGCCGCCCCGCCAACCCGCGGCGTAAAGACTGTCGAACTCGGCCAGAAGCTGCGCCACGCCCTTGGTGCGCACCTTGCGCCCGAAAAGGGTGGTTATGTCGCAGAATTCGCATTGGTAGGGGCAGCCACGCGAATACTGGATGCTCATGGAGGCGTATCGCTTGAGCTTAATCAAGCTCCACATGGGCGGCGGGGTCTGGCTCAGGTCGGGGGCCTGGTCCGTGGCGTAGACGGCCTGGGGCCGTCCCAACTCCAAGTCACGCAAGAACCTGGGCAAGGTGATCTCGGCCTCGCCCAGCACGAAATGGTCGATCCCGCTGAACTCGTGGTGGCAGGTGGTGAACAACGGCCCTCCGGCCACCACCTTGACCCCCATTGCGCGGCAGCGCTCCACCACCCGGTTCACGCTCTTTCTTTGGATGGCCATGGCGCTGATGAACACGTAGTCCGCCCACTCCAGATGCGCGTCCAGCAGGGGCTCCACGTTCTCGTCAATCAGCTTTTTATCCCACGATTCAGGCAGCATGGCCGCCACGGTCATCAGGCCGAGGGGTGGGTGCAGCGCCTTTTTGGCGATGAACTTGAGGGCGTGCTTGAAGCTCCAAAAAGTCTCTGGGCTCTGGGGGTAAACCAGGAGGATATTCATCACTGACCTTCTCTTTCAACCATAACGGCCCAAGGTGGATCCAAAAAACTATCACCCTCGCTCAACGAGCCTTTGTACGCCGCGTCTTGCCGGGCAAAATTATTCATCGTCGCAGTCCTTTCAAGGGTCGAAAACAACCAGCGGCTCGCCTGGTGTTGCTTTTTTGCGTTTGGCCAGGTTCGCGAGGCGATCGGCTGGGTCGGGCAGGCCCTTGCGCAGTCAGGGGCCTGTTCTTAGAAGAGCCTTTTCTGTCCAGCTACAGTTTGAAGGCCGGCCCACGGGGGCCGGCCTGAGGGAGGCGGTTAAAGGTTCTGGTCCCAGGGTCTTGATCCGGCCGCCCGCGCACGTCGCGCCGCAGCCTGTAATCCCAGCCTAAACGCTAAACGATTCGATCACTCCGTTGCGGGTCTCGTATCGTCCGCCTCCCTTGTTATCAGTATGCGGCCGGCCCAGGCCCCTGTCCATTAGTTTTTTGGCTGGCACCATAATATTTTTCGGTCGAGTCGCTGGCTAATCGTCCTGGAAAACCAGATGGTTGATGCCCTCGCTCCGCACGCGGGCCTGGAGCCGCCGGGGGGCGTTGACCAGGATGGCCAGCCCCGCCTTGCGCCAGACCGGCAGATCCTTGCGGTGGTTGCCGGCATAATCGAAGCCGCCGGCCCCAAAGCGCTCCACCAAGGCCCGCGCCTTGCGCCCGGCGGTTAGGTTGGTGACGCCGTCGCTGGCCAGCACCATATGGAAAAGCCCCAGGTGGCCGGCCACTCGCGCGGCGATGATCTGGTCGCTGCCGGTGGCCAGCACCAGCTGGCGGCCCTGGGCGCGTTCGCGGCGCAAAAATTCCAGGAAACGGCGATGGTAGCGCAGGCGGGCCGGGTCCAGCTCCACCCGCCGGGCGATCTCCTGCTTGGCGTGGGCCCGGCCCTTCACCAGCCACATGAGAACCGAGAGGTAGTGCCAGCGGCTCCGGCGCAGCAGCAGGCCGAAGCAGATGCCGGTGGTGTCCTTGAGCACCAGGGTGCCGTCCAGGTCCACGCAAAGCGGTCGGGTTTCGGGCATGGGCCTCCGCGGGCTGGTGGGTCCGGGGCGTCGACGCACCCTTTGTAACCCAGCCCGGCCCGGTGGCCAAGCCCAAATTGCCGGGGATGTTCAGGCCGGCCCCCAGCAGGCCAGGGCCAGCCAGAGCAGCAGGGCCATCTCCATCAGCCAGGCCGCGAACTCGGCCAGTTGCCCGAACCAGGGCGTCTGGTCCGGTTCGTAGATGGTGTTGGCCTTGGCCAGCCGCTCCTGAGCCCAGGCGCGGCTGTCGCGGATATCAACCGGCATGGCCGCCTCCTTGCGCCGCCGCCATCTCGCGGCGCAGTTGCTCCAGGTCGGCGGCGGGCTCCGGCCCGCCCAGCCGGCGCAACAGCTCCGCCGCCACCCGCCAGCCCGGCCGCAGACCGGGGCGCAGGGGCAGCGCCGGCTCCACCGCCCGGCTCACCCCCGCCCCGCAGGTGAAGGCGCCTGCCGTCTCCAGGCCCAGGGGCCAGGGCAGCACCACGTCGGCCGCGGCGCAGGCCGGCTCCGGGAAACTGGCCAGCACCACCCGGAACTCGGCCCGGTCCAAGGCCTCCGCCAAGCGGGGGTGGGTGTAATCATCCTCCACCGGGTGCAGGCCGGCGTGCAGCACCAGGCCCCGGATGGAGCCATCCTCCAGCCCGGTCAATATCTGGGGGGCGAAGCGGCCCGGCCCGGCGGGCAGGGGCCGGCCCCAGAGAGCGCCCAGGTCCCGCCGCTCCCTGGCCCCTCCGCGCCGGCGGCCGGGCAGCAGAAGGGGCGTCAGCCCCACCCGGCCGGCGCAGGCGGCGTTGGGCAGGGACGGCGCCACGGCCAGGCGCAGACTGCGCTCGCGGTGGTTGGCCACGGCCGAAAGGCAGCTCAGCCAGGCCGCGCGCAGTTCGGCGGACAGGGCCCAGTGCGCGGCCAGGACCAGGACCGGACCCGCTCCGGCCAGCAAAGACGCGGCCGCCTCCGGTCCGGACCGGCCCATCAGCAGGTCGGTCAGGCACTCCAGGGCCGCCTCCGGAGCCAGGTCCAGGTGAACGTCGGCCCGGCCGGCCAGGCTGTCGCCGGCCGGGGCCAGGAGCAGCACCCGGCCCCCCCGCGCGCGCTGGCGGTGCAGAGCCGGCTCCAGCAGGCGCAGACCCTGACTCAGTTCCGGCCCCACCAGCACCACCAGGTCCTGCTCCGGGATGCCGGCGTAGTCCGGCAGGGGCAGGTCGCCGCCGCTCTCGGCCAGGAGCATGCCGCTGGTCGAATCCGGCCGGGCCGGGTCGATCAGGTCCAGGGCGTTGCTGGCCAGGCCAAGGCGGGCCAGCTTGGCCAGGGCGTAAAGCTCCTCGTCGCTGCCGCGGCCAAAGCTGAGGCAGGCCAGGGCCTCGCCGCCGTGGCGGTCGCGGAGCGCGGCCAGGCCGGCCGCCGCCGCGTCCAGGGCCTCGTCCCAGCCAACCGGCTCCAGCCCGCCGCCCCGGCGCAGGAGAGGCGCGGTCAGGCGGCGGGGGTCGTCGGGCAGGGCGGGCAGCTCGAAGCGGCCCCGCCGGCAGAGATGGCCGTGGCTGGGCTCGGCCTGGGCGGCCAGGGCCTGGTCGGGATGGTCGCCCACGCACCCCAGACGCAGCCGGCAGCCCAGGGGGCAGAGGTTGCAGACGGCGGGCCGCCAGGCAAGAGGGAAGGGGCCGGGCTTGGCCCAGGCCGACTTGGCGCTCAAGGCCCCGGTGGGGCAGAGCTCCACGCACAGGCCGCAGGAGTCGCAGCGCTGGTTGATGCGGGTGGCGTGGCGACGCAGCTCGCCCGGATCGACGATGGGCTCCAGGCCCACCGTGACCGCGAACCGACCGTGATAGTCGGCGCAGGCCCGCTCACAGGTGCGGCAGACCACGCACTTGTTGTCGTCGATGAGGATGTGGGGATGGTCGTCCAGGACCTGATAGGGCTGGGGGGGCTCGGTCTGGGTAACCAGGTCGCGCCAGCCGATCTGCGCGGCCACCTGGCGCAGGCGGCAGTCCTCGCGGGCCAGGCAGCCGCAGCTCAGGCAGCGCAGGGCCTCGACCCGCGCCTGGTCCTCGTCCAGGCCCAGCTCCACCTCGCGGAAATTGCGCCGCCGTTCATGGGGCTCCAGCTCCGGCATCCGCTGCCGGGGCCGGAAAGGCCGGCGTTCGAAGTTGGACTGGTGCACCTCCTGCAAGGTGCCCTTGGAAAACACGAATTCGCGCCGGGGCTCCAGGGCGCGGCCGCGCAGCCAGCGATCCATGGCCAGGGCCGCCCGCCGGGCCGCGCCGATGGCCTCCACCACCGTGGCCGGCCCGCTGGCCATATCCCCGCCGGCGAAGACGCGCTCGTGGCTGGTCTGGCCGGTCTGATACCTGGCTTCCAGCGTTCCCCAGCGGGTCCGCTTCAGCCCGGCCGCCAGGGGGTCCTGGGCCAGCAGGTCCGGGTCCACCTGCTGGCCGATGGCCACCAGGATGCTGTCCAGGGCCGCCTCCTGCTCCGAGCCGGCGATGGGCTTGGGCGCGGCCCGGCCCGATGCGTCCAGCTCGCACAGCTCCATGCCCACGTAGCGCATGCCGACCAGGCGGCCAGCGCTGACGATGAGGCCCACCGGCGCGGTGCAGGCCAGGATCTCCACCCCCTCGCGGATGGCCTCGTCCACCTCGCTGGCCTGGGCCGGCATCTCCTTGCGCGTGCGGCGGTAGTAGATGGTCACCGCCTCCGCCCCCAGTCTGAGCGCGGTGCGGGCGCAGTCCATGGCCGTGTTGCCGCCGCCGATCACCGCCACCCGCTGGCCCAGCTCCACCGCCTGGCCCTGGTTCACGCGATTCAGAAAGACCGTGCCCGGCCAGACGCCGGCGGCCTCCTCGCCGTCAAGCTCCAGGCGGCGGTTCTGCCAGGCGCCCGCGCCCAGGAAGACCGCCTCGTAGCCGCCTGCCAAGAGGTCGGCCAGCATGAAGTCGCGCCCCCAGGCCTGGCCCAGGCGCGCCTGGACCCCCATGCGCAGGATGGCCTCGATCTCGCGGTCCAGGACCGCCTTGGGCAGGCGGTATTCCGGGATGCCGTAGCGCAGCATGCCGCCCAACTGGGGCATGGCCTCGAAGATCACCGGGTCGTGGCCCTTCTGCGCCAGGTAGTAGGCGGCGGTGAGCCCGGCCGGCCCGCCGCCCACGATGGCCACCCGCCGGCCGCTGGCGGCGGCGCGGGGCGGGTTCAGCGCGTCCAGGTCGCGGTAGGCGATGTCGCTGGCAAAGCGCTTGAGGTGGTTGATGTTGATTGGCTGGTCCACCCGGCCCCGCCGGCACTGAGCCTCGCAGGGATGGGGGCAGACCCGGCCGCAGGTGAGCGGCAGGGGATTGGTCTGGCGGATGAGGCGGGCGGCCTCCAGATATTGGCCGCGGGCGATGAGGGCGATATAGCCCTGGATGTCGATGTTGGCGGGGCAGCGCTGGTTGCAGGGCGGCAGGCAGTCGCCATAGTGGTCCTGAAAGACCAGCCCCAGGACCGCGCGCCGGGCCTGGGCCAGGGCCGGGGTGTCGCTGGCCACCACCATGCCTTGGGTCACCGGGGTGGCGCAGGCGGCCAGCGGCCGCGGCTGGCCGGCCACCTCCACCACGCACAGCCGGCAGGCCTCGGCCACGGGCAGCTTGCGGCTGTGGCAGAGCATGGGCAGGCCCACCCCGGCCGCCACCGCCGCCTCCAGGATGCTCGCCCCCGGCCTGGCCTCCACGCTCCGGCCGTCGATCACCAATTGCACCCGGTCCTCGGCCATCTTCCGCCTTCCTCAGCCCAGGTGGACCTCGCCCTTGGCGCAGCCACCCTCCAGGTGGCGCGCGAACTCCTCGCGCCGCAGCGCCAGGGCCAGGCGCAGCGGGGCGGTGATGCGGCCGGCGAAATGGCAATAGCCGGCCGCCGCCATGGCCAAAGCCGTCTCCTCCAGCTCGGCCAGCTCGGCCTCCTTGGCCCCGCCCCGCATCAGCCGGCGCAGGAGCCGCTCCACCCGCGGCGCGCCCAAGCGGCAGGGGAAGCACTTGCCGCAGCTTTCGCGGACGTTGAAACGGAAATAGTAGGCGGCCAGCCCGACCAAGCAAAGGGAGCCGGTCATGCCCACCAGCACTTCCTCGTGATCCAGCCAGATCAAGCGGCTGTCCATGACCCAGGTGGGATTGAGCCAGAGCCGGGGATGGATGAGGCGGCCGGCCTGGGCGGTCTCGACCGCCACCAGGGCCGCATCCTCCGGCGTCAGCCCGGCATAGTAAAGGCCCAGCTCCGGCAGGCCCAGGAACGGCCCGCTGGCGCACTCGCCCCGGCAGAGGGTGAGGGCGGCCTCGACCTTGATCTCCAGGCCCCGCTGGACGGCCTCTCGCGCCAGCCCGGCGGCCAGTTCGGCCGCGCCCCGCCGGCAAAGGGCGTGGCGGCAGACGGTGAAGGTCCGGGGCCCCAGGAGGGGGGGCGGCTTGGCCAGCACGCGCGCCACGGCCTACCCTCCTCCCAAGAGCTGCCTGACCGCGTCCTCGGCCAGGGCCAGCACCGGCTGCGGATGCACGCCCAGATATACCAAACCCGCGATGATGGCGTAGTTGAGGGCCTTGGCCGGCGGCGACAGGATCACCGCCGGGGCCTTGCCCCCCGGCGGCAGCAGGTAGGCCGCCTTGATTACCATCAGGTAGTAGTAGAGGCTCACGGTGGCGTTGATCATGCCCACCAGCACCAGCCAGAAGTGGCCCTCCTGCATCGCGGCCATGAAGACCAGGAACTTGCCGGTGAAGCCCGCCGTGGGCGGGATGCCGGCCAGGGAGAAAAGGGCCAGGAGCAGGGTGAGGGCCAAGAGCGGCTGGCGCTGGTGCAGTCCGGCCAGGTCGCCGATCTTCAGGTCCTGGCCCCGGCTGGCCAGCTTGACCACCACCATGAAGGCGGCGAAGTTCATGACCATGTAGGCGATGCTGTAGAAGATGGCCGCGCTGTAGCCCAGCCGGCTCATGGTCAGCACGCCCATCAGGACATAGCCGGCGTGGGCCACCGAGCTGTAGGCCAGCATGCGCTTCAGGTCCTTTTGCACGATGGCCACCAGGTTGCCCAGGCTCATGCTGACCACGCACAGGGCCATCAGCACGTAGAGCAGGTAGAGGCTGGTGCCGGCGGTGAGCGCGGTCAGCCGGATCAACAGGGCCACGGCGGCGGCCTTGCTGGCGGTGGCGATGTAGGTGGTCACCTGGTTGGCCGCGCCCTGGTAGACGTCCGGGGCCCAGAAGTGGAAGGGGAAAACGGCCAGCTTGAAGAAGAAGCCCGACAGCATCAGCAGCAGACCGATGACCGCGCCGGGCTGGTGGATCAGCAGCGGCAGGCTTTGCACGATCTCGGTCAGGTAGGTGGAGTGAGCGGCTCCGAAGACGTAGCTCATGCCGAAAAGCATCACGCAGGAGGCGGTGACGCCGATGAACAGGTACTTGACGCCCGCCTCCACGTCTATGTTGTCGCCGCTGCGCAGCGGCACCAGGATGTAGAGCGAGAAGCTGCTCAGCTCCAGCGCCACGTAGATGGTCATCAGCTCCACCGCGCTGACCAGCAGCATCATGCCCAGGGTGCAGGTGACGAGGAACAGGAAGAACTCCGGGTGGTAGCGGCTCTCCACTCCGGGGAGTTCTCCGCAGACGCCGATGACCAGGAAGCAGGCCACGGCCAGCACCAGCTTGAAAACCTGGCTGAACAGATCGACCCGGTAGGCGTCGAAGAAAAGCGATCCCTGGGCCGTGAGCCCGGCCAGGGCCGCGGCCACGCCCAGCCCTGCCAACCAGAAGGCCCAGGCGTGGACCCGCCCGCCCGCCCGGCCCAGGCACAGGAAGAACAGCACCAGGGCCATGAGCAGGTAGGCAAGTTCGGGCAGGAATAGGCGCAACTCTTCCATGCTCACCTGAACAGCGCCACCAGGGGCGCGACGCCGGTGTTGATGAGATCCAGGGCCAGGCGCGGCGCCAGCCCGAACAGGATGATCACGCCGGCCAGCATGGCCCTGGGCGCCGCCATGGCCGCGGTCATGTCCGCAGCGTGGGAAAACCGTTCATTGCGCTGGCCGTAGAAGGTTTTCTGCACCACCCGCAGCATGAACAGGGCGCTTATCACCAGGCCCGACGCCGCCAGCGCGCCCAGCGCCGGATAGGCCCGCACCCCGCTGATGAAGACCAGCAGCTCGGCCCAGAAGCTGGCCAGGCAGGGCACGCCGATGCCGGCCAGGGCGGCCAGGATGAAAAAGAACGAGGCGCGGGGCATCACCTTGGCCATGCCACCCAACTCCGGGATCAGCTTGGTGTGGGTGCGGTCGTAGATATGCCCCACGCTGGAGAAGAACAGGGCCGTCATCACCCCGTGAGCAAACATCTGGAAGACCGCGCCGCCCACCCCGCCCAGGCTGCCGGTGGCCAACCCCAGGCTGACCAGGCCCATGTGGCTGACCGAACTGTAGCCGATGACGTACTTCAAATCGGTCTGGGCCAGGCCCACGCAGGCCCCGTAGACGATGCCCACCGTGGCCAGAAGGGCAAAGAGCGGCGACCACTCCACCAAGCCCTGGGGGCAGAGGTACATGCCCACCCGGAGCACGCCGTAGGCCCCCAGCTTCATCAGCACCCCGGCGTGGATCATGCTCACCGCCGTGGGCGCGGCCACGTGGCCCACCGGCGACCAGGTATGGAAGGGCCACAGGCCGGCCAGCACCCCGAAGCCGAAGAGGAAGAGCAAAAAGCCCAGGCTTTGCACCTGCGGCGGCAGGCCGGCCTGGGCGATCTGAACCAGGTCGAAAGTGAACAGGCCGCTCTGGTAGTAGACATAGAGGATGCCGGGCAGGATCAGGGCCGAGCCGGCCAGCAGGTAGAGGGTGAGCTTGAGCGCGCCGTATTCCTTGCGGGTGGAGCCCCAGATGGCGATGAGGGGGTACATGGGAAAGAGGCTCACGTCGTAGAACACGAAGAGCCAAAAAAGGTCCAGGGCCATGAAAACGCCGTAGACCCCCAACACCATCAGGAGCATCAGGGCGAAGAACTCCTTGACCCGGTGGGCGAGGTCCCACATGGTCCAGACCCCGGTGAAGAACACGATGCTGGTCAAGAGCACCAAGGGCAGGCTGATGCCGTCCACGGCCAAGAACCACCAGATGCCCAGGCTGGGCGCCCAGGCGAAGCGCTCCACGAATTGCAGGCCCGCCGCCGTTTGGTCATAGGCTGCGTATAGCTGGAGCGTGAGCAACAGGCAGACGCCGGCGCTGACGAGAGACACCCAGCGCACCAGGTCGTCGCGGTTTCTGGGCAAAAACAGGATGACCAGCAGGCCCAGGCCCGGTGTCAGCAGGATGGCCGAGAGATATGGAAAGCCAGCCGCCATCAGCGCTCCCTCACGCCAGCAGGAAGTACAGGCCCACCAGGGCCATGACCAGGACCATGGTGAAGAGGTTGTATTGCAATAGCCCGCTCTGCACGAAGCTGAGCAGCCAGCCCAGGCCCACGGTGGCCCGGCAGAAGCCGTCGATGCCGCCATCCACCACCCGGCGGTCGTTCAGGGTGAACAAGCGGCTGAACAGGCCGTAGACCACGTAGTCCAGCAGCAGCCGGTAGAGCCGGTCCAGATGCCAGCGCTGGGCGAAGAGCCGGGCCAGGGCCGGCCAACGCTCGGCCCAGCCCACCCTTGGCGCGCCGGCGCGGCCGAACTCCCACCAGGCCAGGGCCAGGCCCAGGGCCACCGACGCCAGCGCCGCCGGCAGCAGCCAGGCGAAATGCGGAATCTCCACCGGCCGGCCGCCCATGAGGTGCGCGGCCAGGCCGCGCTCGCCAAAGCCCAGCAGCAGGGTGACGCCGGCCAGGATCACGAGCGGGACCACCATGGCCCAATAGCCGCCCGCGCCGTGGCCGCCGCCATGGTGGGCGGCGTGTTCGGCGTCATGCGCGGCCGGCTCCCCGGTCGGCGGCAGCCACAGCACGAAGAGCAACCGGAAGGTGTAGTAGGCGGTGAGGCCGGCGCCCAGGAGCCCGGCCAGCAGCCAGACCGGGTTGGCCTGGGCGGCCAGCACGGCCATGACGGCCTCCTTGCTGAAAAACCCGGCCAGGGGGAAGACCCCGGCCAGGGCCGCGCCGGCGATGGTGAGCGTTAGCATGGGCGCGCGCAGGCCGCGCGCGCCCCGGCCGGCCATGGCGAAAAAGTCGTTGGTGCCAAAGTGGTGGATGAAGACGCCGGAGCAGAGGAACAAGAGCGCCTTGAAGGCGGCGTGGGTGGTCAGGTGGAACACCCCGGCGAAGTAGCCCCCCGCGCCCAGGGCCATGAGCATGAAGCCGAGCTGGCTCACGGTGGAATAGGCCCAGACCTGCTTGATGTCTCTGGCCACCAGGGCCATGGTGGAGCTCAAGAGCATGGTCACCGCGCCGATGGCGAGCACCACCGCCAGCGCCTGGGGCGAGGCCGCGAAGAAGGGATGGATCCGGGCCACCAGATAGACGCCGGCCGCCACCATGGTGGCCGAGTGCAGGAGCGCGCTGACCGGGGTGGGGCCCTCCATGGCGTCGGGCAGCCAGGTCATGAGCGGGAACTGGGCGCTCTTGCCCACCACCCCGCAGAAGATGAGCAGGCTGCTCATGGTCACCAGCCCCGGCGTCAACCGGGCGGCCGCGCCGGCGTTGAGCCCCAGGATCGAGAGATCGCCCAGGTTGAGGAGCAGGGTGATGATGCCCAGGAAAAAGCCCAGGTCTCCCAGGCGGGTCATGACGAAGGCCTTCTTGCCGGCTTCGCTGGCGCTGAATTTGTGGTGCCAGAAGCCGATGAGCAGATAGCTGGCCAGGCCCACCAGCTCCCAGAATATGTAGAGCTGCATCAGACCAGAGGCCAGCACCAGGCTGATCATGGCCCAGGCGAACAGGCCGAGGAAGGCGTAGTACTTGCCGAAGCCCTCGTCGCCGGCCATGTAGCCCAGGCTGTAGACCTGGACCAGGAAGCTGACGCTGGTGACGATGGCCAGCATGGTCAGGCTGAGAGGGTCGAGCAGGAAACCGAATCCCACCGGCACTGGTTCGGCCAGCCACCTGAGCTCGAACACTATGGGCGCGCGCATGCCCCAGTGGGCGACGAGCAGATGCCAGGCGATGGCCAGCGGCAGGCCGGAGCAGACCAGGCTTACCCCGGCCGAGAGCATGGGCCGCCGCCGGGTGACGAAGAACACCGCCAGGAAGCCGGCCAACGGCAGGCCCATGCACAGCAGCACGAGCCAGATCAGGCCGGGGCTGGCGGCGTGGGCGGCCATGGTCACCCCTTTAGCGAGCGCGCCTGCTCGATGTTGATCGAGCGCAGGCGACGGAACAGGGCCAGGATCAGGCTGAGGGCGATGGCGGCCTCGGCCGCGGCGATGCCCATCACGAAGAGCACGATGATCTGGCCCACGGCCGGGTCCGGGGCCAGGAAGCGGTTGAAGGCCAGGAAGTTGATGCCGGCGGCGTTGAGCATCAGCTCCACGCTGATGAGCATGCCGATGAGCGAACGGCGCTGCAAGAGCCCGAACAGGCCGATGCAGAAGAGTATGAGCGCCACGAACAGGTAGACGGTCAGGCTGTTCATGGGCCGTCTCCCTTGCGCAGGCCGCGGGGGCCGGCCCCTTCCCGCACTCCCAGGGCCGCGGCGGTGATGATGGCGCCGATGATGGCCACCAGGAGCACCAGGGAGATGAGTTCGAACAGGAGCTCGTAGCGGGTGAGGAGCAGCTCGCCGATGCGCCTGACGGTCCAGTCCTCGCCGCGCACCGCCGCCGGCTCCCAGGGGGTGCGGACCACGATGAGGCCGAAGCTGACGAAGACCACGCCGGCCACCACCAACGAGAAGATGACCTTGGGCCGCCAGCGGGGCGGAATCTGCAGATGCATGGGCTGGCTGAGCATTATGGCGAAGACAATGGCGATGCAGATGGCGCCGACGTAGATGAGTATCTCCATCATGGCCAGGAACTCGCTGCCCAGGAAGATGAAGATGCCCGCCACCCCGATCAGGCTGGTGGCCAGACCGAAGACGTTGTGGATGATGCTCTTGGGCAGCACCGCGATCAACGCCCCGGCGAAGGTGAGCAGCAGCACGAAGAGGAAGGCGGCCCAGGCCAGCACCTCCGGGCGGATGTATTGGCCCATGACCGGGTTCATGCGGTCTTCTCCTTCAGCCGCGCCACCAGGTCCACCACCGCGCCGTAGCGGCCGGCGGCCAGTTGGTCGTATTCCCGCGTGAAGGCCAGGGCCTGGCGCGGGCAGACCTCCACGCACAAGCCGCAGAACGAGCAGCGCGAGTAGTCGATGTAGTAGAAGCGGCCGCGGTTGGGCTCGCCGACCATGAGCTTTTCGCCCTGCACCTTGATGACCCCGCTGGGGCAGGTGCGGGCGCATTCGCCGCAGGCCACGCAGGCGTGGGTCTGGGTGTCGGGCAGCAGCCTCAGCTCGGTGTGGCCGCGCCAGGCGTCGGGGATGTCCAGGCGCTGGCGGGGGTATTGCACCGTGGTCACGGGCTTGAACAGATAGCGCAGGGTCAGCGCCATGCCGCTGGCCAGGGACCAGGCCCCGCCGAAAACCTCGCCGATGTAGCGCGCCAGCGCCGCCATGCCCTACCCCTTGAGCTTCAACGCCAGGGCCGTGGCCAACAGGTTGACCAGGCCGATGGGTATGAGGTACTTCCAGGCGAAGTTCATGAGCTGGTCGAACCGAAGGCGCGGGAAGGTCCAGCGCACCCAGATCACCCCGAAGATGAGCAGGTAGGTCTTGAGCAGGAACCACCAGGGGCCGTCCAGCACCGGTCCGCGCCAGCCGCCGAAGAAAAGCGCCGTGGCCACCGCCGCCACGATGAACATGTTGGTGTATTCGGCCAGGAAGTAGAGCGCGAAGCGCATGCCGGAGTACTCGGTGTGGAACCCGGCCACCAGCTCGCTTTCGGCCTCCGGGATGTCGAAGGGCGCCCGGTTGGTCTCGGCCGTGGCCCCGATCAGGTAGATGATCGCCGCCACCGGCTGATAGAAGACGAACCAGACGCCCTCCTGGGCCTTGACGATCTCGCCCAGGCTGAGCGAACCGGACAGGAGCACCGCGCTCATGGCCGAGAGCAGCAGCGGAATCTCGTAGGCCACGTTCTGGGCCACCGAGCGGATGGCCCCCAAGAGGGCGTACTTGTTGTTGCTGGCCCAGCCGCCCATGAGGATGGCCAGCACGTTGAGCCCGCCGAAGGCGAAGATGAGCAGCAGCCCCACGTTGAGGTCGCGGATCTGGGCGGTCTCGCCAAATGGCAGCACCACGAAGGCCACCAGCACCGGACCGAAGACGAAGATGGGGCTGAGCACGAACAGAAACCAACTGGCCGGGGCCGGGGTGATGAGCTCCTTGGACAAGAGCTTGAGCCCGTCCACCAGGGTTTGCAGCACCCCGAAGGGGCCGACCTCCTTGGGGCCGATGCGCAACTGGATGTGGCCGGCCACCTTGCGCTCCAGCCAGACCAGGAACAGGGCGTTGAGCTGCACCCAGACCAAGACCGCCGCCACCCCGGCCACGATGGCCAGCGCCACCGGCCCGAAAAAGGCCAGCAGCCAGGCCCAGACGCGTTCGGGCATGTCGGCCACGGCGTTCATCAGCGGTCGATCTCCGGCATCACCACGTCGATGCTGCCCAGGATGGCGATGGTGTCGGCCACCAGCGTGTCGGGCAGGATCACCGGCAGCACGCCCAGGTTGCTGAAGGAGGGCGTGCGCCATTTCATGCGCTGGGGCACCCGCGAACCGTCGCTTTCCATGAAGATGCCCAGGTGGCCGCGGGCGGTTTCATAGGAGCTGTGGTACTGGCCAGCCGGGGGTTCGATCCACTGCGGCACGCCCTCGGCCCGGAAGCGGCCGGCGGGCAGGCGCTCCAAAAGCTGCTCGACGATGCGAAGGCTCTGCTCGATCTCGGCCATGCGAACCAGGTAGCGGTCATAGCAGTCGCCGCTCTGGCCCACGGGCGTCTCGAAATCCAGGCTGGGGTAAAAGCTGTAGGGCTCGGCCCGCCGGATGTCGTGGGCCACGCCTGAGGCCCGCAGGCAGGGGCCGCTCAGGGCGTGGCTTTGGGCCAGCTCCGGGCTGATGACGCCGATGCCCCTGGTGCGGTTGATGAAGATGACGTTCTTGCCCACCAGGGTGTCGTAGTCCCTCAGGCGGGCGCGCATCTTGGGGATGAAGGCCCGGATGCCGGCCGCGAAGGACTCGTCCACGTCTCGGCAGACTCCGCCGAAGCGGGCGTAGCAGTAGGTGAGCCGGCTGCCGGTCACCGCGGCCAGGATGGCCAGGATGTCCTCGCGGTCGTCGAAGGCCCACAAGAAGGGCGTGAACGCGCCCAGGTCCAGGAGATAGGCCCCGAACCAGAGCAGGTGGCTCGATATGCGGTTGAGCTCGGCGCAGATGGCCCGGATGCACTCGGCCCGGGGCGGGGCCTCGATGCCGCAGGCCCGCTCCACCGCCAGGCAGTAGGCGTGGTTGAACATGAAGCCGGCCAGGTAGTCCATGCGGCTGGTGTTGGGCAGGAACTGGAGGTAGGTCCGGTTCTGGGCCATGTGCTCGTGGCCGCGGTGGCTGTAGCCCAGCACCGGCTGGGCCTCCACGATGCGCTCGCCGTCCAGGCGCAGCAGGAGCCGCAGCACGCCGTGGGTGCTGGGGTGCTGCGGCCCCAGGTTCAGGTAGAAGGTGTCCTCGGTCAGCGCCCGGCGCTGCATCTCACCTGGCCTCCAGCTTCACCGTCTCCCCGCCGTGCGCCGGCCCGGCGCGGAACTCCTTGAGCAGGGGATGGAAGTCGGCGTCCTCCGGCAGCAGGATGCGCCGCAGGTTGGGATGGCCGATGAAGCGCTGGCCGAACAGGTCGTAGACCTCGCGCTCCATCCAGTCGGCGCTGGCGAACACGCGGGCGATGCTGGGCACGGCCACGCCCTTGCGCACCGCGGCCGCCGCTATGAGGCGCTGGACCCGGTCCAGGCGGTTGTAGACGTAGATCAGCTCCAGACGCGGCCCGCGGTCCACCGCGGTGAGGTATTCGAGATAAAAGCCCTCCTCCGCCATGATCCCCGCCAACTCGCGCACGTAGTCCCCGCCCAGGGCCAGGCGATGGTGGAAGCCCTGGCGGGCGTAGTCGGCCGCGGCCAGCGCGCCGGGGCCGAAGCGCTTGGCCAACCGATCCAGGGATCGGCCGGGCTCGCTCATGATCGCCCCTCTTCCGGCCGGCGCCGGAACCGGCGCAGCAGGTTGCGCTTCTCGCCGCCGGTCAGGCGGTCCTGGAGTTCCAGGATGGCCTGGATCAGGGCCTCCGGCCGGGGCGGGCAGCCGGGCACGTAAACGTCCACCGGCAGGAACTGGTCGGCCCCGTTGACGATGGCGTACTGGCCCGGATAGGCGAAGGGGCCGCCGCTGATGGCGCAGTTGCCCATGGCGATGACCCATTTGGGCGCCGGCATCTGCTCGTAGAGGGTGAGCACGGTGGGGGCCATCTTCTTGCTGATGGTGCCGGCCACGATCATCACATCCGACTGGCGGGGCGATGGGCGGAAGACCCCGGCCCCGAAACGGTCCAGGTCGAAGCGGGCCGCGCCGGCGGCCATCATCTCGATGGCGCAGCAGGCCAGGCCGAAGGTCATGGGCCACAGCGAGTTGGCCCGGGCCAGGTTGAGCAGGTCCTCCAGCACCCCCAGTTGCACCGGAGGGCTCTCCATCTGGGGCCCTACCATTCGAACACCCCCTTGCGCCAGGCGTAGACGATGGCCAGGCTGAGGATGCCCACGAACAGGGCGATGGCGATGAAATCACGCCAGGCGAAGGAGCCGTAGGCCACCAGGACGGGGAACAGGTAGAGCACATCGACGTCGAAGGCCAGGAAGATCAGGGCGAAGAGATAGTAAGCCACCCCGAACTGGATCCAGGCCCCGCCGATGGGCGGCATGCCCGATTCGTAGGTGACCAGCTTGCGCAGGCCCAGCCCGCGGGGGGTGATGAAAAAGGCCAGGGCGATGGGGACCACGGCGAAGACGAAGCCCACCAGCAGAAAGACCAATACGAAAAGGTAATCAGTCAGCAACTGGTCCGGCATGGACCGCCTCACCGTTTGGGTCGTCAAGCCAGCAAGCTATCCCTCGCGATCTCAGCTATGCAGTCGATCCGGCTATCGCGGCCGCGCCGGTTGTCGGGTCCGCGGGGCGCGGCTGGTCGTCGCCTGGCACGGCGCGGAAGATTAGGATGGAGCGGCGAGTTGGCAGGAGATGATCGCAGGCGGCGATGTAGGCGCTCCGTGCCTAGTTACATGGTAAGGTTTCGCCCCCGGCCTGCGTCAACCCCCTTTTTGGGCCTGGTATTGGGCCGGATGCATTTTCCCCTCAAGTCGCCGGCGGCCCGGGCCGAAAAGATAGTCAACCAAGCACCTGGCCCGGAGACTGTGATGGACCTGACCAATCTAATTTGCAGCCTGATCGGACTGGCCTGGGCCGTGATCCTGGTCGGCGGCCTGACCCTGACCAGAGTGCCGGTCCGCCAGATCGCCCGCACGGTTGTCAAACGCGGCGTCCGCACCCACTCCGGGGAGCGGACGTTGCGCTGAGGGTCGCCCGCCGGGGCCCCTGCCCAGCCTCCCCGCCGGGAGCGCGGCCGCCCGCCGGACGCGCACATAGGAGGGGACCTGCCGGCCCTGGGAGAGCTGTGTTCAGATGGGCCCGGCGACGGCCCGCCCCACCCTGCCCGGCCGCTTCAGGCGGTCGGGCAGGCCTTTTCGGCCTTGGGGTGATGGAGGATTCAGGCCGGCAGGACGAGCCGGAAGGTGCTGCCCTGGCCGGGCCGGCTGTCCACCTCCACCCGGCCGCCGTGCGCCTGGGCCACGTGCTTGACGATGGCCAGACCCAGACCAGTGCCCCCCTGCTCGCGTGAGCGGTTCTTGTCCACCCGGTAGAAGCGCTCGAACAGCCTGGGCAGGTGCTCGGCGGCGATGCCGGGGCCGTTGTCGCTGACGCTGATGACCACGCTGGCGCCGTCCTGCCGAACCCCGAAGACGACCTTGCCGCCGGCTTCGGTGTACTTGACGGCGTTGTCCAGCAGGTTCATCACCGCCTGCTCCACCTGGCGGCGGTCGGCGCGAAGCATGGGCGGGGGCGAGGGCAGCTCGCGGGTCAGCTCCACCCCCTTGCCCGCGGCCAGCTCGTTTACCGTGGAAAAGACCGCGTCCGACAAGTCGGCGGCGCTGAAATCCTCCTTCTGGGGCACGGCCTCGCCGCTCTCGATGCGGGCCAGATCCAGCAGATCCTCCACCAGGCGTTGCAGGCGCTGGGTGTGGCGCTCGATCATCTCCACGAAATGCCGGGCGTATTGCGGGCTGTCCAGGGCGCCGTCCAGCAAGGTCTCGGCCGAGCCCTTGATGGCGGTGAGCGGAGTGCGCAGCTCGTGGCTGACGTTGGCCACGAACTCGCGGCGCATCTTCTCCACCCGCTTGCGTTCGGTGATGTCGTGGAAAACCGCCACCGCGCCGCCGGCCTGGGGGCCGCCGCCGGCCAGCCGGACCACTTGCACCTCCAGGTGCCGGATGCCATCGCCCAGCACCCGGATATCGCGCGAGGCATACGGCTCGCCGCCCAGAACGGCCTGCATGACCTCCTGCAATTCGGGATTGCGCAGCATCTCCAGCGGCGTGCAGCCCACCGGTTCGCGCCGGAGGTTGAGCAGGCGGCCCAGGGCCTGGTTGGCAAGCAGGATGCACCCGTTGCTGTCCACCAGCATCACGCCCTCCACCATGGCCCCCAATATGGCCTCCTGGCGGTCGCGGGCGCGGGTGACGTCCTCGATTTTTTGTTGCAGGTTCTCGGCCATGGCGTCGAAGGCCCGGCCTAGGTCGCCCACCTCGTGGCGGGGATAGCGCCGCACCCTGGCGGCCAGGTCGCCGGCGGCGATGACCTGCACCGTGCCGGTCAAATCCTTCAGCGGCCGGGAGACGCCGCGGGCCACCAGGTAGGCCACCCCCACGCTGAGCAGCGCGCCCAGCAGCACCGCTCCCAGCACCAGCTTGCGCACCCTGGCCAGGGTGCGCTCCAGCTCCGCCAGGGGCAGGGCCAGGCGCACCACCAACTGAGGTTCTTCCAATCTGCCCAGCAGGCTGGCGGCGTAGAGCAGGTCCACGTCCAGGGTGGAGCTGAAGCGCACGCTGGTCCCGAAGCCCTTGCCCAGGGCTTGGACCACTTCCGGGCGCTGGCCGTGGTTTTCCAACTGATCCAGCTCGTTGCGCGCCACGTCGGATTCCCCGACCACCTTGCCGTCGGGGGCGATCAAGGTGAGCCGCAAGCCCAGACCGCCGGCCAGCTCCTGGACCAGCGCCTGGCTGGCGTCCATGGCCTGCCCCGGCCGCCAGCGGTCGCGCACCAGCTCCTTGACCAGCATCAGCTGCTTTTCCAGCCCGTCCTGGGCCTGGGCCAGGAACTTGCCGCTCAGCGAGCTTTGCAGCAGCGCTCCCACCAACAGGAGCGTGCAAAGCACCACCAACAGGCATCCGCCCAGAATCCGGGTCTGGTATGAGAACTTGAGCCTCACTCCTCGCTCCGGAAACGGTAGCCGATGCCCCTGATGGTCTCGATCAGGTCGCAGAGATCGCCGAGCTTCTTGCGCAGGCGGCGCACGTGGGTGTCCACGGTGCGCGCGTAGCCCTCGTAGGCGTAGCCCCAGACCTTCTCCAGCAGCACCTCGCGGGTCTGCACCTTGCCGGCGTGGCTGGCCAGGTGGTGCAGGAGCCTGAACTCGGTGGCGGTCAGCTCCAACTCCTGGCCGCCGGCCTGCACCTGATGGCGTTCGGGATCGATCAGCAGGTTGTCAAAGCGCAGGATCGCCTGGCCGGTCTCCGGCTCGGCGCTGCGGCGCAGGATGGCCTGGATGCGCAGCACCAGCTCGCGGGGGCTGAAGGGTTTGGTCAGATAGTCGTCGGCGCCGATCTCGAAACCGATGATGCGGTCGGTCTCGTCGGCCAGGGCGGTCAGCATGAGCACCGGGATGGCGCGGGTGGCCTCGCCCTGCTTGAGCCGGCGGCAGACCTCCTTGCCGTCCATGCCGGGCAGCATCAGGTCCAGGACCACCAGGTCCGGGCGCTCGCTTTGGGCCAGGCGCAGCCCCTCCAGGCCGTCGCCGGATTTCAGTATCTTGTAGCCGGCCTGGCGCAGGTTGAACTCCACCAAGTCCTGGATGTCGCGCTCGTCCTCCACCACCAAGACTGTCGGCTTGCCCATTTAGCTCTCCGCTTACATGGCATGTCCTTCGGCATTTGGAGTGCATCTTAACCGCTGAGACGGCGTTTTCCCAGGCGCAACCAGCGGTTGCCGCCTGGTAATTTGTGGCAATTGAGTTACAAAGCCGCGCGGCGGCCTCAATCGGCCAACCCGATGGCCGACAATGTCCAAAAGGCGACCGCCGACACCGCCGCCGAGGCGGGGATGGTCAGTATCCAGGCGGCGACCAGGTGGCCGGCCACCCCCCAGCGCACGGCGCTGAAGCGCTTGGACGCCCCCACGCCCATGATGGAAGTGGAAATGATATGGGTGGTGCTGATGGGCGCGCCGAACTGGGAGGCCCCGGCGATGACCAGGGCGGCGGAGGTCTCGGCGGCGAAGCCGTGGAAAGGCTCCAGTTTGAAGATGTTGTGGCCCATGGTCCGGATGACCTTCCAGCCGCCCACCGCCGTGCCCAGCCCCATGACCAGCGCGCAGACCAGCTTGACCCACAGCGGCACCACCATGGCCGGAATCCAGTGGGAGATGAACAGGGCCAGGGTGATGATGCCCATGGTCTTCTGGGCGTCGTTCATGCCGTGGCTGAGGGCCATGGCGCCGGAAGAAACCAGTTGCAGTTTGCGAAACAAGAGGTTGGACTTGCTCCACTGGGCGTGGCGGAAGGCCCAGGCCAGGCCCACCAGTAGCAAATAGCCGCCCAGGAAGCCGAAGATGGGCGACAGGACCAGGGGGACGAGGATCTTGGCCGCGATGGAGCCCAGGTTGAGGGTGGACCAGCCGCCGAAGGCCAGGCCGGCGCCGATCAGACCGCCGATCAGGGCGTGGGAGGCGGATATCGGCCAACCGTAATAGGTGGCGATGCCATTCCAACTGGCCGCCCCGATCACCGCCGCCAACACCATGAGCTGGGAGCCCATTATCATCTCCGGCCGGATGATGCCCTTGCCCATGGTCTCGGCCACCTCGGTGCCCAACAGGGCGCCGACAATGTTGAATCCCGCCGCCATCAGCACGGCCTGGCGGGGGGTCAAAACCTTGGTGGAAACCACGGTGGCGATGGCGTTGGCGCAGTCGTTGGCGCCGTTGGTGTAGTCGAAGGCCAGGCTTACCAGGACGATGAGGACCAGCAGCAGGGACAGCTCAGGCATTTTTCACGAAAACCCCTTCCACCAGCTCGGCCAGGGTGTCGGTGCGGTTGATGGCCCGCTCCAGGCGGTCGTAGATGCGCGACCAGCGGATGATGGTCAGAAGCTCCTGGCTGTCCAGCTCGCGCGGGGCGTACATCTGGGTCAGGGCCTCCATCAGCACCATGTCCGACTCCCGCTTGGCCTCCTCGATGGCGTCCAGATGGGTTTGCAGTTCGCGGTCCTTCTTGCCCAGCTTGGCCAGCATCTTGGCCGCCTGGTCCACCATCTCGCTCAAATACACCGTCAGCTTGCGGGCGGCGTCGGGGATCTCGATCTGGTTGTACTCGCCGATGCGCAGCGATATCTGCTTGATGAGGGTGAGGGCCTTGAGCATGGCCTTGTTCAGGTCATGGATGTCCTCGCGGTCGATGGGGGTGATGAAGGTGGCGGCGAGCTGGCGGGAGATGTCCTGGGAAAGATTGGCGCCCTCGTTCTCCAAGTCCATGATCTGGATGATCTTTTCCCGAAAAGCGCTGGGCTGGCTGCACATGTCGGCCAACACCGCCGCCGCCGCCGCGGTCTTGCCGATCAGCTCCAGGAACATCTCGTCGAACTTGGTGGTTTTTGGTAAGAAATTTAATCCCATGCACGCTCCTGGGTCGGCCGGCCCCGCCGCCTCGGCGGCGGAGTCGCCCGAAAACGCAAATTAAAGCTTCTGCCCCTGCCGGCCGTCCGGACCTTCCGCCGGCCGTCCCGCCACGAAATTGTAACCCATCTGACACCCGCGTGTAATATACCTTTCACTTTCCCTATGCAACCCGCCCTCCCCTTCCGGCCGGCTTGTGCCGCCCGGAGGCATGGGGTATACAAATCGGCCATGGCCCCCCGCACCCCAACCGACGCCCCGCCGCCCACGGCGGCCCTGTTCGTCACCTGCCTGGCCGACGCCCTTTTGCACCCGGTGGCCCAGGCCGCGCGCAAAACCCTGGCCAACCAGGGGGTGCGGGTCAGCCTGCCGCCGGCCCAGGTCTGCTGCGGCAACGCCTTGTACAAGGCCGGCCACGTCCGCCGGGCGGCCGAGGTGGGCGCGGCCTGGACGCGGGCCTTCGCCGGGGCCGGGGCCGGGGCCATCGTCTCGCCTTCCGGCTCCTGCGTGGCCCACCTGCGCCGCCACCTGCCAGAACTGCTCTCGCCCTGGCCTGGTCTGGCCGCCCAGGCCAAGACCCTGGCCGAGCGCACCTTCGAGCTGAGCCAATACCTGCACCACTGCCTGGGGCTGACCGCCCTGACCGGGGCGCGCGCCCCGGGCCGACCCTGGGCCTACCACGCCAGTTGCGGCCTGCACCGCGCCCTGGGCGAGGAAGCCGCCCCCCTGGCGCTGTTGGGCGCCCTGCCCGGCCGGCCGCGCCTGACGCTCCCCCGGCCGGAGCGCTGCTGCGGCTTCGGCGGCCCCTTCAGCCTCAGCCACCCGGAGCTCTCCGGCGCGCTCTTAAGCGACAAGCTGGCGGCCGCGGCCGAGGCCGGGGCCGAGGTGCTGGTGGTGGGGGACGTGGGTTGCCTGCTGCATCTCCAGGCCGGAGCCGACCGCCTGGCCCAGGGCGTCGAGGTGGTGCACCTGGCCCAGATCCTGGCCGGGGAGGTGGACTGATGGCCGGTCACCGGGTTCTGCCCACCGCCGACCCCCGCCGCCGCGCCGCCCTGGAAGGCTTCAGCGGACGCCTGCGCCAAATGCACGCGGCCGGCCTGGCCGATCCCGGCCTGCGCGCCCATCTGCACGGCCGGGTCCGGGCGGCCAAGCTGGCCTATTTCAGCGATCCGGCCCGCTGGCTGGGGCTCTTGGCCCAGCGCCTGGAGGACCGCGGGGTGCGGGTGCACCTGGCCGCGGACGCGGCCGAGGCCCGGGCCATCATCCTGGGCATTTTGCAGGCGGCCGGCGCGAAGCGGGTGGTCAAGGGCAAGTCCATGACCTGCGAGGAGATCGGGCTCAACCCCGCCCTGGAGAAGGCCGGGGTGGCGGTGAGCGAAACCGACCTGGGCGAGTTCATCATCCAACTGGCCGAGGAGCCGCCCTTCCACATCCTGGGCCCGGCCATGCACCGCGACCGGGGCCAGATCGCCGAGCTTTTCGCCGAGAAGCTGGGCGAACGCGCGCCGGCCGAGCCGGAGGCGCTCACCGCCCTGGCCCGGCGGGTGCTGCGCCGGCGCTTCCTGGCCGCCGAGGCCGGCATCAGCGGAGTCAACGCGGCCGCCTGCGAACCAGGCGTCCTGGCCATTGTGACCAACGAGGGCAACGGCCGCTATGTCACCGGCCTGCCGCCCTTGCACATCGCGGTGATGGGCCTGGAAAAGGCGGTGCCGACCCTGGCCGACCTGGGCGCGGTGCTCCAGCTGCTCTGCCGGGCCGCCATCGGCGCGCCGCTTTCCTCTTATTCGTCCTGGCTCGCGGCCCCGGCCGGCCTGGCCGGCGCGGGCGGCCCCCACGCCCAGCACCTGGTGGTCGTGGACAACGGCCGCGGCCGCATCCTGGCCGGCGAGTTCTGGGAAATCCTGCTCTGCCTGCGCTGCTCCTCCTGCCTCAATTTCTGCCCGGTCTACGTCCTGAGCGGCGGCCACGCCTACCACTCGGTCTACCCCGGCCCCATGGGCAGCGTGCTAACCGCGCTCCTGGACGGCCAGCCCCAGGGCCTGGGCCTGCACCACGCCTCCACCAACTGCGGCCTGTGCAAGACCGAATGCCCCATGGGCATCGATCTGCCGGGGCTGCTCTTGCGCCTGCGCCAGCGCGAGGCCCCGCCCATGGCCCTCTTGCCCGGCCTGGCCGCCCAGGCCTTGAAGCGGCGCGGGGTGTTCGAGGCCGCCTGCCGCCTGGCCCCAGCCGCCATCCGGGCCATCGAAGCCCTGCCGGAATCCGCCCGGCCGCCCGGCCCCTGGCGGGCCTGGACCGCCGGCGGGCGGGCGCTGCCCCGGCCGGCCGGCCATGCCTGGCTGGCCCGGCGACCGCGGGAGGACGGCGATGGATAGAAACGCCTTCCTGGCCCGGCTGCCCCGGCGCACCGACCTGGTCCGGCCGGACATCCCGCCCGGCCCCGGCCCGGCCCCAAGCGACCTGGTCGCGGAGCTGTCGGCCCGCCTGACCGCCGGCGGCTGCGGGGTTTGGCGCGCCGCCGGCCCGGCTGCGGCCCTGGCCCTGGCCCTGGAAATCGCCCGCTCCGCCGGGGCGCGGGCCATCGGCCACCACGACCTGGGTCCGGAGCTCATGCCCCATCTGCCCGCCGCCGCCAGCGCCGCCGGCCTGAGGCTGGTCATGGCCGGCGACGGGCCCCCCGGCCTGGCCCAGGCCATCGAGCCCCTGGCCGCCGGGCTGACCCGGCCGGAGCTGGCCGTGGCCGAGGTGGGGGCCTTGGTCCACCTGGCCCGGCCCGGCGGCGGCCGCCTGGCCTCCCTGCTGCCGCCCATGCACATCGCCCTGGTGGCCGAGGCCGACGTGCTCCCCGACCTGGACGCCCTGGCCGCGGCCCTGGCCGATCCGGCGCGCCTGCCGGCCGGATTGCCGCCGGCCCTGACCCTCATCGCCGGCCCCAGCAAGACCGGCGACATCGAGGCGGTGATGGTCAAGGGCGTGCACGGACCCGGCCGGGTGGAGGTCGTCATCTGGACTGAAAACCCTCTCCCGCGTTGACAGGCCGGTTGCGCCGGGGCTAACCTCGGACACGCCCCGCCGCCACGCCAACAGGGAGCCGCCGGTGCCGCCAAACCCGCCCCGCCCAGCCCCGCAGGCCGCGGCCAGGCCCCACGAGGGCCGCCTGCTGCGCCGCCTGTTGCTGCCGGCCCTGATCGGACTGGTGGCCGGCCTGGCCGCCCTGGCCTTCCTGCTCTGCCTGGAATGGGCCAGTTGGTTCTGCCTGGGGCTCTTGGCCGGGGCGCCAATGCCCCTGCCGGCCGGCGAGCGTCTGGTCTCCATGCCGGTGGACGCCCCCTACCGCCCCTGGCTGCTCTGCCTGCTGCCCGCCCTGGGCGGCCTGATCAGCGGGCTGTTGGTCTACCGGCTGGCCCCGGAGGCGGCGGGCGGCGGCATCGACCCCATGATCGACGCCTTCCACAACCAGGCCGGGATCATCCGCAAGCGGGTGCCCTACGTCAAGGGCCTGGCCACCGTCTGCCTGCTGGCCACCGGCGGCTCGGCCGGGCGCGAAGGCCCCATCGCCCAGATCGGGGCCGGCTTCGGCTCCTGGCTGGCCAGGGTGCTGGGCCTGTCGACGCGCGAGCGCCGCATTTTCCTGCTGGCCGGCTGCGCCGCCGGCATCGGGGCCATCTTCCGCGCGCCCCTGGGCGCGGCCATCACCTCCATCGAGATCCTCTACCGCGAGGACTACGAATCCGAGGCCATCATCCCCTGCGTGATCAGCTCGGTCATCGCCTACAGCCTGTTCACCTACTTCTTCGGCTTCGCGCCCATTTTCGCCCTGCCCCGCTTCACCTTCAGCGACCCCCGCGAGCTGGCGGTCTACGCCGCCCTGGCCCTGGTCTGCTGGCCGGCGGCCGCGCTGTACCAAAAGACTTTTTTCCGGACCAGGGATTTTTTCGCCGGCCTGGCCCTGCCCCTGCCCCTGCGGCCCATGCTGGGCGGGCTGGCGGTGGGGGCGCTGGCCCTGGCGGTGCCCCAGGTGCTGGGTGCCGGCTGGGGTTGGGTGGAGATGGCGGTGCGGGGCGAGCTGGGCCTGGGCCTGCTGCTCCTGGCCGCCGGGGCCAAGATCGCCGCCACCAGCCTGAGCGTGGGCAGCGGGGGCAGCGGTGGGCTTTTCGGCCCCACCATCTTCATCGGCGGCATGCTGGGCGGGGCGGTGGGGCTCATCGGCCAAGTCCTGTGGCCGGAGGTGGTGCGCGAGCCGGGGGGATACGTGCTGGTGGGCATGGCCGCCTATTGCGCGGCGGTTATCAAGAACCCCCTGGGCGCCATGTTCATGGTGGCCGAGATGAGCCAGTCCCACGGCCTGCTGCCGCCCCTGATGCTGGTCTCGGTGGTGGCCATGCTGCTGGGGCGCGGTCCGGGCCTTTTCGTCCGCCAGGTGCGCAACAAGTTCGCCTCCCCGGCCCACCAGGACGACCTGACCGTGGACGTGTTAAGCGAGATGACCGTGGGCCAGGTCTTCAAGGCCCGGCCGGACTTCATCACCCTGGCCGCTGACCTGCGCTTCAAGGACCTGCGCCGGGCCATCGCCGACAGCCGGCAGTACGTGTTCCCGGTGCTGGACGCCGCCGGTGGGCTGGCCGGCCTGCTGTCGCTCAAGAACGTGCGCAACGTGCTGTTCGAGGACTCCCTGGCCGACCTGGTGGTGGTGGGCGAACTGGCCACCGCCCCGGTCAGCCTCGACCCGGACCAGGACCTGAACAGCGCCCTGGTCGCCTTCCTGGAATCGGGCCACAACCAGATACCGGTGGTGGAGCCGGGGGGTGGCCAGCCGCGCATCCTGGGCATGCTCAGCCACGAGGACGTGATCGCCGCCTACCACGCCGAGATCAGCCGCCGCACCCAGGCCGAGTGAAGCCGCCGCCAATATTCGGCCCCAGGCCTTTGCCCGCCCGGCGCGGGGATGTTATTCTTTAAAAGTCGCGCCCCACCCGCTCACGAGGAGAGCTCACTTGTTCGAGGCCTTTTTTCGACCCCAGCAGGTGGCGGTGATCGGCGCCTCCGGCCAGCCCGGCAAGGTCGGCTACGACGTGCTGCACAACCTGCTCACCCAGGGCTATAAGGGCCGGATCATCCCGGTCAATCCCAAGGCCGACGCCATCCTGGGCGTCCCGGCGGTCAAGCAAATCAAGGACCTGCCCCAAGACCTCGACCTGGCGGTGATCGCCATCAAGGCCCACCTGGTGCCGGAGGCCGTGGCCGAGCTGGCCGCCATCGGCACCAAGGCGGTGGTGGTGGTCTCGGCCGGGTTCAAGGAGGTCGGCGGCCGGGGGCGCGAGCTGGAGGCCGAGCTGAGGCGGGTGGTGAGGGCCAACCCCGGCCTGCGCCTGATCGGCCCCAACTGCGTGGGCATCATGGACACCGCGGTGAGCCTCAACGCCAGCTTCGCCGGCATGATGCCCCGGCCGGGGCGCCTGGGCTTCTTCTCCCAGTCCGGGGCCATGGGCCTGGCCATCCTCGACTGGTCGCTGGACAACAACATCGGCTTTTCCAAGTTCATCAGCCTGGGCAACAAGGCCGACCTGACCGAGGTCGAGGTGCTGGAGCTGATGGCCGAGGACCCGGACACCAAGGTCATCCTGGGCTATCTGGAGGCGGTGGAGGACGGCCGGCGCTTCATGGAGGTCGCCCGGCGGGTGACGCGGGTCAAGCCGGTGGTGCTGGTGAAAAGCGGCGTGACCAGCGCCGGGGCGCGGGCGGCCAGCAGCCACACCGGGGCCCTGGCCGGGGCCGACGCCGCCTACGACGCCGCCTTCCGTCAGTGCGGGGTGATGCGGGTGCGCAGCATGCGCGAGTTGTTCGGCCTGGCCCTGGCCCTGGCCCACCAGCCGCTGCCGGCCGGGCCGGGCCTGGGCATCCTGACCAACAGCGGCGGACCGGGCATCATCTGCGCCGACGCGGCCGAGGGCCACGGCCTGCACATGGGCAGCCTGCGTCCGGAATCAGCCGACGAGCTGCGCGAGTTTTTGCCCGCCATCGCCAGCGTCTACAACCCGGTGGACATCACCGGCGGCGCGCCGGCGGCCATGTACCGCCGCTCGCTGGAGGTGATGCTGGCCGACCCCGGCCTGGACGCCGCGGTGGTCATCACGACCCCCACCGCCACCCTGAAGGCCATCGACGTGGCCAGGGAAATCTGCGCGGTGCCGGCCAAGAAACCGGTCTTCGCGGTCATCATGGGGGCGCACTCGGTGGGCGAGGGCCGGGACGAGTGCATGCGCCACGGCCTGCCGGCCTACGAGTTTCCCGAAGACGCCGTGGCCGCGCTCAAGGGCATGCTGGATTACCGGGCCTGGCGCGAGGCCAAGCCGCGCACGCCGGAGCTGGTGGCCGGGGACAAGGCCCAGGTGGCCGAGATCATCGCCGCCGCCCGCCGCCAGGGTCGCGTCAACCTGAGCGAGACCGAGGCGCGGACCTGCTTCGCGGCCTACGGGGTGCCGGTGGCCCGCTCGGTGGCCGCGGCCACCAGCGAGGAGGCGGTGGCCGCCGCCCGCGCCCTGGGCCTGCCGGTGGTGATGAAGATCGACAGCCCGGCCATCAGCCACAAGAGCGACGTGGGCGGGGTGGCGGTGGGCCTGGGCAGCGAATCGGCCGTGGCCGAGGCCTTCCACGACATGACCGGCCGCATCCGGCGCATCAGCCCCGACGCCTACATCCGCGGCGTGCTGGTGCAGGAGATGATCCGGGGCGGCCGCGAAACCATCGTTGGATTTTCGCGCGATCCCCAGTTCGGCCCGCTGCTGATGTTCGGCCTGGGCGGCATCTACGTGGAGGTGCTCAAGGACGTCAGCTTCCGGGTGGCGCCCATCGCCCGGGCCGACGCCGACGAGATGGTCCGCGGCATCCGCTCCTTCCCGCTTTTGCGCGGTGTGCGCGGCGAATCCCCGGCCGATCTCATGGCCCTGGCCGGGGTGCTGCTGGCCCTGGGCAGCCTGGCCCACGATTTCCCGGATTTGGCCGAGGCGGACATCAACCCCCTCTTGGTGCTGCCGCGCGGCCAGGGGGCCATGGCCGTGGACGCCCGCATCGCCCTGACCCCGGCCAAGGGAGAGAAGTAAAATGCAGATGCTCTACATCGGCTCCACCGCCGGCCACTCCGGCAAGAACCTGCTCTGCCTGGGCCTGGGCCGCCGCATGCTCGACGACGGCCTCCGCCTGGCCTTCTCCAAGCCCTACGGGGCCAGCCCCCAGCGGGTGGGCGACGTCTACACCGACGCCGACGCCTGGGTGATAAGCGAAACCCTGGGGCTGATGCAAGCGCCGGAGCAGTGCTGCCCGGTGGTGCGCACCCAGGACCTGGTGGCGCTCTCCCTGCGCCACCAGGCCGGCGACCTGATCAGCGTCATCAGCCGCAACTGCGAGGAGATGGCCCAGGACAGGGACCTCCTGCTGCTGGCCGGGGGCGGCACCCTGGCCTCCGGGGCCATGAGCGGGGTGAGCGGCTATCACCTGATCGGCGAACTGGGGGCCAAGGTGGTCCTGGTGGACCGCTATGAGAACGACTTTTACCTGGACAACCTGCTCAACGCCCGCGACTGCCTGGGCGAGCGCCTGCTGGGGGTGGTCATCAACGCGGTGGACCAGGAGATGAACGCCGCCCTGGAGGAGACGGTGCTGCCCTTCCTGGCCGCCGAGGGCGTGACGGCCTTCGGCTCGCTGCCCAAGGACGAGCTGCTGGAGTCGCTGACGGTGACCGACCTGGTGGAGATGCTGGGCGCCAAGATGCTCAGCGGGGCCAGGTTCGCCGAGCGCCTGGTGATGCGCTTCTTCATCGGCGCCATGCAGGTGCGCCACGCCCACAAGTTCTTCGGCGGGGTGCGCGATTTCGCCTGCATCGTGGGCGGCGACCGGCCGGACATGCAACTGGCGGCCATCGAGGGCGGCGCGGCCTGCCTGATCCTGACCGGCAACCTCTACCCCAGCGAGATCATCCTGAGCCGGGCCGAGGAATACGAGGTGCCGGTGCTGGTGGTGCGCAGCGACACCTACAGCGTGGCCCACCGCCTGGAGCGGCTGCGGGCGGCGGCCCCGCTGCGCGCGCAGGGCAAGATAGCCCGCGCCATCGAGCTGGTGGGCCAGCGCATAGACTTCGGCCGGCTGTACCAGGCGCTGGCCCTGAAGCCCTAGCCCGGCGTAAGCGGCCCTTCATTCCTGCATGGCCTGGCGCTTGATGATGGCCTGGGCCATTTCGCGCTCCTCGCGGGCCAGTTCGGCCAGGCCCAGGTCGTCCAGCAGACTGGCCATCTCCAGGCGCACCCAGGGCTGACGCGGCGCCAGGGAGACGGCGTGGCGGGCCTGGCTCAGGGCGTCCTTGTTGCGGCCGAACTCGGCCTGCAAGCGGGCCATGGCGAAAAACACCTCCGGGGCCTTGTCATGCACGTGCACCGCCTGGCGCAGGCAGTCCATGGCCTCCTGGCGCTTGCCCATGGCGTTGTGCACCAGCCCCATCAGGTAATGCGCGCGCCAGTCGTCGTTGTATAGGCGCAGCATGTTCGCGGCCCGCTCCAGCGCCCGCTGGTGCTGGCCGCATTTAAGCAGCACCCCCACCAGCCCCAGCTCCGAGCCCAGATGGTCCCGCTCGGCCCGGGCCGCGGCCAACTCCTGGGCTATCTGGCGGTGGGCTTCGGCCGCCTCCCCGTCGCCCAGGGCCTCGTGGGCCCTGGCCAGCAGGGTGTGGCCCTTGGTGTAGGTGGCGTCCAGCTCCACCGCCTGGCGCAGCGCCTCCAGGGCCTGGCCGGGCTGACCCGCCTCCAAAAGCAGTTCGCCGCGCAGGACGTGCAGGCCGGGCACGTCGGCATGGCCTTGCAGCGAGGATTCCACCAGCTTCAGGGCCTGGTCGCGGCGGCCGGCCACGGTTAGCTGGAAAATGGCCTTTTCCATGGCGTCGGGGCTGCCGGGGTTAATTTGGACCGCCTTGAGACTTTTCACCAGGTTGTTAACCTTGACCGCCTCCAGTTGGCGGCCCAGGGCGCGCAGGTTGTAGGTGAGCTGCTGATAGAGGTCGATGGCCAAAGGCTCCTGGGCCAGGGCCTGCTGGATCATATCCATGGCCTTGACGAACTGGCTGTTGTAGCGCAGCACCGTCGCCGCCAGCCGCAGGGTCTCCTGGTTGGGATGGGCCAGACGCAGGGCGTGCTCCACGTGGGCCAGGGCGGCCTTGCTCAGCCCGGCGGCCTGGAAGGCCGCGGCCAGGCGCAGCCGGCTGGGCAGGTCGTCGGGTTTGCCGGCCAGGGTTTGCAGGGCCTGGACCATGCCGGCCTCGCGCCGGGCTTCCTCCAGCAGGCCCATGGCCTGGAAAAGATCGCTGAGTCCCTGGTGGCCCACCGGCTCCTCCGGCCACTCGGCCACCAGGCAGCGATAGACCGCCAGGGCGCCGGAATAGCGCCTGGCCCGCAGCAGACGGCGGCCTTCCAGTTGCAACGCCTTGAAGCGCGACCCCGTCAGCAGGGTCCAGAAGCGCAGGGTCCATTTCATGGCAGGCGATCTCCCAACCTTGGCCGTTTATCATATATCACCCCGCTTGGGTTTGAAAGCGGACATGACGGGCCGGCCGGCCTTGCCCCAAGCCGGTCCAGGTAATAATATGAAAGCTTCAGGCGGCGAGGAGGGGCATGGCTGATAAAGTGGTGGCGGTGGTGCCGGCGGCGGGCGGCGGGCGGCGCATGGGGGCCGACCTGCCCAAGCAATTCCTGCCCCTGGGCGGGCTGCCCATCCTCACCCGCACCCTCATGGCCCTGGAGGCCGCCGCCGTGGTTGACCAGGTGGTGCTGGTGGCCCCGCCGGGCCTGGAGGCCGAGACCCGCCGCCGCTGCGTGGAAGGCCGCGGCCTGACCAAGCTGGCCGCCGTGGTGGCCGGCGGGGCCGAGCGCCAGGACAGCGTGAGCGCCGGGCTGACCGCCGCCGCCGGGCTGGGCGCGGGCTGGGTGCTGGTGCACGACGCCGCCCGGCCCCTGGCCGAGCCCGCGCTGTTCGGCCGGGTGCTGACCGCCGCCCAGACCCACGGCGCGGCCATCGCGGCCGTGCCCTGCGCGGACACGGTGAAGGAGGCCGAAACGGAAACCGGCCGGGTGCTGGCCACCCTGGACCGAAGTCGGCTCTGGCTGGTGCAGACGCCCCAGGGCTTCCGGTTGGATTTGCTGCTGGAGGCCCTGGCCGAGGCCCGCCGCCGGGGATTCATAGCCACCGACGAGGCCGGGCTGGTGGAGGCCCTGGGCCGGGAGGTGCGGGTGGTGCCCGGCGACGCGCGCAACTTCAAGATCACCACGCCCGCCGACCTGGCCCTGGCCGGGGCGCTCTTGGGCGCTGGCGCCACCCGCACCGGCCAGGGCCTGGACGTGCACCGCCTGGCTCCCGGCCGCCCCCTGATCCTGGGCGGGGTGCGGATCGCATACGAACTGGGTCTGCTGGGTCATTCCGACGCCGACGTGCTCGTCCACGCGGTCATGGACGCGCTCTTGGCCGCCGCCGGACTGGGCGACATCGGCCGCCATTTCCCGGACACCGACCCGGCCTTCAAGGACGCCGACAGCCTGGCGCTCCTGGCCCAGGTGGTGGCGCTCCTGGCCGGGCGCGGCTGGCGGCCGGCGCAGGTGGGGGTGACGGTCATCGCCCAGAGGCCCCGGCTCGCCCCCCACATGCCGGCCATGGCCGCCAACCTGGCCCACGCCTTGGGGCTGACCCTTGAGACGGTCAACGTGGCCGCCACCACCAGCGAGGGCCTGGGCTTCACCGGCCGCGGCGAGGGCATCGCCGCCCTGGCCCTGGCCACCATCGCGCGCACAAGCTGACCCGGCCCGCCCGGGGCCGCGCCGGAGATTGGACGCATGAGCCTGACCATCTACAATTCCGAGACCCGCCGCAAGGAGGAGTTCAGCACCCAGGAGCCCGGCCGGGTGCGCATGTACGTCTGCGGGGTCACGGTCTACGACGATCCCCACATCGGCCACGCCCGCTGCTACGTGGCCTTCGACGCCATCCACCGCCACCTGCTGGCCAGGGGCTTTGCGGTGGAATACGTCCGCAACTTCACCGACATCGACGACAAGATCATCAGGCGGGCGGCCGAGACCGGCTCGGACTGGCGGGACCTGGCCCAGCGCTACATCGACTCCTTCCGGGCGGACATGGCCGCCCTGGGCGTGCTGCCCCCCACCCTGGAGCCGCGGGCCACGGACCACATCGCCGAGATCATCGCCGCGGTGAAGGGCCTGGTGGCCAAGGGCCACGCCTACGTGGTGGACGGCGACGTGTACTTCGCGGTGCAGAGCTTTCCGTCCTATGGCCGCCTGAGCGGGCGCAACCTGGAGGACATGCAGGCCGGGGCCAGGGTGGAGGTGGACCAGCGCAAAGAGAACCCGTTGGACTTCGCCCTCTGGAAGGCCAGCAAGCCCGGCGAGCCCTGGTGGGAGAGCCCCTGGGGGCCGGGCCGGCCGGGCTGGCACATCGAGTGCTCGGTGATGAGCCAGAAATACCTGGGCCAGACCTTCGACATCCACGGCGGCGGCAAGGATTTGCTCTTCCCCCACCACGAAAACGAGGTCGCCCAGGCCGAGGCGCTCTCCGGCCATCCCTTCGCCCGCTATTGGGTGCACAACGGCTTCGTGAACGTGAACAACGAGAAGATGTCGAAAAGCCTGGGCAACTTTTTCACCATCAAGGACATCCTGAAAGAGGCCCGGCCCGAGGCCCTGCGCCTGTTCCTCCTGGGCAAGCACTACCGCTCGCCGCTGGATTTCAGCGACGCGGCCTTGAAGGACGCGACCCAGGGCCTGGAGAGGCTGTACACCGCCCTGCTGGGGGCGGCGGCGGCCGACCAGGCGGCCCAGGCTTCCACGGGCTTCGGCCAAGAGGCCTGGGAGGCAGAAATCAAATCAGCCGTGGACGGCTTCGAGCAGGCCATGGACGACGACTTCAATACGGCCGGAGCGGTGGGGCACCTTTTCTCGCTGGCCCGCACCATGAACCGCCTGGCGGGCGAGATCCCCTGCCGGGAGCGCAACACCTTGCTGGAACAGGCGGCGCGATTACTTCGTGATCTCGGTGCGCGGTTGGGGTTGCTGCAACAAGAACCCGAATCCTTTTTCCATGATCGTCAGGCGGAGGCGTCCACGGACTTCAGCGCAAAGGTGGAGCGGCTCATCGCCGCCCGCCAGGCCGCGCGCAAGGCCAGGAACTTTGCCGAGGCCGACCGCATCCGCGACGAACTGAAGGCGCTGGGCGTGGCCCTGGAAGATTCCCCCCAGGGCACCCGCTGGCGCATGGAGTCCTGAACCATGGCCCACGTCTGCCCCTGGTGGTTCTGCTACGCCTTCGACAACCCCCTGCGCCGGCTGGTGCACGACCCGGTGGCCATGCTAGCCCCCTGGGTGCGGCCGGGGGCCACCTGCCTGGACCTGGGCTGCGGCATGGGCTATTTCACCATCGGCCTGGCCCGGCTGGCCGCCCCAAGCGGCCGGGTGATCGCGGTGGATTTGCAGGACGAGATGCTGGAACGGGTCAGGCGCCGGGCGACCAAGGCCGGCCTGACGGGCCTGGTCCAGCCCCGGCGTTGCGCCGCCGAGAGCCTGGGCATCGCCGACCTCATGGGCGCGGTGGATTTCGCCCTGTGCTTCTGGATGCTGCACGAGGTGCCGGACATGGCCGGGTTCCTGGGCCAGGTGTTGGCGGCCCAGAAGCCTTCCGGACGCCTCCTGGTGGCCGAGCCCAAGTTCCACGTCAGCGCCCCGGCCTTCGACCAGGCATTGGGCTTGGCCCAGGCCCAGGGTTGGCGGGTGGCCGAACGCCCGGCCGTCTGGGGCAGTCACGCGGCGCTCCTGGCCCCGGCCAGCCCGGCGGCCCAGGCCGCGGCGGCCTGAGGGAGGCCGGAGCCGTGTCCGTCCAGCGCTACGTCTCCGACGAGCTCACCCACTTCGTGGGGCGCGGCCTGCGTTGCCAGCCAGACAGCGAAGAACAGCAATACGCCTTGTTGACGGAGATTCTGCGTCTGGGTCAGCTAGGCACCAGCAAGAATAAAAACATTCATTGGACTGACGCTTATAAATTCAGCGACAACGAGTATTACAAGCCCAACGTCGTCTGTTTTTCCGACATCCCGGTGGCCGATCTTGCCATTCACATGGGCAAGTTCAGCCGCTTCGGCCTGGCCTTCAAAAAGTCCTTCCTGGTCGAGAAGGGCGCGAATCCGGTCTTTTATCTGGCCCGCAACGCCCTGGTCGAGGTTTCACACGACAAGCATGTGGACCTCGCCCGCTACTTCGACGAGCGGCACGAGAAGCTGCTTTCCTTCATGAAAGAAATCAGGAACGGGAAAGCGCAGGATGATCCGGGCCTGACCGGCGGCCTGACCAGCCAGGAAATCACGAACCTCATGGGGTTTTTGGTCTCCAGGATCTTCAGCTTCTGCAAATTTTTTGACGCCGGCCTGGCCGACGACGACCAGAACAACTACTACATGGAGCGCGAGTGGCGCATCTTCGGCAGCCTGGAATTCAGCCTGGCCGACGTGCGCCGGGTGATATTTCCGGAGCCCTTCGCCAAGCGCTTCCGCGCCGACGTGCCCGACTACTATGGCGAGATAACCTTCAGCTAGGCCCGCGCCGGGACGCCCCCATGACCCGCGCCGACGAATACACCGCCGATTACTGGGCCACCCGCCCCGCCCCCGGCGGCGGCGTCTTCCGGCTGGTCAGCGACTACACCCCCCAGGGCGACCAGCCCCAGGCCATCGCCGAGCTTTGCCGCGGCCTGGATCAGGGCCTCAAGCACCAGGTGCTCCTGGGCGTCACCGGCTCCGGCAAGACCTTCACCATGGCCGGGGTCATCGCCCACGCCAACAAGCCCAGCCTGGTGCTGGCGCCCAACAAGACGCTCGCCGCCCAGCTCTACGCCGAGTTCAAGGCGCTTTTCCCCCACAACGCGGTCGAGTACTTCGTCAGCTACTACGACTATTACCAGCCGGAGGCCTACATCCCGGCCAGCGACACCTATATCGAGAAAGACAGCTCCATCAACGAGCAGATCGACAAGATGCGCCACGCCGCCACCTACGCGCTCTTGACGCGCCCGGACGTCATCATCGTGGCGAGCGTGTCGTGCATCTACGGCCTGGGCTCGCCGGAGGCCTACGCCGGGCAACTGCTCCATCTCCAGGTGGGCGACGAGCCCGGCCGCGAGGCGGTGATCCGCAAGCTCATCGAGATGCTCTACGAGCGCAACGAGTACGACTTTCACCGCGGAACCTTCCGGGTGCGCGGCGAGAACCTGGAGGTCTTTCCGGCCTACGAGGAGGACCGCGCGGTGCGGCTGTCCTTCTTCGGCGACGAGATCGAAGCCATCAGCTTCATCGACCCCCTGCGCGGGAAGGCGGTGGACCGGGCCAAGACCGTGACCATTTTCCCGGCCAGCCACTACGTGACCACCGAGGCCATCCGCAACGAGGCCATGAGCGCCATCCGCCAGGAATTGGCCGAGCGCATCGCGCATTTCGAGGCCAACAACCAGCTTATCGAGGCCCAGCGCATCCGCGAGCGCACCCTGTTTGACCTGGAGATGATGAAGGAGCTGGGCTACTGCCACGGCATCGAGAACTACAGCCGCCACCTCACCGGCCGCGCGCCGGGCCAGCCCCCGCCCACGCTGCTGGACTACTTCCCGCGCGACTGGCTCTTGTTCATCGACGAGAGCCACATCAGCGTGCCCCAGGTGGGCGGCATGTATCGCGGCGACCGCTCGCGCAAACAGACCCTGGTGGAGTTCGGCTTCCGCCTGCCCAGCGCCCTGGACAACCGGCCCCTGATGTTCGAGGAGTTTGCGGCCCTGGTCAACCAGGTCATCTACGTCTCGGCCACCCCGGCCGACTATGAGCTCAAGATCAGCGGCGGCGCGGTGGTGGAGCAGATCATCCGCCCCACCGGCCTGATGGACCCGGTGATCGAGGTGCGCCCGGCCACGGGCCAGGTGGACGACATCATGGGCGAGCTAAAGACCGTGGCGGCCAAGGGCGAGCGCGCCCTGGTCACCACGCTGACCAAGCGCATGGCCGAGGAGCTGACCGAGTTTTTGGGCGAGAACGGCCTCAAGGTGCGCTATCTGCACAGCGACATCGACACCATCGAGCGGGTGCAGATATTGCGCGAGCTGCGCCAGGGCGTCTTCGACGTGCTGGTGGGCATCAACCTCTTGCGCGAGGGCCTGGACCTGCCCGAAGTCACCCTGGTGGCCATCCTGGACGCCGACCGCGAGGGCTTTTTGCGCTCCACCCGCAGCCTGATCCAGACCACGGGCCGGGCCGCGCGCAACGTATCCGGCCGGGTGATCCTCTACGCCGACCGGGTGACCGACTCCATGGCCCGTGCCATCGAGGAGACCAACCGCCGCCGCGAAATCCAGGCGGCCTACAACGCCCAGCACGGCATCACGCCCCAGACCATCGTCAAGGCCATCGGGGCCATGCTGCCGCACGAGATCGCGGCCGACTACGTGACCGTGCCCCTGGACGAGGCCGCGCCCGCTGGCCCGCTTGAGCACATCCCGACCCTGGTCAAGCGCCTGCGCGAGGACATGCACCGCCTGGCCGACGAGCTGAAGTTCGAGGAAGCCGCCCTGGTGCGCGACAAGATCAAGGTGCTGGAGGCGGATGAGTTGAAGTGGAGGGGGTAAGTCAAGGAGGAACCTAAATGTCTCTGCCGAAAGACTACAAGGATCAGCTATTAAAACGGCTTCATGAAAAAAAAGTTGGCCCAATTTGTGAGCGATGTTCCCAAAATGATTGGGTGGTAATTGAGAATGGCATATCGTTGATAATCAGCGACTTCGGCAATGCATTTTCAGTCCCACCCCCACAGATTCCTTGTGGTGCAATCATTTGTAAAAACTGCGGTAATGTGCGGCTTCACGCCCTCGGCGCGCTGGGTATCTTCCCATCGCAGGGAGATTCCGATGGAAAATAAACTTACCTTAATTTATGAGCCAGAAAGAATTCTTTATGCAATCAGTGATGAGGAAATTAACAAGCTTTGTGATGGAGAAAAGTCGTTATGGAAAGATTTTTTCCTTGTTGCAATTTCGCTGGGCCTACCTTGTATTATCAATGGTATCAGCTCGCCGGTCAAGGGCTCTGAGTTCCCATTGTCTGCTGTTATTAATTATATATTTGGCGGTGTTGGCCTCATCTTAGCGATCATTTTTTTCGTACTTTGGCGTTCTGATAGCAAGAATTCAGATTCTCTACTCAGCACCATTAAAGCTAGACAAAAAGTACAACTCCCATCAAACACATCCGATGTAGGCAAATTGTAACTCCGCGGGTGGCCCGGACAACTTGTTGTCCGGGTCGCGCAGCGACAAGAGGTTCCGGGCGCAGCCCCGCCCCGTCGCCAACGCTCGGCCGAACCCCGAAAACCCCGCCGCAACCTCTTGTGCCTTCGGCACCCAGACGGCTTGCGCCGTCTGGGCCACCCGGAAGAAGACCGGGGTTGCACCGAGCCGCCCTCTCTGTCCTTCATGCTTCCCTTCTTTCACTCCCTTCCCCGCCTTCCTTCACTTACTCCCCTTCCCCCATGCCCAACGCGCCTTTCTCCTGCTAAACTAGCGGCATGCCAGCCGAGGTCATAGTCGCCGCGCTGCCGCGGGTGCCCCAGGAGCCGGGCGTCTACCTGATGAAGGACGCCAAGGGGCGCATCATCTACGTGGGCAAGGCCAAGCGCCTGCGCGCGCGGCTCATGTCCTACACCCGCGACGACCAGGCCCCCACCTGGTACCGCCACAAGGTCCAGACCATGGTGGGCCTGGCGGCCTCGGTGGAGTTCATCGTCACCACCACCGAGAAAGAGGCGCTGCTGCTGGAATCCACGCTCATCAAGGAGCACCGGCCGCGCTACAACGCCGACCTCAAGGACGACAAGTCCTACCCCTACTTCCGCCTGGGCGTGGCCGACCAGTTCCCGCGCCTGTCCCTGGTGCGCCGGCCCAACCCCCACGACGGGGCCAGGTATTACGGACCATTCGGCAGCGCCGGCGCGGCGCGCAAGACCCTGGAGTGGCTGCAACGCATCTTCCCCCTGCGCCGCTGCTCGGACCGCATGGTGGCCGCCCGCACCCGCCCCTGCCTGGACCACGAGATGAAGCGCTGCCCGGCGCCCTGCGCCGGGCGCATCAGCCCGGAGGCGTACCGGGAGTTGGTCAAGCAGGTGGAGACGTTTTTCGCCGGCCAGGGCGAGATGGTGGCCGAGGATATCATGCGCGCCATGCAGGCGGCGGCCGCGGCCGAGCGCTTCGAGGAGGCGGCCATCCTGCGCGACCGCTGGCAGGCGCTGTCGCGCACCCTGGAGCGCCAGCGGGTGGCCAAGGCCGCCGGCGAGGACGCCGACGTCATCGCCCTGCACGAGGACGCCGAAGGCGCGCGTCTGGCGGTGGTCAAGGTGCGCGCCGGCCAGGTCATGGACAGCGTCATCCATGATCTCAGCCAGGCCACCGAGCCGGCCGACGAGCTATTGGGCCAGGCGCTTTTGCTGCTCTACACGCCCGACACCCCGCCGCCGCCGCTGTTGCTCATGAATCTGCTGCCGGCCGATCCTTCGCTGGTCGCCGAGGTGTTGGCCGAGCGGGCCGGGCGCAAGGTGGAGCTGCGCCGGCCCCAGCGGGGCGAAAAGCGCGACCTCATGGACCTGGCCCTGGCCAACGCCAGCCGCCCGCGGGCCGAGGGCCCCACGGCCGAGGAAGTGCTGGCCGGCCTGGCCGATAAGCTGGGCCTGGCCGAGCCGCCGCGGCGCATCGAGTGCGTGGACATCAGCCATTTGGGCGGCCGGCTCACCGTGGCCAGCCTGGTGGCCATGACCAACGGGGTGTTGGACAAGTCGGGCTACCGCCACTACAAGGTGATCGGGGCCGAGGGCGCGCCGGACGACTTCGCGGCCATGGCCGAGATCGTGACCCGCCGCCTGGGCGGCGAACTGGGCCCGCCGGACCTGCTGGTCTTGGACGGCGGCAAGGGGCAGCTCGGCGCGGCCCTGGCCGCCCTGGAGGCCGTGGCCCCGGAGCGCCGGCCGCCGCTCATCGCCCTGGCCAAGGGGCGCGATGGCGAGCCGGACCGGGTGTTTTTGCCGGGGCGCAAGAACCCGGTGGGCCTCAGGCCCCGCGACCCCGGCCTGCTGCTCCTGATGCGCCTGCGCGACGAGGCCCACCGCTTCGCCGTCACCTATCACCGCCTCTTGCGCAAAAAGGCCCTGACCCGCTCCATCCTGGAGGAGGTGCCGGGCGTGGGGCCGCACAAGCGCGCCAGGCTCTTCAAGGCCTTCGGGTCGCTCACGGCCATCCGCCGGGCCAGCGCGGCCGAGCTGGCCGCCGGCGCCGGCCTGGATTTGCCCACGGCGCAAAGGGTTGCGTCTTTCCTGGCCAGCCTTGACACCCCCCAACCCCCGGAGTAGACTTCGCCTACCGCCACCAGGGGAGGGTTTCTATGTTCGGAATAGGCATGCCGGAGTTGCTGCTTATCCTGGGCGTGGCCCTCTTGGTGGTGGGGCCTTCCAAGCTGCCGGACCTGGCCAAGAGCATCGGCAAGGGCCTGAACGAGTTCCGCAAGGCCACCGACGACATCAAGAGCCAACTGGCCGACAACGAGACCTTCCAGGACATCCAGAACATCAAGAACACCGTGCAGGACACGGTCAGCTCCATCAAGCCCAGCGCCCTGCTGGACCCGGAGATCAAGCCGCCCAAGGAGGCCCAGCCCGCGCCGGAGCTGAAGAAGTTCGAGGCTCCGCCGCCCGCCGCCATGGAGGACGCCGTCCTGGAGCCCAAGCCTCCCCAGGAGAACCTGGAGGGGCGCATGAAGCTGATGGACGCCATCGCCAGCGAACATGTGGCTCCGCCGCCCGCCGAGCCGGCCCCGGCCCCGGCCCCGTCCGCCGACTCGGATGCAGCCAAGAAGACCAATGCCTGAAAAGCCCGCAGCCATCCGCGACGAGACTCTGGAGGAGGAGCAGGAGGAGGAGCGCGAGGGCTCCCGCATGCCCTTCCTGGAGCATTTGACCGAGCTGCGCACCCGCCTGACCCGGGCCGGCATCGCGGTCTTCATCCTGTTCGTGGCCGCGTTCTTCTTCAAGGAAGAACTCTACCATTTCCTCAAGGCCCCCCTGGCCCCCCACCTGCCCGCCGGCTCCAAGCTCATCTACACCTCGCCCCAGGAGCTCTTCTTCACCTACATGAAGGTCTCCTTCCTGGCCGCGGTGGTGGTGGCCTCCCCGGTCATCTTCTACCAGCTCTGGCGCTTCATCAGCCCCGGCCTGTATGAGCACGAGCGCAGGCTGGCCTGGCCCTTCGTCATCATCTCCTCGGCCCTGTTCATCAGCGGCGCGGTCTTCTGCTACCTGGTGGTCTTCCCCTTCGCCTTCGCCTTCTTCATGAGCCTGGCCACCGACGAGATCGTGCCCATGCTCAAGGTCAACGAATACCTGTCCTTCAGCGCCACCCTGCTCTTTTTGTTCGGCATCACCTTCGAGACCCCGCTGGTCTTGTACTTCATGGCCAAGCTGGGCGTCGTCAACGCCGCCAAGCTGCGCAAGAACCGGCGCTACGCCATCCTGCTCATCTTCATCATCGCCGCCGTGGTCACCCCCACCCCGGACGTCATCACCCAGATTCTCATGGCCGGGCCGCTGATGCTGCTTTACGAGTTCTCCATCCTGCTCATCGCCCGGGCCGAGAAGCAAAAGGCCCTGGCCGAGGCCGAGGCGGCCGACCAGGAGCCGGCCTAGGCCCCCCCTGGCGCACCCCCGCCGAATAGCACCCGCGCCGGACCATCCCGACAGCCCTGTCCTAAGACTTGGGTTCGCGCGCGCATGGGGGTATCATTGGATGGCAGGGAGAGGGGACAACCGTCAGCCGGAGCGTATGCCATGCCATGCCCCAGGCGTCTGCCCCTCCCCTGGCTTTCGATCCGCCTGCTCATCCTGGCCCTGCTCGCCGCCGCCACACCGTCCCCCGCCGCGCTCGCCCCACCCACGGCCGCGCCGGAGATACGCGAGCACCAGGGCCGCCAACTGGCCGCCTTCGACCGCGCCTATGACAACTCCATCAAGGGCCCCCAGAAAGTGGACCGGGAAAAATTCCGGCTCAAGGTGCGCGGCCTGGTGGAGCGGCCCCTGGATCTGACCTACGACCAGGTGCTGGCCCTGCCCGTCGCGCGCCGGGTGGTCACCATGCCCTGCGTGGAGGGCTGGAGCGAGACCCTGCTCTACGACGGCGCGCGGGTGGCGGACATCCTGGCCCAGGCCGGCCTCAAGCCAGGGGCCAAGTTCGTGGTCTTTCGCGCCGCAGATGGCTACGACTCGGCGCTCAGCCTGGTCTACATCGAAAAAGCCGACGCGCTGCTGGGTTACAAGATCAACGGCCGCACCCTGGACGCCAACCGGGGCTTCCCCTTCCAGGTTGTGGCCGAGCACATGTTGGGCTACAAGTGGGTCAAGTGGGTGGTCGAGCTGGAAGTGACCGACAAGCCCCACCAGGGCTATTGGGAAAAGCGCGGCTATCCAGACGACGCCCGCACCGACCGCTGATCAAGGCGAGGGGTTAATCCATGGACAAGGTCTGCGTGGCCCGGCGCATCCCCCAGGCCGGGATCGACATGATGGCCCAAGTGGCCGAGGTGGTGGTCTCGCCCCACGACCGGGTGCTGACCCGCCAGGAGCTGACCGATCTGTGCCAAGGCTGCCGGGCGCTGGTGCCCACCCTGGCCAACCGCGTCGACCGCCAATTCCTGCTGGGCCTGCCGGAACTGCGCCTGGTGGCCAACTTCGCGGTGGGCTACGACAACATCGACCTGGCCGCCGCCCGCGAGCTGGGGGTGATGGTGAGCAACACCCCCGGCGTGCTCACCGACGCCACCGCCGATCTCACCATCCTGCTCATGCTGGCGCTGTTGCGCCGGCTGGTGGAGGGCGACCAACTGGTTCGCTCCGGCCAGTTCCACGGCATGCACCCCATGTTCATGCTGGGCGCCGACCCGCGCGGCAAGGTGCTTGGCATCTACGGCATGGGGCGCATCGGCGAGGCGGTGGCCCTGCGCGCCCTGCCCTTTGGCATGCGGATCATCTATCACAACCGCAATCCCCGCCCGGAGGCCGAACGCGAGCTGGGGGCCGAATACGTGAGTTTCGACGAGCTGCTGGCCGCCAGCGACGTTTTGTCCATCAACGCGCCCCTGAACGCCGAGACGCGAGGGGCGTTCAACTACCAGGCCTTCAAGCGCATGAAAAGCAGCGCCTACCTGATAAACACCGGCCGCGGCCCCATCGTGGAGGAGGAAGACCTGGTGCGGGCCTTGAACGACCAGCTCATCCGGGGCGCGGCCCTGGACGTGTATCAGCACGAGCCCAAGGTGCACCCCGGCCTCGTCGAGCTGCCCAACGTCATCCTGAGCCCCCACCTGGGTTCGGCCACGGTGGAGGCCCGCACCGCCATGGCCACCCTGGCCGCGGCCAACGTGGTGGCGTTCTTCCGGGGCCAGGAACTGCCCAGCCGCGTGGCGTGAAATTTGATTGTTAATGGCAGGTCTGTTTGGGCGGGGGCTTCACCCTCAAGATAAACCGATCCTGAAAATAGCTGTCATTGCGAGGAGCAACCCTATAGGGTTGCGACGTGGCAATCTCCCGTTTCCCTTTTCCGTCCAAAAAACAACGGAAGATTGCTTCGCTACGCTCGCAATGACAGCTATGTCTGGTTGTTTGCCCTTCTTCCCAAAGGCAGGGCAAACCACCGCCTGTCTTGTTTGGCTTCATGAATACAGGGCGGGGATGAACCTCGCCCCTGCAGCAAGATATTTCAAATAAGGGAGCGGGGTTCATCCCCGCCCGCCTTTATAGCAGGTACATCTCCTCGGCCGCCTTCAAGAGCTCGTCGCGGAAATCCGGGTGGGCCAGCCCGATGATGGCTAGGGCGCGCTCGCGGGTGTTCCTGCCCTTCAGGTTGGCCACCCCGTGCTCGGTTGCCAGGTAGTGGGTGTCCATGCGCGGGGTGGTGATCATGGCCCCGTGCTCCAGTTGGGGCACGATGCGAGAGACCTGGCCGTGCTTGGCGGTGGAGTGGAAGGCCAGGATGGACTTGCCGCCGGGGCTGTCGAAGGCCCCGCGCACGAAATCCAGCTGACCGCCGGTGCCGGAGAACTGACGGCCGGCCAGGAACTCGGCGTTGCACTGGCCCAGCAGATCAACCTGGAGCACCGCGTTGATGGAGACCATGTTCTCGTTTTGGGCGATGACCGAGGGCCGGTTGACGTAGGAGACCGGATAGCTCTCGTGGCCGGGTTGTCGTGCATGAAATCCAGCATGGCTTGGTCGCCCTGGGCCACGGTGAAGACGTGCTTGCGCGGATGCAGGCTTTTGCGCGCTCCGGTCACCACGCCTTTCTCGATCAGCCCCACCATGGCCGGCGCGAAAACCTCGGTGTGGATGCCCAGGTCGCGATGGCCTTCCAGGAATCCGGCCACGCTGTTGGGCAGCGCCCCGAAGCCCAATTGCAGGCAGGCGCCGTCCGGCACCAGTTCGGCGATGGCCTTGCCGATGACGGCGTCCTCCGGGGCCGGCTCCGGGGGGGCGAAAAGGTTCAGCGGCACGTCATGCTCCACGATCAGGTCCACCTCGCTGACGTGCAAAAGCGACCCGCCGAAAACCCGCGGCATGTTGGGGTTCACCTCCACCATGAGCAGGCGGCCGGAGCGGGCGGCGATGGAGGTGTAGTCGTTGGCGGTGCCGAAGCTGAAATAGCCGTGGCGGTCCATGGGCGAGACGGTGGTCACGGTGACGTCCACGCCGATGATCTCCGTGAGCAGGCGCGGCACCTGGTGGAAATGGTTGGGCACGAAGTAGTTGAGCCCGGAGGCCACCAGGCCGCGCTCGCCGGCGCTGACAAAGGCGCTGGTGGCTTCCACGCAGTCGGCCAGATCGGGCCTGAGCACGGTTTCCAGGGCGTGCTTGAGCGGCAGCAGGGAAAAGACCCGCAGCTTCCTGAGATCGCCGGCGGCCAGGCGGGCGGCGATGGCCTCCAGCAGGCCTCTGGGCTCGGCCATGCTCAGGGCGATGATCAGGCGGTCGTTGTCCAGCAGCCGGGCGGCGGCCGCCTCCGGGGTGGTCAGCTTGCGGCGATATTCGTCCAGGTGCATGATAGGCCCTCCGGGTTGGTCTCCTGTCCTGGCCTTGGCGCCGGTCCCATGTTAGCATTTCTTCATCGCCTGGTTAACCCCGCGTCGCCGGCCTTGCGTTTTTGCGGGGCCGGAGTAGATTCATGACGCCCGGACGCGTCACGGCCCGGAGAAAGGCGGCCCGAACGTGGACTTCAATCCCTGCCCCAAGCACCGGCTGGTGCGCAAGACGGTGCGCGAGTTCGCCGAGGCCGAGCTGGGCGCAATCGCCGCCGAGATCGACCGCCAGGCCCGCTTTCCCTGGGAGGTGGCGGCCAAGATGGGCCCCCTGGGCTATTTCGGTTTGCAGGCCCCGCGCGAGCTGGGCGGGGCCGGCCTGGACGCCATCAGCTACGCCATCGTCATCGAGGAGCTTTCGCGGGTCTCGGCCGGCGTGGGCCTGTGCGTCACCGTGCACAACAGCGTGGCGCTCCATCCCCTGCTGGCCTTCGGCAACGCCGAGCAAAAGGCCCGCCTGGCCCCGGACCTCATCAGCGGCCGGCGCATCGGCGCCTTTTGCATCACCGAGGCCAACGCGGGCAGCGACGCCGGCGGAGTGGAGACCATGGCCGTGCGCTCAGGCGGGGACTGGATCGTCAACGGCACCAAGATCTTCGTCACCAACGGCGGCGTCTGCGGCCTGGCCCACATCTTCGCGGTGACCGACCCGGCCAACCCGCGCCGGGCGGCCAGCGTGCTGATGGTGGAAAAGGAGCGCCCCGGCTTCAGCGTGGGCGAGATCGAGGAGCTGACCGGCATGCGCTGCAACCCGGTCAGCTCGCTTTTCCTGGAAGACTGCCGGGTGCCGGAGGCCAACCTTTTGGGCCAGCCCGGCGACGGGCTCAAGATCGGGCTCAGCGCCCTGGACACCGGCCGCCTGGGCATCGCCGCCCAGGCCCTGGGCCTGGCCCAGGCCGCCCTGGAAAGCGCCCTGAAGTACGCCAAGGAGCGCCAGCAGTTCGGCAAGCCCATCGCCAGCTTCCAGACCATCCAGAACTATCTGGCCGACATGGCCACCGAGGTGGACGCCGCCCGGCTGTTGCTCTACCGCGCCTGCGCCGGCAAGGACGCCGGCCGGCCCTTCGGGGCCCAGGCGGCCATGGCCAAGCTCTACTGCTCGCGGGTGGCGCGGGAGGTGACCAACCTGGCGGTGCAGATCCACGGCGGCTGCGGCTACAGCCAGGAATACGACGTGGAGCGCTATTGGCGCGAGGCCAAGGTGACCGAAATCTACGAGGGCACCAGCGAGGTGCAGCGCCTGGTCATCGCCCGCGACCTGCTTTCCCGGCCAGTCTAGGAGCGGCTTATGCGCATCGTCGTCTGCCTGAAGCAAGTGCCCCTGGTGGCCGAGCTGCCCTGGGATCCCAAGACCGGCCGCCTCAAGCGCGAGTTGGCCGAGGGCATGACCGACCCGGCCGCCAAGCGCGCCTTGGAGGCCGGCCTGCGCCTGAAAGAGACCCACGGCGGCGAGCTCATCGCCCTGTGCATGGGGCCGCCGGAGGCCGAGGAGGCGCTGCGCGAGGCGATCGCCCTGGGCGCGGACCGGGGCTATCTGCTCTGCCACCCCGCCCTGGCCGGGGCCGACACCCTGGCCACCAGCCGCGCCCTGGCCGCGGCCATCCAGACCCTGGCCCCCGCCAGCGACCTGGTGCTCCTGGGCAGCGCCAGCAGCGACAGCGAGACCGGCCAGGTGGGGCCGCAGTTGGCCGAGGAGCTGGACTGGCCGGCGGCCCTGGACGTGGAGGCCTGGGAGCTGGCCGACGGCCTTCTCAGCGTCAAGCGGGTGAGCGACGGCTTCCTGGAAACCCTGGAGCTCACCCTGCCGGCGCTGTTGACCCTGGGCGGCCAGGCCCCGCGCCTGCGCGACACGCCCCTGGGCGGGCTGGAGGACGCTTTCGCCAAGGGCCAGGTGCGGGTGGTGGGGCTTGACGAGATCGGCTTGGACCCGGCCCGGGCCGGCCAGGCCGGCAGCGGCGGGCGCATGCTGCGGGTGTATTCCCCGGCGGCCCAAAAAAAGGCCGTGCTTCTGCGCGGCGCGGTCAAGAAAAGCGTGCAGGAGCTCCTTGACCGCCACGGCGACCGCCTGGGCGGCATCATCGCCCGCGACCTGGGCGGGGCGGAGTGAAGGCCATGGCCGAGCGCAAGGAAATCTGGGTCTTCGGCGACTGGCGCAACTACTTTCAGAACCGGGTGACCCTGCAGCTTTTGGCCAAGGCCCGCCAGCTGGCCGAGCCCCTGGGGGCGCGGGTCTGCGCCCTGGTGCTGGGCCAAGGCCTGGGCGAGTGGGTGATGGAGTACACCGCCCATGGCGCCGACCGGCTCTACGTCTGCGATCACTCCCGCCTGGCCGGCTATCCCATGGGGGCCTTCACCCGCATCCTGACCGACCTGGCCCGCGCCCGCCGGCCGGAGGCGATCCTGGTGGGGGCCACCGGCTTCGGCAAGGAGTTGGCCGCGCGGGTGGCCAAGCGTCTGGGGGTGGGGCTCACCGCCGACTGCGTGGAGTTGGCGTTGGACGACCAGGGCCGCCTGGTGCAGACCGCGCCGGCCTTCGGCGGCAACCTCCTGGCCGAGATCGTCAGCCGCGCCGCCCCCCAGATGGCCACCGTGCGGCCGGGGGCTTTCCAGGAGCTGCCCCACGACCAAGCGCGCACGGCCGAGGTGGTCGCGCTGTCCCCCCCGGCCGACCTGGCCCCGGAGCGGGTGCGGCTCATCGCCAGCGAACGCCTGCCCGCCCGCCGTCAGGACCTGGCCAACGCCGCCGTGGTGGTAGTCGGCGGCCGCGGCCTGGGCAGCAAGAAAAAATTCAAGAACCTCCACGAGCTGGCCAGGCTGCTGGGCGGCCAGGTGGGGGCCACCCGGCCGGTGGTCCACAGCCAGTGGGCCGGCCACGAAGCCCTCATCGGCCAGGCCGGCCGCCAGGTGAAGCCCAAGCTGCTCATCAGCTTTGGCGTCAGCGGGGCCATCCAGCACACCGCCGGCATCCAGGCCGATTTCATCGTGGCGGTGAACAAAAACCCCAACGCGGTCATGATGCAGATGGCCGACGTGGGCATCGTGGCCGACGCCAACCAGGCCTGCCTGGCCCTCATCCGCGAACTGAAGGAGCGCCTGCGAGGCTAGTCGCGTGCCGCGCGGTCAATGAATACGGGCGGGGATAAACCCCGCCCCTACACAGAAAACAGCCTGACCGGCTTTGGTTTTCGTAGCAACCGTGTTCATGTTCAAGCGGCTAAGGTGAGTGGTTGCCAAGTTTTTTTGTTTTTGACCATGGCGTTGAGGGTGACGATCATCTTTCTCATGACGGCGGTCAGCGCCACTTTGTAGG
>JBMORH010000014.1:0-12324 GCA_049322275.1 Thermodesulfobacteriota bacterium
GCTGGAAGCCCGAACAGATCGTGATGAGCCTGGAGAACCGCATGAAGTGCGGCATCGGCATCTGCGGCCGCTGCAACGTCGGCCCGGAGTACGTCTGCAAGGACGGACCGGTCTTCACCAAGGCGCAATTGGACAAATTGCCCAGGGAATACTAGATTAACTTGGCGAGCCAATCGGCAAAACCTTTGCGAACTGCTGGGAGATAGTTTAAGATTCGATAATTCCTCTCAACCGCTTTCCGGCCGGCGGCCGAAGGCGGCGCGTGTTGGCGAAAGAACGGGGAGAGGCCGTCCCCAGCGCGGGCGGCGGCCCAGCCCTGACACGAATCCAAGGGGAGACAAGCATGAGCCAAGAGCCGATCAAACTGGGCAAGCGCGAGAGCAAGCTCCGCGTGGACCCCAAGTGGGCGGACGTCTGTCTGACCTGCGGCACCTGCGCCGGCGGCTGTCCGGTCACGGGCGTCGACGGGATGGACCCGCGCAAGGCGGTGCGCATGGCCGCCCTGGGTCTGGACGACGAACTTATCGAATCCAGGTTCCCCTGGATCTGCACCCTGTGCGGCCGCTGCGAGCGCGCCTGCCCCATGGGGGTGGAGATCCTGGCCCTGCTGCGCACGGCCCGCGGCCTGCGCGAGCGCGACAAGGTGCCCGGCCCCATCCACAAGGGCGCCATGATGTCCCTGCAGCGCGGCAACAACCTGGGCATCCCCAAGGACGACTTCGTGCAGCTCCTGGCCGAGGTCGGCATCGAGGAGATGGGCGAGTGCTGCCCCGGCTTCTACGTGCCCATCGACAAGGTGGGCGCGCGGGTCATCACCACCATCAACTCCAAGGAGCCCTTCGGCGAGCCGGAGGACATGCGCTTTTGGTGGAAGATATACTACGCCGCCAAGGAATCCTGGACCGTCTCCAGCGAGAACTGGGAGGGCGTGACCTGGGGCCTTTTCAGCGGCGACGATGAGACCATGAAGGAGCAGGCGCGGCGGGTGCTGGAAAACGCGCGCCGCCTGAAGGCCGAGGTCTTGCTCTTGCCAGAGTGAGGCCACGCCTACTATGGGACTAGGCTTAGTCTCAAGAAGTGGTTCCCGGAGGCCTTCACCGAGTTCAAGGTCATGAACGTCTTCGAGCTCATGATGGAGTACATCAAGGAGGGCCGGGTCAAGATCGACCGCCAGAAGTTCGCGGACAAGCTGGTGACCGTGCACGATCCCTGCAACTACGGCCGCAAGTCCGAGAAGGCCTTCGGCCATGGCTATTACGACGAGATCCGCTGGGTGGTGGACCAGATCTGCGAGAACTGGGTGGACACCTATCCCACCAAGGAAAACAATTTCTGCTGCGGCGCCGGCGGCGGCGCCTGGGCCATGCCCTACGCCAACGAGCGCCTCTACTATGGCCGCAAGAAGGCCGAGCAGATCAAGGCCACCGGCGCGGAGCTGGTGGTGGCCCCCTGCCACAACTGCCGCGACCAGATCATGAAGGGTCTGACCAAGGAGTTCGACCTGCACTGCGAGACCTTCTACCTCTGGGAGCTGTTGGCCGAGGCCATCATCATCGAGCCCTGGAGCGAGGAGGAGGTGGCCAAGGCCGAGGCCGAGGCGGCCGAGCAGTGGGAGCGCCTGGGCGTGGTCTTGGAAGACATGGAGGAGGACGAGGAGGAGTAGCCTCCGCGTCGTTCATCGCGTATGCATCGGGGGGCCGCCTGCGGGCGGCCCCCGCCATTTGGGGCCCGGACTGGGTTATAATCAACCCTTACTGGTCACAGCACGGCGTGCGGGGGAGAGGCCCATGGCCGAGATCAAGAGCAGCATCCAGATCGCCCTGGAGCGGGCCGCCGCCCTGGGCGCGTCGGACAAGGACGAGGAAAGGCGCGAGGAGGGCCGCCGCCAGGGCAAGGCCTGGGCGCGGCGGGCGGCCCTGGGCGAGCTGGCTCCCAGCGAGCTGCGCGGGCTCGTCGACCAGCAGGCCGGGGCCGAGGCCGAAGGCGCGCGGGCGGCGGCCGGCGAGACTCTCTTGGGCGAGATCGCCGCCGGCAACCGGGCCGCCATGGCCGCCCTGATGGCGCTCAGCGCCGGCACCCCGGCCCAGCCCCCGGCCATGGAGCTGGCCCGGCTGCTCAAGGCCGAGGAAGACGTGGCCGTGGCCGTCAGCCGCGAGCTGGCCGCCGAGATGCTGGCCCAACTGGCGGCCGAGGGCATATCCGGCCCCGCCGTGCACCCCAACCCGGCCGCCCACCCCCAGCTTCAGGCCCGTTTCGCCCAGGCCGCCGCCGGCCTGGACGCCCAGCGCCAGGCCGCCACGCGCGCCCTGGCCAAGGCCCTGGCCCAGGTCTGAGGCCAAGTTGCGGTCCAAGATCAATCCTTGGATGGATGGACTGATCGCCCGGCGGCAAACGGCGCGCGCCCATCCCTAGCGTCGCGCTTGCATAAAACCCCGGCCCCGCCCTTTACAGGCCCGCGCCCCCGAAGTATGTTTTAGACCTTGACATTACTCCCCCTGGAGCCCTCCGCCCATGCTGCGCAAGGTCGACAACATCCTGGAGCTGGTGGGCCAGACCCCGCTGGTGCGCGTCAACCGGCTCAACCCCCGCCCCGGCGTGGAGGTCTACGCCAAGCTGGAGGCCATGAACCCCGGCGGCTCGGTCAAGGACCGGCCGGCCCTGTACATGATCGAGGCGGCCGAAAAAAGCGGCGAGCTGACGCCCGGCAAGATCGTGCTGGAGGCCACCAGCGGCAACACCGGCATCGGCCTGGCCATGGTCTGCGCGGTCAAGGGCTACCGGATGCTCTTCACCATGAGCGAGAGCGCCAGCGCCGAACGGCGCAAGATCCTCAAGGCCTACGGGGCTGACATCCTGCTGACCCCGGCCCACCTGGGCACCGACGGGGCCATCGAGGAGGCCTATCGCCTGGCCCGCGAGCACCCGGACAAGTATTTCCTGGTGGATCAGTTCAACAACGAGAACAACTGGCGCGCCCATTACGACCACGGCACCGCCGACGAGATCTATGACGCCACCGGGGGCGCGGTCTCGGCCGTGGTGCTGAGCATGGGCACCACCGGCACGCTCATGGGCGTCACCCGCCGGCTCAAGGAGCTCAACCCCCAGATCAAGGTGATCGGCGTGGAGCCCTACCAGGGTCACAAGATCCAGGGGCTCAAGAACATGAAGGAGTCCTACCCGCCGGGCATCTACAACCCCTTCGAACCCGACCGCATCGTCAACGTGGACGACGACAGCGCCTATGAGACCGCCCGCCGCCTGGCCCGCGAGGAGGGCATCTTCGTGGGCATGAGCGCCGGGGCGGCCATGCGGGCGGCCCTGGACCTGGCCGCCGGGATGGATTCCGGCCTGGTGGTGGCGCTGTTGCCCGACGGCGGCGAGCGCTATCTTTCCACCCCGCTCTTTGTCAGCGAGAAGGTGCCGGAGCCGCTGAAGTTCTTCAACACCCTCACCCGCCAGGTGGACGACTTGGTGCCGGTGCGGCCGGGGCGGGTGGGCATCTACGCCTGCGGCCCCAGCCTGGACGGCCCGGCCGACCTGGGCCTGTGCCGGCGCATGGTGGTGGCCGACCTGGTGCGCCGCTACCTGGAGCTGCGGGGCTTCGAGGTCAAGCTGGCCATCAACATCGCCGACATCGACGACCGCACCGTGAGCCAGTGCCTGCAGGAGGGCGCCCGCCTGGCCGATTTCGCCGCCAAGTGGGAGGAGGCCTTCCACGCGGACATGGCCGCGCTGAACGTCCTGCCCGCCCACGCCTATCCCAAGGCCAGCGAGCACGTGCCGGACATGATCGAGATGACCCGGCGGCTCCTTGACAAGGGCCTGGCCTATGAAAAGCTGCGCTCGGTCTATTTCAACATCAGCCGTTTCGGCGACTACGGCAAGCTATCGGGCACCGACCTGAACGCCATCCAGTGCGGCAAGACGGTGGACTTCGATTATTACGAAAAGGACAACCCCCGCGATTTCACGCTGTTCAAGCGGGCGAGCCTGGCCGAACTCAAGGCCGGCATCTACTGGCCCACGCCCTGGGGCAACGTGCGGCCGGGCTGGCACGTGGAGTGCGCCACCATGGCCACCGGCGCCCTGGGCCAGCCCTTCGACATCCACATGGCCAGCCACGACCTGGTCTTTCCCCACGGCGACAACGAGATCGCGGTGGCCGAGGGGCTCACCGGCCAACCCCTGGCCCGCATGTGGCTGCATTCGGAGGTGGTGATGCACCAGGGGCGCAAGGTCGGCCGCACCCTGGGCAACGACCTGACCCTTAGGGACCTGACGGCCGCCGGCCACAGCCCGGCCGCGGTGCGCTACTGGCTCCTCAGCCAGCACTACCGCCGGGTGCTCACCGTGAGCGAGGCTCAACTGCACCACGCGGCCAAGGCGGTGGAAAGGCTTACGGAGTTCGTGAACCGCCTGAGCTTCATGAGCCCCGGCCAACCCGACCCGGACCTGGACCAGACCATCCACGCCACCCGCCACCTGGTCCAGGAGGCCCTGGACAACGACCTGAACCTGCCGCGGGCCCTGGGCCACCTGTTCGCCTTCGTCAAGCAGGTGAACCGGCTGATCAACGCCGGCCGTCTGGACCAGGCCCAGATCGAGGCGGTGCTGGCCTTCATGCGCCGGGCCGACCGGGTGCTGGGGGTGTTGGGCGGGCAGGCCCAGGAGTTGGCCCCGGAGCTGGTCGAGTTGCTGGCCAACCGGGAGAAAGCTAAGCATGCCAGTGATTTCGCGGCAGCGGACGCCATCCGGCAAAAGCTGGCCGCGGCCGGGGTGCAGGTGATCGACACTCCCCAGGGCCAGCGCTGGCGCAGGATGTGAAACTCCGCCGGCCCGACCCGGATTATCGCTTGACTCCCCCCCGCCCATTGCATAAGGTTTCGTTGCCTGCCTTGGGTTTAATCAGCGAGCGGACGCCGAGGGCCGGCGCAGCCCCCGCCAGGTGGCCGGGCGCGCGGCTCCCAGTGACCTGGGCGGCGAGCCTGACGCCAACGCCGCCCCAGGCCAGCGGCATTCAGCGATTGGCTTCCTCCTGTCATGGACATCGCGACGCGATTCGCCATCAAGCTTGACAGGCTAAAAGCCGATAAGTAGGCTGAATCAAGCCCGCCGGCGGCGCCTGCCGCCGATCCTGCCAAACCACCGGTGCAGAACGAGTGGCCATGCCCAAGCCATCCCAGCGGTTCCCATGGCGCGCCCTTCTCTGCTTGGCGGCGCTTTGCCTGCTCCTGCCGGCCCTGGCGGCGGGGGCGGCGGCGCCCCCGCCGCCAGCGGGGCCAACCGCTTCCGGCCCCGCGCCCGACGCCCCCCCCGGCTCCCTGGGCCAGGTGACGGCCTTCTCCGGCGTGGTGGAGGTGCGCGTGGGCTCTGGCCAGTGGCGGCCCATCCGCCCGGATGAGATGCCCCTGAACCTGGCCAGCGGCGACGCCGTGCGCACCGCCGGCGGCCGGTTGGAGTTCAAGTATCACCGCGACGGCGGCCTGCTGCGCGTCCTGGAAAACAGCGAGGTCACCCTGCGCCAGGACACCAAGCCCAACGGCGAGGTGGTCCGCGACGTCTTCACCCGCTTCGGCCACGTCTGGGGCAAGATCAACAAGCAGCCCGGCACCGACACCCAGTTCAGCTCCCCCACCGCCGTGGCCGGGTTGCGCGGCTCCGAGCTGGTCTGGGTGGTGGACCTGACCACCGGCGCCACCCAGTTGGGCGTCATCCAGGGCAACTTCCTGCTGTTCTCCCTGCCGCCGGGCTTCGTGCCGCCCTCCGGCCCGCCGCCCTCGGTGGCCCAGGTGCAGCAGCAGCTGAGCCAGTTGACCCCGACCCAGCTCCAGAGCCTGCAAACCAGCCTGGTCATCGGCGGCCAGCCGCCCAGCCAGCCCGGCTCCTACACCCCGCCGCCCACCCCGGTGGTGATGCTCGAAGGCATGGTGGTCATCACCGGCACCACCGGCACCAGCAGCGAGACCAACACCACCTCGGTGACCACCAGCGAGACCACCGAGACCAGCGCCACCAGCGCCACCACCCTGACCACCGAGACCACCGCCACCACCTTGACCACCCTGACCACCTTCACGACCTTCACCACCGTGACCACGGTGACGACCCAGACCACGGTGACGGTTAGCACCACCACCGCCACCACGACCATCGCCCCGACCACGACCCAGGCCCCGACCACCACCGTCGCACCGACCACCACCCTGGCCCCGACCACCACCGTCGCACCGACCACCACCACCGCCCCGACCACCAGCAGCACCACCAGCAGCACCACCACCATAACCATCACCACCAGCACCCAGACCACCGTGCTGCCCTTCACGAACTCCAACTTCGAGAATGGAAACACCACCGGCTGGGTGGCCAGCGAAGGCAGCGTCTCGGCGGTCCAGACCGCCACCGGCAGCGGAACCATCACGCCCAACCAGGGCAACTTCATGGGCTCCATCACCCCCGGCGAGGCGGGGGCGAATTATTGGTCGGGCAACGTGACCAGCTCCCTGCCCGGCGCGCCGGCTTCGGCCAACTACCTGGTGCTCGACTACCTGCTCAAGATGCCCACCATCAGTCAGCCCGGCATGCCCGACCACTCCCTGTGCGCGATTCTGTCGCAGAACGATTTGACCATTGGCATGTTTTATGTGGAGAACCCCGACATGCTCGCCGCCGGCAGCCCGCTGGTCACAAACCCCACGCCGAACATCGGGATAGCCGAATACACCGGCTGGCGCCAGGTGGCCTTTCCGGTCGATGCAAGCACCGGATTTATTCGCAGCGATCCCTCGCTGCTGATCCTTTCCATCGCGGTCACGAACCAGCAAACCGGACCCATGCCTCAGGTCTTGTTCCTGGTCGACAACATGCGCTGGACGGAGAACGTCACCGATCTCGACCCGCACAAGGTGGACGTGGTTTCCCCCATTCACTAGACCAGTCAAGATTTATCTATTATTTCAGTCGAGTCCAAATATCCTGGCCGGAATCTCCGGCCAGGCTGCCGTGTGCGCCCCCACCCATCCTGCCACTTGTTTTATGTATCTAGCTTACATATACTGAGAACGTCCCCGCCGTTCCTGGCTTGATTGGACGGGCGACGACGCGTGCGCCAATTTGCCGAGGCGAATAATGCTAAAACAATCTTCGCAATCTGCCGCGCCAGGCTCCCCGGCGCCCGCGCCCGACCCGGCCGCATCGGTCTGGGAGCAAATTTTGGCCCTGGCCGCGTTGGCGGCCCAGGCCCAGGAGGCCCAGGCCGCGGCCTGCGCGCTACGCCCGCCGGCGTATCGTCTGCTGTATAATATTGTAGAAGCTGGTGAATCAGGCATCGGTGTCTCGGAGGCGGCCGGCCGACTGGGGGTGCGGCCCCAGGCCCTGGCCGGCCCGGCGGCCGAGCTGGCCGAGGCCGGGCTCATCACGCGGCTGGTGGATGAGCGCGACAGCCGGGCGCGGCGCTTGCTTGCCACCCCGGCCGGGACGGCGCGCCTGGCCCCGGCATTGGCCCTGCGCGCGGAGATGCTAAAGCATATTACGCAAGCCATACCCCAGGCCAGCGTGGCCCGGCTGGTGCTGGACAAGCTCATGGGGGCGCTGCGCCAGGCCCTGCCCCCCGGCCCGGTCCCGGCGGAGGATTAGTCTCCGCCCGCGCCTCCCACGCCCCGGCCTCCCCCAGCCACTCCGCCGCCGGTTTGGCCAGCAACCAGGCCCGCGCGCTGGCGTCATCCAGCAGATAAGCCCGCCAGAAGGCCAGCCCCAACCCGGCCACCAGGTCCTGGACGGCCTGGTCCTGGGCCTGGGTTCCATCCGCGCGCGGGCCGGCGAAGACCCGGTGGTCGGCCGCGTGCAGGTTGAGGAAATAGCGGTCGCCGCCGCCGGCATGGGCGAAGGGCAGGCGGCGGTCCGGGGGCGCGGTGCGGCTGAAAAAGCTGGTGTCAAAGGCCCCGGTGATATGCAAAACCGGCTTACGGATCGGCGCGAAGGCCGGCGCGGGGTCCGCGCGGGCGCGGTCCAGGGCGGCCGAGATGGCGATGAAGGCCCGGAAGCGGGGATCGGCCAGGCTGAGGCGGCCGCCGCCGGGCTGGGCGAAGCTCTGGCCGGCCAGGGCCAGGACGGTGGAGCCGCCAAAGGAATGGCCGGCCGCGCCCGCCCGCTGCGGGTCGATGACCCTGGCCCAGGGCTCGCCGGCGGTCTTGTGGCGGATAACCTCGTCCAGGGCGAAGCTCGCGTCCCGGGGCCGGTCCAGGGCGGCGTTGATGTCGGTGAGCGCACGGGCCAGGTTCTCCACCGGGTTGGGCGTGAAGCGCCAGAGGGAGTCGTCGCTGCCCAGGTGCTGGAGGTGCAGGCAGGCCAGGCCGTGGGAGGCCCAATGCCGGGCCAGGTAGGCGTAGCCCTCGCGGCTGCCGCCCAGGCCGTGGGAGAAGACCACCAGGGGCCAGGGGCCGTCGCCCTGGGGTAGGTGGAGCTTCACCGGCAGGTCGCGCTCGCGGGCGGCGTCGCGCCATTCCAGGCGCAGCTCGGTGATGGCGCGGGGGCCGGGGGCCAACCAGGCGGCGGGAGATTGGGCCTGGGCGTTCGCGGCGGCCAGACAGAAGGCCAGGACCAGCGCCGTCAACGGGCGGGCGAGCCTCATTTCACCCGCCTGATGACCACCTTGCCGCGGGCCCAGCCGGTGTCCCAGTGGCCGGTGAGAACATTGCCGTCCTGGCTCAAGGAAAGCGACATGTCGCCGTTTTTCCAGCCCTTTGGCGCGCGGGTGAAGATGTAGTTGTATTCGACCTTGCGGCCGCTGATGGTGCCGGAGCCGTAGTAGGTGATCTTCTCGCCCTGGGGGGTGGCGCCGTCGAAGATGACCAAGACCGCGTCATGGTCCTGGGCGATGAGGATGAGGTTGGGGCCTTCGTCGTCCTGACGCCACTGGCCGTTGAGGTTGGGCGGGGCCGCAGCGGCGGCGGCCGGGCCGACCATGAGGAATATGGTCAGCGATATCAGGCAGCAAGCCAGATGGTTGACAAAGCCGCTCAAGCCTTGCGCTCCGCCCCGACACCGGCCGCCGGCGCGGCCGGGTTGCCCCGCCAACCAGACGCGCGCCGGCCCCGCCCGGCTCCGCGTCCTGGGGCCAAGATAGCATCAACGCCCGCGCCTGGCAACGCGGGCGGGGCGCGCGCGCCAAACCGGTGGCGGGCATTGATTTTTCCTGCCTTTTCTGATAAAATTCGTAAGGTTATAAGTCTGGGGCGCCGCTCCGAAAAGCCCCTGTGTTCGGCGGCATAGCCGCCGGCCCGCATTCCCTTATCCAATCTCAGGCAGGTTCACCCGCATGCTGCCCATCGACCAGCGCAAGGAAGACGTGCTCATCGAGGACGAGATCAAGCGATCCTACCTCGATTATGCCATGAGCGTCATCATCGGCCGGGCCCTGCCCGACGTCCGCGACGGCCTCAAGCCCGTGCACCGACGCATCCTGTTCGCCATGCACGAGCTGAAGAACGACTTCAACAAGCCCTACAAGAAGTCGGCCCGCGTGGTCGGCGACGTCATCGGCAAGTACCACCCCCACGGCGACTCGGCGGTCTACGACGCCCTGGTGCGCATGGCCCAGGACTTCGCCATGCGCTACATGCTGGTGGACGGCCAGGGCAACTTCGGCTCGGTGGACGGCGACGCCCCGGCGGCCATGCGCTACACCGAAGTGCGCATGGCCAAGCTGGCCCACCTGTTTTTGGAGGACCTGGACAAAGAGACCGTCGAGTTCGGCGACAACTATGACGGCAGCCTGCAGGAACCCCTGGTCCTGCCCACCAAGGTCCCGAATCTGTTGCTCAATGGCTCCTCCGGCATCGCCGTGGGCATGGCCACCAACATCCCGCCCCACAACCTGGGCGAGATCGCCCGCGGCGTCATCGCGCTGCTGGATAACCCGGCCATCGACGACGAGGGCCTGATGCGCCACATCCCCGGCCCGGATTTCCCCACCGGAGGCTTCATCCACGGCCGCCAGGGCATCCGCGACGCCTACAAGACCGGCCGCGGGGTGCTCACCCTGCGGGCGCGGGCCAACATCGAGGTCCACCCCCGCACCAAGAAGACCGCCATCATCGTCAACGAGCTGCCCTATCAGGTCAACAAAGCTAGATTGCTGGAGAAAGTCGCCGAGCTGGTCAAGGACAAGCGCATCGAGGGCATCACCGACATCCGCGACGAGAGCGACCGCGACGGGCTCCGGGTAGTTTTCGAGGTGCGGCGCGACGCCCAGCCCCAGGTGGTGCTGAACCAGTTGTTCAAGTTCAGCCAGATGCAGACCACCTTCGGCGTCATCCTGCTGGCCATCGTCAACAACCGGCCGGAATTGCTGACCCTAAAGGCCATCCTCAGCAACTTCATCGAGCACCGCCGCGAGATGATCTTAAAGCGCACCGCCTTCGACCTGAAAAAGGCCGAGGCCCGCGCCCACATCCTGGAAGGCCTCAAGATCGCCCTGGACAACCTGGACGCGGTGATCGAGCTGATCCGCAAGAGCCCCAACCCGGCCGCGGCCAAGGAAGGCTTGATGACCCGCTTCAGCCTCTCCGAAGCCCAGTCCCAGGCCATCCTGGAGATGCGTTTGCAGCGGTTGACCGGCCTGGAGCGCGACAAGATCATCGAGGAGTTCCGCGAGGTCATCAAGGAGATCGCCCGGTTGCGCGAGATCCTGGGCTCCGAGCCTTTGCTGCGCCAGATCATCCGCGAGGAGACCCAGGCCCTGGCCGACTCCTTCGGCGACAACCGCCGCACCGAGATCGTGGGCGCGGCCGAGGAGATCGACATCGAGGACATGATCGCCGAGGAGGAGATGGTCGTCACCCTCTCCCACGCCGGCTACATCAAGCGCTCGCCCATCAGCCTCTACCGCGCCCAGCGCCGGGGCGGCAAGGGCAAGAAGGGCATGGCCACCAAGGAAGAGGACTTCGTGGAGGCGCTCTTCATCGCCTCCACCCACAGCTACCTGCTGGTCTTCACCAACCTGGGCCGGCTCTACTGGGTGAAGGTGCACGAGCTGCCCCAGGCCGGCCGGGCCACCAAGGGCAAGGCCATCGTCAACCTCCTGAACCTCCAGCCGGAGGAAAAGGTGGCCACGGTCCTGGCCGTGCGCGAGTTCAGCCAGGGCCGCTACGTGGTCATGGCGACCGAAAAGGGCATCATCAAAAAGACCGACCTGATGGAGTACAGCCGCCCCCGCGCCGGCGGCATCATCGCCCTTAACCTCAATGAGGGCGACCGCCTCATCGCGGCCCGGCTCACCGACGGCGGCATGGAAATCTTCCTGGCCACCAAGACCGGCCTGGCCATCCGTTTCCCAGAGGACCAGGTCCGGCCCATGGGCCGGGTGGCCGCCGGCGTGAAGGGCATCGCGCTCTTGTCCGGCGACGCCGTCGTGGCCATGGAGGCCCTGGCCGGCGCGCCCAGCCTTTTGACCGTGACCGAGAACGGCTATGGCAAGCGCACCCGCCTGGACGAGTATCCCCTGCAGAACCGCGGCGGCAAGGGCGTCATCACCATCAAGACCAGCGACCGCAACGGCCACGTGGTCAGCGCCCTGGTGGTGGAGGACAACGCCGAGGTGATGCTCTCCTCGGACCAGGGCAACATCGTGCGCACCAAGGTGGCCGGCATCAGCGTCATCGGCCGCAACACCCAGGGCGTCAAGCTCATGGACGTGGCCGCCAGCGAACGCATCGCCAGCGTGGCGCGCCTGGCCGAGGTCGAGGACGAAAACGGCGAGGGTGACGACGCCCAGGGCGAACTGCCGCTGGGCGAGCCCGGCGAGAACGGCGAGAACGGCGAGAGCGGCGGGGACGAAGGCGGCGAGGAGTAGATAGCTGGCGGGCGCGCGGCTCCAGATGAAGAGCGGGGCCGCCCGCCAACTGAGGATCAACGGCATGGCAGGCACTCTCAGCAATTCCCAACCTGGCTTTCTTCCCGGCATGAGCCTGCCGTCCGGGCCGAAACGTCTTATTCGTCTCTCTAAAGATACGTTCAACTCAAGCATTATTGAGAATATATCGAAGCTTAATGCTAACTATGAAAACGCCTATAGTCGCGCATTTACAGTCGAAAGAAACCTGAACCGGCAACTAGTCAGTTTCCAGGCCAATAAATGCCGGCCCAGATACCGTTGGTATAAATACAAGGAAGGTTTTTCGGCCGGAATAGTTGAATTGCGCCTATCCTTATAAGCCATGACAGCCCGTAGAATCTATGCTATATTAATGTATAGCCCTAGCTCTTTCCGGGGGTACGTGATGGCCAAGAGAAGCAAGGGATCGTCGCTCATCAGTTTCCAAC
>JBMORH010000015.1:0-83186 GCA_049322275.1 Thermodesulfobacteriota bacterium
ATGATGGGAAGTGCGTGACGACTCACGCTACAAAACGGGCTCGAACCCAAGGGGCGGACGGTCTGACACGCACTCAGACACATAACTACTAACATACAAGGGGCGGGGTTTATCCCCGCCCGTCTTTTCTCGCCCGAAAAATACACGGGCGGGGATAAACCCCGCCCCTACGAAGAATGGAATTGACGGCTATTTCGCTTCCAAGCTGCCCGCTTTTTACCTTCCCCGCCTTTCCCCCGCCTAATACCACCGCACCACCTCGCCCAGCGGCGCGCGCGGGGTGCGGAACCGGTTCAGCGGCGAGCCGGGCTTGGGCCGCCCCACGGCCACCGCCAGCACCACCTGGCGGTCATCGTCCAGGTTCAGGAAGTCGCTGATCACGTCGGCGTAGGCGCAGACCAGGCCGATGGGGCAGGTGGCCAGGCCCAGCTCCTGGGCGGCCAAGAGGAGCCAGCCCAGGGCCAGGCCCACGTCCAGGGCGCGGGCGGCGCTGAAGACCCGGTGCACCGTGGCCACCACCACCGCCGGCGCGCCATAGAAGGTGAGCGAGCCGTGGTTGATGAAGCTGGCGAACTCGGCCCCGGCCTCGATCAAGAGCGGCTTCATGCCCGCGCTTAGCTGGTTCTGGCGCTCCTGGTAGACCGTCGGCAAGGGGCTGACGTTGTCCGGCTTGCAGCCCTGGCCGCGCTCGGCGTGGGCGCGCAGCAGCTTCTTGCCCAAACGGCCGACCTCCTCGCCCGTGACCACGGTGAACTGCCAGGGTTGCAGGTTGATGGCGCTGGGCGCGCGGCAGGTCAGCGCCATGAGGCGCTCCAGGGTGGCGCGCTCGACGGCTTCGGGGCTGAAATCGCGGCAGCTCATGCGGCTGGTGATGGCCTCTGACACCTGCATGGCTCGCTCCTTGGGAATTTGGGGGAAGAAAAGACGCTAATGCTTATAAGCCCAGTCGCGCCAGGGCTTCTGGGCCATGTAATGGGCCAGGCGCTGCCGGGCTTGGTCCAGGTTGGGGCTGGGCGCCTGCTTCTCCAGCATGGCCAGGGCCTTTTCCTGGGTGGCCACCGCTGCCTCCCACTGGCCGGCCTCGGCCTGGGCGGCGGCCAGGGTGTCCAGGGGGTCGGGCTGGCCGGGCAACAGCTCCACCGCGCGCCGGGCGTGCGTGAGCGCCTTTTCGGCGTCGCGGTAGTCGGCGTTCCAGCAGGTGGCCATTATCCAGGCCAGGTTGTTATGGGCCTCGGCCCGGTCAGGGGTCAGCTCGATGGCGCGGGTGAAGTCGGAGATGGCGCGGTAGTATTCGCGCATCTCCTGCCAAAGCACGCCGCGCAGCACCAAAAGCTCGCCGCGCTGGGCCTTGCCCAGGCCGGGATGGGCGATGAGCCGGCCCAGGATGCGGGTGGCCTGGGCCCAGTCGCCCTGGTCGCGGGCGGTCATGGCCCGCTGAACTTCCTGGTCCAGCCCGGCCCGGGCCGGCGCGGCCGCCAGGAGCGACAAACTGAGGATTAGCGCGATGACCGCCGCCCTTAGCATGCTGGCTCCACCCCGCGGCCAGGATTGGGCTTCACCGCCGGCGTCCGCCGCCGGCCGGGCGCTGGCCGCTGGTCCATTGTAAGCCAACCCCGCCCAAATGACAGCCCCCAAGCGGGCGATTTGCCACCCTGCCGCCAGCGCCGCCGCGCTTGGTTGGCCGCCCCGCGTCGTGCTATGATTGAGACCAAAGCATACGGGAAGGGGTTATGCACATCCTATACTTATCGCCGGAGGTCTGGCCGCTGGCCCGCGTGGGCGGGCTGGCCGAGGTTTCCCACGACCTGCCCCTGGCCCTGGCCGCCCGCGGCCACACCGTCTCGGTGGTCACCCCCCGCTGCCGCCTGCCGGAGGAGACCGCCGCCCGCCTGGAAAAGCTGGACCTGACCCTGGAGGTCCCGGTCTCCTGGCGGCGCCACCGGGCCGAGGTCCACCGCCTGGGCATCGGCCAAGGGGTGGACGTATTCCTCATCGGCCACGAGAATCTCTTTGACCGCGAGGGGCTCTACGGCAACGCCTTCGGCGACTATGAGGACAACGCCGAGCGCTTCATCTTCTACAGCCGCGCCTGCATGGAGCTGGCCTTGGCCCTGGGCCGGCCGGTGGATGTAATCCACGCCAACGACTGGACCACCGGCCTGGTGCCGCTGTATTTGCGGGCCATCTATGGCCGCGAGCCGGTGCTCAAGGGCGCGGCCTCGGTGATGACCGTGCACAACCTGGGCACCCAGGGCATCTTCTGGCATTACGACATGCCGCTCACCGGCCTGGGCTGGGAATACTTCACCCCGGAGGCCATCGAGTTCTACGGCAAGATCAACTTCCTCAAGGCCGGCCTGGTCTTCGCGGACATGCTCACCACGGTCAGCCCCACCTACGCCAAGGAGATATTGACCCCGGAGATGGGCTTCGGCCTGGAGGGCGTGCTCAAGGCCCGCGGCGAGCGCCTGGTGGCGGTGACCAACGGCATCGATTATCAGGCCTGGGATCCCGCGCGCGATCCCTATCTGGCGGCCAACTACAGCCTGGACGAGTTGGCCCCCAAGCAAAAATGCCAGGCCCAGGCGCGGGCCGCCCTGGGCCTGCCGCCCCATGAGGGCCGGCCCCTGGCCTGCTTCATCGGCCGGCTGGTGGACCGCCGCGGCATGGACCTGTTGGCCGCCGGACTGGAAGGCATCCTGGACATGGGGTTGGACCTGGTGGTGATGGGTTTCGGCGAGGACCGCTATCACGCCCTGTTGCAGGACATGGCCCGCCGCCATCCCCGGCGTTTGGGCGTGCTGATCGGCTACGAGATGGAGCTGGCCCACCAACTGATGGCCGGCTCCGACATGTTGCTGATGCCCAGCCGCTACGAACCCTGCGGCCTGCACCAGCTCCACGGCCTGCGCTATGGCGCGGTGCCGGTGGTGCGCGCCACCGGCGGCCTGGCCGACACGGTGGTGGACCATCAGCCCGGCCGGCCCGGCACCGGCTTCAGCTTCGCCGCCTACGAGTTGCCCGCCCTGATCGCGACCCTGGGCCGGGCCCTGGAGGTTTTCCGCCGGCCGGATGAATGGCAGGCCCTGATGCGTCGGGGCATGTCCGCGGACTTCTCCTGGTCCCACGCCGCCGAGCAATACGAAGGGATTTACCAGCAGGCCCTGACCCACAGCCGGGCAGAGGCGGGGGTCTGAGCGCCATGGCCCTGGGAAACCATTTCGAGGTCCTGGCCCACGCGGTGGAGATCGCCAACTCCAGCGTGGACGTGGGCGAGCGCCTGGACAGCATCCTGGGGGTAATCCATTCCCATTTCGGCGCCCGGCAGAGCACGCTGTTCATTCAGGAAACCGCGCGCGGCAGCCTGGTCAAGGCCAACGTATGGCCGAAGAACGCCGCCACGGTCTCCACTCCGGCCCAGGAGTTCGGCCAGGGCAAGGTGGGCGAGGCGGCCCTGAAGCGCGAGCCCCTCCTGGTGCGGGTGGCGACCCCCACCGGCGACCAGGTGCTGGACAGCCTCTGCCAGCCCGGCGAACTGGCCGCGTTGCTGCCGGTGATGGACGACAACCGGCTCTACGCGGTGCTGCTGCTCATATTCCCGCCCCCGCGCGGCCTGGCCGACGACGACCTGCGCCTGTTGCAGATGATCTGCCGCGAGATGGCCGGCGCCATCCGCAATTTCCGGCTGTACTTCGAATCGAAAAAGCGCATCGCCGAGCTGAACGTGCTCTCCGACCTGGGCCGCGCCGCCGTCTCCACCATCGAGGCCGAGGAGCTTCTGAACACGGTGGTGGGCATCTGCGCCAAGCTCTTGGGCGCGCGTGGCGGGCTGATCACCGTCATGGGCCGCAACGGCGAGAACAAGGTGCTCCAGGCGGTCTTCGGCCAGGTCCCGCCGGAGTGCATCGGCGAGACGAGCTGCCTCCGCGCCTGTTGGGCCAAGCTGGAGCAAGCCAGGACCGGCCCCAGCGCGGTCTGCGAGACCGGACCTCTGGGCGCGGGCTTCAAGCAGGGCATTTGCGCGCCCTTGGCCTTCAAGGGCCGCTTCGATGGCCATCTCTGCGTTTTCGACAAGATGCTGCGCGAGGAGGGGCGCGAGCCGGGCTTCAACCCCGACGACCGCAACCTGCTGGCCACCATGGCCAGCATGGTGGCCCCGGCCCTGGAGAACGCCTTCACCTTCCAGCGGGTGGAGGATCTGGCCCAGCGCAACGAGGAGATGGTGGGCGCGCTGGCCACCCTGTTCGAGGTCTCCACCGTGCTGATGACCACGGTGGATTTCAACCTGGCGGTGCAGATCATCCTGGAGTCGGTGGTGCATCCGACCGGGCTGGACCACGACCGGGTGGTGCTGTTTTTGAGCGACGAGCAGCAAAAGACTCTGCGGCCGGTGGCCGAGATGGACAAGGCCAGCCTGAGCGGACAGCAGCGGGAGCTGACCCGGACCTTGAACGAGCTGCGCGAGCATCCCCAGGGTCCGCCCAGCCTAAAGGACCCCAACCTGGCCAGCCTGGTGGTGACCATCGACCCGGAGCAGCGCCTGCTTTCGACCACGGTGCTGGAGCGCAGGCCGGGGGTGGCCGACAACCCAGGCAGCGATCCCAGGGTGCGGGCCGAGGTGCTCAAGGCCCTGGGCCCCCACCCCTTCGTCACCGTGCCCATGTTCGCCAAGAACAAGGTTGTGGGCGTGTTGGTGGTGAACAATTACCTGAGCGGCCGGCCGTTTGGCGAACGCGATCTCAAGCTCCTGGGCATGCTGGCCAACCTGGGCGGCTTGGCGGTGGAGGCCAGCCGGCTCTACCACAACCTGGAGAAGGCCAACCGCGAGCTGGCCCAGATGCGCAACCGCCTGCTGGAGGCCGACAAGCTGGCCGCCCTGGGCGAGGTGGCCGCCGGGGTGGCCCACGAGATCAGAAACCCCCTGGTCAGCATCGGCGGCTTCACCCGGCGCATCCGCAAGAAGGTGGGCGACGAATCCAACATCACGCCCTATCTGGACGTCATCATCGACGAGGTGGGCCGCCTGGAGCGCACCCTCAACGAGATGCTCGATTTTTCCACCGACGCCCGCAATCATTTCGAGGAGTACGACCTCAACCTCATCATGGACCAGGCCCTGGAGCTTCTGACCCGCGAGCTGGAGGAGAGCCGGGTCAAGATCACCCGGCGCTACGGCAAGGAGTTGCCGCGGGTCTTTTGCGACGACCGCCAGATCAAGCACGTCTTCTTGAACATCTACCTCAACGCGCTCCAGGCCATGGCCGGCCGCGACGACAAGGAGATGGTGCTGCGCACCTTCGCGGTGATGCGCGAGGGCAAGCAGTTCGTGGCCGGCGAGGTGTCCGACACCGGCGGCGGCATCGCCATGGAGGTGATCCACAACATCTTCAATCCGTTTTTCACCACCAAGGACAGCGGCTCCGGCCTGGGGCTTTCCATCGTGCACAAGATCGTGACTCGGCATTTCGGCCAGGTGGAGGTGCACAACCGCGAGGGGGAGGGGGCCAGCTTCCTGGTCACCCTGCCGGCGGCCGAGGAAGGCAGGGCATACCTGAAATGAGCAGAGTGCTGGCCGTAAGGGGTGACTGTTAGTGGGCGAGCTGGTCGATCTGGGCGAACGCCGCCACCACCGCATGGCGATGATGGCTTTCGGGCGCTGGGAGCAGAAGGTCGGTTACCGCCCGCCGCCCCAGGCGCGCATCAGCGACCTGCCCGACCCGGCGCTGGCCTGCCTGGCCGAACTGGGCCGCGAGGCCACCCTGGCCATCTACGACCTGGTGCTGGGGGTGCGGGGCTGGGGGCCGGGCGAGCGTTTCAGCTTTTTAGAGGCCAAACCCAAGATCGAGGCCCTGGACGCCTTCCTGTTCCTGGCCGACCAGGTGCGCTTCGACCTCATGCGTCGCCTGGGCTGGGTGCGCGGGGTGGCGGCCGAGTCCTATCCCCTGCTAGAGCTGGCCGCCCGGCCCCAGGAGATCCAGGCCGAGTTCCAGCCCCAGCTCCCGCGCCTGACCAGCCAATACCCCCGCTATGGCGAGGTGGAGCGCCGCCTGAGCTTCGAGCCGGCGGCGGTGATCCGCTCCCTGATCCCGGAGGCGCTCCTGATCTTCCGCCGCCTGTGCCGCGAAGGCGAGCAGCCCTGATCCCGCCCGGATTTTCCATAGAAAGACCCTAGTGCATTCAGTAACTAGCGGCTTGACAGCCCTTTGGCTTGCTGCTAAGGATGGTGCGGCAACCCGCAACGACAACTGGCGCGGCCGGGGCCCCCGCGGGGGTCGCGCGCGTATTTGCCATTTCTATCAAGGAGTCATGCTGCCATGTCCGTAACGCCCTTCCTGGAGGTCTCCCAGGCCATCGCCGCCATGGGTAGCGACACGCTCTATCAATGCATGCAGTGCGGCCTCTGCTCCGGCCTGTGCCCCTGGCCCGCGGTGGAATCGCCCTTCCGCACCCGCCAGCTCATCCGCATGGGGCAGATGGGCCTGGAGGGCTTCGAGTCCGACGAGATCCTCTACGCCTGCACCACCTGCCGGCTCTGCGTGGAGAACTGCCCCCGCCAGGTGGCCATCATCGACGTGGTGCGGGCCATGCGGGCCATGATCGCCGAGAGCGGCGGCGGCCCCCAGATGCTGCGCACCATCATGGGCAGCATCCACAGCAAGGGCAACCCCTGGAGCGAGGACCGCGACAAGCGCGAGAAGTGGACCGAGGGCCAGGATGTGCCGCGTTTCGAGGCGGGCGCCGAGTACTTCCTCAGCGTTTGCTGCACCTCGGCCTACGACCCCCGCTCCCAAGCCATCGCCCGCGCCCTGAACAAGGTGCTCAAGGCGGCCGGGGTGAGCTTCGGCATCATCGGCAACGAGGAGTCCTGCTGCGGCGAGGCCCTGCGCAAGATGGGCGACGAGGAGCAGTTCGGCGGCCTGGTGCAGAAGAACATCGAGCTGTTCAACGCCAAGGGCGTCAAGAAGATCATCACCACCAGCCCTCACTGCTACGCCACCTTCACCCAGGAATACCCGGAGTTCGGCGGCGAGTTCGAGGTGGTCCACTACACCCAGCTTCTGGCGCAGCTCATCGCAGACGGAAAGCTGAACCTGAAGCCCCTGGGCCAGAAGGTCATCTACCACGACCCCTGCTACCTGGGCCGCCACACCAAGGTGTACGAGGCTCCGCGCGCGGTCCTGCAGGCCCTGGGCGTCGAGCTGGTCGAGTTCGACCGCAACCAGAACCTGGCCCTGTGCTGCGGCGGCGGCGGCGGGCGGCTGTGGATGGAGACCGAGCCTGAGCAGCGCTTCAGCACCCACAAGATGCGCGAGGCGGACTCGAAGGGCGCCCAGGTGCTGGCCACGGCCTGCCCCTACTGCATCAACATGTTCACCGACAGCGCCAAGGGCGAGAACCTGGACGAAAAGATCGCGGTCAAGGACATCAGCGAGATGGTGGCCGAGGCGCTGTAGGCGACAGCCGGGGGCATCCAGGCCCCACTTGGCCAGCCTGGCCCACAATAGCAATCAAAACGCGGGCGGGTTCATCCCCGCCCGCGTTTTGCGCCAATCGCCGAACCGCTGGTGAGGTTCTGGCCGCCGTCCCGCTAACCCGGTTCGCCCGCCGCCCCGCCCTTAAAAAGCGCCGCCTCGGCCGCCCGCCGGGCCACCAGGCCGGGCAGGGTCTGGCCGCCGGATTTCACCCAGCGCCCGAACTCTTCCGCCGCGCCGGCGTAGTCGCCGGCGTTGAGCTTTTTTAGCAGCGTGGATTGCGCCAGGTTGCCCGCGCCCAGGTTGAAGACGAAGCTGGCCAGGGCCGCGAACTGGCCGTCATCAAGCGGCACGCCGACCAGCCGCTCCACCGCCGCGGCGGCCTGGGCCAGGTCGGCGCGCAGCAGCTCCTCGGCCTGGGCTTCGCCGATGGGTTCGCGAAAAACCTCGCCGGGCTTGATGCGGTGGCCGTAGCCGATGGTGGGATGGCCGGCCGGGCAGGTGTAGGGCGTGGCGGAGAAGCCCTCGGAGCGCTTGACCAGGTCCACCCCGGCCTGGGTCACCGGCCGGGGTTGGTGATCGTCGCTCATGTCAGCCCCCAACGAGGGGCGTCGTCACCGCGTCCCGCCAGCAACCTATCTGGGGAAAGCCTGTCATTGCGAGGAGCGACCCGACAGGGTTGCGACGCGGCAATCTCCCGATTCCTTTGACCCATCCTCACACCATGTTGTCGGCCAGCTCGTTCAGCACCCGCTCCGGATCGTCCTCGCGCGCGATGCGCGCTAGCGCCGCCTCCAGGCCGGGTCGCATTGCGTGGCGGTCGATGTCCTCCGGCTCGCGGCAGCGGCCCATGCGCCGGCAGAGGCGGTACAAGAGCCGCTCGCGCTCCGGCAGGGCCAGATAGGCGTCCAGCTTGGCCAGCATGGCCGGCTGGTCGGCGGGCAGCCGGCCCTCCACGGTCTCGATCAGGTTCATGATGTGGTCGCTGGCCAGGTAGGAGTGGATGCCCTTCAGGCTGGCGATGAACAGCCTTATCTCGGCCGCCACCTCGTCGTCGCCGGACTTTTCAAACTCGCCCGCCACCACGTCCTGGTGAAGCTCGATGCGCGGCGGCACCCGGAGGGTGCGCAGGCGGATGAAGTCCGGATCGATCTGGTTGAGCACCTCGGCCGTGGCGATGGCGTGCTCGCGCCACCACTTGCGGCCGCCCAGGCCCGGCATGACGTATTCGCTCAACTCCATGCCGGCGGCCTTGATGTTGCGCCCGCCCTGGATCTGCTTGGCGGCGGTGACGCCTTTGTGCATGAACTTCAGCAAGGGGTCGTAGCCGGTCTCCAGGCCGATGTGCACCCGGTCCAGGCCGGCTTCATGGATCATGGTCAAATCTTCCACGCTGCGCTGAGCGGCGGTGGAGGAGCGGGCGTAGGTGGTGACGCGCTTGACCTCCGGCAGGCGGGCGCGCAGGTGGCGCAGGGCCTCGGCCAGGGCCGTGGGCTCCATGACCAGGTTGTTGGCGTCCTGCAGGAAGACGTTGCCGGCGCCGTAATAGAGCCAGGCGGCCACATTGCGGAAACTGTCCGTGAGGCGCGGGTCGCTGAACACGGCCTGGACCACCCGGTCGGTGATCCGGCCGGCGTCGCCCAGGCTCCAGGAAAGGGCGATGATCTGCTCGCGCATCCGGGCGGCGGCGTCGATGTCGGCCTTTATCTCGTCGAGGCCGCGGCGGCTGAACTGGCGGCGCTTGTAGACCGGGCAGAACTTGCACTTGTTCCAGGGGCAGTTGCGGGTGAAGCGCAAGAGCAGGCTCTGGGCCTCGCTGGGCGGGCGGATGGGGCCTTGCTCGAAGGACAGGCCGGGGTCGAGGGTTGCGGGCACGGCGATCTCCCAGGCGATGAGGTTCGTCTGGGGTCCAAGGTAAAAGCCTGGGCGGAGGGTGTCAAGGGAAGCGCCGCCCGGAAAACGCCGCGACCGTCCGTTCCGGCCCCAACCGGCGGCCCGGGCCGCGCGGCCCGGATCGGGGGCCGGGGCCGGTCCGCCCCGGCCCCGCGCCCGGCCGCCTATTCGTACAAGGTCCGCTTGCGCTTGGGCACGATGGCCGGCCGCAGCACCTTGAGCACCTCGATGGAGGTCTTGTAGGCGTTGCTGATGCGGATGTTGTCCAGGGTCAGCGCGATGATCTCGGCGATGGCCTGCAAAAAGGTCAGCTCCGGGTTGCCCACCTCCCAGGGCTCGGCGCTGTAGAGCCGCAGCGCGCCCAGGGGCTTGCCCCGCAGGATGAGCGGCACGCTGACGATGGAGCGGATGCCCTCCCGCTTGGCCGCCTCCGGGTATTGCAGGCGGGGGTCGTCCTCCACGTTGTAGATGACCACCGGGCCGTCGCTGAGCGAGGCCGCGATGGACCGGGCCGCGCTCAGGGGGCCCTTGCCCAGGTAGGCCTGGCTGAGCCCGTAGGAGCTGGCCACCTCCAGCTTGCCGCTGCGGCGGTTCAATAGCAGCAGCGCGCAGCCCTTGAGCCCCAGGATGTCGCTCAGGCTCTGCACGATGTGGCGGGCCGCGTCGCCGGGGTCCTTGACCGAGCTGACGATCTCGCTGATCCGGCCCAGGGTCTGGTAATTGATCTCCCGCGTCTTCCTGCGCATAACGCCTCCTTTGCGCTGGGTTTCGCCCTGGGCGGGCCGCGAGGGGTCGGTGGGAAGCGGGCCGGGGGAGCGGGAGGTTGCGCTTGGCCGCGGGGCCGGCGAGAGGGGGATGATCCACACGAACGAGGGGTTGGGGCTGGGGTGGCGGCCGGCGGCGGAGGCCGTCGACCGGCGGCCCGGCCGTTCGGCTCATGTCTTCATTATCCTGGCCCGCCGCCGGCCCGGTCAACCGCTTTGCGGCCTTGTTAGCAAACTGAAATTGTATCCAGTCAGGTTATGCGTATAATTGACTAGGTATGATTCTTAACCAAGCAGGGAGAGCGGCGAGATGGCTTTCATCCAGTGGCGTCAGGACTTCAACACGGGCATCGGCCAGATCGACGAGCAGCATTTGAAGCTGGTAGGGATGGTCAACGATCTTTACGAGGCCATGAGCCGAGGCGAGGGCAAGGACGCCCTGGGCCGGGTGCTGGGCGGGTTGGTGAGCTACACCAAGGGCCATTTCGCCACCGAGGAGCGCCTGATGAGCCAGCACGCCTATCCCGGCTTGGTCGCCCACAAGGCCGAGCACGATAAGCTGACCGCCCAGGTGCTGGAGCTGGAGGGCAAATTCAAGGCCGGCCAGGCGGTGATGACCGTGCAGGTGGCCAACTTCCTGAAGGACTGGCTGGCCAACCACATCCTGAACACCGACCAGCAGTATGGGCCCTATCTCCTGGGCCGGGGCGTGCGCTAGACCAACTCCACCGCGGGCTGGTCCTCCTCGCGGGCGGCGATCTCGCCCACCAGATAGCCGTCGTGGCCCATGGCCCTGGCCCGTTCGATGACGTCCTGGGCCTGGTTCTCCGGCACCACCAGCATCATGCCCAGGCCGGCGTTGAAGGTGCGCACCATCTCGGTGGGGCTCAGCCGGCCGGCTTTTTCCAGAAAGGCGAAGATGGGCGGGACGGGCCAGGCGTCGCGTCGGATCAGCGCCCGCACCGAGGAGGGCAGCACCCGCGGCAGGTTTTCCAGGATGCCGCCGCCGGTGATGTGGGCCACGGCGAAGAGCGTGAAGTCGCGGCGCAGGTTGAGCACCGCCTCGGTGTAGATCTTGGTGGGGGTCAGCAGCGTCTCGCCCAGGGTCGCGCCCAGGTCGGCCACGCGGGCGTTGATGTCCAGCTTCAGCTCGTCGAAGCAGATGCGGCGCACCAGGGAGTAGCCGTTGCTGTGCAGGCCGCTGCTGGCCAGGCCCACCACCGCGCTGCCGTGGCTCATGCCCGACCCGTCGATGATCTCGCTCCGGTCTACCACCCCCACCGCGAAGCCGGCCAGGTCGTATTCGCCGGGAGGATAGGAGCCGGGCATCTCGGCCGTCTCGCCGCCGATCAGGGCACAACGGGCCTGCTGGCAGCCTTCCACGATGCCGGCCACGATCTGTTCGGCCACGCCCAGCTTGAGTTCGCCGGTGGAGATGTAGTCCAGCATGAACAAGGGCCGCGCGCCGCAGACCACGATGTCGTTGACGCACATGGCCACCAGGTCGATGCCGATGGTGTCGTGCTTGTCCAGCATGAAGGCGACGCGCAGCTTGGTGCCCACCCCGTCGGTGGAGCTGACCAGCACCGGCTGCTTGTAGCGTTCGGTGTTCAGCGCCACCAGGCCGGAGAAGCCGCCCAGATCGCCCAGGACCGCCGAGTTGTGGGTGGAGCGCACCATGGCGCTGATGTTCTTGACGAACTGATTGCCCTTTTCGATGTCCACCCCGGCCTGGCGATAGCGGTCCTGTACATCCATGACTATTCGGCTCCCCGCAGTCCACGTGAACGATGGCCAGACCTCTAGACTAGCAGAAAACCGGGCCGGCCGAAAGCGCCCGCGGCCAGGCTCAGTTTGCGCCCACCGAAAGGGTCAGCACCGGGGCCGGGGCGGACGGGGCGCTCGATTGCAGGGCCATGAGGGTTATCATCAATGAGAACACCTGCTTGGAACGCAGGTCGGCATCGTCGAGGTAGAACCAGGTGTTGCGGTAAAAAACCGAGACAAAGGCGTTGGCGGGCCGTTCAGGACTTTGGCGCACCCGGAACAGCTCCTCCACGAGGGGTTGAGGGTCCACCAGCGCCTTTCGGTCGGCGTCCGCCGGATGGCCGGCGACGCCGGCCGAGCGGTGCTGCGGCGGCGTCTCCACCCCCTGGCCAAGGTAGTCCAGCACCTCGCGGCAACTGCGCAGGCGCACCGGCAGGTGCAGGTAGTGGGGGTCGGGGCTCTGGCTGATCTCCATCAGGTTGGTGTCCACGAAGCGATAGACCAAGAGAAGCTCCCCGCCCGGCCGGGGCACGGGCCGGAAACCGGCGCCCAGGGTGTCGGCCATGGCCTTAGCCTGCTCGCGGTCGCGGAAGCGCAACACCAGCATGATGTTGGCCGGCGGGTCCTTGTCGGCGTCCTTGTCGGCCGGTTTGGGCGCGGCCACGCTGACCAGCTCCAGGTCGCGGCGAATCTGCATATCGCGCGCCTGGCGGCAGAAGCGGTTGAAGGCGGCCAGGCGCTTTGGGTCCACCGGGCGGCCGGGGGCCTGGTTTTCCAGGGCGCCGATGCGGTCCACCACGCAGCGCAGCAGCACCTCCAGGTCGGTGTTGGTGCGATAGAGCATCAAGAGGCGGGGTCCGCTGATCTCGGACATGATCTCCTGGGTGTACTTCTGGCCGTCGTAGGGGGTGTAGGTGATGGTGGGGCTCTCGGTGACGCTGGCGCCCAGGGGGAACTGGTGGGAGTCCGGGCTGGCGTTGATGATCGCCCCGGCGTTGGCCGAGAAGCTGAAGGACGAGGCGATGGTGCCCACCTGCATGAACAGGGGGTTTTCCAGGTATTTCACCCGCACCAGGTTCAGGAGCATCTGTTCGTGGGCGGAGCGCTGGGCGCTGAGGTTGTATTCCATGCGGTTGGCCGGCATGGCGGCCGGACCCAGTGTGCAGGCCCCGGCCGTCAGGCAGGCGGCCAGGCAGGCGGTCAGCGCCAAAATCCTGCGAAGGTTCGTCATGTCTCGCGGCTCCCTGGTTTGCCGTTCTGATCCACCCGCCGCCCGGCCGGGGGCCGACGCGGGGCGGTTGATGATTTCTAGCAATTGCCGGGTCGGCGGTCCATAGAAATCATGGCGCGGACGCCGCGAAGGTTGACAGGTCCGGCCGGGTCGGGGCACAAAACTATGTGAGACCGTCAACCGCCAGGCCGGAGCCGCCGTGGAGCCCTATATCGCGCCGTTCGCCTTGCCCGAACTCAGCCAGTCGCTCACCGCCCTGGCCGGGGTGGGTCCGGCCACGGCGGCGGCCTTCAATGAGCGCGGTTATCGCACCTGGGGCGACGCCCTGTTCTTTTTTCCCCTGCGTTACGAGGACCGCCGCCGCATGACGCCCATGCGCAAGCTGGAGGCCGGCCAGAGGGCGGTGGTGCGGGGCAAGGTGCTGGCCAGCGGTCCCCTGGGCCGGCGACGCAACGCCTGGCGGCTGGTTTTGGCCGACCACGGCGGCCGGGTGACCTGCTACTGGTTCCACTTCAAGAAGGCTCATCTGGAGGGCTATGCCAAGGGCCGCGAGCTGATCGCGGTGGGCGGGGTGGAAAAGGACAAGGCCGGCGGCCTGATGATGGCCCATCCCCTGCTTTTCGACCCGGCCGAGGCCGAGACCAGCCCCGCCCTGGGCCGGGTGGTGCCCATCTACCCAGACCTGGAGGGCGTGCCGGCCGCCCGGCTGCAAAAGCTCATGGCCGACCTGGTGCGCCGGGTGGCGGGGCGCATACCCGATCCCCTGGCCGGGCTCCTGGCCCCGGATATCTACCCCCTGGCCGTTGGCCCGGCGCTGATGGCCGCGCACCTGCCCGGCCCTGAGCTGGGCGAGGCGGCCCCGGAGCCGGACGCTGGCCCCTGGCGCCAGGCCCTGGCGGTCAACGAACTGATTCATTTTGAGCTGGGCCTGGCCATGAAGCGCCGCCGCCGGGAGCGGAGCCCCGGCCGGCCGCTGACGCCCGGCGGCGACCTCCTGGATCGCTTCCTGGCCGGCCTGCCGTTCAAGCTCACCCAGGGCCAGTCGGAGGCCGTGGCCGCCATCGCCGCCGACCTGGCCCGGCCCCACCCCATGGGCCGGCTGTTGTGCGGCGACGTGGGCACCGGCAAGACCGTGGTGGCCGCCGCCGCGGCGGTCATCGCCGCGGCGGCCGGCGCGCAGACCGCCTTCATGGCCCCCACCGAGGTGCTGGCCAGCCAGCACTTCGTCGGCCTGGGGGCATACCTGGAGCCCCTGGGCCTCAAGCTGGCCCTGGCCACCGGCGGCCAGAACGGGGCCGAGCGCCGCCAGGCCCGCCTGGCCGCCGGCCGCGAAGCCGACCTGGTGGTGGGCACCCACGCCCTCTTGTCGGAGAGCCTGCGTTTTCGCGACCTGGGTCTGGTCGTCATCGACGAGCAGCAACGCTTCGGCGTGCACCAGCGCCTGAGCCTGACCGCCAAGGGCGACCAGGCCCCGCCGCACCTGTTGGTGCTCAGCGCCACGCCCATCCCCCGCACCCTGGCCCTGGCCCTGGCCGGCCACCTGGACATCTCCGACCTGCCCCAGCGCCCCCACGGCCAGCCGGCGGTCGCCACCCAGGTGCTTAAATATGGCGAGCGCCGGGCGGCGGTGGAGGCCATCGCCGCGGTGCTGGCCAAGGGAGAGCGGGCCTATGTCATCTGCCCCCTGGTGGAGCCCAGCGAGGGCATCGACGCCCAGGACGTGGTGCAGACCCACGGCCGGCTGAGCGCGTATTTTCCAAAAAGCCGGGTGGGGCTCTTGCACGGGCGCATGGACGCCGCCGCCCAGCAGGCGGCGCTGGACGCCTTCAAATCCGGCGAGACCCCGCTCTTGGTGGCCACCACGGTGGTGGAGGTGGGGGTGGACGTGCCGGAGGCCACCCTGATGGTGGTGCTGGCCGCCGAGCGCTTCGGCCTGAGCCAATTGCACCAACTGCGCGGCCGGGTGGGGCGGGGCGGGGCGGCCGGGAGTTGCCTCTTGGTGGCCGGACCCAACCCCGGCGAGCTGGGCGAGCGCCGCCTGGCCGTGCTGGCGGCCACCAGCGACGGCCTGGCCGTGGCCGAGGCCGACCTGACACTGCGCGGACCGGGCGAGGCCCTGGGGCTCAAGCAGGCCGGCCTGCCGCCTTTTCGGGTGGCGCGCTGGGAGCGCGATCACCCCCTGATTCCCGATTTGCGCGCGGCCATCGCCGCCTGGTTGGCGCGCGACCCCGACCTGGCCGGCCCGGACCTGGCCCCGGTGCGCCAGGAGACCCTGCGCCGCTGGGGCCGCCGGTTGGGGCTGGTCGAGGCGGGCTGACGGATTAACCACCAGGAGAGCCCCACATGCAGCGCGTGATGATCCATCCGGCCAACTATCAGGACTGCCTGACGGCGGTGCGCAAGGCCTTCGAGTTGTTTCCCCAAAAAATCGCCGGCCGCAAGGTGCTGGTCAAGCCCAACGTCCTGCGCCACGGCACGCCGGAGGAGGGCATCACCACCCATCCGGCCATCCTGGCGGCGGTGGTGCAATGCCTTCAGGAGCAAAATCCGGCCGAGATCGTCGTGGGCGACAACCCCGGCCTGATGAGCTATGGGGCCAACGAGATGAGCTTTGCGCGCACCGGCCTGCTGGAGGCCAGCCGGGGCCATTACCGCAACATCGGCCTGGACGCGGTGGAGGTGGACTTTGACCCGGCCTATCTGCCCAAGGTCAGCGTGTCGCGGGCGGTTTTCAGCGCCGACGTCATCGTCAGCCTGCCCAAGTTCAAGACCCATGGGCTCACCGTCCTGACCGGAGCCGTCAAGAACAGCTACGGCATCCTGCCCGGCGCGCAAAAAGCCCTGCTGCACCGCCTGGCCGGCAGCCCGGCCCGTTTTCACGAACTGGTGGTGGAGGTGTTCCGCCTGCGCCCGCCCGACCTTTTCATCATGGACGCGGTGGTGGGCATGCAGGGCAACGGCCCGGCCTCCACCGAGCTGCGTTGGATCGGCCAGGTTTTGGCCGCCGACAACGCCGTGGCCATGGACGCCTGCGTGGCCCGCATGATGGGGGTGGACCCGGCCCGGCTGGGTTTCCTGCAAAAAGCCCGCGCCCTGGGCCTGGGCGAGTACGCCAAGGAGGACATGGAGATAGTTGGCGAGCTGCAAGCCATCCCGGATTTCCGGCTGCCGCCCCTGGGCGGGGAGGCCATCACCGGCAACGCCCAGATCCAGGAACTCATGCTGGCCCGCACCTTGTTGCGCCCCGCGGCCGACCCGGCGCGCTGCACGGCCTGCGGCACCTGCGTGGACCAATGCCCCGTGGGCGCGCTGACGCTGGTGGACGACCTGCCCCAGGTGGACGCCGACAAGTGCATCACCTGCTTCTGCTGCCAGGAGATGTGCCCGGAAAAGGCCATGGCGCTGAAGTGAGGCGGGCGGTCCTTCTTGACCAATAACGTTACGCGATATAGAATGAAACCGTGATGAAGTCGTTCAAGGACAAGGAAGCGGAAAAGGTATTCCTGCATCGTCCGACCAGGCGGCTTCCGGAGTCCATCTACCGAGTCGCCCGGCGTAAGTTGATCATGTTGGAGCATGCGGAAATTCTGGATGATTTGCGGGTGCCACCCGGCAACCGGCTGCATGCCTTGGGCGGGAGCCGGGAAGGTCAATACAGCATCAGGATCAACGACCAGTTCCGCATCTGCTTCATCTGGCGCGACGGCGACGTCCACGAGGTCGAGATTGTCGATTACCACTGAGGGCGGGAAGGAGGCGGTGCATGGCCACCATGGCGAATGACCTTTACAGCCCCATCCATCCCGGCGAGATCCTGTGGGAAGAATTTATGCAGCCGCTGGGCCTGAGCCAGAACGCCCTGGGCCGGGCGCTGAAGGTCTCTCCGCGCCGGATCAACGAGCTGGTGCATGGTAAGCGCCAGCTCACCGCCGACACCGCCGCGCGCCTGGCCCGCTACTTCGGCACCAGCGCCAAGTTCTGGCTGGGTTTGCAGATGCAGTACGATCTGGAGGTGCTGGAATCAACTCTGGGGCCGGAGATCGCCCGCCAGGTGCGGCCACGGGAGGCCTGAGCAGCGCCTAGTCCTTTTCCTTGCGCCGGCTGTCCTTCCTTCTTTCGTTCTTCCAGTCGATCTCCTTCTTCAGGCCTTTTCGCTTATACGGCTTGGCCGCCATGTCCTCGGCCGTGACCAGATAGGAGCCGGGCATGGACTCGGCCGTGGGCGGGGCCGGGGACCAGGCCGGCGGCGGGGGAGGGGCCTGCTTCTGGGGCTTCTTCTCCGGCGGCTTCTCCGGCACCGGCGGACCCATGAGGCACTCGGCCGGTGCCCAGTCGGTCAGCCACAGCTTCTCGCCATAGAGCGAGAAAAACGCCCCCCGCTCGGCCGCCAGGCGGGCCTGGACCGTGACCAGCACCGGTTCGGCGTCGCGGCGGCGGCCCAGGCGCAAGGCGTGCTCCGGCTCGGCCACCAGCACCAGCACCCCGCCTTCCGGGGCGCTGAGGCCGCGCTCCTTCATCACCGGCCAGGCCCGGCGGCGCGCGCCGTAATACAGATGCGGCGGCGGGGCGGCGGCATAGTCGCGCTCCGGCTCGCGGCGCTCCAGCGCCCGCACCCGGCGGCCGTCGGCCGCCAACTCCAGGACCTCCGGGGCCAGGCGGGTGGCGGCCTCGGTCACGCTGGATTCGCGTACGAAGCGCCAGTCCGGCTCGTCGTTGAGCGCCTTGACCAGATCCTTGAGACTCACCCAGCCCAGGGGATCGGGCACCAGGCCAAACTCGTCCGGCCGCGCGCCCAGGGCGTAGGCGAGTATCTTGACCAGGCTGACCTGCTTTTGCTCCAGGCGGCGCAGGGCCATGGGGCTAGCGGGGCTTGGCCGAAATGCCGGCCGGGGTGAGCACGAAGACCTGGTTGCCTTCGGGGTGCCAGACCTCCAGCCGCCAGTCCTCGCGCAGGTCCTTGAGCGGGGTCACGGCGGCCTGCAAGTCGGGCGGGATGATCAGGCCGCGCTCCTTGAGGACGTCCAGGCTCAGGTGGCCGGCGGGCTCAGCGCGGAAAAAGGCCTCTACCACCGGCCGGGCCTCGCGGGCCAGACGCTGGGCCTGGAGGTCGAACCCGTCGGCCTGGCGGGTGTAGTGGGCGAAGACGAAGATGCCGAGGATGCACAAGGCGCTGACCAGGGCCAGGGCCTCCATGCTCATCCAACCGCCGCGGCGGCTCATGGTCTAGGCCTCCCCAAGGTGGTGGGTGATCCGCCCGTCCAGGATGGTCAGCACCGCCCGGCCGGTCAGTCGCCAGCCGGCGAAGGGCGTGTTGCGGCTTTTGCTGAGCATGCGCTCCGGCTCCACCGTCCAGGCTAGGTCTGGGTCGATGACGGTGACATCGGCCGGACCGCCCTCGCGCAGCCCGCCGCCGGGCAGCCCCAGGCAGCGGGCCGGTCCGCAGGTCAGGCGCTCGATGGCCTGGCGCAGGCTGAGCGCGCCCTCGCGCGCCAGGCCCAGGGCGATGGCCAGGGAGGTTTCCAAGCCGGTGACGCCGAACATGGCGATGTCGAATTCCACCTGCTTTTCCAGCACCGAGTGGGGCGCGTGGTCGGTGGCGATGGCGTCGATGACGCCCTCGGCCAATCCCCGGCGCAGCGCGGCCCGGTCCTCGGCCGAGCGCAGGGGCGGGTTCATCTTGCGATGGGTGTCATAGTCCCCCACGTCCACGTCGCACAGGGTCAGGTAGTGGGGCGCGGTTTCGCAGGTGACGCTTAAGCCCGCCTCCTTGGCCCGGCGCACGGCCTCCACCGAGCCGGCGCAGGAAACGTGGGCGATGTGCGCCCGCGCCCCGCTCAGGGCGGCCAGGTGCAGGTCGCGCTCCACCGCGATCACCTCGGCCTGGGCCGGGATGCCGGTTAGGCCCAGGCGGGTGGAGGTGGGACCTTCGTGCATGACCCCGCCGGCGGAAAGCGCCAGGTCCTCGCTGTGGCAGATGACCGGAAGCCCCAGGCCGGCGGCGTATTCCATGGCCCGGCGCAGCAGGCGGGCGTCGGCCACCGGCCGGCCGTCGTCGCTGACCGCCACGCAGCCGGCCTCCTGGAGTTCGGCCATCTCGCTCAAGGCTTCGCCCTTGAGGCCCCTGGTGATGGCCCCCACCGGATAGACCCGGCAAAGACCGGCGGCGCGGGCGCGCTCCAGGATGTATTCGGTCACCGCCCGGCTGTCGTTGACCGGGCTGGTGTTGGGCATGCAGCAGACCGCGGTGAAACCGCCGGCCGCGGCGGCGGCGGAGCCGCTGGCGATGTCCTCCTTGTACTCCTGGCCGGGGTCGCGCAAATGAACGTGCAGGTCGATCAGCCCCGGCGCGACCAGCTTGCCGGCGCAGTCGATCACTTCGGCGTCCTGGCCGGGCAGATCGCGGCCGATGGCGGCGATGCGTCCGGCCTCTATGAGCAGGTCGCCCTCCTGGTCCAGGTCGCTCTGGGGGCAGAGCAGACGGCCGCCTTTGAGCAGCAGGCGCGGGTGTGGTTGGTCGTGGTTCATTTGGCCTCGGCCCCGATGAGGAGATACAACAGCGCCATGCGCACCGCCACCCCGTTGGCCACCTGGTCCAGGATAACCGACCAGGGGCCGTCGGCCACCTCCGGGCTCATCTCCACGCCCCGGTTGATGGGGCCGGGGTGCATGACGATGGCGTCGGGCTTGGCCTTGCGCATGTGCTTCAGCGATAGCCCGAAGCGCTGGGCGTATTCGCGCAGGGATGGGAACAACACATCGTGCAGGCGCTCCTTCTGCACCCGGAGCATCATGATGACGTCGGCCTCCGCGATGGCCTCGTCCATGCTGGCGCAGACCGTGGCGCCCAGGCTTTCCACGCAGGGCGGCAGCAGGGTGCGCGGCCCGAAGACGCGCACCCTGGCTCCCATGGTGTTCAGGCCGATGAGATTGGAGCGGGCCACCCGCGAATGAGCGATGTCGCCGATGATGGAGACGTTGAGCCCGGCGATGCGCCCCTTGGCCTCGCGCATGGTCAGCATGTCAAGGAGCGCCTGGGTGGGGTGCTCGTGGGCGCCGTCGCCGGCGTTGACGATGCTGGGGCTGACGTGCCGGGCCAACAGGTGCGGCGCCCCCGACATGCTGTGGCGGATGACGATCAGGTCCGGCCCCATGGCCTCCAGGTTCTTGGCCGTGTCGATGAGGGTCTCGCCCTTGGTCAGCGAGCTGGTGGAGGCCGACAGGCTCACGGTGTCGGCGGAGAGCCGCTTGCTGGCCAGCTCGAAGGACGTGCGGGTGCGGGTGGAGGGCTCCACGAAGAAGTGCACCACGGTTTTGCCCCGCAGGGTGGGCACCTTCTTGATGGGGCGGGTGTTGATCTCTTTGAGCGAGGCGGCGGTGTCCAGCACCAGGCCGATGTCATCGGCGCTCAGCCCCTCCAGGCCCAAGAGATGGCGACCCAGACTCATGAACAACCTCCGGCGGGAGAGTCAGGGCCCAAAAAAAACCTCCGATGGCCTTGGCTGGCGCGGAGGTCGGGGAGCAGGCGGGGGCGCCCTCGCAGGCGCCGGCCCTGGTATTTCAAGGGCATGGCTGGTTTCCTCGCAGGCGAAGAGGAGCATCTAACCAAATATCAATAGCAAGCCCCGGCAGTGGTGTCAATAGCCGCGCAGGCGTCTTCGGCCGGGCCTGGACGCCCCGCCCCGCGCATGGTACATCCGTGAGCATGGCTCCCGATCTCGACGCCTTCCTGGCCGCCCTGGGGCGCGACCACCGCTTCGCCGGCCAGATCACCCACCTGGAGGTTCTGCCCGCCCGGCCCCCGCGCCTGGCCCCGGCCGAACTGCCGGCGGCCATCACCCGCGCCCTGGCCGGCCAGGGGGTGCATAGCCTCTATTCCCACCAGGCCCAGGCGCTTGACCTGGCCCGGGCCGGCCGGGACCTGGTTGCCGCCACTCCCACCGCCAGCGGCAAGACCCTGGTCTACGCCCTGCCGGTGCTGGAGCGCCTGCTGACGGAGCCCCAGGCCAAGGCCTTGTTCCTGTTCCCCCTGAAGGCCCTGGAGCAGGACCAGCTCCAGGCGCTCAACGTCCTGGCCTTCGCCGCCGGGCTGGGGCCGGTGGCGGCGGTGTATGACGGCGACACCCCGCCGGCCGCGCGCAAGCGCCTGCGCGAGCAACCGCCGCCGATCCTCATCAGCAATCCGGACATGCTCCACCTGGGCGTCTGCGCCTATCCCCAGGCCTGGGAGGAGTTCCTCAAGAATCTGCGTTGGGTGGTCATCGACGAGGTGCACACCTACCGCGGGGTCTTCGGCTCCCACGTGGCCCAGGTGCTCAGGCGGTTGTTGCGCCTGGCCCGCGCCCAGGGGGCGCGGCCCCAGTTCGTGCTCAGCTCGGCCACCATCGCCAACCCCGGCCCGCACGCCCAGGCCCTCACCGGCCGGCCCTTCGCGGCCGAGCAGATCATCGCCGAGAGCGGGGCCCCGGCCGCCGGCCGGCGCTTCGCTCTGGTCAACCCGCTGGGCGCGGCCAGCACCGCGGCCGGGCATCTGTTGGCCGCGGCGGTGCGCAGCGGGCTCTCGGCCATCTGCTTCACCCGCCGCCGGCTGCACACCGAGCTGATCCAGGCCTGGATCACCCGCAGCCAGCCCGACCTCAAGAACCGCATCGCCGGCTACCGGGCCGGTTTTTTGCCGGAGGAGCGCCGGCGCATCGAGCGCGCCCTGGCCCAGGGCCGCCTGGCCGGGGTGGTCACCACCAGCGCCCTGGAGATGGGCATCGATATCGGCGGGCTGGACGTCTGCATCCTGGTGGGCTATCCCGGCAGCCAGATCCGCACCTGGCAGCGGGGCGGCCGGGTGGGGCGGGCGGGGCGCGAAAGCCTCATCTGCCTGGTGGCCGAGCCCGACGCACTGGATCAATATTTCCTGAACCACCCGCGCGAGTTCTTCGACCGGCCGATGGAGGCGGCGGTGCTGGACCCGGACAACCCCTACGTGGTGGGTCCGCACCTGCTCTGCGCCGCGGCCGAACAACCCCTCCAGCCCGACGAGGGCTTCTTCGACCTCGACCGCCACGCCGCCACCGTGGCCGAGCTGGAGGGGCGCGGCGAGCTGTTGCGCGACGCCGAGGGCCGGCGGCTTTTCGCCAGCCGCAAGCGGCCCCAGCGCCTGGTGGACCTGCGCGGGGCCGGCGAGAGCTTCGCCATCCTGGGGCCGGGAGGCAAGGTGGTGGGCAGCCTGGACGGGGTGCGGGTGTTCAAGGAGGGCTATCCCGGCGCCATCTACCTGCACCAGACCGTGAGCTACCAGGTGCGCGACCTGGACCTGGCCATGAAACGAGTGAATGTTACGCCGCGCACGGCCGACTATTACACCCGCGCCCGCTCGGACAAGGAGACCGAGATACTGGAGGAGACCGGCCGGCGGCCGGTGGCCAATTTCCTGCTGCGCCAGGGCCGGCTGAGGGTGACCGAGACCGTCACCGGCTACGAGCGCCGCCGGCTTTCCGGGGGCGACCTGCTGGGCGTCTTCCCCCTGGATTTGCCGCCGCTGACCTTCGTGACCCACGGCCTGTGGATCGACATCGAGGACACCCTGCGCCGCCGGGTGGAGGCGGCCGGCCGCCACTTCATGGGCTCCATCCACGCCCTGGAGCACGCGGCCATCAGCCTGACGCCCCTGGTGGCGCTCTGCGACCGGGGCGATCTGGGCGGCATCAGCATCCCCCTGCACCCCCAGACCAGGAAGGCCGCGGTTTTCATCTACGACGGCGTGCCGGGCGGGGTGGGCCTGGCCGAGGCGGCCTTCGAGCGCATCGAGGAGCTGTTGGCGCGGGTGGAGGGCCTGTTGGACGCCTGTCCTTGCGAGGAGGGCTGCCCGGCCTGCGTGCATTCGCCCAAGTGCGGATCGGGCAACAAGCCGCTGGACAAGGCCGGCGCGCTGCTGCTCACCCGCCTTTTGCTGGGCCGCGAGGAGATCGGCGCGGCCGATGGCCAATCGACACCGCCCGCGCCTTCACCACCGCCCGTCGTCGCGCGTCCGCCCAGCCCGCAAAGGGCCATGCGCTTCGGTGTACTGGACCTGGAAACCCAGCGTTTGGCCCACGAAGTGGGCGGCTGGCAAAATGCACACCTGATGCGGGTGAGCGTGGCGGTGCTTTATGACCACGCCAAGCGCGAGTTCATGGTTTTCAAGGAAAGAGAAGTCCCGCAGATGATCCGGCGGCTGCAGGAGCTGGAACTGGTGGTGGGCTTCAATCTCAAGCGCTTCGATTACAAGGTGCTTCACGCCTATACCGCCTATGATCTGCAAAGACTGCCCACGCTGGACCTGCTTGAGGACATTCATCAGACACTCGGTTTCCGGGTCAGCCTGGACGCCCTGGGCGCGGCCACCCTGCGCGCGAGAAAGAGCGCCGATGGGTTGCAGGCCGTGGAGTGGTGGCGGAAAGGCAAATACTCCTTATTGACTGAATATTGCCGGCGGGACGTAGAAATCACCCTTCGCTTGGCCAGGTATGGCCAATTGAAGGGTCACCTGCTGTTCAACCGCAAGGACCAGGGCCTGTTGCGGGCGCCGGTGGACTGGTCCTGGGAGGCCCTGCGCCGCAGGTTCAAGCCTTGAACCGACGGCGCGAGGGCGGGGCGCTTACTTGCCGGTGCGGGCCAGGCGGACCTCCACCGATTCGCCGCCGATGCCCCAACTGTCGCTGGGCACCTCCTCAATGATGACCACGGTGGTGGCCGGGTTTTTATTCAAGACGTCCTGCAAAAGCTTGGTGGCCCCGGCGATGAGCTGGGCCTTCTGCTCTTTGCTGGCGCCGGGGATGATCTTGATGTTCACCAGGGGCATGCGTAAACCTCCGCGTGTGATATGTTGACAGAAAACGCCCGGAGCGCGGGCGGAGACCAGACAACCCTCGCGAGTCTTGCCGTCATGATAACCCGACCGCCGCGTCAATCGCCCAGAAACCTGTCCCGGCGGCTCTGCGTCGCCCTGGTTTTGCTGCTGGCGCTGTTATCGCTGGCCGCCTGCGTCAAGGAGGCCGCGCCTCCGCCGCCGGCCCCGCCGGATAAGCCCCGCGCCGCCTTGGAAGTGGTGCCGGACGACCAGTGGCCGCCCCTGCTGGACGACCTGGACGCGGACAGCTTCTTCGCCGCCTGCCAGCAGTCGCTGGAATACCTGCGCCGGCTGCCGACCGACCGGAGCCTGGACTATGGCCCCCTGCAATACCGCCCGGCCGAGGTGATGGCCGGCCTGGCGCGCATCCGCGACATCCTGGCGCGCGCGCCCGACCCCGTCCAGCGGGCGGCGGCCCTCAAGCGCGACTTCGTCCTGCTGCGCTCCGTCGGCTCCGACGGCCAGGGCGCGGTGCTGATGACCGGCTATTACGAGCCGGTGCTGCCCGGCCGGCGCGCGCCCCAGCCGCCCTACGTCCACCCGCTCTACGGCCTGCCCGACGACCTGGTGGCCTTCGACTTGCGCGAACTATGCCGCGTCTTCGCGCTCCAGGCCGACTGCGAGAGCCTGCCGGCCCGGCGTCTGGTGGCCCAGGTCGCCAATAATCGCTTGGGACGCTATCCCGACCGCAAGGCCATCGACTTCGAGGGGGCCATCCGGGGCAAGGCCAAGCCCCTGGCCTATCTGGACGACCTGGTGGAGCAGTTCTTTCTGCACATCCAAGGTTCGGGCCAGGTGGTCTTTCCCGACGGAAGCCGGGTGCGCCTGGGCTATCTGGGCGCCAACGGCCACCCCTACCGCTCCATCGGCAAGCTGCTCATCGAGCAAGGCCTGATGACCAAGGACCAGATGTCGATGCAGAACATCAAGCGGCTGCTCAGCGAGCGGCCGGAGCTGCGCCAGGCGGTGCTTTCGCAGAACCCCAGCTACGTGTTCTTCCGCGAGCTGCCGGCCCAGGGCGGCCCGCCGGGGGCGTTGGGCGTGCCGGTCACGGCCGGCCGCTCCATCGCGGTGGACCGCAAGCTTTTTCCGGACGCCGCGCCGGGCTTCATCAGCGGCTATCGGCCCGCGCCGGGCGGGGCGGCGGTGGGTTTCTCGCGCTTCATCCTGGCCCAGGACGCCGGCGGGGCCATCCGGGGGCCGGGACGGCTGGACCTGTTCTTCGGCAGCGGCCAGGCGGCCGGCGAGCTGGCCGGGCGCATGAAGCACGACGGCCGGCTCTATTTTTTCGCGCCGCGCAGGTGAACGGGGCCGGATCGGGGGGAGGAAGACTTGGCAGCCGGGCCGGCGGTCCACCCCAGGTTTTTTGGGGGGCTGGGCGGGGGCGGAGACCAGCCGGCTGCCAATGACGAAACGGGCGCAAGGGAGGTTGACGCCATGACCGAGACGCTGATCGGCAAGACCAGGCTGACCCTGGTCCAGGGCGACATCACCCGGCAGGAGGTGGACGCCATCGTCAACGCCGCCAACAGCCAACTGGCCGGGGGCGCGGGCGTGGACGGGGCCATCCACGCCGCCGGCGGGCCGGCCATCATGGCCGAGTGCCGCAAGCTGGGCGGCTGCCCCACCGGCCAGGCGGTCATCACCACCGCCGGCGAACTGCCGGCCAAGCGGGTGATCCACACCGTGGGGCCGATCTACGGCGGCCGTCCGGAGGATCCGCTGCTCTTGGCCAGCGCCTACCGCTCCAGCCTGGAGCTGGCCGCCCGCCAGGGTTTGCGCACGGTGGCCTTTCCCAGCCTTTCCACCGGGGCCTACGGCTATCCCCTAGCGGCCGCCGCCGAGGTGGCCCTCCAGGCGGTCAAAGCCGCCATCCTGGCCCACGATGACGCCTTTGACGAGGTGCGCTTTGTCCTGTTCGGCGATAAAGCCCACGAAGCCTATCGGCAGGCTCTCGCGCGTCTGGCGTGAGGCGTCGCGGTAGGCCTGGCTGGCCGGCTGGTGGTCATAGCTGACCCGACGCGCCGCCGGTTGCTCATCCATCTGGATCGCCGCCACCACCCTGACCGCCGGTTGCTGCGGGGATGAGGCCACGGCCTTGGCCGCCGGCCGGGGCCGGTCCTGGCTTTTGTGGCCGCCGCCGGCCGGGGCCAGGTCGCGATACTCCGCCGCCGCCCTCGCCGCCGCGGCCGGGGGCTTGGGTCCGGGGGCCAGGCGCGGCGGCTCCACGGCCGCGCCTGGGGCAAGCAACGCCGGGGGCGTGTCGGTCATGGGCAGCGGGGCCAGGTCCGCGCCGGGAGGGGGCGTGGGCCAGCGCGGGGCCGGCGGCGGAATCAGGGGCGCGGGGCTGCGCGGTTGATCGCGCGGTTCCGGCCGCTCCACCACCGGCCATTGCCGCGCCGGCGCCGGCTGGTGGGAAATCTTGTCGGCCAGGCTCTCGACGCCTGGGTTGCGGCCCAGCATCTCCTCGATCTGCTCCAGGTGGCGGTCGGCCAAGGGATAATAGCGCGGCATGACGTTGACCGCCTGGCGGAAATGATCGGCGGCCCGGGGCAGGTCGCCTTGCCAGGCCATGACCACGCCCAGGTTGTGGTGGGCCTTGGCCTGGCCCTCGGCGGTCTCGAAAGCCCGGAAAGCGTCGGTGCTGCGGCCCTGGCGGGCCAGCACCAGGCCCAGGTTGTTGGCGGCCAGGGCGTAGTCGGGCTTGATGCGCAGGGCCTGGCGCAGGCTGGCCTCGGCCTGGGTCCAGTCCTTTTTCAGCATGTAGGCCAGGCCCAGGTTGTTGTACAGGGCCGGCAGTTCGGGCCGCTGGCGGATGGCCGCCCGGAAGCTGACCACGGCCGCGTCGGGCTGGCCCTGGCGGTTGTGGATGATGCCCAGGGCGTTGTGGGCGCGCCACAGGCTGGCCTCCAGGGCGGCGGCCTTGGCCAGGTCCTGGGCCGCCTGGTCCAGCTTGCCCTGGCCGAAGCGGGCCAGCCCCAGCCCCTGCCAGGCCTGGGCGTCCCTGGGGTTGGCGGCGGCCAGCTCCGCGAACAAGCCCTCGGCCGGGACGAACATGCCGGCCTTGAGGCTGCTCTCGCCCAGCTTGGCCCGCAGGCGCGGCTTGTCCGCCTCGGCGGCCAGGCCCAGGGCGCGGCCGTACTGATAGAGCGCGCTGGACCATTCGCCCTGTAGCGCCAGGCCGTCGGCGTGGGCCTCGATGCGGGTCGGGTCCATCACGGGCTCGCCTTCGGCCGGCTTCTGCCGCGCCGCCTGCAGGGCCAGGAGCTCCTCGGCCTCGCTGGGCTTGAGCGCCCGCACCGAGGCGGCGGTCTGGGTGGTGGAGCAGCCGGAGGCGATGAAAACCGCCGCCAGGATGAGCGCGCATGCTGTGAGGTTGCCAGCGCGGGACATGGCCAACCCTCCTTTACTTGATGATGCTCTCGCCCACGCGGATCAGGGCCGGCCCGGCCATGACCGCCATGATGGCGGGAAAGATCATGAACAACACCGGGAACAGGAGCTTCAGGGGAACCTTGGCCGCCGCCTCCTCCATGCGCTGGCGGCGCTTGGTGCGCACCGAGTCCGAGTGGACCCTGAGCGAGCGGCCCACGCTGACGCCGAAGCGGTCGGCCTGGATGAGCATGGTCACCAGGCTGCTCACCTCCTCCACCCCGCAGCGCAGACCCAGGTTCTTGAGCGCCTGGGAGCGGTGGATGCCGGCCTTGAGCTCCAGGGCCACGTGGGCGAGTTCGCCGGCCAGCACCGGCGCGCTGACGGTGACCTCGGCCGCCACCCGCTTGATGGCCGCGTCCAGGCCCAGGCCGGCCTCCACCGAGATGACCATCAGGTCCAGCACGTCGGGCAGCTCGCGGCCGATGCGCTCGCGCCGGAAGCGGGCCTTGTAGGACAGGACGATGCCGGGGAGCAGATAGCCCAGCACCGCCGCGCCGGCCAGGGCCAGGGGGGCCTGGGAGCCTTGCAGGCGGGAAAGCAGGGGGGAAACCAACACCAGGGCCGGCATGAGCAAGGCCATGAGCACCCTGGCGCCCAGGAAGATGTTCATCGCCGACTGGGAGCGGTAGCCGGCCTGGAGGATGTCGCGGCGCAGTCGGTTTTCCTGCCAGCCCTCCTGGGGGCGGGCCGGCCTGGCCAGCCGGGTCAGCAGCTTCTTGGCCGTCAGGCCCAGGCGCTGGCTCATGGGGTTGGCCGCCTCCCGGCTCCGGCCCAAGGCCAGGATGCGCCGCCGGGCCGGGTCGCCCTTCATCAGGACCAACCCGGCCGCCGCGATGAGCAGCACCGCCAGGCCCAGGGCCGCGCTCACGGCCAGGGGGGTGATTTGCTGCCAGGACGCCGCCAAGTCCATCGCGCCTAACCCTTCACCTTGACCAGTTGACGGATCACCAGCATGCCCAGCAATTGGAAGCCGCCGCCGACCATGAGCATGGTCTGGCCCAGGGGGTGGTCGAACAAAAGCGCCACGTAGCCGGGGCTGATTATCATCAGCACGCCCAGCAGGACCGGGGCCATGAGCGAGAGGATGACGCCGGAGAGCCGGCCCTCGGCCGACAGCGCGCGCACCTGGCGCATCAGGCGGAAGCGCTCGCGGATGATGCCGCCGATGTTGTCCAGGATCTCGGCCAGGTTGCCGCCGGTCTCGCGCTGTAGCGTCACTGCGGTGGCGAAAAACTTCACGTCCTGCAGGCCCACCCGGCGCACCAGGTCGGCCAGGGCGTGGTCCAGGTCCTTGCCGAAGGTGTAGTCCTCGAAGGTCTTGGCGAACTCGCCGGCCACCGGGTCCTCGCTTTCGCTGGCCACCATGCTCATGGCCGAGGAAAAGGCATGGCCGGCGCGCAGGGCGCGGGCCATGAGCTCCACCGCCTCCGGGAACTGCTCGTCAAAGGCCTGCAAGCGCTTCTTGGCCAAAAAGCGCAGCCACATGATGGGCGCGAGCCCGCCCAGGACGGCCAGGCCCAGGGCCATGAATTGGTTGCCGCGCCAGGCCCCGAAGACCAGGCCCAGGCAGGCCAGGGTGGCGCACATGAGCACCAGGGAGCCCAGGTTGCAGGGGTTGCCGGCCTGGTGGACCACGAGCTGCAAATCGCTCAGGCGGGGCAGGCGGCTTAGCAGGTGGTGCAGGAGCGGGATGGTGGAAAGGGAGCGGTCGCGCCAAAGCGCGCGGCCCGTGGCCGCCGCCTGGGGGGCCAGGGCGCCCAGGCGGCGCTCGCGGGCGCCCAGGCGCTCCATCTGCCCGCGGAAAACCAGGGCGCTCAGGCCGATGCCCAGGGCGGTCAGGCTCAGGAAGATGAGTATGGTCGGCCCCCAGGGCATCAGAAGCCTCCGCCGGCCTGGTCGGAGAAGAGGGACGCCTCCAGCTCGATGCCGTGGCTTCTGATGCGCTCGGCGCAGCGGGGCCGGATGCCGGTGGGGCCGAAGCGCCCCACCACCCGGCCGCGCTCGTCCACCCCGGTCTGGGTATAGCGGAATATCTCCTGCATGCTGATGGTGTCGCCCTCGGTGCCGGTGATCTCGCTCAGGCTCATCAGCCGGCGGCTGCCATCCGAGAGCCGGGCCAGTTGGATGACGATGTTCACCGCGCTGGCCACCTGCTGGCGGATGGCCTTGTCGGGTATCTCCAGGCCGGCCATGGACATCATGGTCTCCAGGCGCGACAAGGCGTCGCGGGGGCTGTTGGCGTGGACGGTGGTGAGGCTGCCGTCGTGGCCGGTGTTCATGGCCTGCATCATGTCCAGGGCCTCGCCGCCGCGCACCTCGCCCACCACGATGCGATCCGGGCGCATGCGCAGGGCGTTGCGCACCAGGTCGCGCAGGGTGATCTCGCCGTGGCCTTCGATGTTGGCCGGCCGGGTCTCCAGGCGCACGATGTGGTCCTGCTGCAATTGCAGCTCGGCCGAGTCCTCGATGGTGACGATGCGCTCGTGGGCCGGGATGTAGCCGCTCATCACGTTGAGGAAGGTGGTCTTGCCGGTGCCGGTGCCGCCGCTGATGATGACGTTGAGCCGGCTTTTCACGATGGCCTCCATCAGCCGGGCCGCGGCCGGGGTGATGGTGCCGATGCGGATGAGGTCGTCCACCTTGAGCGGGTCCACCGCGAACTTGCGTATGGAAAGCGATGGCCCGTCCAAGGCGAGCGGCGGGATGATGGCGTTGACGCGGCTTCCGTCGGGCAGGCGGGCGTCCACCATGGGCGAGGATTCGTCGATGCGCCGTCCCACCCCGGTGGCGATCTTGTCGATGATCTTGAGCAGGTGGTTGTCGTCGCGGAAACGGACGTTGACCCGCTGCAACCGGCCGGAGCGCTCCACGTAGACCCGGTTGGGGCCGTTGACCAGGATGTCGCTGATGCTGGGGTCGCTGAGCAGGGGCTCCAGGGGTCCCAGGCCCAGCACTTCGTTTTTTATCTCGCGCACCAGGCTTTCGCGTTCGGCCTGGCTCAGGGGATCGGGCTGGCCGTCGATGATCAGGCGGATGGCGCCGGTGAGGTCCTTCTCGGTCTGCTGGGTGGGGGCGGCGCTCAGGACGGACAGGTCCAGGCGGTCGATGACCTGGTAGTGAACCCTGGCCTTGAGCTCCTGGAAGGCGCGCTCGCGCTCGTCGTCGGCCGGGGATTCGTTGCGGGCCAGGGCCAGGGCGCCGGTGGCCGCCAGTCGGTCGCGCAGGTTCACTTGGCCCCCCCATGACCGTTGCTAAGGCTCTTGGCCAGGGCGGAGACGGCCCTGGACCACTTGGCCCGCGGCCACTGATCGACCACCGGCCGGCCGGCGTTGCCGGCCTCCAGGATGCTCTGGCTGTCGTTGGGCAGAAAGGCCAGCACGCCCCGGCCCAGGATGCGCTCGATCTCGCTCCTGGGCACGCAGCCCTTGGCGCCGTCGCGGTTGACCACCATGGCCAGCTTGGCCGGAGCCAGGCCCAGGCGCTCGGCCAGGTGTTGCAGGCGGCGGGTGCGCTCCAGGCCCACCACCGTGGGCTCCACCACCAGCACCACCAGGTCGGCCCGGTCCAGGGCCATGAGCGTCACCTCGTCCAGGCGGTTGCTGAGGTCGAGGATGACCACCGCGTGGGAGTCGGCCAGGTGCTCCAGGGCCCGGCCCAGGTGCTCGGAGCCCACGCCCTCGGCCGCCACCGGATCGGGCGGCGCGGCCAACAGGCGCAGCCCCGGACCCACCTCGGTGAGCAGGCTGTCCATGAGCACCGCGTCCAGACGGCTGAACTCCGTGGCCACGTCCGACAGATCGCGGCTGGGTTGCAGGTCCAGGAGGGTGGCCAGGTCGCCGCCGCCCAGGTCCAGGTCGGCCAGGGCCACCCGCAAGCCCAGGGCGTGGCTCATGGCCCAGGCCAGGTTGACGGCCAGGTGGCTGGTGCCCACCCCGCCCTTGACGCCGAGCAGCGCGATGAGCTTGCCGGCCGGCTGGTTGGCCGCCCCCTGGCGCACCAGGCGCAGCACCGCGTCGTTGAAGGCCTGGACCGCGGCCGGCTCCACCAGGTATTCGCGCGCGCCCAGGCGCATGGCCTTGAGGATATCGTCCGGGTCCTTGCTGGCCGACCAGGCCACCAGGGCGCCGCGGGGCACCGAACGCCGCAGCCGCTCCAGGAGGTCGTTGAGGCCCGTCTGCTCGGAGCTGTATTCCACCAGCAGAATTTCGGGCTGGAGCTGGACGGCCTTGCGCTCGAAGGCCTCCGGCGAGGAATCCAGCCCCACCAGGCGGGCCAGGGGCGCGGCCGCCACCAGCTCGCGCAGGCGCTCGGCGCCATGGCGGGAGATATGCAGCGCCAGGACTTGGGTTCCGGCTTCGCTCACGGTTGGCCTCCTAGCGCACCAGGCGCGAGACCGTGGCCCGCGCGCCGAAGTTGGGTCCGCCGGTGACCGAGCCCGGCACTACGGTGCCGCACTGCAAAAATCCGGTTACGTCTTTGTGCGGCGCGGGGCGCACGTCGGTGATGACCATGTTGGCGAAGCCAACCACCTCCACCGCTCCGCTGTTGCCGCCGCTCTTGTACACTGGCAGGGTCACGGTCCACTGGCCGTTGACGGCTTCATTCTGGAAGCGTTGGCGCAGGTGCTGGAATATGTTGTTGCTCAGGTTGCCGTTGGTGATGTTGATCATGTCGCCCACGTCTAGCTGGGGCGTTTCGCGGCAGCCGCAGACGTAATCGTCGACGGTGCTGGAGTTTGCCGGCCAGTCGAAGAAGGTGGTCCAGGAGCCGTTCTCGTCGTTTTCGCTGTGGAAAGTGATGGAGCGGCCGCAGAAGGGGTCGCCGTCGCCCTTGAGGGCGGCCTCGTCCACCGCGATGGGCAGGTCCACCCCGCCGGCCGGGGCCGATCCGGCCCAGCCCAGAAAGGCGGTGGCGCTGGCGCTGATTGGCACCTGGTTGATGCCCACGATGCCGGAGAAGAAGGTGCGCACGGGGGTGTTGGCGGTGTCGTCGCGGCGCACCCGCACCCGCACCCCGGTGAGGTCGTCGGGATCGTTGAGGCCCAGACCGGTGCGGGCGAGGTCGAAGTCGCCGGTCTGGTTGTCCCAGAAGCCGATGATGAAATCGTCGCCCACCGGCTGGCGCAGGTTGAGGTTGACGCCCTGGGCGCGATTGGCCGCGGAGTAGGTCGAGGCGCTGGCGAGGGCGGTGTCGGTGCGGGCGATGGCGTTGTTGTTGGCGTCCCAGGTGATCATGGTGTTGGCCGCGGCCAGGGCGGCGGCGTCGGCGGCGTTTTGCACCTCGCCGCGGGCGCTGTAGAGCGCGCCCAGATCCACCGCCGCGCCCAGCATGCCCACGAGCGCCACCAGGAAGACGGCGGTCAGGGGGGCGGTGGCCCCGCGCTCCTCGCGCGTCAGGCGCTTGAGCCAGCTAATACAGCGGTTCGTGGCCAAAGCTGCCCTCCATCTCGCCCAACGAACGGGGTAGGGGAGCGGGAGTCTTGGGCGTCTCGGTCATCCCGCCCATCAGGAAGAAATCCAGGTCGCTGGGAGGCCTGACGCCGTCGGTGGGCAGGCGCGGCGCGCCGGCCACGCCGGGGCGGACGATCTGGGGGGTGGCCACGATGACCAGCTCGGTCTTGTTGTTGATGAACTCGCTGCTCCTGAACAGCGCGCCCAAGATGGGCAGATCGCCCAAGAGCGGCACCTTGGCCACCACCTGGGTGATGTCGTCGCGGAACAGCCCGGCCATGGCGAAGCTCTGGCCGTCCTTGAGCTCAAGCTGGGTCTTGGCCTTGCGGGTGGTCAGGCCCGGCACCACGTAGCCTTCTATGCGCAGCGCGTTCTTGAAATCCAGGTCGCTGACCTCCGGCGCCACGGTCAGGCGCAGATTGCCGTTCTTGAGCACCTCCGGCGTGAAGGCCAGCTGCACGCCGAACTTCTTGAACTCGATGGTGATGTTGTCCTTTTGCGGCACCGGGATGGGGAACTCGCCGCCGGCCAGGAAGTCGGCCGGCTGGCCGCTGGTGGCCACCAGGGTGGGCTCGGCCAGTATCTTGGCCATGTTGTTCTGGGTCAGGATGTCCAGGAAGGTGTTGATGTGCGCCCCGCCCACCTTGAAGCCGCCGAAGCCGGTCAGGTTGGTGGTCAGGTCGAACTTGGTGGAGAAGCCGTTGGGGCCCACGGTGGTCTCGAAGGGCCGGATGAGCCCGCCCAGCAGGGTGAACAGGTAGTCGCCGGTTAGCGGATTGAAGGCCATGACGTTGACGTTCATGCGGTTGGTCACGGTGCGGTTGACCTCGGCGATCTGGACCTTGATCTGCACCTGCTGGTGGCCGCCCACCTCCAGCACGCTGGTGACCCAGTGCTTGGTGTCCTCGCCTTGGTGCAGGCTCTTCTGATGGTCCTTGGGGGCCATCAGGGCGCGGGCCAGATCCTCGGCCTGGGCCTTGGCCTGCAGGCTGCTAACCCGCCCGGAGAGCACCACGGTGCCCTCCATGTCGCGCACCTCCACCGGCTCGTGAGGCAGTATTTCGTACAGGTTCTGCTTTAGCCGGCTGAGATCGCGGGCCACCCGCACCTCGTAGAGGGCCAGCACCCGGTCGTTGCGGTCCCAGGCGGTGACGGTGGTGGAGCCCACCTCGCGCCCCACCAGGTAGAGCTGGCGCGGTCCGATGACCACCACGTCGGCGATGGCCTCCTTGCCCACGCTGACGCGCTTGGCCGCCTCCGGCAGCTCCAGGATGCGGGTCTGGCCGATGGTGATCTCCAGCCGGCCGGCCGGGGAGGCCGCCAGGGCGGCCGGGCCGGCGGCCAGCGGCAGCAGGCAGGCGAGGGCCAGCCCCAGGACTATCAGCGGGATGTACCGAGCTTCGTGGCGCATGGCGGCTCTCCTGAATCGGCCGGCGAGCCTTCCGTCGCCAATGCGAGCTGAGCGCCGCCCAGGAGGCGACTTTCTCCAAAGGTCTGCCGGCTGCGATTGACACCCTTGATGATTTCCACCGACGGCTCGTTGTTCTGGGGCGCGGTGGGCGGGGCCGCGGGCTTGGGCGTGGCCGGCGGCGGCATCAGGTTGGTGAGGTGAACCCCGCCGGTCTGCTTGTCGTCGCGGTCGCCCTGGTTGCGCAGGGCCAGGACCACCTTGCCCTCGCTGGCCGCCAGGGCCAGGCGCTCGCCCTGGTCGGGCAAGACCTGCAAGGTGACCACCGTCACCTTGCGCTTGCGCGGCTTGGCCGCATCCCCTTCCTCCTGGAGCTTCTCGCCCACGGTGAGCACCGGCACGTCCTGCAGGACCACCCGGCTGGCGGGGTTTTCGCGGAAGGCGCCCTTGTCCACGGTGACCAGCACGTCGACCCGGTCGCCGGGCTGCACGAAGCCGCCCACGCCGATCACCTCGTCAACCCGCACGGTCATGGCGCGATAACCAGCCGGCACCACCGCCGACAGGCCGCCGGCCAGGCCGGCGGGGGCCAGCTTGGCGGCCAGGACCACCTCGCCCTTGACCATGGCGCCCTTGACCACGCGGCCGGAGGCTGCCTCGATCCTGGCCAGATGGCCGGGCGGCTGGGCGCCCAGCGGCCATTGCTGCAAGGCCAAGTCGCCGGCCTCCAAGCGCTGGCCGGCCGAGAGATCGGCGGCGGCCACCACCACGGGCGTGGTGGCGACCTTGGCCGGCGCGGTCCGCGCCGCCTGGTTGCTCATCCAGCGGTGGGAGCCCCAGGCCGCGGCGGCGGCCAGGATCAGGGCCAGAGCGATGAAAAGAAATGGCGCCTTGCGTCCCATGGTCTCACCCCCGCTCTCATTCGTGTCGCATCACGGTGACGGCTTGCAGGGTGACCGCGGCCAGGTTGCCGGGAATCAGGTTGCCCAGGACCGGAAATTGATAGTCGCTGGTCACGGTGACCGAGACCGGTGTGCCCGCGTTGCCGTCGGCTCCGGTGGTGGTCACGTTGACCACGCCCGGATAGCCGGACTGGGTGAGATAGTCGCGCACCAGGGCGTTGACCTGGGCGGCGCCGTTGGTGGCGTCGTTGAGCAGGCTGGCGGCGCGGGCGCCCTCGCGGCTGGCGTTGACCAGCATCTGGCGCTGGTACCAGGCTCCGCCCAGCTCTATAACGCCGAAGACCAGCATCAGGAAAAAGGGCAGGAACAGGGCGAATTCCACCGCCACCGAGCCGCGGTTTTCCGCGATGAGGCCGCGCAGCCGGCTCACAGCACACCTGCCGCCGCGCACCAGGCGGCCCCGGCCGCTATGGCCAGGCCATAGGGCAGCTCCAGGCCGCCGGCCATGAGGCCCAGGACGCCCGGCGCGGCCACCAGACGCAAGCCGCGCCGGGCCAGGGCCAGGCGCAGCAGGGCCAGCAGGCCGCCGGCCAGGGTGGTGGCCAGGCAAAATTCCAGCGCGCCCCAGGGGGCGAGAAAAGTTGACAGCGCCCCCAGGGCCTTGACGTCGCCGGCCCCCACCGCCCCCAGGAAGAAAAAGACCGCCATGAGCCCGAAGACCAGGCCGCCGGCCAGGAGCGAGCGGCCCAGGCCGGCCATCCCTCCAGAGGCCAGGGCGAGGGCCAGCCCGGTCAGGGCCGCCAAAGCGGTTAGGGCGTTGGGGATGCGGCGGCTGGCCAGGTCGTAGCTCATCATGACCAGGGCCAGCCAGAGGAAGACCAGGCCGGGCTTGAAGCCCGTGGACCCCACGAGCAGGGGCAGGACGAAAACGGCTGGGAGGAGGCCCCAGTGGGGCCCCCCCAGCCCGGCCAGCACATTACTCTGCCCGCGAATGTGCATGACCAAGCCTCCCAGCCAGCCTTACCGGTTTGGTTGCCTAGTTGCCGCCGCCTTGCAGGGCGGTGGTGGCGCCCTGGATGTTGGTCTGGACCTGGCCGCCCAAGGTGAAGGCGGCGGCGGCGATGCCCGCGCCGATCAGGGCCAGCAGCAGGGCGTACTCCACCGCGCTGATGCCCGACTCGTCGGCGATGAGCTTCTTGACCTGAGCGAAGAACTTCATGGTGACCCTCCTTGTGCCTATTGGTTGGCTTGTTGGTTGTGACCGTTGGCGACCACCAGTAGGGCAAAAGGGATGCCAAAGCGTAAAAATGGGCTTTGCGGCGGATGACGCGGAGGCGCAAGCAAAAAAAATCTATGCAAAACAATGATATGGTCTGGAAAGGTCACACTGAGCGGGGAAATTGTTGACGGCAGCCAGGGTATTACGATTTGGGAATGAGTGGGATTTGTTACGATATCGAAATTACCAGATCGTAATTTGTGGGTGGATCTGTGGCTAGCGGCGGCGGCGGCGGGCGTCCAATTCGGGGTGATGGAGGTCCAGGCGGTCCAGCTTGTAGCTGAGCGCGCGGGGGGTGATGCCCAGCAGGGCGGCGGCCTGGCTCTGCACCCAGCCGGCCAATTCCAGGGCGGTGAGGATGGCCCGGCGCTCCACCTCCTCCAGGTTGAGGGTGTCCAGGCTGAGCAGGGCGCTGGAGGACGAGGCGGCGGCGCTGGCCGCGCCGGCCGCGCCGGCCTGGCGCAGGCCCAGGTCCTCGGCGGTGATTTCGTGGCCGGTGGCGAAAAGCACCGCCCGCTCGATGGCGTTGCGCAGCTCGCGGATGTTGCCGGGCCAGGAGTGGCCGGCCAGGGTCTGGCGGGCGCCGGCCGAGAGGGTCAGGAGCGGCCCCTTGGAGCCGCCGCAGAGCCGGCCCAGAAAAAGCTCGGCCAGCGGGGTCACGTCCTCCTGGCGTTCGCGCAGGGGCGGGATGTGGATGGGGGTCACGCTGAGGCGGTAGAAGAGGTCCTCGCGGAAGCGGCCTTCCTGCACCGCCTTCATCAGGTCCACGTTGGTGGCGGCGATGATGCGCACGTCCACCTGGATGGAGCGGCTGCCGCCCACGCGCTGGACGACCTTGTCCTCGATGGCCCGGAGCACCTTGGCCTGGGTGGCCGGGCTCATGTCGCCCACCTCGTCCAGGAACAGGGTGCCGCCGTGGGCCTGCTCGAACCGGCCGGTGCGATACTTGTAGGCCCCGGTGAAGGCGCCTTTTTCGTGGCCAAAGAGCTCGCTTTCCAACAGGGTTTCGGTGAGCGCGGCGCAGTTGACCGTGACCAGGGTGTTCTCGTGGCGGGGGCTGTTGGCGTGGATGGCGCCGGCGATGAGGCTCTTGCCCACGCCGGTCTCGCCGGTCAAGAGCACGGTGACGTCGGTGGGGGCCACCCGGCGCACCTGGTCCAGCACCCGCTGCATGGCCGGGGCGCTGGCCTGGATGTTCTCCAGGCGGTAGATGAAGGGCTGCTCGTGGCGCAGATAGTCGAAGGCCTTGCGCAGGGCGGCCTTTTCCAGCGCCCGCTCGGCCGTGAGCAGCAGGTGCTCCAGGTTCAGGGGCTTTTCCTGGAAATCGAACGCCCCCCGGCGCATGGCCTCCACCGCGGTGCTCAGCGAGCCCAGGCCGCTGATGACGATCACCGGGGTGTGGGGGGTGTGCTCGGCCACGTAGCTGACGATCTCCAGGCCGTCGCCGCCGGGCAGACCCAGGTCGGTGATGACCAGTTGGAAACCGTGGTTTTGCAACATGGCCAGGGCGTGGACCTCGTCGTGGGCCTGGCTGACCCGATGCCCGTCGGTGGTCAGGGCCTCGGCGATCAACTCGCACTGCCGCGCGTCGTCTTCCACCACGAGAATATGGTTGGTGGGACTCATGGCTTTTCACCACCCCGGTCTGGCAGAAGCGGCCCCACGGGCCGGCCCTGGCGGCGGGAGCCGGGGCGGAGCCCGCACCCGCGTTCAGTCACGCCGGCCGCCCGGCTGGCGCCAGAGGGACGCCCAGACTGATAACCGTGCGTCCGGGCCGGCTTTCCACCTTATAGCGGACCTGGTAAGGCATTAGCAACTGGCGAACCGAATAGAGGCCCAGGCCGCTGACGGAGCCGCCATCGGCGCGGGTGGTGAAATAAGGCTCGAATATCCTCGCCTGGTCCTGGGCCGGGATGCCCCGGCCGCTGTCGCCGATCTCAACCAACAGCTCATCCGCCAGCGATCGGGTGCTGACGCTGAGGACGCGCTGGGGACCGTCGGCCATGGCTTGAACCGCGTTGCGCAGCAAATTCCTGAAACTTTGTGAAAAATCAGAGTAAAGCCCCCAGATTCGCGGCAGGCCGGGCTCCAGGTCAAGCTGTTTGACGACCATCTTGTGGAAAAGGGGTTCGCTTTCCAGAAATGCCAACTCACGTTGAAGTATCTCGTTGACATCCAGGTGATCGTATTGCCGGTCCTCCTCGCCGCGCAGCTTGGCCAGCAGATCGCGGGCGGAGTTGGCGAGTTGATCCACCTGATCCTGGATGCGCTCCAGGCCCAGCCGCAGGGAGGCGGGCCAGTCGGCGTAGGGCAGTCCGGGTGGCGGGGCCTGGGCCAGCAGCGGCCCCAGGTGGCGCGCCATGATCTCGGCGCTGGTGCGGATAATGCTCAAGGGGCCGGCCAGGTTATGCAACAAACCCGCGGCCAGGGCCCCCAGCTCGCGCAGGGAGTGCTGCGGTCTGAGCAGCCAGAGCTCGCCGCCGTCGTCCAGGCCGCAGGCCAGGCCGTGCACCAGCGGACCGATCCCCTTGGGTGGCATTTCGCGGCCTACGAATTCAATCTGCTGGCCGGGAGCCGGCCGCGGAGGCGCTGGCGTGACAAGGTCGGGCCTGGCCCGGCCCGGCAGGCCCGCGCCCGCGGCCGACAGGATGGCCTTGGCGGCTGGGTTGCAAAAACAGACCGTCTCATCCCGGATTATCAGGACTCCCTCGTCCAATTCAGCGGTCCACAGGGCAAGGAACTGGTCAAGGCTGGATTGGTTCACGCTGCCACCCCGCGCCGGCTGAGGTTGCCATCGGGAGATGCGATTATCAAACCCTTCTACTATAAACAAAAACAGATACCAAGCCTCGATTGCCTCAAGCGGGGCCGGGCGTCCGGCCGCGGTCGTCGTCTGGCTTGGCATTCGAATTGCAGTTAACAAATTCAGGTTGCGCCTCACACTCAGCAACTCTCCCAACAGGGGCAGGCAGGGAGGGTGAAGATGTGCAGGCGCAACCGGTTTTTTGGCCTTGCGCTCCCAGCCCTTGCCTAAATTAGCCATATAAATAAGTAAGTTGTAATTATAGGCCAATATAAGGAGCAGCGGCTCGGCTGTCTTCCAGAGTAGTCCTAATCGTTTAGACTTTAGGCAGGGATAGGGTGTGCAGAAAAAAAAGGGCAATTACGCCCAAAATAAAACGGACAAAATTTGCTGATTGCTTCGAATTGGCAAGGAATAAGTAAGTTATGCCCGAATATATGCGGGGTTGTGAATCAGGCCCCTGGCCGTGTCCACAAATCGGTCCATCCCGCTGAGCTTGTCCAGAAAAGCCGCGGCTCCGGCGCGCTGGCAAAGGCTGGGCATGCGCGGATCGCCGTGTGCGCTCAGGATCATGATCGGCGGCATCGCCGGCTCCTGGGTGAGCAAGGAGCGGCAGAGCTCCACGCCATCGCCGTCGGGCAGGCGCATGTCCACCACCATCAGGTCCGGCCGGCGCGAGGCCTTCAGCCACCAGCGCAAGGCCTCCGCGCAGTCGGCGCAGTGCACCACCTCCATGCCTTCGGCCGCCAGCATGGCGCTGTAGAGCGCGGCGGTGTCGGCGTCGTCCTCAACCAAAAGAATCAGGGGCAGGTCCTCGGTCAACTACTCGCCTCCAAGATCACGGTGAAGGTGGTGCCCTTGCCGGGCTCGCTCTCCACCCGGATGTCGCCCTGGTGCAACCTTACGATCTCCTGCACCAGGCTCAGCCCGATGCCCAGGCCCTCCAGGCGCCCGGTCCCAGTCAGGTCCGCCTGATAGAACCGGTTGAAAATGTTGGCCATGCTCTCCCTGGCGATGCCCAGGCCCGAATCGGCCACCACCAGGACCACCGCCTGGTCGCGCTGGGAGACCGCCAGGTCCACGCGCCCGTTGGCTACGTTATATTTGATCGCATTTTGAATGAGGTTGTCCAGAAGCTGAATCAATTTTTCGGCGTGGCCGCGCACCATGACCGGGCGTCGGGGCACCTGGTCCAGCCCGATGGTCACGCTCTTCTCGGCCGCCATGACGGCCAGGTTCTCGGCCTCGGTGCGCGCCAGGGCGGCCAGGTCCACCGGGCCCAGGTCGTACTGTTCCTTGAAATGGCTCAGGCGGGCCAGCTCCAACAGGTTGTTGATCTGGGTTTCCAGCTTGAGCAGGTTGCGCCAGCAGACCTGGAGATAATTGTCGCGCTCCTCCGGCTTGGCCCGCTCCTGCATGATTAGCTGCAAGAAGCCCTTCAGCGAGACCAGGGGGGTCTTCAGCTCATGGCTCAGGGTGGTCAAGAACTGGTCCTTGAGGTTCTCCACGCCCTTGATCTCCTCCAACGCCCGCTCCAGGGCGGCGGATTTCTTCACCAACTCGCTCACCATCCGCTTGTGCTGGGTTATATCGCGCAGCACCACCCCCGCCGCCCAGGCCTGGCCTCCCGGTCCGCGCTCCAGGGACAGGCTGGCCTCCACTTCCATGATAGCGCTATCGCCAAGCAACTGTCCCGCGTGCAAATCGGCGTGGCGGTCCAGGGCCTCGTTCCAGGGCAGAGCCAGGCGCACCAGCCCGCTCACCGGCTGGCCCACCACCTCCGAGCGCAGGCGTCCCACCGCGCGGCAAAAGGCCTGGTTGGCATCCAGTATCTGTTCGTTGCCGGGATTGAGCGCCAGGAACATGTCCGGGGCGGTGTCGAAGAAGCGGCGGTAGAGGCTGAGGTAGTCCACCAAGGCCTCGCGCAGCACCTGGATGGCCAGGCCCAGCCGGCCCAGCTCGTCCAGATGCTCCGGGTTGTCGGGCAGGCCGGCCGGCTCGCCCAGGGCCAGGCGTTGACACGAATAAAGCAGTATGTCCACCTGCTGTTCCAGCCGGCGCTGCCAGAGCCAGCCGCCCAGCAAGGCCATCGCGCCGGTGAGGCCCAGGCAGAACAGGCGGAACCAGAACTCCTCCCACCAGTCGATCACCTCGGCTCGGGCCAGGCCGGCGTGGGGCCATTTGAGCCACAGCTCCACCAGGCTGGCCAGGGCCAGCGGCAGCAGCACCAGGCACAATAGTCTGGCCAGGCGTTTGAGCAGAATGGGGTTGGGCATCGCCTCCTCATGAGGGGCGGGCCGGACGAGAAAGCCGGCGGGCCGCCCCCAGCAGCTTAGGCAAGCCGCGGCCGGCCTGTCAACCTGGGGCGTCGGTCATGGATAAGCAACCCTGGGGTCGGCGGCGAAAAACAAGGCAGGCGCCGAATGCGCGGCGCCTGCCTTGGCGTATTGCTGGTGCCGTCGGCCGGATTTGAACCGGCACGGGTCGCCCCACCGCCCCCTCAAGACGGCGTGTCTACCAATTCCACCACGACGGCCAGATTTTTAACTCATCCCCCGGAAGATGCTCTTGGGCAACCGGCTCTGGCCGGCGGCTACTGGCCGGCCTGGCCCGCGGGGGCGGGCGGGGCGGTCGCCTCAGGGGCCGGCGCGGTCTGGGCCGGGGGGGCGGCCGGCAGCTCGTCCATCACCGAGGGCGCGGTGGTGCGGCCCATGAACATGGCCAGGCCCAGGCTGGTGAGCATGAAGATCACCGCCACGCCCGTGGTCAGCTTGGCCAGGAAGGTGGTGGCCCCGCTGCTGCCGAAGACAGTCTGGCTGGAGCCGCCGAAGGCCGCCCCGATGCCGGCGCCCTTGCCAGCCTGCAACAGCACCACCAGAATCAGGCCCAGACAGGCCAGAAGGTGCAGGATGATGACGACCGTGGTCATTTGCGCGTTAACCCCGCTCAAGCCGCCGGCGCGGCGGCGATGATGCCCAGGAAGTTTTCCGCCGTCAGCGAGGCCCCGCCCACCAGGGCGCCATCCACCTCCGGCTGACTTAAAAGGCCGGCCGCGTTGGCCGGCTTGACACTCCCTCCATACAGGATTTTGCAGGAGTTTGCAACCTGGTTGTCGAAACGCCAGGCCAGCCAAGCCCGGATGAAGGCGTGGGCCTGGTTGGCCTGCTCCTCGCTGGCGTTGAGCCCGGTGCCGATGGCCCAGACCGGCTCGTAGGCCAGGATCATCCCGCCCAGTTGGGCGGCGGTCAGGCCGGCCAGGGCCCCGGCCAGTTGGCTGGTCAGCACGCCCTCGGTGCGCCCGCCCTCGCGCTCGGCCTGGGTCTCGCCCACGCAGACGATGGGCAAGAGCCCGGCCTTCAAGGCGGCGGCCAGGCGCAGGTTGACCGTCTTCTCGCTCTCGCCGAAGTATTGCCGCCGCTCCGAATGGCCGATGATGACGTGGCTGGCCCCGGCGGCCTTGATCAGCGGCGCGCTGATCTCGCCGGTGTAGGCCCCCTGGTCCTCCCAGTGCAGGTTCTGGGCCGCCACCAGCACCGGGGCGCCGGCCAGGCGCTGGGCCACCGCGGCCACGGCCAGGGCGGTGGGGGCCACCAGCACCGCCAGGTCGGCGCGCTTGAGCCCATCGGCCACCGCACCGGCCAGGGCCACGCTCTCGGCCACGTTCAGGTGCATCTTCCAGTTGCCCGCGATCATTAGGCTGCGCTGCATGTCTTGGCTCGCTTTCCGGCTAGTTGATCTCGATGCCGCCCAGGGCCTCGACCGCGGGCAGGACCTCGCCGGTCAACAGGGCCAGGAAGGCGCCGCCGCCGGTGGAGATGTAGCTGATGTTGGCCGTCTCGCCGGCCTTGGCCACGGCCACGTCGGTGTCGCCGCCGCCGATGATGGTCATGGCGTAGCTCTGGGCCACGGTGCTGACCATGTTGTAGGTGCCCCGGCTGAAGGCGTCCATCTCGAAGGCGCCCATGGGCCCGTTCCAGATGATGGTCTTGCAGTCGCTCAGGGCCTCGCGGTAGAGCAGGCTGGTGGCCGGGCCGATGTCCATTATCATCCAGTTGGGCGGCACGTCCTGCACCGTGACCAGCTTGGTCTCGGCCTTGGGGTCGAAGCGGTCGGCCACCACGCAGTCCACCGGGATGAAGACCTTGACCCCCTGGCGCTTGGCGTTGCGCAGCAGCACGTTGGCCACCGGCACCAGCTCCTCCTCGTACAGGCTGCGGCCCACGTCGTAGCCCACGCTGGTCAGGAAGGTGTTGGCCATGGCCCCGCCGATGATGATCTTGTCGGCGTGCTCCAAGAGGTTTTCCAGCGCCGGCAGCTTGGTCATGGCCTTGGCCCCGCCCACCACCGCGGCCAGGGGCCGGGCCGGGTCCAGGAAGGCGCGCCGGAAATAGTCCAGCTCCTTCTTCATGGTGAAGCCCGCCACCGAGACCGGGGCGAACCTGGTGATGGCCACCACCGAGGCGTTCTCGCGGTGGGCCACGGCGAAGGCGTCGTTGACGTAGACGTCGCACAGCCCGGCCAGCTCCTGGGCGAACTCGTCGTCGTTGAGGGTCTCGCCGGGGTGGAAGCGCAGGTTTTCCAGTACGATCACCTCGCCGGGGCGCATGGCCTCGACCATGGCCTTCACCTCCGGACCCACGCAATCGGGGGCCAGCTTGACCTCTTTTTGCAGCAGCCGCCCCAGGCGGCGGGCCACCGGGGCCAGGGAGAGGTTGGCCACCCGCTTGCCCTTGGGCCGGCCCATGTGGCTGCACACGATGACCTTGGCCCCTTCGTCCAGGGCGTGGTTGATGGTGGGCAGGGCGGCGCGCACGCGGTTGTCGTCGGATATGTTCTGGTTCTCGTCCAGGGGCACGTTGAAGTCCACCCGGATCAGGACCCTTTTGTTGCGCAGGTCGATGTCGTTCAGGTATTGCACGTTATCCCCTCTCTTGGCCGCCGGCCGGGGCCGGCCCTGGTTCATCGCGGCCCGACCGGGGCCGGGCGGTCATCATCTCGGCGATGGCTGCGGGACGCGCGGCCGCCGGTCTCACAGCCTGGCGGCCACGTAGGCGGCCAGGTCCACCAGACGGTGGGTGAAGCCCATCTCGTTGTCGTACCAGGCCAGGACCTTGACCATCCGGCCGCCCATGACCTGGGTCAACGGCGCGTCCACCACCGATGAATAGGGGCAGGAGGTGTAGTCCACCGAGACCAGGGGCGCGGTGGTCACGGCCATGATGCCCTTGAGCGGCCCCTCGGCCGCCGCGGTCAGGGCGGCGTTGACCTCCTGGGCGTCGGTCTCGCGCTCCATCCTGGCCACCAGGTCGATGATGGAGACGTCCGGGGTGGGCACCCGGAAGGCCATGCCGTCCAGCTTGCCCTTCAGGGCCGGGATGACCTCGGTCACCGCCTTGGCCGCGCCGGTGGTGGTGGGGATGATGCTCATGCCGGCGGCCCTGGCCCGGCGGATGTCCTTGTGGGAGCCGTCCAGGATGCGCTGGCTCATGGTCACCGAGTGGATGGTGGTCATCAGGCCGTGCTCGATGCCGAACTCCTGGTCCAGCACCTTGGCCACCGGCGCCAGGCAGTTGGTGGTGCAGGAGGCGTTGCTGACGATGTAGTGCCGCTGCGGGTCGTAATCCTGGTGGTTGACCCCCATCACGAAGGTGCCGTCCACCTGCTTGCCCGGCGCGCCGATGAGCACCTTCTTGGCCCCGGCCTCCAGGTGGCCCTGGCTGGCCTCGCCCCGGATGAACTTGCCGGTGGTCTCCAGCACGATCTCCACGCCCAGCTCGCGCCAGGGGATCTCGTTGGGCCGGTTCATGCGGGTGATGGCCACCCGGCGGCCCTCGATGGTCAGCGAGTCGTCGTCATAATCCACCCTGCCGGCGAAAGTGCGGTGCACCGAGTCGTAGATGAGCAAGTGGGCCAGTTGGAACGAATCCGCCCTGGCGTTGATGGCCGTCAGCTCCAGATCCTTGTGCCCCACCCCCAGGATCCGGGCCGCCAGCCGGCCGATGCGGCCGAAGCCGTTGATGCCCACCTTCACCGCCATGCGTCGCCTCCTTGGCTGGATGCCTTGAAAACCGAAACAGGCCGTCAGGATGACCGCTCCCTTGTCGCCGCTCAATAGTCCATAAATACTATAAAGTTGCCGATCCGATGCGCGATCAGCGGCCTTGGCGAATCCACCGCGGGCCGCCAATTGCGCCCGCGGGCACTAACCGTCTGTTTGCAATAATTAATCGTAAACTTAGCCCGGCTGAGAATCAAGGGCTTTCCGGTCTGGGCGGCGGCCAGGGAGCCAGGCTGGCGTTGAGCAGCAGGGCGTCCTCGCCCTCCGGCTGATAGTAGCCCGGCCGCCGGCCCACCTCCACGAAGCCCAGGCCGGCGTAGAGCCGCCGGGCGGCCAGGTTGCTGGGGCGGACCTCTAGGCTGGCCCAGGCGGCCCCCCGCCGCCGGGCCTCGGCCAAGGCGGCGGTGAGCAGGGCCTTGGCCACCCCGCGCCCGCGGGCGGCCGGGTCCACGGCCAGGTTCTGGATCTGGGCCTCGTCCACCACCAGCCACAGGATGACGTAGCCCAACAGACGCTGGCTGGGCAGGCCGAAGGCGCCCAGGCACAGGGCCAGGGGATAGCGCAGCTCGCCGGCGAAAAGGCTGCGCGGCCAGGGTTGGCTGAAGCTCTGGTTTTCGATGGCGAGCACCTGGTCCAGGTGGTGGGGGCGCAGGGGCGCCATCACCAGGCGCGGCAGGGCCTCACTGGGTGAGGATCTCGCCGGCAACCGAGATGGCCCCCCGCCCGGCGTCGCAGACCACGCGCGCCAGGTCCTCCAGGCCCTTGCCCTGGCGGGCGGTGGCGGCCTTGATGAGCATGGGCAGGTTCATGCCGGTGACCACCTCGATCTTGCCCGGCTCCAGGAAGGCCAGGCTGATGTTGTTGGGGGTGCCGCCGAACATGTCGGTGAGGATCAGCGCGCCCTGGCCCTTGTCGGTCTTTTCCAGGGCGGCGGTGAGCAGGCGGCGCAGGTGGTCGGCGTCCAGGTTGGCCTCCACCGACACCGTCTCCACCTGTTCGATCTTGCCCAGGATGAACTCGGCCGCGTTGACCAGTTCGCGGGCCAGGCGGGCGTGGCTGATGAGCACCAGGCCGATCATCACGTGGCGCTTTCCAGGTTAATGTCGCGGTGACGCAGGCTCAGGCGGTAATCCGGCCCGCCCAGCCGCTTGGCCAGCCATTCGGCGATGGCCACCGAACGATGCCGGCCGCCGGTGCAACCCACGGCCACCGTGATCTGGCTTTTGCCCTCCTGCTGGTAGCGCGGCAGGAGAAAATCGAGCAAAGCCTTGAACTTGCTTAGAAAAGCATCGGTGGCCTCGCCCTCGAAAACGTAATCTACCACCCTCTGGTCGCGACCGTCAAGCGGGCTTAATCCCTCCACGAAATAGGGGTTGGCCAGAAAGCGCACGTCCATGACGATGTCGGCCTCCGTGGGCAGGCCGTACTTGTAGCCGAAGCTGATGAGGTTCACCTGCAGGGGCGCGGGCGGGGCCATCTGGGAGAAGATGCGGTGGATTTCCTGGCGCAGCTCGTGGGTGGAGAACCGGCTGGTGTCCACGATCTGCACCGCGCGCTGGCGGAAGGGCTCCAGGAGCTGGCGCTCGCGCCGGATGCCGTCCTGGATGCTGTCGCCCTGGCAGGCCAGGGGGTGGTGACGCCGGGTCTGGGAAAACCGGCGCACCAGGGCCTCGTCGCTGGAGTCGAGGAAAAGGATTTCCAGGGCCACGCCCTTGTTGGCCAGTTCGCTGAAGACCGGCGGCGCGTTCTCCACGAAGTTGGGGGCGCGCACGTCCATGACCAGGGCGGCCCGGAAGGGCTCGCCCATGCGCTCCAGGGGCAGGTTGACGAAGGCCGAGAGCAGCTCGACCGGCAGGTTGTCCACCGCGTAGAAGCCCAGGTCCTCCAGGGCCCGCAGCGCGGTGGATTTGCCGGAGCCGGACAGCCCGGTTATGACCACGAAGCGGGCGTTGGCGGCGGCGGTCGCTTCGGGCAACGGTCTTAAAACTCCTCGTCCTGGGCCTGGATGATGCCGAAGATTTCCTGGGCGTCGCGGGCCTGCATAAGATCCTTGCGCACGATGTGGCTTTTCAGCAGGCGGCTGATGCGGGCCAGGGCCTTGAGGTGGATGCCGGCCGACTGCTCCGGGGCCACCACCAGGAAGAACAGATGGGCTGGCTTGCCGTCCAGGGCGTCGAAATCCACCCCGGCCGCCGAGCGGCCGAAGGCCAGCAGCAGCTCGTCCAGGTGGTGCAGCTTGCCGTGGGGGATGGCGATGCCGTCGCCGATGCCGGTGGAGCCCAGGCGCTCGCGCTCCAAGAGGACTTCCATCAGGCGGTCGGCGTCCAGCCCGGGCCGGGATTTGGCCAGGGCGGCGCAGAGCTCTTCCATCACCGCCCGTTTGCCCCTGGCCTGCAGGTCGGGGAGGATTAGCTGGGGGCTGAGCAGGTCGGTCAACTTCATTGCAGGGTGCGCCTCGCTGACCGCCTACTGGGGCTCGATGAGGCCGAAGTTGCCGTCGGCCCGGCGATAGATGACGTTGAGCGCCTCGGTGCGGGCGTTGATGAAGACCAGGAAGTCGCCTTGGGAGAGATCGAGCTGCATGGCGGCCTCGTCGGCGTCCATGGGCTTGGCGGTGAGCTGCTTGGTCTTGATGATGCGCGGCTGCTCCTCGGCCAGGGTCTCGGAGTCGAAGACGTCGACCTTGTAGGCGACCTCCAGGTCCTTGGGCGCGGCGCGGTTGATGCGCTTGAGCTTCTCGCGATAGCGCTTGACCTGCTTTTCCAGCTTGTCCATGACCAGGTCGATGGCGCTGTAGAGGTCGCCGGTGGTCTCCTGGCCGTGGATGGTGACGCCGCTGGCGTGGATGACCACGTCGGCCATGTGGCGGTGCTTCTCCACCCCCAGGGTCACCTGGGCCTCCAGGGGGCCGTCGAGATACTTCTGGACCTTGCCCACCTTGTCATGGGCGTATTCCTTGAGAGCCTCGGACGGCTCCAGGTGGCGGAAAGTGACCTGTATCTGCATGCAGGACCCTCCTTGGCTGTTCTTGCGGGATGGGTCAGGGCCGGTTGCGGGGCATGGCGCCTGATAATAGTTTGATGCTCTCTTGGCTTGCGCCTTTCGCGGTCATCGGGGGCGCGGGCCGGCGCAAGCGTACTGCTTATCTCCGGACCGGCGGGTTGTCAATGACCATTTTACACCCGCCGGCCGCCACGGGCGGGCCGGCCGCCGCGGCGCCCAGGTCCGGACTCAGGTCTGCTTGGGCTTGGGCCGCAAAATCTGCCGCCGCCGGCTCGACGGGAGTATGCCCAGCATCTCCCGGTATTTGGCCACCGTGCGCCGGGCGATGTCGATGTTCTCCTTCATCAGCATATCCCCGATGGCCTGATCCGACAAGGGCCGGGCCGGGTCCTCCTCGGAGATGATGCGCCGGATGCGCTCCTTGACCGCCTCGGAGGCCACCGCGCCGCCCTCGACCCGGTTGATGCCGGAATTGAAAAAAAACTTCAGCTCGAACACGCCCTGGGGGGTGTGGACGTACTTGTTGGTGGTCACCCGGCTGATGGTGGATTCGTGCATGCCCACCTCCTCGGCCACGTCCCGGAGCACCAGCGGCTTCAAGTGGGCGATGCCCTTGTCCAGGAAATCGCGCTGGAAGTGGACGATGCTCTCGGTGACCTTGTAGATGGTGCGCTGGCGCTGGTGGATGGAGCGGATGAGCCAGACCGCGCTCCTTAGCTTGGACTGGACGTACTCCTTGGCCTCGGCCGAGCCGCCCTGGGCCAGGGCGTCCTTGTAGAAGCTGTTGACCCGGAGCTTGGGCAGGCCGTCCTCGTTGAGCTGGATCACGAACTCGCCGTCAACCTTGTAGACGTAGATGTCCGGGGTTATGTATTGGGGCTCCTCCTCGCTCACCTGGCGTCCGGGCTTGGGGTCCAGGCTGCGGATGACGTCCAGGGCCTCGGCCACCTCGTCCAGGCTCACGCCCTGCTTCTTGGCGATGGCCTGGTAATTGCGCTTCTCCAGGTCGGCCAGGTGGTGCTCCAGGATCTCGAAGACCAGGTCGTGGCCGGGATAAAGCTCGGTGGCCTGGATGATGAGGCATTCTTTGAGGTCGCGGGCGGCCACGCCCAGAGGGTCGAGCTGCTGCACGGCCCGGAGCACCGTCTCCACCGCGGCCGGTTCGGCCCCGGCGGCGGCGGCCAGGTCGTCTAGCGAGGCGATCAGGTAGCCTTCCTCGTTGAGGTTGCCTATGATCAGCTCGCCGATCTTCATCTGGGCGTCGTCCAGGGCCGACATGCGCAGCTGCCAGAGCAGGTGCTCCTTCAGCGAGGGGGAGCGGGTTAGCACCGCCTCCAGGCTGGGGGTCTCGCGCTCCTCGAAGCCGCCGCCCTCGCTGGAGGCCGGGGCGGAGGAGTACTCGCCCAGGTAGTTTTCCCAGTCGAAGTCCTCCTTGACCTGGTCGCTCATGTTGATCTCGTCCAGGCCGTCGCCGCCTTCGGTCGAGCCGCCGTCCGCCCCCAGGGCCGGCTCGCCGGCTTCATAGGCGTCCTGCTCATAGGCGGTCTCGGCGGACTCCGCGCGCTCGGCGGATTCCTGGGCCTCGGACGGACCGGGCGGGTCGCCCAGCGCCTCGCGTTCAAGCTGGTTGATCTCCGATTCCTGGACGTTCTCCTCGGTCTCCTCCAGCATTGGGTTTTCCAGCAATTCCTGCTGGATGGTCTCGGCCAGCTCCAGGCGGTTGAGCTGCAACAGCTTGATGGCCTGCTGCAACTGGGGGGTCATTACCAGTTGCTGGCTGAGCTTGAGGCTCTGTTTGATCTCCAGGCCCATGGCTACAGCTTGAACCTCTCGCCGAGGTAGATGCGGCGGGCGATCTCGCTCTGGGCCAGGGTTTCGGGGTCGCCTTCCTCCAGCAGAGTGCCCTCGTTGAGGATGTAGGCCCGGTCGCAGACGCCCAGGGTCTCGCGCACGTTGTGGTCGCTGATCAGGATGCCGATGCCGCGCTCCTTGAGCTGGCGGATGATGTTCTGCAGATCGGCCACCGCCAGGGGGTCGATGCCCGCAAAGGGCTCGTCGAGTAGGATGAAGACCGGCTCGGTGATGAGCAGGCGGGTGATTTCCACCCGCCGGCGCTCGCCGCCGGAGAGCGAGAAGGCGCGGTTGTTGCGCAGGTGGCCCACCTTGAGCTCGTCATAAAGCTCCTCCAGGCGCGCCTCCTCCTCGCCGTCGCTCAGGTGCAGGGTCTCCAGGATGGCGCGCAGGTTCTCCTCCACGGTGAGCTTGCGGAAGATGCTGGGCTCCTGGGGCAGGTAGCTGATGCCGCGGCGGGCGCGCTGGTACATGGGCAGGCTGGTGATTTCTTCGTTGTCCAGGAGCACCCGGCCCTCGTCGGGGCGGATCAGCCCCACGGTCATGTAGAAGCTGGTGGTCTTGCCGGCCCCGTTGGGGCCAAGGAGGCCCACGATCTCGCGGTCGTTGAGCGCCAGGGAGACGTTGTCCACCACCCGGCGGCCGCCGTAGATTTTCACCAGGTTGTGCAGGCTGAGGCGGGCCAAGCTTACTTCTTTCCCCCGGCGGGGGCGGTCTTGGCGGCCCCGGCCTGGCCCTCCGGCCCCTGCTCCGGAATGATGGTCACCGCCACCCGCTTGCCGGGCTTGCCGTGGACGATGGAGCGGTCGTCGTCCAGGAACACGGTTATCTGCTCGCCGGAGACCTGGTTCTTGCCCCGCCAGACGGTGGCCTCGCCCTCCAGGAGTATCTTGCGCGCGCCGGCCCAGTAGGTGGCCGTGCGCCCCACCGCTACCCGGTCCTTCTGCACCACCTTGACGTGGCCGATGGCCACGACCTTGCGCACCTTGCCGCCGCCGTCCATCAGGCCCTGGCTCTCGGCCTCCCCGGACTTGGGCTTGGCCGGAGCGGCCTCGACGGCGTCGCGGTCGTAGTGCACCTCCAGGCTGTCGCTGTTGATGGTGACGTCGCCCTGGACGGCCTTGACGTTGCCGATGAAGTTGGCCATCTGGGCCTTGTTGTCGACCTCCAGCCGGTCGGCGACCACGTGGATGGGTTGGTCGCTTTTTTCGGTGGAAAAGGCCATGGCCGTCGCCGCGCAAAACAAACAGAACAGCGGCGCCAGGAGCGACAGGGATTTGCGACTCATGGTTTACCTCCGGCTGAAGGTTTGGCATCGGGATGCTCGGCGGTCACCCCTGGGGGAGGACCCTTGCCCTGGGGGATGAAGGTCGAATCCACCTGGCTTTTGAAAATCACCCGGCTCTGGGGCACCACCACCAGCATGCCTTTGCCGGTGACCGAGTAGCCCTGGCCGGCCACCGTCACCCAGGCGTTGGTGTCGGCCACCTGCTCGGCCTCGGAATAGCTCATCCAGTCGGTGACCAGCATGTTGCCGTCGTGGGTGCGGCCGCGCACGTTGCCCTTGAGGGTGACCAATTGGTTCTTCTGGTCGTAGCCGCCCTCGTCGCCGCGGATGACTATCTCCCCCCCCTTTTCGGGGTAGAAATGCACCGTGACGTCCGCCAGCGAGACCACGCCGCTGCCCTCGTCGTAACGGGCCCCCATGGCGGTGAGCGTCCACTTGCGCACCCCGTCCTTGACCTGGGTGTAGGTCAGGCCCTTGAGCCGGGGCCGGCCGTCCTGGTCCAGGCCGGCCAGGGTGGGGTCGTCGGTCAGTGGCAGCCGGGCCGGCGGGTTGAGCCAGTAGGCCGCCAGGGTGCCCGCCACCACGGCCAACAGCGCCGCCGCGAGTATCAGACGAAAACGTTTCACCGGGCCTGGCTTCCTCCGTAGTGGCCGCGGCCAGGCCGCCGCGGTCTGTCAAAGCCGGCCCTGGCGCATCGCCGGAACCGCCCCGTCGCCGGGGCAGCCCGCCCTGAGAGTATAGCCAGCGAGCCGGTTGGGGTAAAGGCAAAATTCTTGCATGCAACGGCCAGGGGCGCGAAAAATCACGCGCAATCCCCCAAAAACCGAGATGGATTGGCCGCGGGCGGGTGATGGCCGGCCGGGGGCGGAGGGCGCCGGCGCCTAAAAATAGCGGGCCGTGACCTGGTCCCAGGCGCCGGAGCTTTTCAGCAGAAACTCGCAGGCCTCGCGCACCGCCCCGCGGCCGCCGGGGTGGCGGCTGACCCAATGGGCCATGGCCAGCACCTCCGGCACGGCGTCGGCCGGGCACAGGGCCAGGCCGGCCGCGCGCATGGGCGGCAGGTCGATGAGGTCGTCGCCCATGAAGGCCACCTGGTCCGGGGTCAACCCGCGGGCCTGGATGAGCTCGGTGAGGGCGGGGAGCTTGACCTTGATCTGCTCCAAGAGATGATCGACGCCCAGCTCGCGGGCGCGCACCCGGTTGGCCTCCGAGCCCCGGCCGGAGAGCCAGACGATCTGGTAGCCGGCCCGCTGCAAGAGTTTGAGGCCGTGGCCGTCGCGCACGTCGAAGTATTTCAACTCGCGGCCCTGATCGTCATAGACCACCCGGCCGTCGGTGAGCACCCCGTCCACGTCCAGCACCAGCAGCCTGACGGCCGCCGCCCGCTGCGCCGCGCTCGGCCCGGTCATGGTTGATCCTCCTGTCTGACCAAGGTGTAAATGGCCATGAGCCGGCGCAGCAGCCCTTCCAGTTCGGCCAGGGGCAGGCTGTTGGGTCCGTCGCACAGGGCCTGATCGGGCCGGGGGTGGACCTCCAGAAAGACCGCGTCGGCCCCGGCGGCCACGGCGGCCCGGGCCAGGGGGGCGATGAAGCGGCGATCGCCACCGCTGGTGAGCCCCTGGCCGCCGGGCAGTTGCACGCTGTGGGTGGCGTCGAAGACCACCGGGCAGCCCAGGGCCTGCATCACCCCGATGCCGCGCATGTCCACCACCAGGTTGTTGTAGCCGAAGCTGCTGCCGCGCTCGGTCAGCCAGATGCGGTCGTTGCCGGCGGCGCGAACCTTGGCCACGGCCGGGGCCATGTCGTGCGGGGCCACGAACTGGCCCTTCTTGATGTTTATCACCCGGCCGGTGCGGGCGGCCTCCACCAACAGATCGGTCTGGCGGCAGAGGAAGGCCGGAATCTGCAACACGTCCAGGACCTCGGCCGCGGCCGCGGCCTGGGCCGGGGTGTGGATGTCGCTGATGACCGGCAGGCCGGTGCGCTCCCTCACCTTGGCCAGGATGGCCAGGCCCTTTTCGATGCCCGGCCCCCGGAAGCTGTCGAGGCTGGTGCGGTTGGCCTTGTCATAGCTGGCCTTGAAGATCAGCGGCAGGTCCAGCCGGGCGCTGAGCGCGGCCAGCTCCTCGGCGATGGCGAGCGTCAGCTCCTCGCTCTCGATGACGCAGGGCCCGGCGATGACGAAGAAGCGGGAGCGGCCGAAGGGCCGGCCGGCCAGGACGACTTCCGGCGTCTGGAGCGCGCCCATCACTTGCTCTGCTGCTCGTGGCTATGCCGCACCGCCGCCCGGATGAACTCCCGGAAGAGCGGGTGGGCGTTCATGGGCCGGCTCTTGAACTCCGGGTGGAACTGGCAGCCCAGGAACCAGGGGTGGTCTTTTAGCTCCACGATCTCCACCAGCTCGCCGTCGGGCGAGAGCCCGCTGATGACCAGGCCCTTTTCGGCGAGCTGATCGCGGAAGGCGTTGTTGAACTCGTAGCGGTGGCGGTGGCGCTCGCTGATGTCGTCGGTCTTGTAGGCCTTGTGGGCCAGGGTGTCCTCCACCAGGTGGCAGGGGTAGGCCCCCAGGCGCATGGTGCCGCCCAGGTCGGATAGCTCGTCGCGCTTTTCGATCTTTTGGGAGCGGTAGTCGAACCACTCGCGCATGAGGTAGATGACCGGGTAGGGCGTGTTGGGGTCGATCTCCGCGGTGTGGGCCTCCTTCCAGCCCAGGACGTGGCGGGCGAACTCCACCACCGCCATGTGCATGCCGTAGCAGATGCCGAAGTAGGGCACCCGGTTGACGCGGGCGTACTGCACGGCCTTGATCTTGCCTTCCACGCCGCGGGCGCCGAAGCCGCCGGGCACCAGGATGCCGTCCACGCCCTTGACCTCGTCCAGGCCCTCGCGCTCCACCTTCTCCGAATCCACGTAGCGTATGTTGACCCGGCAGTTGTTGGCCACCCCGCCGTGGCCCAGGGCCTCGTTGAGGCTCTTGTAGGATTCCTTGAGGTCCACGTACTTGCCCACCATGGCGATGGTCACCTCGTGGGCCGGGTTCTTGAGCCGATAGACCAGGTCCTCCCAGTTCTGCAGGTGGGGGGCGCGGGTCCAGATGCCCAGCTTGCGGCATATCTGCTCGTCCAGGCCTTGCTCGTGGAACTTCAGCGGCACCTCGTAGATGTGGTCCACGTCCACGGCGGTGATGACCGCCTCCGGTTCGAGGTTGCAAAAGAGGCCGATTTTTTCCTTGAGCCCGCGCGAAAGCGGCTGCTCGGTGCGGCAGAGCAGGATGTCGGGCTGGATGCCCACCCGCCGCAATTCGCTGACCGAGTGCTGGGTGGGCTTGGTCTTCAGCTCGCCGGCGGTCTTGATGTAGGGCACCAGGGTCAGGTGGATGTAGAGGACGTTCTCCTTGCCCACGTCGTTGCGAAACTGGCGGATGGCCTCCAGAAAGGGCAGACTCTCGATGTCGCCCACCGTGCCGCCGATCTCCACGATGCACAGGTCGGTGCCGTTGATCGCGGCCAGGATGGAGCGCTTGATCTCGTCGGTGACGTGGGGGATGATCTGGACCGTGCCGCCCAGGTAGTCGCCGTGGCGCTCCTTGGTGATGACGCTGTAGTAGATGCTGCCGGTGGTGTGGTTGCACTTCTTGCCGATCCTGGCGTTGGTGAAGCGCTCGTAATGGCCCAGATCCAGGTCGGTTTCGGCCCCGTCGTCGGTGACGAAGACCTCGCCGTGCTGGAAGGGGTTCATGGTGCCGGGGTCGACGTTGACGTAGGGATCGAGCTTTTGCAGGACCACGGTCAGCCCGCGGGCCTCCAGCAGCGCCCCGATGGAGGCGGCGGCCAGGCCCTTGCCCAGGGAAGAAAGCACGCCGCCGGTGACGAAGATGAATTTGGGCGTCATGGGCTGCCTCCATTGCGGTGCACTGACCGCGGCGATCCGGCATCCGCCCCAGAGGGCCTCAGGCGGGATTATGTTTGCTAAGAATATGAATTAAAGTGATAAAAAGTCAAGGGCTAGAATTAACATCTTGGCCACGAGCGGCGCGCCGGTTGTGAAAAGTACACTGAAACCAATAATTGGGTCTTTTGGGCGCGGTCTCCGGAAATCATGACTCATTGGTCAATTTATCGCGCTGGGCCGGACGGCGAAAAACCGGGACTGCGGAGGCCAAAAAATGCTATTGGCTAGATTGAGGGCCGACGACCAAGAACAACCGCGACCCGCGTGTCGGCCCCAGGGGAGATGGCCCAGTGAAGGTGAAGAATCACATGAGCCCCCAGCCGGTGACCGTGACCCCGGCCGCCACGGTGGACGAGGCCCTTAACTTGATGCGCCAGCACGGCATCCGCCACCTGCCGGTGCTGGACGGCCGGCGCCTGGTGGGCCTGGTCACCGACAACGAGCTGCGTTCGGCCTGGTTCCCCAGCCTGCTCTCCGAGGTCACGGTGGCCGACCTGATGGCCCCCGATCCCCTGACCGTGGCGGCCGAGGCCACCATCTACCAGGCCGCCCGCCTGCTGCACACCCACCGCCTCACCGGCCTGCCCGTGATCGAGGACGGCCAGGTGGCCGGCATCATCACCCTGACCGACGTGCTGGGCGTGCTGGTGGAGATTCTGGGGCTCTTGAGCGAGACCGTGCGCCTGGACGTGGCCCTGCCGCCGGAGCCCGGCCTTTTGGACATGGTGCACAACATCATCAGCCGCCACGGGGGCAAGATCATCAGCCTGGCCCTGGTCTCGGCCGAGGACGAGCGCCGGGTCTACTCCTTCCGGCTGGAAAAGATCGACACCTCGGTCATCTGCCGCGAACTGGCTGCGGCCGGCTTCGCAGTGACGGAGTAGTCCGCTTGCCGCCGGATATCCCCGCCGAGCTGCGCCCGCGCTGGCAGGCCCTCCTGGCCCGTCTGCGGGCGCTGGCTCCCCTGGCGGTGGCCTTCTCCGGCGGGGTGGATTCCAGCCTGCTCTTGGCCGCCGCCCGCCAGGCCCTGGGGCCGGGCGTGGCCGCGGTCATCTGCCTGGGCCCCTTCACCCCGCCCTGGGAAGCCCAGCGCGCCCGCGCCCTGGCCGCCCAGCTTGGCGCGGAGCTGATCGAGGTGGACGCCGGCGAACTCCACGATCCCGCCATCGCGGCCAACGACGCCCAGCGCTGCTACCACTGCAAGCGCCTGCGCCTGGGTCGGTTGCGCGAGCTGGCCCAGGGCCGCGGGCTCAGGTCGGTGGTGGAGGGCAGCCAACTGGACGACGAGGGCGAGGACCGCCCCGGCAAGCGGGCGGTGAGGGAGCTGGGCGTCCACAGCCCCCTGGCCGAGGCCGGCCTGGATAAGGCCGCGGTGCGGGCCTTGAGCCGCGCCCTGGGCCTGATGACGGCCGAGGTTCCCAGCAGCGCCTGCCTGGCCACCCGCGTGCCCACCGGCACCGCCTTGACCGCCGAGGCCCTGGCGCGCATCGGCCGCGGCGAGGCGGCCCTGCGCGCCATCCTGCCCGGCCAGCTCCGGCTGCGTGATCATTTTCCGTTGGCCCGCCTGGAGCTATCCATCGAGACTCTGCCCTTGGCTGCGGCCGAACCCCGGCGCGCGGCCATCCTGGAAGCGCTGACGCCCCTGGGCTACCGCCGGGTTTGCCTTGATCTGGCGGGCTACGGCTCAGGCGGAGGGTCGGCGATCTGAAGAATCCCACGATGTTGGAGGTAGTTGCATGTTGAAGAAAACGCATGGATTCCTGTCGGCCCTGCTCCTGTTGGCGCTCATGGCCGCGGCCCCCGGCCTGGCCGCGGACAACCCCTTCCGGCCGAAGCTGCCCTTCAAGAGCGCCATCGTCAAATACGAGCTGCGCGGCAGCGAGAAGGGCGCGGCCACCCTGTACATCGACGGAGACAAGTCGGCCCGGCACACCGACAGCAACATGACCATGATGGGGATGAACCATCCCAAGCAGTCCATCCAGATCACCACGCCCGAACAGGTGATCGAGGTGGATCTCATCCAAAAGAAGGCCTCCGCCACCGGCAACCTGATGACCTACCTGGCCCAGCGCTACGAGAAGCTCAGCCCGGCCGAACAGGCCAACGTGCGCAAGAACGCCGAGAAGATGGGCAACGCCATGATGGCCTCGTTCATGGGCGGTGGCGGCAAGCCCCAGATCAAGGAGGGCGTCTTCAAGGGCAAGCCGGTGCAGATCGCCACCGTCATGGGCATGACCAGCTACACCTGGAAGGACACCCCCGTCACCCTCAAGACCGAGGGGGCCATGATGGGCGTGAAGGTGGACGAGGAAGCCGTGGACATCAAGACCGACGTGTCGGTGCCGGCCAGCGCCCTGGCGCCGCCGGCGGGCATCCCGGTGGTTTTCGACAAGGAGGCCGACCAGATGCAGCGCATGATGGCCGACAACATGCTGGGCATGCTCAAGGACCCCAACTTCGAGCAGAAGATGCAGAGCCAGAAGGGCGGCATGATGGGCGGCATGATGCAGGGCGTGCTGCAGGGCGTGGACAAGGGTGACGACGCCGCCGAAACGCCCCAGGGCATGCCCCAAGGCATGCCCCCGGAGGTGGAGGAGATGCTCAAGCAGATGCAGCAAAAACAGCGTAATCGCTGACTTTGACTAACTAATCCCGGCTGGGGGGCTACAGCCCCCGCAGCCGGGCGTACAACTCGGCGTAGCGGCGCGCGCTCTGATCCCAGGAGAAATCCCGGCCCATGCCCCTGGCCTGCAAGCCCCGCCAGACATCCGGCCGGGCCTTGGCCCACAGCCCCTCCCGCGCCGCGCAGAGCAGCTCGCGCACCCCGAAGCCCTCGAACAAAAAGCCGGTACCGGTCTGGGCCAGGGGGTCCAGGGGCTCCACCGTGTCCCTGAGCCCGCCGGTGGCCCGCACCACCGGGGCGGCCCCGTAGCGCAGGGCGTAGATTTGGTTCAGGCCGCAGGGCTCGTAGCGGCTGGGCATCAGCAGCAGGTCGCAGCCGGCGGTGATGAGGTGGGCCAGCTCCTCGCTGAAGGCGATGCGCACCCCCGCCCGGCCGGGGTGGCGGGCGGCCAGTTCCATGAGATCGTGCTCGTGGCGATGCTCGCCGGAGCCCAGGATGCAGATCCGCACGTCGTCCAGCAGCAGGTGGGGCAGGGCGGGCGGGAACAGGTCCACGCCCTTCTGGTGGGCCAACCGGCCCACGTAACCGATCACGGCGGTGGAAGGCCCGGCCGGCTCCAGGCCGAAGGATTCCAGCAGGGCGTCTCGGCAGGCCGCCTTGCCGGCCAGGTCCTGGGCCGAGTAGGCCGCCGGCAGCCAGGGGTCGTTCTCCGGCGACCAGACCGCGTAGTCCACGCCGTTGAGGATGCCGGTCAGGGCCTCGCGCCGGCTCAGCAGCACCCCTTCCATGCCGTGGCCGCCATGGGCGGTGGTGATCTCCTGGGCATAGGTGGGGCTGACCGTGGTGAGCGCCCTGGCGCAGACCAGGCCGGCTTTGAGCAGCGAGCAATTGCCCCAAAACTCCAGCCCCTGGGGCGAGTCCAGCCAGGCCGGCAGGCCGGTGAGCCCGAAGACGCCGCGCTCGTAGATGCCCTGGTAGGCCAGGTTGTGGATGGTGAAGACCGTGGCCGCCCCGCGCAAGGGGCCGGGGTCCCAGCCGCCGGCCTCCAGGTAGGCCATGATGAGCGCGGTCTGCCAGTCGTGGGCGTGGACCACGTCGGCGGCGAAATCCAGGGCCCTGGCCAGCTCGATGGCCGCCCGGCAGAACCAGGTGTAGCGCAGGGGGTTGTCGGCGAAATCCCCGCCGGGGGGGCCGTAGAGCCCCTCGCGGTCGAAGAGCTCCGGGCAGTCCAGCAGGTGGACCGGGCAGCCATCCAGGCGGGTCTCCCAGACCTGGGCCGCGTATTCGCGCCCGCCGGCCGCGGCCCGGACGACCAGGCCGGTGGGCCTGAGTCCGTGACGCTGGCGGTCCACCTGGCGGTGCAGCGGCATCACCAGGCGCACCTCCAGGCCCAGGCGCGTGAGCGCCGGGGGCAGGCTGCCGGCCACGTCGCCCAGGCCGCCGGTCTTGACCAGGGGCGCGATCTCGCTGGCCACGAATAACACCTTGAGCTTGCCGCCGGAGTATAAAGTCATCGCCTGCTCCTGGCTGGCCGGGGTCCGAACCGGGCCGTGTGGGGGGCGCTGGGGGCGATTGGCCACCAGCGCGCTAATGTATTGAGAAAAGAACGTTAAAAGTATAAAGTGAACCGTGAGGCTTAACAAGACGGCTGCGGGGGGTTGGGCATGCCTATGTCCGTGCGCCGCATATGGAGTTTTTTGGCCGACCGCCGCGGCCAGGTGCGTCAGGAAAGCGACCTGGCGGCCAGCTTCGTGGTGCTGGCCGGGGCCGGCGGGGAGCCCGCGGGGCCGGCCCAGGCGGCGCGCTTGATCAACGTCTCCGCCGGTGGAGGCTGCCTGGCGCTGGCCAGCCTGGCGGTGGGTCAATTCCATCTGACCCGCTGCCTGGAGGCCCCGGAGGAGCACCCCCTGCTGCTGACGGTGCAGGCCAGCGGCGGCCACGCCTGGCGTCTGCGGGGTTGGGTGCGCTGGACCAACCGCGAGCTGCAACCGGCCGACGAAGCCATGCCCTTCAGGGCGGGCCTGCAATGGGAGCCCGGCTCCGGTCCGCCGCGGGGCTGGCAGAAACAACTGGCGCGTACAACAAGTGACTGAGGGAGTGGCCAAGATGACCGAGCTGGTGGAGGGGATCTACCTGGAGGTGAAGCAGGGCACGCTGGGCACCGGCAACACCGCCTCGCGCACGACCTTCCGCAACTTCTACGCCGTGCGCCTGGTGGGCGAGGAGGTGGATCTGCACCTGTTGGACGACCGCCTGGGCCTGACCGGCCTGAAGGAGACCGTGCCCCTGGCCCGGTTCCCCAGACAGCTCAGCCACCAGCCCAAGCTGGCCCCCTACTTCGACAAGCTCAAACCCAGCCTGGCCGCCGCACGGCCGCCCCAGGCCCGGCCCGCGCCCCAGCCGCCCGCCGCCCGGCCAGAGGCCGCGCCGCCCGCCGCCCGGCCGGTGGCGAGCCCGCCCCAGGCGCGTCCGGAGGTCGGCGTGCCCCAGACCCGCCCCCCGGCCCAGCCGCCGGCCGAGCAGAAGGACTCGCCCTGGTGGGAGTTGACCGCGCGGGGCTCCGGGAATCTGCTCACGAAGAAATAGCCGCCCGCACCAGGGGCAGGCCGGCCAGGGCCGGCGGCAGGCCATCCAGCCCGGCCAGGGGGCGCAGGGGCGGGGCGCAGCGCAGGGTCTGGGTGGGCGTCACCACCAGGTCCACGCCCAGGTCCCAGGCCGCGGCCGGCAGATTGGCTTCGCTGACCATCTCGTCGGCGGCCAGCACCGCCACGGGCGTGGCGGCGGTCAGCGCGTTCATTTCCCGCAGCAGGGCGTAGAGCAGATCGGCCAGGCCACGGCCGTCGCCCAGCACCACCCCCCGGCGGTCCACGGCCAGGGCCGGCACGACGAGCATCTCGACCTTGCCCAGGCTGTCGGCCGGCGGGCGCAGGGGCTTGCCGGCCTGGACCAACGAGCCGCCGCGCAACAGCCGGCTGCGAACCTGCACCGGGACCATCTGGGGCGTGACGCGCACCAGGCCCTGCTTCAGCCCCGGCGTGGCGGCCAGCAGGGTCTTGTTGTCGGCCAGGGCGTTGATGCGGGCCTGCAACAGCACCGGATCGGCCATCACGGCCAGGCTGCGCGCCCGGCGGTATTCGGGGGCGCGGCGCAGGCGCTCGGCGGCCCGGCCCGCGCCGGCGAAGACCGGCGGCCGGTCCGGGGCCGCGCCATCGGGCCAGAGCCCGGCCCAGCGCGCTAAAAATTCGAGTCGGAGTTCATCCTTGGGCTCCATGGCCTGGCATTGTGGCGGCCGGGGGGCCGGGGGTCAAGGCCCGCGATGGAAAAGCTTGCAAATCGCCTGGGGCGAACCTATATTTTGATTCACACGCCGGGGGAGGATTTCGGCGCATGGGCGTTAACCGGCGCTTCAAGGCCGAGGAAATCAGGCTGCTGGCCCGCTCCATGGAAGTGGCCGAGGAGCGGGTGAGCGAGCATTTCCGCGTATCCGAGGGCGGCTGGCGCCGCTATCCCTACGAGGTGCGCACCCTGGCCGAGCTGCTGCCCCAGGAGGTCAGCCGCGAGGCCCTGGCCCAGGTGCTGCGCCTGCGCCGGCCGCCGGGCGCCAGGCAGATCCGGGGCAAGGACTTCTACCGCATCTGCCTGCAGGACCACAACCTGTTGGGCCTGGTGCGGCGCGATGGCGAGGCCGGCCTGCTGCTGCCGCTGATGACCTACGTGCTGGTGCATGAACTGGTGCATATCATGCGTTTCTACCGCTACGAGCACCTGTTCGAGTCTTTGCCGGCCGAGCGCCAGGCCGAGGAGGCGCGCGTCCACGCCATCGCCGGCGAAATTTTGCGTCCGGTGCGCTTGCCAGAAATGGACCGAGTGCTTAATCTATACGCAGTTCACGCCGACAGCGTTGCCGGCGCAAGTTGGTGTTGAAGTCAGCAGGAGAGCCAGCCATGCCGATCTACGAGTATGAATGCAACAAATGCAGCGAAATCACCGAGGCCATCCAGAAATTCTCGGACGCCCCGCTGAGGAAATGCCCCCACTGCGGCGGCAAGTTGCACAAGATGATGAGCCTCAACGCCTTCCACCTCAAGGGGCAAGGCTGGTATGTGACCGATTATTCTGGCAAGAACTCCTCGACCCGCAAGAGCGAGTCCTGCGAAGCCGGCGGCGAGGCCAAGACCGAGGCCAAGCCCAAGAGCGAGAAGAAGGCCGAGGCCAAGGCCGCCGACTAGCCTCCATCCTTCCCCGACGCCACGCGGGCGCCCGTTTGGGCGCCCGTTCGCATTGCCCTCCCTTGACAGCGGGGCGCGCCAAATTTTATCGTGGGGCTACCTTACGCGGCGGCAGCTTGCCCGACCGCCGCCCATGCCAGGGGGTAGCTATGCGTTGCTTCGTGGTCATCTACGGGGCCGGGGCCATGCTGGTCCTGTCCACCTTCAAGTCCAGCACCCATCCAATCCTGGTGCAGCGGCTCAAGGGCAGCGACATCCATCGCATCATCCTGATGGAGGTGCCGGTGGATCTGGCCCGCGAGCGTTACGGCGAGAATTTCGAGCGGGTGCGCTCGCTGCTGGGGCCGGAAGAGTTCAAGGTCCTGGATTTCAACGGAGGCTCGGTTTTCAGAAAATTCAGCTTCGCCGAGATGGGCCAGCCCCTGATGGTGGAGTTTTAGGCCGCGCTTGAGCGGCTGGCGCGAGAGCCTGGAGCCGGCCCGCCGGAGCCTGGCCGAGGCGGGAAGGGTGACGGTGCTGACCGGGGCCGGGGTCTCGGCCGAGTCGGGCGTGCCCACCTTTCGCGGCCCCGGCGGTCTGTGGGAGAACCACCGGCCCGAAGACCTGGCCACGCCCCAGGCCTTTGGGCGCGACCCGGCCCTGGTCTGGCGCTGGTACCACTGGCGGCGGGGGCTCATAGCAGCCTGCCGGCCCAACCCGGCCCATTTGGCCCTGGCTCGGTATGAGGCCAGGCGGACCGGCTTCACCCTGGTCACCCAGAACGTGGATGGCCTGCACGCCCTGGCCGGCAGCCGCAACTTGCTGGAAATCCACGGCTCGTTGTGGCGGGTCCGCTGTCTGGGCTGCGGGGCGGCCGGCGAGGACCGCCGCCTGGACCTGCCCGCCCCGCCGTGTTGCCCCGCCTGCGGCGGCCTGCTCAGGCCCGACGTGGTCTGGTTCGGCGAATCCCTGGATGCCGACCGGCTGGAGCGGGCCTGGCGGGCGGCCGGGGAATGCCAGGCCATGCTGGTGGTGGGCACCTCGGCCGTGGTCCAGCCGGCGGCCAGCCTGGCCCAGGTGGCCAAGGCCGCCGGCGCCTGTGTGATCGAGGTCAACCCCGATCCCACCCCCAACACCGGCTGGGTGGACGTGGCCCTGCTGGGCAAGGCCGGCGAGGTCCTGCCCGCGCTGCTGTCGCCATGAACCCGCCTATCGTCAGCCTTACCACGGACTTCGGCGACGGCCCCTTCGTGGGGGTGATGAAGGGCGTGATACTGGGCATCTGCCCAGAAACCCGGCTGGTGGACCTGTCCCACGCCGTTGCGCCCCAGGATGTGCTGGCCGGGGCCTTGGCCCTGGAGCAGGCCATCGGATTTTTTCCCAAAAATACCGTGCACCTGGCGGTGGTGGACCCCGGCGTGGGCACCGTCCGGCGGGGCCTGGCCATCCAGGCCCTGGGCCAGTTCTGGGTGGGGCCCGACAACGGCGTCTTCACCCCCATCCTGCGGGCCGACCCGGCGGCGCGGGCCTTCGCCCTGACCGAGCCGCGCTATTTCCTGCCAAAAGTTTCGGCCACCTTTCACGGCCGGGACGTCTTCGCGCCGGTGGCCGCCCACCTGGCCAACGGCCTGGACCCGGCCGCCCTGGGTCCGGCCGTGGCCGACCCGGCGCGCCTGGATTGGCCCCTGCCCCGGCGGGAGGGCGAAGCCCTGCTAGGCCAGGTCTTGGCCGTGGACCGCTTCGGCAACCTGATGACCAACCTGGACCGGTCCACGGTCCTGGCCTTCCTGGCCGGCCGTCCGGCCCGGATCGAGGCGGCCGGCCAGGCCATCGCCGGGGTCTCGCCGGCCTATGCCGCCGTGGCTGCGGGGGAGGCGCTGGCCCTGTTCAACTCCCTGGACCGTCTGGAGCTGGCCGTGAACCAGGGCGACCTTTGCCGCCGCCTGGGCCTGGAGCCGGCGGCGGCCCGCGGGTTGGCGGTGCGGCTGCTGGCGATTAGTAAAACAGATTAAGAAAACTTACAAGATATTGATATATAATGTTAAATAATTGAAGGTGGCTGGCGCGGCCAAGGGTGGGCTTTGTGGCGCGCCTCCGTTGACAGCCGGCCGGGCCGGGCCTATACTGCCGCCATGCTCAAGCTCAAGGACTTACATGATTTCAAGCAGTTCCTGGCCAGTGGCGGCTGGGCCGACGCCTTCGCCCACGCCGAGGAGGAGTTGCGCCTGGAGATGATCGAGAAGGTCGAGGAGCTGTTGGAGACGGCCGACGTGGCGGACAAGGTGGTGGGCGAGGTCCTGTTCAGCAAGGACGGCATGGCCGCGGCCGGCTCCGGGGCCAGCGGGTTGGACCGCCAGGCCGGGGAGGACTAGCCGTGCGGCGCTTGTTGCCCTGGCTGTTCTTGGTCTGCCTGGCGGCGGGCGGATTCCTGGCCACCCAATATTTCCTGAAAAGCCCCTATTGGTCGCTGTATCAGATCGGCAAGGCCATCCACGAGCGCGACTCCAGATTGTTCCTGGCCTACGTGGACTTGGACAAGATCATCGGCGGCCAGAAGGACGCCATTGTGGAGATGATCTTCCCGGCCCAGGACAAGCGCGAACAGCGCGACGTGGTGCGCCAGGTTCTCACCGCCTTCATGGCCCCCATCACCGAGCAGGTGCGCGATCGGGTGGCGCGGGTGGTGGAGGACCCGGAGCGCGACAACCTGCCCAGCTCCTGGACCCTGTTGGCGGTGGCCACGGTGGCCAGCGACGGCGACAGCGCCCAGGTGGTGCTCAAGGACCCCACCCGCGACCGACAGCTCAGGCTGGTCATGAAGCGCGAGGCGGACGGCTTCTGGCGGGTGGTGGAGATCAATCCCCAGGATCTCAAGCCATTGGTGGAGCAGCATCTTTTGCGCCCAAAGGCCGTGACCGGCGTCATCCCCCCCGCCAACGGCCAAGCCCCGGCCGCGCCCGCCCGCTAGCCATGCGCGTCCTGCTGGTCCTGGCCCATCCCCGCCCCGGCAGCCTCAACGCCGCCATCGCCCAGGCCTGCCGCGAGACCCTGACCGGCCTGGGGCACCAGGTGGTCTTCCACGACCTGCACGCCGAGGGCTTCGACGCCCTGCTGCCGGCGGCCGAACTGGGGCGCGGGGCGGCGCTGGAGCCCATCATCGCCCGCCACTGCGCCGAGCTGGCCGCGGCCGAGGGCCTGGTCTGCGTGCATCCCAACTGGTGGGGCATGCCGCCGGCCGCCCTGGTGGGCTGGCTGGATCGGGTGCTGCGGCCGGGGGTGGCCTACGAATTCCTGGAAGGCGACGCGGGCGAGGGCGTGCCGCGGGGGCTCTTGGCCGGCAAGACCCTGGTGGTGCTCAACACCTGCGACACCCCGCCCCAGCGGGAGCGGGAGGTCTTCGGCGATCCCCTGGAGCTGATCTGGCGCAACTGCATCGCCGGCCTGTGCGGCGTCACCGACTTTCACCGCCGCGTCTTCGGGGTGGTGGTGACCAGCACGCCCCAGGAGCGCGCGGCCTGGCTGGACCAGGCCCGCGCCCTGGTCGCCGGGCTGTTTCCGCCGGCCTAAAGCGCCCTTAGCCACTCCGGCTTCAGGCCAACCTTGCCGTTCAGGGCCGCGTCGATCAAGGCCAAGGTGCGCTCCTGGTCCTGGGGCAGCCGCGCCTTGATGGGCAGGTAGTTGCTGGCGTGGTTGGCATAGAAGAGCCCGCCGCTCAGATGGGTGTGGGCGATCATCTCCCGCAGCTCGCGCAGCATGGCCAGCTTGCCGGGCAGTTCGAACTGGCCGGCCAGGGCCGCCTCGCCCAGCGGCGTGCCGGGGATGAGCATCAGGGTCAGCGCGCCCACGTAGTCCGGGTCCATGGCGGTCAAGAGCTCGCCGGTGGCCTGGGCGTGGGCCAGGCTGCGCTCTAGGCCGCCCACGCCCAACAGCACCGTGACCGAGACCTTGATGCCCGCCGCCTTGAGGCGCCGGCCCTGCTTGATGAGCTTCTCCGGCGTGGAGCCCTTGCAAATGTCCGCTAAAACTTCGCGGTGGCCGCTCTCCACCCCGTAGTAGGCGATGCCCAGGCCCAGCTCCTTGAGCCGCTTCAGATCCTCGTCGCTTTTGAGCGCCACGCTCTTGGCGTTGGCGTAGGCCCCCACTCGCGTCACCCAGGGCAGGCGCTTTTTGATCTCGCCCAAAAGCCACTCCCAGCGGGGCATGGGCATGACCAGGGCGTCGCCGTCCATGATGAAGACCCGGTTTTGCCGGCGGCAGTATTTTTCGGCAAAGCGCAGGTCGTTTTCCAGGATGGCTTGGTCCTTGATGGCGAAGCGCTTGTCGCGGTAGGTGCCGCAGAAGCTGCACTTGTTGTGCGAGCAGCCCAGGGTGGCCTGGATCAGGATGCTGTCGGCCTCGCTGGGCGGCCGGATCAGGTTGCCCACGTAGTGGAAGCCGGTCGGTTCGGCGGAGCATTGCATGGCATATCCTCCCGTCGCGTGAAGAATATAGGGCATGGGCGGCGATCGGGCAAGCCGCGTCCGAGGCGCTGGGTTGTATTCCATTAATATCTTTGTTATTCTTGACCATGCGCTGGCGGATTGAATACTACAATGAAAGAGTGCAGCAGGACCTGTTGGTCCTGCCGCCCGGTCTCCAGGCCCGCTACATCCACCTCACTCAGCGCATCTGCGAGTTCGGGCCCGACCTGGGCATGCCCCGCGGCGCGGGAGCTGGCGGTGGCGCGCCGCAGGGCGCGGGAGGTGCGCGATGCTCAGCCATGAGGAGATGGTCAAGAAGATGCTGGCCGAGCCGGCGGTGCGCGAGGCTCACCAGGAGCAGGGGCCGGAGTTCGCGCTGCTGGACGAATTGCTGCGGGCGCGGCGTCAGGCGGGTTTGAGCCAGGCCCAGGTGGCCGAACGCATGGGCACCCAGGCCCCGGCTGTCGCCCGTTTGGAAGCCTCCCTGCTCAACCGCAAGCACTCGCCGTCACTGGCCACCCTGCAACGCTACGCCAAGGCCGTGGGCAAGCGCCTGCAAATCAAGCTGGTGTGATCGCCATTATGTAAATTATTTCCTAATGATAATCGTGCGTGCCCTGGATCACCGGCAGGCCGGTCTTTTCCTCTATAAAGGCCACCTTGTCCTCCAGGGGCATGTAGGGGCAGGCCGGCTTGGCCCCCACCATGCACGAGGACAGGTAGACCGCGTCCGGGGTGATGCCGGTGGCCTTGATGAGATGCCCCAGGTTGGGGACCGTGGCCCGGCCGGGGCACTCGCACTTGATGAACCCGATCACCGAGACCGGCTCGCCGGCGAACTTGCCGTCGCCCATGGCGGCCGACTTGAGGCAGCGCCACTCGCCCACGCAACCGTAGCCCGCGTCCATGTAGGACCCGCAACCGATGATCGCCACCTTTTTCATGGAGCCTCCTTGCGCCGGTCGGGCATGGCCCAGCGGCGGGCTGGGATTAAGACCTGTTTGTTGTGGGTGTTTAGTAGCACGACCGCCGGCCGGGGTCAAGCCGGCGGCGCGCCTTGCCAGCCGTCGCCCGAAGTGCTAACAATGTCCTGGCCATTCTCAGGGAGTCCGCAACGTGAAAGCCATTTTCGTCTTCATCGACGACACCCGCTTCGAGCTGGACAACTTCCGGGACCACGCCGCCCCGGCCTTCACGCGGGCCGAGTTCGTCTACGCCGCCAGCTTCGACCAGGCCTTGGCCGCCCTGGCCGACCGGACGCCGCTCTGCTTCCTCCTGGATATCTACGGCCGCGACCCCGGCGACGAGGCCCAGGCCGTGTTGCCGGAGCGCAAGGCTCTGGAGGGCCTCTTGGGCGAGGCCGCGCCCCTGGCCGATCTGTATGCCGGGCTGGACCAGGCCGGCGAACCCGGCCAGGCGGCCAACCTCTACTTGCGCCGGCTCTATGCCCAGGTGGAGCGTTGGCAGCGGGCCTTTGGCGCGGCCGCGGCCAGCCTCGGCCAGGGCCGGAACTATGGACTGAACAACCTGCGCCAGGCCCGCCGGCATTTCCCCCAGGCGGCGGCCCTGGGCTATTCGCGCAAGGCGCTCTACGCCGACGCGGTGGCCATGGCCGGGGAGGCGGCCGACGGCCTGCTCCAAAAACCCCAGGGCGGGGACGACGCGGAGATCGCCCAGAACACCCGCGCCGCCGCGCCGGGGTTGGCCGCCGCCGCCTATGCCGCCGTGGACCGGCGACTGGCCGGTCGGGCGGCGCTGCTCTCGGCCCGGCTCTGCCGCCAGGGCGACCACCTCGGCCTGGCCGAGGCCCTGGAGGACGCCGCCCTGGCCCTGGCTGGCCAGGATCGCGCCGAGCGCGCGGCGGCCTGCCGGGCGTTGCACGACCTCCGCCTGGAAGACCTGGGCCTGCCCGCGGCCGAACTGGCCCTGGTGCTGGGCCTGCGCCAGTGGCTGGCCCTGCCCTGACCCCGCCAACTAAATCCCAGCCCGGCTTGACAGCCCCCCCTGGGGTGGTTATTTTTTGCTAGCACTTCGACCCGCTGAGTGCTAAGGGGGTAACCTACCGTGCCAAAAGGGCTTTCCGAAAGAGAGAAGCTGATCCTCTCGGCCGTGATAGCCACCTATATCGCCGCCGCCGGGCCGGTGGGTTCGCGCACGGTCAGCAAACTCACGGGCGTAAACGTCAGCCCGGCCACCATCCGCAACGTCATGGCCGATCTGGAGGAGATGGGCTACCTGGCCCAGCCCCACGTCTCGGCCGGCCGGGTGCCCACCCCCCAGGGCCTGCGCTTCTACGTCGAATCCATCCTGGAGGTCCGCGACCTGGACGAGCCTTTCAAGGCCCGCATCAACCGCGCCTTGCGCGGCCAGGAGGAGGCGGACCTGCACCAGGTGCTCAAGGCCACCGGCCGGCTCTTGTCGGCGGTCAGCCAGCAGGCGGCGGTGGTGGCCGCCCCGCCGCCGGCCCCGGAGCAGGAGGTCTTCCGGCGCATGGAGTTCGTGCTGCTGCGGCCGGGCCTGATCCTGGTGGTGCTCACGGCCAGGGCCGGGGGGGTGGAGAACCGCATCATCGAGGCCGAGCCGGAGCTGGACCAGGAGGACCTGGACAGGTTCACCCGCTACTTGAACGAGCTGTTGGCCGACCTTACACTGAATGAAGTGAGAGAGCGCCTGGAGCGGGAGATGGCGCGGGAGAAGGTGCGCTTCGACCGGGTCATGGGCCGCGCCCTGCGCCTGGGCCGCCAGGCCTTTCCCCAGGGCGAGGCCGGCGACGTCTACCTGGAGGGCCAGGCCAACCTGCTGGGCGTGCCGGAATTTGCCGACGTGGCCCGGCTGAAGGTGATCTTCCAGGCCTTCGAGGAGCGCTCCACCCTGCTCAGGCTCCTGGAGCGCTCCCTGACCGCGCCGGGGGTGCAGATACTCATTGGCAGCGAGGCCGAGATGACCGGGCTGGAGGGGCTGACCGCGGTCACGGCCAGCTATGGCGGCGAGGACCGGCCGGCCGGGGCCCTGGGCGTCATCGGCCCCACTCGCATGGATTATTCCAAGATCATCCCCCTGGTGGACTACACCGCGCGCCTGGTCAGCCGCATCCTGGGCTCGCGCGACTAGCCGCCGCGGCGCGACGCCGGGCAAAAGGAGAACTGTTTAGTGAGCCAGAAGAGCGACAACACCCCCCCGGAGACATCCGCCGACGCGGGCCAGGCCGGGGCCGACGAAGACCTGCTGGCGCTCTTGGCCGAGCGCGACGAGCTCAAAGACCGCCTGCTCCGGGTCATGGCCGAGACCGATAACTTCAAGAAGCGCACCGAACGCGACAAGGCCGACTTCCTGCGCCGGGCCAACGAGAGCCTGGTCAAGGATCTTTTGCCGGTGGTGGACAACCTGGAGCGCGCCCTGGCCCACCTGGGCGAGGGCGAGGCCGGGAGCACCCTGGCCCAGGGCGTGGAGCTGACCCTGCAGGAGCTCATAAAGACCCTGGAGCGTCACGGCCTGGAACGGGTGGAGGCGGTGGGCCTGCCCTTCAACCCGGAGGTGCACGAGGCCATGATTCAGCAGGAGGACGCCGACGCCGAGGACAACACCGTGCTGGGCGAGCTGGGCAGAGGCTATCTGTTCCAGGGCCGCCTGCTCAGGCCGGCCATGGTGGTGGTGAGCAAGCGTCCGGCCCCCGGCGACGACGACGGCGCCGAAATCCAGATCAAGGTCAGCTAAGGCCCGCCTGGCGCGGCATTCATTATTTTTTTGGAGGCATTCCTAACATGGGCAAGATCATCGGCATCGACCTGGGCACCACCAACTCCTGTGTGGCCATCATGGAGGGCGGCGAGCCCAAGGTGCTCACCAACCAGGAGGGCAGCCGCACCACCCCCAGCGTGGTGGCCATCACCGACAGCGGCGAGCGGCTGGTGGGCCAGGTGGCCAAGCGCCAGGCCATCACCAATCCGAGGAACACCGTCTTCGCGGTCAAGCGCCTGATCGGCCGCAAGTTCGGCTCCAAGGAGGTCCAGGAGGACCTGAAGATACTGCCCTACAAGGTGGTCCAGGCAAATAACGGCGACGCCCACATCGAGGTGCAGGGCAAGGAGTATTCGCCCGGCGAGATCAGCGCCATGGTCCTGGGCAAGATGAAGCAGACCGCCGAGGACTTTTTGGGCGAAAAAATCAGCGACGCGGTCATCACGGTGCCCGCCTATTTCAACGACAGCCAGCGCCAGGCCACCAAGGACGCCGGCCGCATCGCGGGCCTTAACGTGCTGCGCATCATCAACGAGCCCACCGCCGCGGCCCTGGCCTATGGCCTGGACAAGAAGAAAGACGAGAAGATCGCCGTATTCGACCTGGGCGGCGGCACCTTCGACATCAGCATTCTGGAGCTGGGCGACGGCGTCTTCGAGGTCAAGGCCACCAACGGCGACACCCATCTGGGCGGCGAGGACTTCGACCTTAGGGTCATCGACTGGCTGGCCGACGAGTTCAAGAAGGACCAGGGCATTGATCTGCGCGGAGACAAAATGGCCCTCCAGCGGCTCAAGGAGGCGGCCGAGAAGGCCAAGATGGAGCTCTCCACCGCCATGGAGACCGACATCAACCTGCCTTTCATCACCGCCGACCAGTCCGGCCCCAAGCACCTGAACGTCAAGCTCTCACGCGCCAAGCTGGAGGCCCTGGTGGAGGACCTGATCGCGCGCGTGGAGGGCCCTTGCCGCACCGCCTTGAAGGACGCCGGCCTGAGCCCGGCGGAGATCAACGAGGTCATCCTGGTGGGCGGCATGACCCGCATGCCCAGGGTGCAGGCGAAGGTGAAGGAGATGTTCGCCAAGGAGCCGCACCGGGGTGTGAACCCCGACGAGGTGGTGGCCATCGGCGCGGCCATCCAGGGCGGCGTGCTGGGCGGCGAGGTCAAGGACGTGCTGCTGTTGGACGTCACCCCGCTGTCGCTGGGCATCGAGACCCTGGGCGGGGTCATGACCAAGCTGATCGAGAAAAACACCACCATCCCCACCCGCAAGAGCCAAATCTTCAGCACCGCCGCCGACAGCCAGCCGGCGGTGTCCATCCACGTGTTGCAGGGCGAGCGCGAGATGGCCGCCGGCAACAAGACCCTGGGCCGCTTCGAGCTGGTGGGCATCCCGCCGGCGCCCCGTGGCGTGCCCCAGATCGAGGTCACGTTTGACATCGACGCCAACGGCATCGTCAGCGTCAGCGCCAAGGACCTGGGCACGGGCAAGGAGCAGTCCATCAAGATCACGGCCAGCAGCGGCCTGAGCGAGGCCGAGATACAGCAGGCCATCCGGGACGCCGAGATGCACGCGGCCGACGACAGGAAGCGCCGCGAGCTGGTGGACGCCCGCAACCAGGGCGACAGCCTGGTCTATTCGGTGGAGAAGAACCTGAAGGAGCTCGGCGACAAGGTTGACCCGGCGCTCAGGGCCGAGGCCGAGGACAAGATCGCCAAGGTCAAAAAGACCCTGGAGGGCGAGGACAAGGACGCCATCGAGGCGGCGGTGGCCGAGCTCACCCAGGCCAGCCACAAGCTGGCCGAGGCCCTGTATTCGGCCAGCACCGCCAGCCAGGCCGACCAGGGCGGCGGCCAGGCGGGCGGCAAGCCCGGCGGGCAGCCGGGCGGCGGCAAGACCGACGAGGAGGTGGTGGACGCCGACTTCGAGGAGGTCAAGAAGTAACCCCCGCCGTCTTGCGGTATAATCAAATCCGACCCCCGCCCCCGTCCGGACCCGGAACCCCGGTTCCGGGCCGGGGGCGCGGGCTTTTGGCCCGATCAGGACCGCTCTTATCCGGCAGGTGATTATGCGCCTGAAATCATGGCTGTTGGTGGTGTTGGCCGCGTGCGTGCTCCTGGCCGCCGGCTGCGCCCGGACCCCGGTGGCGCCCACGGTCTCCCTGCCCCCGCGCCCCACCCCGGTGGACGAAACCGCCGCGCTGTTGCGTCTGGGCCAGGACGCCCTGAACCAGGGGCGCAGCCTGGAGGCCGGCGACGCCTTCCGGGCCGCCCTGCGCGGCCAGCCCGGCTTCGACCAGGCCGCCCAGGCGCGCCTGGGCCTGGCCAGGGCCCTGGCCGCCCAGGGCCAGCGCAGCGAGGCCCAGCAGGCCCTGGCCGAGCTGGCCGCTCAGGGCGCGCCGGGTCCGGTGCGGGTGGACGCCGGCTTGCTGGCCGCCCGCCTGGAGCGGGACCAGGGCCGCCTGGCCGAGGCCGCCGGCCGCCTGCGTTCGCTGCTGGTTTCCCCGCCGGCCCCGCTCAATGCGGATCAGCGCCGGCAGGCGGTGCAGATGTTGGCCGAGCTGCTGGAGGCCCAGGGGGAGTTCGCCGCCGCCGCCGCCAACCTGGTGCGGCTGTCGGCCGACGCCCCGGCCTTCGAGCAGGCGGCCATCAGCCGCCGTCTGGTGGAGGTGGCTGGCAAGGCCCCCAGCGCCGAGATCGAGCCCCTGTTGGCCGGCGCGGCCCAGCCCCAGGTGCGCGCGGCCCTTATGCTGGGTCTGGCCAAGAGCCGCCTGCGCGAGGGCAAGCTGGAGCTGGCCGAAGAGACCGTGCGCGAGTTCAGGCAGATGCCGGAATCGCAGCCCTTGTGGCCGCTGATGCAGAGCCTGGACCGCGAGCGCGAGGCGGCCGAGGCGGTGGAGCCCAGGGCGGTGGGGGTGGTGCTGCCATTGAGCGGCAACTACGCGGCCCATGGCCGCCGGGTGCTGGCGGCCATCCAGTTGGGCCTGGGCCTGTTCAGCGACGGCGAGCGGGCCTTGACCCTGTTCATCGAGGACGGCGAGGGCGACGCCAAGCGCACGGCCGAGGCCGTGACCCGCCTGGCCAAGGAGCGCAAGGTCATCGCGGTTATCGGCCCCCTGGATGCGGGCGCCTCGCTGGCCGCGGCCCGGGCCGCCCAGGAAAACAAGACGCCGCTGTTGGTCATCAGCCCCCAGGAGGGGGTGACCCAGGCCGGCGACTACGTGTTCCAGAACTTCTTCACCCCGGCCGACCAGGTTGAGGCCCTGCTAACCGAAGTCATGGAGCGCCGCGGACAGACCCGCCTGGCGGTGATGGCCCCGCGCACCCCTTATGGCCAGGGCTTCGTGAAGCTTTTCGACGCCGGAGTGCTGGCCCGGGGCGGCAGCGTGGTGCGCACCCTGTGGTATCAGACCAGCCAAAGCGACTTCACCAACGACGTCAAGCAACTGGTGCACCTGCCCCCCGGCAGCTACCGCACCGGGCGGCCGGATTCGCCCAAGCCGGTGGTCGATTTCCAGGCCCTTTTCGTGCCCGACGCCAGCGAGCGCGCGGCGCTGATCGCCCCCCAGTTGCTCTACCACGACATCAGCGGGGTGAGCATCCTGGGCACCAGCCTGTGGCACAACCCCAAGCTTCTCAGCCAGGCCGGCCGCTACCTGGCCGGCAGCGTGATCCCCGACGCCTTCGACCCGGCCGCCAGCGACCCCCTGACCGTCGGCTTCGTGCGCGACTTCCGCGACGCCTTGGGCCAGGAGCCCAACGTTATCGACGCCCATGGCTATGACGCCGCCCTGATCTTGCGCCGGCTGCTGCAAGGTCCGGAGCCGCCGCGCACCCGCACCTCCCTGCGCGCGGCCCTGGGCGAGCTCAAGGACCTGCCCGGCGTCACCGGGGTCATGAGCATGGGCGCAGACCGTCGCGTGCGCCGGCCGCTGCGGTTGTTCACGGTGCAGGGCGAGTCGTTTCAGCGCCTGACCCCGGAGAGCGCCGTGCCGGCGGTGCTGGGCGGAGAGAGCCAGGGCCTGGGCCAGCCCGGCGAGGCCCCGGCCGGGGGTATGCCGCCCGGCGCGCCGGGCTTGCCCGGCCGGCCAGAGCTGCCGCCCCCGGCCCCGGCGGCCACCATCGCCCGCTAGGCGGCGTAGGGCAGGGGATCGGCCACGCCGGCCTCGGCGAAGCCTTTCTTGCGCAGCAGGCAGGAATCGCAACGGCCGCAGGCCAGGCCGTCCGGGGCGGGGTCGTAGCAGGAGTGGGTCAGGCCATAGTCCACCCCCAGGCGCAGGCCTTGGGCGATGATGCCGGCCTTGCTCAGGGCGATGAGCGGGGTGTGGATGGTGAAGCCTCGGCCCAACTCCGCGCCCTGGCGGGTGCCCAGGTCGGCCACGCGCTGGAAGGCGGCGATGAACTCCGGTCGGCAGTCGGGATAGCCGGAATAGTCCAGGGCGTTGACCCCGATGAAGATGTCGGCGGCGGCCAGGGTCTCGGCCCAGGCCACGGCCAGGGAAAGGAACAAGGTGTTGCGGGCCGGCACGTAGGTGATGGGCGCGCCTTGGGCCATCTCCGCGGCCGTTCGGCCCTTGGGCACCGGGATGTCGGCGGTCAACGCCGAGCCGCCGATGGGGCGCAGGTCCAGATCCAGCACCAGGTGCGCCGCCGCGCCCAGGGTCTGCGCCACCCGCCGGGCGGCCAATAGCTCCTGGGCGTGGCGTTGGCCATAGCGGAAGCTCAGGCAGTGGCAGGCGAAGCCCCGCTCCCTGGCCAGGGCCAGGCAAGTGGTGGAATCCAACCCGCCGGAGAGCAGCACCACGGCGGGCGTTTGGTCCGGGGTCGGTGGCATGGCGGGCTCCAGGCAAGGTTCACGCATGCGCGGGCCGGGTTGGCGGCGGACCGGATTCGGCCCCGCCCCGCAAATATAGCCCAAGCCGCCCCACCGGCCAAACCGGGCCGGGAAATGAGGCCTTGCTCAGTAACCGGCCCTGGTTTAACCTGAATGGAAATCGCAAGCCTCGCCTGGCGCCGGCTGGATGGCCGGCGGGCGGGGGTGCGTGAAGTGGGGCTCCAATCGTTTTGGGGGGACGCCCGCCATTGACAGCGGGGGCCATTACGGTTACCCTAAAGTCAAGAATCGTTATCAACTGGAGGCGGTCGTGGAAACTGCGCCAAGGTTGAGGATGACGGCGCAACGCCAGGTGATCCTGGAGGAGTTGCGCAAGCTGAAGAGCCACCCCACCGCGGGGGAGTTGTGCCAGATCGTGCGGACGCGCCTGCCGCGCATTAGCCTGGGCACGGTCTACCGCAACCTGGAGATACTCTCGCGGGTGGGAGCCATCCAGAAGATCGACGTCTCCGGGGTGGAGATGCGCTTCGATGGCACGGTGGACAACCACTATCACCTCCGGTGCGTGGAATGCGGCCGGGTGCACGACGTGGAGATGCCGATCCTGGCCGGGCTGGAGCAGAGCGTCGGCGAGATCAGCAACTTCGAGGTCTTGGGCCACCGCCTGGAATTCGTGGGGCGTTGCCCCGCGTGCCGCGAAACGGCCGCCGCTTTGTCCTGATCGCGCAACAAACATGGAGTCACGCTGATGCCCAAGGACCCAGCCCTCTTGCAGGAGGCGGGCCGCAAGGTGCTCAAGGCCTTGGCCGCGAGCCCCGCGCCCCAGGCCCCCAAGCAGATCGCCGCGGCCGCCGGCCTGGATGACAAACTGGCTGGCGACGCCATCAAGGCCCTCAAGACCGAAGGCCTGATCGACAGCCCGGTGCGCTGCAAATACGCCATCACCGAGACCGGCCGCGGCCGGCTCTAGCTCATGCTAAAAAACCTACGGAGGTAGCTCGACCATGCCCAGCCTGAAAGGCACCCAGACCGAGAAGAACATCCTCACCGCCTTCGCCGGCGAATCCCAGGCCCGCAACCGCTACACCTATTTCGCCGCCAAGGCCAAAAAGGACGGCTTCGAGCAGATCGCCTTCATCTTCGAGGAGACGGCCAACCAGGAGAAGGAGCACGCCAAGCGCCTGTTCAAGCTCTTGGAAGGCGGCGAGGCGGAGGTGACGGCCTCCTTCCCGGCCGGTGTCATCGGCTCCACCCATGACAACCTGATGGAGGCGGCCGGCGGCGAGAACTACGAGCAGACCGTCATGTATCCGGGTTTCGCCCAGGTGGCCCGCCAGGAGGGCTTCGAGGACATCGCCAAGATCTTCGAGGCCATCGCCGTGGCCGAGCGTTTTCACGAGAAGCGCTACCGCGCCCTGGCCGCCAACGTGAAGACGGACCGGGTCTTCAAACGCGAGGCCAAGACCACCTGGCGCTGCCGCAATTGCGGCTATCTCCACGAGGGCGAGTCAGCCCCGGACTGCTGCCCGGCCTGCGCCCACCCCACGGCCCATTTCGAGCTGAAGGGCGAGAACTGGTAGGTCCCCGCGCGCCGGGGGCCTGCCCCGCGCGCGGGCGGTCATCGAATATTTTTTTGAAGGAGCGAGCCATGAACGAGAGACTCCAGGTCTACAAGTGCGAACTCTGCGGCAACATCGTGGAGATGCTGGTGGCCAGCAAGGGCGAGTTGGTCTGTTGCGGCCAGCCCATGAAGCTCCAGGCCGAGAACACGGTCGACGCGGCCAAGGAGAAGCACGTGCCGGTGATCGAGAAGATCGACGGCGGCTTCAAGGTGAAGGTGGGCAGCGTGCCCCATCCCATGGAGGAGAAGCACTATATCCAGTGGATCGAGGTAATAGCCGGCGACAAGGCGTACATGCAGTTCCTGGCCCCGGGCCAGGCCCCGGAGGCGGTCTTCAAGCTCGACGCCCCCGGCGTCACCGCCCGCGAATACTGCAACCTGCACGGCCACTGGAAGGCCTAGGCCCGCCGAGGGCAGGCATCGACCAACCCGGCCGCCGGCCGCCCGCGGGGCCGGCGGCTCGCCAACGCGTTTGGCGCACCACCAAAGGAGCGGAGCATGAAAAAGTACGTGTGCGGCGTGTGCGGCTATGTCTACGACCCCGCCAAGGGCGACCCGGAGAGCAACATCCCGGCCGGCACGGCCTTCGAGGATCTGCCCGACGATTGGAGCTGCCCGGTCTGCGGCGCCACCAAGGACCAGTTCGAGCCGGAGAGCTAGAGCCTTTCCTCGGTTCGGCCCAACCCGCGAACCCGCGCCCGGCGGCCCCCCAGGGGCCGTCCGGGTGACACCTGCATTGGGGAGAGCATGAAACCCATCGAGGTCAAGCCGGACATCTACTGGGTGGGCGCGGTGGACTGGGATATCCGCGACTTCCACGGCTATTCCACCTACAAGGGCACCACCTACAACGCCTACCTGGCGGTGGACGAAAAGGTCGCCTTGTTCGATACGGTGAAGAAGGGCTTTTTCAGCGAGCTGCTGCACCGCATCCACAACGTCATGGACCCCAAGAAGATCGACTACCTGGTGGTCAACCACCTGGAGATGGACCATTCCGGCAGCCTGTCCGAGGCCATCGAGCTTATCCAACCCGAAAAGATCTTCACCTCGCCCATGGGCCAGAAGGCCATGCAGGCCCATTTCCATTACAAGGACTGGCCGGTGGAGGTGGTGAAAAGCGGCGACACCCTCAAGCTGGGCCGGCGCACGGTGCATTTCCTGGAAACCCGCATGCTGCACTGGCCCGACAGCATGTTCTCCTACATCCCGGAGGAGAAGCTGCTCATCAGCTCCGACGCCTTCGGCCTGCACTGGTCCACCAGCGAGCGCTTCAGCGACCAGGTGGACCAGGCCGAGCTGATGCACCACGCGGCCAAGTACTACGCCAACATCCTGCTGCTGTATTCGCCCCTGGTGCAGAAGCTCCTGGCCCAGGTCAAGGAGATGGGCCTGGTCATCGACACCATCGCCCCGGACCACGGTCCCATCTGGCGCAATAACCTGGGCCTGATCCTGGAGGCCTACGACCGCTGGTCGCGCCAGGAGGCGGTGGCCAAGGCCCTGGTGGTCTACGACACCATGTGGCACAGCACCGAGCTGATGGCCAAGGCCGTGGCCGACGGCGTGCAGGACGAGGGCGTCTGCGTCAAGCTGATGAACCTGGCCGTGACCCACCGCAGCGACGTGGTCACCGAGCTGCTGGACGCCAAGGCCCTGGTGGTGGGCTCGGCCACGCTCAACAACGGCATGCTGCCGCGCATGGCCGATTTCCTCACCTACATCAAGGGCCTCAAGCCGGCCGGCAAGCTGGCGGCGGCCTTCGGCTCCTATGGCTGGAGCGGCGAGGCGGTCAAGCAGATCACCGAGCAGCTCAAGGAGATGAAGCTGGAGGTCGTGGACGAGGGCCTGCGCCACAACTACGTGCCCGACCACGCCGCCCTGCACAAGTGCCGCGAGCTGGGCCAGAAGATCGGCCAGGCCATCAAGGCCGCCGGCCTGAGCGCCGGCGGCGTGCGTTGCCACTGCAGCCAGGGCTAGGTCCCGCGTCATGTCAGGGCGTCCTCTTCCCGGCCGGGAGGGGACGCCCTTGTTATTCAGGCCGGGCGGTTGCGCCGGCAGCCCGACGCCCGGCCGTCGGGGTGCGGCGTGAGCGGCGCGGCCGCCAAGGCCGAGGCGCGCCGGCTGCTGGATTCGCCGGAGGCGGCCTTTGATCTGAAACAGGCCCTGGCCGGCCTGCGCGTCCATCCCGTCCAGCCCGTGATACGCGCCCTCCTGGCCGGGCTCAGCCGAGCCCAGGCCCAAACCCGCTGGCGGGCGGTGGCCCTTTTGGGGCCCATCGTGGCCGGGCTGGCCGCGGCCGATCCGGAGGCCGGCCGCGAGGTGGTGCGCCGGCTGCGCTGGTCCTTGAACGAGGAGTCCGGGGCCATGGGTTGGGGCGCGGCCGAGGCCTATGGCGAGATTCTGCACCACTCGCCCCTGCTGGCCGCCGAGTTCGCGGCCTTGTTCATCTCATACCTCGCGCCATGCGCCAACCGTCTGGAACATCCGGCGCTCCTGGCCGGCGCGGTCTGGGGCCTGGGCCGCCTGGCCGAGGCGCGCCCCGACCTGGCCGGCCAGTGCGACGCAGGCGAGCGCCTGGCCGAGCTGCTGGACCACCCCGACCCGGAGGTGGCCGGGCGGGCGGCCTGGGCCCTGGGGAGGCTGGGCGTAGGCCTGGCGCGGCCCCGGCTAAAGATGATGACCACGGATCCCCGCCGGGCCTGCTTCCCCAGGGGCGGTCGGCTGGGCTCGGCCAGCCTGGGCGCGCTGGCAAAGGAGGCCCTGGCGGGCCTGCCGAGCAAAAGCGCCTAATTTAAACTAGAGATAAAAATCCTGCCTCCCAGGCCAGCGCCTGGCTTACAATTTTTATATCCCCAATTGGGAGGGGATTGAAGCGGAGCCTGGCCATCAGGGCAAAGCGGGATCATCGCCAGGTGGTCCGCACGGGCAGGGCCAGGAAACCCACCGCGTCCGCCGGCGGCGTTACAAATACGGTTGACTTCCACCAGAGCATACTGATAATAACCGTAACTATTATTATCTATATCCGGCTAGTGGAGGGAAGTGACTATGGACGTCCTCATCCTTTCCCGGCTGCAGTTCGCGGCCGCCACCTTCTTCCATTTCCTGTTCGTGCCCCTGACCCTGGGCCTGTCGCTGCTCACCGCCATCATGGAGACCCGCTGGGTGCGCTCCGGCGACGAGGAATACAAGCGCATGGCCAAGTTCTGGGGCAAGCTCTTTGTGATCAACTTCGCCATCGGCGTGGTCACGGGCATCACCCTGGAGTTCCAGTTCGGCACCAACTGGTCGCGCTACAGCCAATACGTGGGCGACATCTTCGGCTCGCTCCTGGCCATCGAGGCCACCCTGGCCTTCTTCCTGGAATCCACCTTCATCGCGGTCTGGATCTTCGGCTGGGACAAGCTTTCGCCCAGGCTGCACGCCACGGCCATCTGGCTGGTGGCCATCGCCAGCAATGTCAGCGCCTACTGGATCCTGGCGGCCAACAGCTTCATGCAGCACCCGGTGGGCTACACCATCCGCAACGGCCGGGCCGAGCTGGCCGACTTCATGGCCATCATCACCCAGAAGTGGGCGGTGCTGGAGTTCCTGCACACCCTGAGCGGCGCCTACATCGTGAGCGCCTTCTTCGTCATGGGCGTCAGCGCCTGGCACCTGTTGCGCGGCAACGAGGTGAGCCTGTTCAAGAAGAGCTTCAAGCTGGCTGCGGCCTGGGCGCTGGTCTTCAGCCTCTTCGTGGCCGTCAACGGCGACCTGAGCGGCAAGGAGGTGGCCGAGAAGCAGCCCACCAAGCTGGCGGCCATGGAGGGCCTGTGGGAGACCACCAAGGCCGCGCCCATGTACCTGCTGCTCTGGCCGGATCAGCTCAACCAACGCAACCGGATCCAGGCCATCCCCATCCCCGGCGCGCTCTCCTTCCTGGCCTTCGGCGACTTCAACGCCGAGGTCAAGGGCCTCAAGGACTTCCCGGTCGAGGACCGGCCGCCGGTGCTGCCCACCTATCTGGGCTTCAGGGTCATGGTGGGGCTGGGCGCGCTGTTCATAGCGGTCTCCGTCTGGGCCTTCCTCAAGCGCAAGGACCCCCAATCCAGCCCGCTGCTGCTCAAGCTCATGCCCTGGCTAATCCCGCTGCCTTATCTCGCCCTGCAAGCCGGCTGGCTGGTGGCCGAGGTGGGCCGGCAGCCCTGGATCGTCTGGGGCCTGATGCGCACCCGTGACGCGGTCAGCCCCATCGCCGTCAGTCAGGTGGCCACCACCCTGGTGGCCTTCATCCTGATCTACGGCCTGTTGGGCGCGGCCGCCTTCTGGCTCTTGTTCCGCCACGCCCGCAAGGGACCCCTGCCGGTCAAGGCCAACTAGGGAGGAGGGAGGCATACCATGCTGGAAACCATCTGGTTCGCGCTCTGGGGCGTCTTGTGGGCCATCTATTTCGTGCTGGACGGCTTCGACCTGGGCCTGGGCTCGCTCTTGCCGGCCCTGGCCAGGAGCGAGCAGGACAAGCGGGTCATCTACAACGCCATGGGGCCGTTCTGGGACGGCAACGAGGTCTGGCTCATCACCGCCGGCGGAGTCACCTTCGCGGCCTTTCCCGGCACCTACGCGGTGATGTTCAGCGCCCTGTACTCGGCCCTGATGCTGCTCCTCTTTGCGCTGATCCTGCGCGGGGTGGCCTTCGAGTTCCGGGGCAAGGTGGACAGCCCGGCCTGGAAGGGCCTGTGGGACGTCTGCCTGTGGCTGGGCAGCTTCCTGCCGGCGCTTCTGTTGGGCGTGGCCTTCGCCAACATCTTCATGGGCATCCAGATCGACAAGGACGGCGTCTACCAGGGCACCCTGTTCAGCCTGCTCAACCCCTACGGCCTGTTGGGCGGGGTCTTCTTCGTGGTCATGTTCATGGTCCACGGCGCGCTGTGGCTGGCCATCAAGGCCACCGGCGAGCTGGAGGAGCGGGCGCGGGCCATGGCCAAGAAGCTCTGGCCGCTCCTGGCCATCCTGGCCGTGGTCTTTCTGGTGGCCACCTGGTTCTACACCAAGCTCTGGGCCAACTACCTGAACAACGTCCTGCTCTGGGTGCTGCCGCTCCTTGCCGTGGCCGGCCTGTGCCTGAGCCGGGTGTTCATGGCCCAGAAGGCCTGGGGCAAGGCCTGGGGCGCCTCGGCGCTGATGATCGCCGGCGCCACCCTGTTCGGCGTGGCCGGGCTCTATCCCAACCTGCTGCCGTCCAGTCTGGACCCGGCCTGGTCCATGACCGTCAGCAACTCGTCCTCCAGCCCGCTGACGCTCAAGATCATGCTGGGCGTGGCCCTGGTCATGGTGCCCATCGTGCTGGCCTACCAGGCCTGGGCCTACGTCACTTTCCGGCACAAGATCACCGACGAGGACCTGGCCTACGAGGAGGCCTACTAGCCTCCGCTTGATCGCAGCTAATTAGCCGGGGCGGGGGAGGGCGGTCCTTCCTCCGCCCCGGCGGTTTTATTGCTCAGATGCTGAATGTAATCTATCTAGTAATAACTCTATGTCCGTATTATTAATAGCATGAAGGGAAAAAAGGTTCCCATCGTAACTTGAAGAATATAAATTAATTGTCTCTTCCATGACTTGGATAATCTCTGTTAAATCAGACCATTTTATGGGTGCGTCTATTGATATCTTAATCTTGTTGAAAAAATATTCTTTATCAAAGTGGGCGTGAACTTTATCTCGGCGTAATTTCAAATATTTTAAGGCTGCTAGGTTTGCGATTCTTTGTTTATCATTATTAACATCTTCAATAGTTATCGGCTCTCTATCAAGCATCCAATGATCGTCAGGGTACTCGCGTCTTCTTTGTAACTCTGAAATCGAAAATAGGTTCAGGTTGTTCCCGCAGAATGTTAGGAAATTATATAGACCTCTTTGGGAATTTTTATTTAATAACTTTTCAGACCAGATAATAATTGATGAATGCAAAGAATCAATTACAATTTGGAAGAAAGCTGGAGCGATGTTCATCTCATCGATTCGAGTTTGTTGGAGTTCAATTAATTTTCGGTAAACCGCTATATAGCTAGTTAAGCGCGCCGCTTCTTCTCTTAGAGCTTGACGATAATTTTCAAAATTAATTTCCATTTCTGACTTATTCATGCATCCTCTCCTTGCGCCTATCCTTATAAGCCATGACAGCCCGTAGAATCTATGCTATATTAATGTATAGCCCTAGCTCTTTCCGGGGGTACGTGATGGCCAAGAGAAGCAAGGGATCGTCGCTCATCAGTTTCCAAC
>JBMORH010000016.1:0-12096 GCA_049322275.1 Thermodesulfobacteriota bacterium
GGCCCGCGAAACCCCGAAGGCCGCGCCGAGGGCCTTGATGCTGAAACTGCCTGTAATATTATGCATAAAGGCGTACTTCACTTCAGGCCTTTCGCAAAGTACGCCGCGGCCTTTTTTAAGATGGCCAACTCCTCGGCCTGCTCGGCCACCTGACGCTTCAGACGCGCATTCTCGGCGGCAAGCGCTTTTTCCAGCTCGCTGCGGCCAGCCTCGTAGCGGGCCTTCTTGCGCCAGTCGTACAGCTGCGATTCGTGCAGCCCCAATTGTGTGGCCGCGCTGGCTACGCCCACGCGCTCGGCTAGGCCCAGGGCTTCGACCTTGAACTTGGCCGAGTGCCGCCGACGGGATACTGCCTGCCCATTGCTCTGTTTGCTCATGGATCACCTCTCCAGCGAAATTCACTCGCTTACCAAGGTGTCCGCAAAACCTGGGCAGGATCAATGCCATTGTTCGCCAGGGTAACCTCTTCGACTATCCATTTGACCTGGACGTAGGCAGGACGATAACCGGGGGCGCGTGGAAGACAGGTTGGTATTCGGCTCTGGACTTCTAAATTCGAGAGGCGTATGAATTTAGCAGGGCGGGTGCCAAACCACGTATCCAACAACCTCGTACAACCATACCGGTAATATTAAAACGCTATGGAATCACAGGATAAAGTAGAATTTTTTAAGCACAACATCGGGCCGGACGAGGTCGCTTCCTGCCTGCAGACCCTCGCGTCCTTGTTCCACACCACCGGCCCGGCCTGCGCTCGCTTCGAGGAAGAATTCGCCCAACTGCTGGGCGTGAAGCACGTGGTCAGCGTGTCCAGCTGCACAACGGGCCTGGAGTTGGCCCTGAAGGCCTTGGGCATCGGGCCCGGCGACGAGGTCATCACCACGCCCCTGACCTTTATCGCCACGCCCAACGCGGCCTTGTACGTCGGGGCCAAGCCGGTCTTCGTGGACGCTGAGCCGGTCAGTGGCAACATCGACCCGGACCTGATCGCCGGGGGCCTGACCAGCCGCACCAAGGCCATCATCCCGGTGCACATGTACGGCAACATGTGCGACATGACGGCGATCAAGGCCCTGGCCGACCGCCACGGGCTCAAAGTGGTCAACGATTGCGCGCACACCGTGGAAGGCCGGCGCGACGGCGTCGGTTCGGCCGGCCTGGCGGACCTGGCCTGCTACAGTTTCTACACCACCAAGAACCTCTCCTGCGGCGAGGGCGGCGCGGTGGCCACCGACGACGACCTGCTGGCCGAGAAGTTGCGACGCCTGCGGCTGCACGGAATGAGCAAGGGCGCCTCCGACCGCTACCACGACCTCTACCAACACTGGGACATGGTCGAGCTGGGGGCCAAGGGCAACTTGTCGGATATCCTGGCCTCCTTGCTTCTGCCCCAGTTGCCCAAGTTGGCCGGCTACCTGGCCCGGCGCGAGGCCATCGCCAGCCGTTACGAAGAGGCTTTCGCGGGCCTGCCGGGGGTTGATTTCCCCCGGGTGCCGGCCGGGTCCATCAGCGCCCGGCACCTGTTCACCATCTGGGTGGCCCAGCGCGACCGCTTCCTGCACGAGCTGCAACGGCGCGGCATCGGCGTGGCCGTCAACTACCGCGCGGTGCATTTGCTCACCTATTACCGCGAGACCTTCGGTTTCAAACCCGGCGATTTCCCGGTGGCCGAACGCATCGGCGACGCCACCCTCAGCCTGCCTCTCTACCCCAAGCTGGAAGATGACGAGGTGGCGCGGGTCATCGCGGCCGTGAGTGAGGTGGCGCACCTGCTGGCCTGACGCCGGCATGGGCGGGCCAAAATGGTTCTCCCCTCCCGACGTCAAATCATATATAAAGTGTTCTCGTAATTTGACCGGCGGCCGGGGGACCCGCCCAGCGTCATTCCGGCCGGCCTTGGGGGTCCGGCCGGTTTGCATTGCCGGCGCCTTGACGCCCCTGACCACCGCGGGCGGGCGAAGATAGGGCATTGTCAGTCTCAGCGATCACCACAGCGATAAAGCGCCGTCCGGTGGATGCCCTGGTGCTGGCGCTGGCCGTCCTGGCCTTTGGCGCGGCCACCGTCATCAACTACACCAGCTTGGAATTCGACGGCGCCTGCGACGCCCTGCGCGCGGCGTCCTTTGGCGATGCCCTGTCCTGGGCTACCTCCGCGCGGGTCAAGTTCCTCTACGGCCAGTGGGCCCGGCCCCTGCTGGACGAGCACCACTACGTAATCGTGCCCATGCACAGCCTCCTGGTCTGGCTGTCCTACAAGCTCCACGGCCTGACCCTCACCGGCCTGCGCTTTCCCGCTTTCCTGCTGATCACCCTGGGCAAGCTTTTAATCTGCTATTGGGCCTATCGCGAGCTGGGCAAGCGCTTCCTGGTCGCCGCGCTGGTCCTGCTGGCCCTGTATTTCCCCCTGAACGAGCACACCCGGATCAGCAACCCGGAGAGCATCCAGATGGGTGTGATCCTGCTCAGCATGCTGGCCCTGCACCAGGCCGAGGCCCGCCGCAACCAATGGTTGTTCTACCTGTCCGGCGCGCTGCTGGGCCTGGCCTATTTCTACAAATCGACCATCTTCATCCTGCCGGCCTATCCCCTGGTGTATTTCGGGGTCAAACGCTGGCTCCTGGCCGATCCGCAGCCGGTTTTCGCCAAAAAATCCGGGCTGTTTCAAGCCTACGCCGGATTTATCCTGGTTTCCCTGCTCTATTTCCTGGCCTGGGTGATCCCCAACCTGCCGGAGCTTTATTGGCTTTACGCCAGGGGGCACTACACCAACTATTACGGTTGGGACCTGTTGCTGTCCCGCCTGCGCGATCCGCTCATGCTCACCGACGACGTGGCCCACTTCTACACCCAGGCCAACACCCTCTGGCTGGCGGCCTTGGCCCTGTGGGGCGGTCTGGTCATCTTGCTGGAGCGCCGGCACCTGGTGCGAACTGACGTCATCTTCTTTGCCTATTGCCTGGTGATGACGGTGCAGCTCAGCTACACCGACCCTAGTTCGCGCCGGGCCTTGACCCTGTTGCCCATCGGCTACTGGGCCTTGCTGCGCCTGGCGCACCTGGTCAGCCTGGGACGCAGCCTCCGGTTCCAGGCCCGGCCCGGGATCGTTCGCCAGGTGCTGGTGGTCCTGGCCTGCTACCTGGCTTTTAGCGCCCTGGTCGGGGTGTTTCGGGACTCGGGCTCCTTTGCCGCCGCCGCCGGGCTGGCCCTGGTGGTGGGGTTGCTGCTGGTGCACCTGCTGGACGCGCGGCCCTGGTGGGGCCTGGTCCTGACGGCCCTGTTGCTGGCCCCCGGTCTGCCCGGTGCGGCCCGCCACAGCCTGTCCTATTTCACCAGCAACACCGGCACGATCAAGAACAACTCCCTGGAGATGGGCCGGGTGGCCGGCCAGGGGCGGGTCTTCGGCGGCTATCTGTATCAACTCTATAACCGCTGCCAGGCCAATTACGTCTCGACCTGGACCACCAACCTGCTCCCGGACGGCTTCAGCGCCGCCCGCGCCGAGCACATGACCATGCCGGAGTTCGCCAAGAAATACCGCCTGTGGAACTGGACCCTGCCCGACATCTTCCGGTCCGTGGTGATCAGCCGCTTCTACCCGGAGCACTACCAGCGCTGGGAGCTGCCGCCCGACTACCGGAGCGTCTACCACAGCGACGTATTCATCATCCCGCCGCCCTCGGCGGTCACGGTGGCCGACCGCTACCTGCTGGTAGGGGCCAAGGAGCCCACGGTGTATGTCACCCAGGCTTTCTACGAGGGCTTCCTGAAACCCTATGCCAACCAGATCCCGGTTTTGGGTCCCGCACTGCTGACCTTCCAGGTGATGCCGGCGACACCGGACCAGCCCTTCACCAGCGACACGCTGCATAAGGTCCTGGGCTGGGTGGCTAACCCCGAGCCCCCGGATCACAAATGAGCCGGGCTACCAACTCCGGGCGGCCGTGGACAGGCGATGTTCATTAGCGACCGCATAGCTCACCCCGACCGGGCTGGCCAGGCGCAGCTTTGCGCCAGGCCGCGGTTTTCCATGTCCAAGCTGGTGGTGCGAGTGCTCAAGGTCGCCGCCGCCGCAGTCATCTACTACCTGCTGTACCACTACGGGCTGTTCAGCCTCGATATCCTGAAAAGCATCGCCTCCGACCCCTGGTTCCTGACCATGGGCGGCCTGGCCATCTTCGCCACGGTGCCCCTGGGCAGCCTGCGCTGGTGGCAGTTTCTGGACACCCAGGGCCTGCGCATGGGGTTTTTCCGGGTCTTCGGCATCTTCTACCTGGGCTTTTTCGCCAACACCCTGCTCCTGGGGGCCATCGGTGGGGACGTGGTGCGGGCGGCGGTGGTCTGCCAGGACAGCCAGGGCTCACGCATGCCGGCCCTGTCCACCATCCTGCTGGACCGAGTCTGCGGCCTCTACGCGATCATCTGCGTGGGGGCCTTGTCCGGCCTGCTGCTGCCGCAGGAATCCTTCGGCCACCCCCTGATCAACGCGCTACGCAGCTTCGTGCTGGTGGCTTTTGGGGTCGTCACCGCGGCCACGGCGGCGGCCCTGGTTTTTGCCGCGCGCCTGGTGGCCTGGGGCCAGGCCCGCCGGGTGGAGGGCAAGAACTTCATCCTGGCCAAACTGCTAGACCTGCTGGCGGCGATAGCCTCGTTCCGCAAGGCCCCTGGGCGGCTGGGCTTTGGCTTCGCGGTGTCGATCATCATCCAGTTGCTCACGGTCCTGACCGTGTTCCTGGCCTGCTGGATCGGCGGTCACAGCCAGCTTGGCTATTGGGATTGCGCCTTTGCCACCTCGATGGCCATGCTGGCCAGCATCATCCCCCTCACGCCCGGCGGCATGGGGATCGGCGAGGCCGCCTTTACCCAGGTATGCTTGCTGATTGTCGCCTCACAAAGCTCCCAGGGCATCACCGACGCCTTCGTGGCCTTCCGGGTGGTGGGGCTGCTGGTGGCCCTGCCGGGTCTGTTGTTCTATTCCATCATGGGCCGCAAGACCGCATAGGGGTGCGACCATTCGCGGGCGGGAAAATCCCGCCGCTGTTTTGGCAAGGAGCCGTTGATGCTGCGGGCGTTCGCCAACGATGCTTTTCAACGCTTGGTGACGTTTGACAAGCTTTTGCAGCGTCAAAACCTTTGCCAGGAAATCGCGGCCCTAGGGCTGGGGCCGGAGGCCAAGATCCTGGACTTCGGCTGCGGGACCGCCCTGTTCGCGCGGGTTTTTCAGCGGCGGGGGATGCGCTATTTTGGCTATGACATCAGCCAGGATTTGCTGGACTATGCCTGCGCGCTATATCCCGGCGCCGAATTTTTCGCCGACAAGGACGCCGTGGCCCAGGCCGGTGCCTATGACCTGATCGTCTCAAACTGCTGCTTCCACCACATCGATGGGGTCACCCTGAGCGGCGAGCTGGAACGCATAAGTTCCTGGCTGAAACCGGACGGCTATTTCCTGATCATGGACCTTTTCGAGGAGGGCCCAAGCAAATCCGCTCTGCGCCGTCTGTTCCTGCTCATGGAGCAGGGGGCCCATTTCCGGAAGCCGGCGGACTACCTGCAAGTCGTCAGCCAGGTGTTTGAGGTCCTGTCGGTCCGTTTCCAGGCCCTCCCCCTGTTGCCCTGGAAAATCCCCGGCAACCCCATCGCCAGCAATTTGATCGTGATGCTTTGCCGCAAACGCTGAGCCGCGGCGCGCAGTATTGGTCCCTGGCCCGCTGCGGCGGGTGTCCTAAAGTCGCTTGCGCTAACGGCCGTTTGGCGGTAAATTCTCAATCCGGCGGTTGGCTTCCCGGTCGGGCCCCGCTTGGCCTGCCGGGCTAGACGATTGCCTGCGCTTGGGTCTTTATTGGTTAGGCGCTTTATAGGCAATCCCGGCAACCAGCGAGACGGGTTGCCACCTCAGACGGGGGGGCCTGCCGCCATGCTGGAAACCCCGCTGGCGGTTAGGATATGGCGATCATATGTGCGGTATTTGCGGTTTCACCGGAGATAGGAACGACACGGTATTGCGCCGGATGAACGCGGCGCTGACCCATCGCGGCCCGGATGAGGAAGGCTTTCTCCAATCCGAGGGCGTGAACCTGGCCATGCGCCGGCTGTCCATCATCGACCCGGCCAACGGCAAGCAACCCCAGACCAACGAGGACCAGAGCATCTGGGTGGTTTTCAACGGCGAGATTTACAACCACAAGCCGTTGCGCGCCCAGTTGCTAACCCGCGGTCACCGCTTCCGCACCGATCACAGCGACACCGAGACCATCACCCATCTTTACGAGGAGCACGGGGAGGCCTGGCCCCAGGCAGCCCAGGTGAACGGTATGTTCGCCATCGCCCTGTGGGACCAGCCTCGCCGCCGGTTGCTGCTCTATCGCGACCGCATCGGCAAAAAGCCCCTCTACTGGACCGTCGCCAAGAGTAATCTGGTCTTCGCCTCGGAAATCAAGGCTTTGCTGCCTCACCCGGAGGTCGGCCGGTCCCTCGACGCCGAGGCCCTGCACCATTATTTCACCCTGAAGAACGTCAGCGCTCCCCGCACCGCCTTCCAGGGCATATACCAGCTCCTGCCCGGCCACTACCTGGTCTGGGAAAACGGCCGGGCCCGCACCGCGGCCTATTGGCGGCTGGATTTCAGCCAACCCCTGGAGGACATGGGTGAAGAGGAGGCCGCGGCCCGGCTGGGCGAGCTGCTGGAAGACGCCGTGCGCCTGCGTATGGACTGCGACGTGCCCTACGGCGCCTATCTGTCCGGCGGGATGGATTCCAGCTCGGTGGTGGTGCTCATGCGTCGCCACCAGTTACAGCCGGTCACCACCTTCTGCCTGGGCTACGCCGACCAGGCCCAGGGCCAGTTTAGCGGCAAGGCCCAGGACATCGCCTTTGCCCGGCTCATGTCCCAGCGCCTAGGCACCGACCACCACGAGTACATCCTGGACCACGACGAGTTCGCCGCCAACCTGGCGGCAGTGCAGCGGGCCTTTGACGAGCCCTTTTCCGGCACCATCTCCACCTATTTTCTGAGCATTCTCATCCACCGCCACGTGAAGCTGGCCATCAGCGGCGACGGCGCCGACGAGCTTTTCGGCAGCTATCTCAGCCACCGCCTGGCCTGGCCCATGCATCACTACCTGGCCCTGCGGGCTCAGGGCAAGGCCAGCCTGGATTCCCTCTCCGCCGAGGAGCGGGCCCGGTTGCATCCTTTCGACAGCCCGGAGCAGTTCGCCTTCCTGGCCCGGGTGGCCCATCCCGACCAGGCCCACTGGCGCATGCAATTGGGAGTCTTCGACGAGGCGGCCAAGCGGGAGATGCTCACCCCGGAGTTTCTGCGCGCCGGCGGCCGGCCCGACACCGCTGACCTCTACCGCGGCTACCTGCGGCGGGCCACGGCCCAGGACCCCCTGAACCGGGTGCTGGAGGTGGACCAGCAGGAGCTGTTGGCCAACCAGGTGCTGCCCTTCATCGACCGCCTGTCCATGGCCCACTCCATCGAGGTGCGCTCGCCCTCCCTGGACCACCGCATCATTGAGTTCGCCAACCGATTGCCCGGTCGGTTGAAGATCAAGGACGGCGTCAACAAGTACTTGCACAAGCTGGCGGTGCGCTCTCTGCTGCCCGAGGAGCTTGTGCAGCGGCCCAAGGAGGGGTTTGTTCAGCCCATCTACTCCTGGATGCGCACCAGCCTGCGGCCCTGGGTCGAGGACACCCTGGCTCCCCGCCGCCTGGCCCGCCACGGTATAATCCGTCCCGAGGCGGCGGCCAGCATCCTGGCGGAGCATTTTTCCGGACGCCGCGATCTTTCCGCCCAGGTCTGGAACCTACTTTGTTTCCAGATATGGTATGAAACAGTCATCGAAGGGGCGGCCCTTTGACAGGCCGGCTGGTTACCCGGACGCCGTGGGGGGCATGATGGTGCTAAATGACGGCAAGCTGCGCCTGCGGCCTTTAGAGGCCGGGGACCTGGAGCGGGCGCGCGTCTGGGTGAACGACCCGGAGACGGCCCAGGCCCTGCTGCGGGTCCTGCCGGTCAGCCAGGTGGAGCAGCAGGCCTGGTACGAGGCCATCTGCCGCGATCCGTCCCGCCTGGTCTGGGCGGCCGAGGCCGGCGGCGAGCACATCGGCAACTGCGGTTTCTACCACCTCGACCTGCTCCATCGCCGGGCCGAGGCCTGGTTCCTGGTCGGTGTACCTACTTTTCGGGGGCAGGGCCTGGGCAAGGCCATGACCGTCCTGCTGGCGGAATATGCCTTTGCAGGGCTGGGGCTCAACAAGCTTTATCTGCACGTGGGCGCGGACAACCAGCGCGCGATCAACCTGTACCGGAGCCTGGGGTTCAGCGACGAAGGGCTTTTCCGGGATGAGTATTTCATCCGGGGAGCCTTTCGCGAAGTGCTGCGCCTGGCCCTGTTCGCGGCCGACTGGCGCAGGCGCGGACCGGACAAATAGCATCATGACCATGAGTCAGGAGCACATCGCGCTGCTGCGCGAGGTGGAGAGCGGCCTCAAGTACCACCCCTTCCCGCCGCAGTTGGTCATCGAGACCACCAGCCGCTGTAACATGAAGTGCCTGCACTGCTCGCACAAGGAGATGCGGCGGCCTCGGGCGGACATGAACCCGGCGCTCTTCCGCAAGATCGTGGACGAGGTGGCCGCGGAGATGCCCGACTGCGAGATCTGGCCCACCTTCTATGGCGAGGCCCTGCTGCTGGGCCAAAGCCTGTGGGAGATGCTGGCCTACGCCCACCGGGCGGGCTGCCGCAACCTGGTGCTCAACAGCAACGGCATCATGCTGGCCCGGCCCGGCATGATCGAGGCGGTGCTGGATTCGCCCCTGAAGCGTTTCATCCTCAGCCTGGACGGCTTCAGTGCGCCGGTCTTCGAGCACATCCGCAAGGGCGGCAACCGGGACAAGATCTACGCCTCGGTGGAGCGGCTGCTGGCGCTCAAACAACAGCGCGGCCAGCAGTACCCCATCATCCAGTGCCAGTTCTCGGCCATGGAGGAGAACGAGCACGAGATGCCGGCCTTCAAGGAGCACTGGCTGGCGCGGGGCGCGGAGGTCAAGACCCGCAAAAAGCTGACCTGGACCTCCACCGGCAGCATCACCGCCAAGCACATCGACGCCCATCCGCCCCTGCGCATCGCCTGCCCCTGGGGCAACAACGCCGCCGCCATCCACCAGGACGGCAGCCTGGTGACCTGCGCGGTGGATTACGAGGGCCGTTTCAAGGCTGGCAACGTCAAGGACGAGAGCATCAAGGCCCTGTGGCAGGGACCGCACTGGAGCTTGCTGCGCCAACTCCACCGTGAGCACCGCTGGGACGAACTGCCCCCCATCTGCCGCACCTGCCCGGACTGGCAGGTGGTGGGAGCCGCCTACCACGGTCAGGAAGACCAAAAGCAAGGGGCGCGCCCCTTCTGGCACCAAGCAAAGGCCGTTTGACATGTCCCAACCCGAGCACACCCAGGAAAGCTACGGCATCAGGCAGGAGGCCCAGGAGTTCCCCCTGATGATCGTGCTGTCCTTTGTCTACGTCTGCAACGCCCGTTGCCCCAACTGCCCCTACACCAACTCCGACATCCGCGAGGACTACCGCGACCGGCCCCTGATGCAGGAGGACACCTTCAAGCTGATCGCCGACGAGGCCGGCCCCCACCGGGCCTGGCTGCGGCTTTCCGGCGGCGGCGAGCCCATGCTGCATCCCCAGGCCGTGGAACTGATGGAGTACGCCAAGGCCCAGGGGTGCCGGATCGGCCTGATCAGCAACGGCTCGCGCTTCACCGAGGACAGCCTGCGCCGGCTGCTGGCCTGCGGCGTGGACATGATCGAGTTCTCGGTGGACGCCGGCGACCCGGCCACCTATGAAAATGTCCGGCCCGGCCTGGACTGGCAGCGGCTGGTGGATTCGGCCAAGCTGGCGGTTAGCCTGCGCAACCAGACCGGGGCCGCCACCAAGATCATCTGCAGCATCATCAATCAGGAGGGGGTGGACGTGGGGACGGCCGCCCGTTTCTGGGAGCCCATCGTCGACGACGTCCAGAAGCGCAAGTACCTGACATGGGGCATCAACGACGACCATTCCGCCGACGCCAACCCCTACCTGCCCCCGGAGGAGCGAGTGCCCTGCCCATTCCTGTTCGAACGCCTGAACATCGATTCGCGCGGCAAGATCATGGTCTGCGGCTTCGACATCCGGGCGGTGACCAACCTGGGCAACGTGCACGAGCGCTCGATCAAGGATATCTGGCACGGCAAGGGCTTCAATTACTTCCGCGACAAGCATCTGTCCCGCCACGGCGACGACATCCCGCTGTGCCGCAACTGTCCGGACTGGAAATACCGTTCCTGGAAGCACAATTATTGGAAGATTGTGGACACGGCGGAACAGCGTCGCCAGGACAGGTTGAAAGACCAGGAGCGCTAAAGTTGGCCCGGGTGGTCGGCATCCTGCAGCCGGGCTATCTGCCCTGGGTGGGTTTTTTCGAGCAGATGCTAAAGAGCGACGTCTTCGTCATCTACGACGACGTGCAGTACGACAAACATGGCTGGCGCAACCGCAACCGGATCAAGGGTCCCAACGGCCCGGTCTGGCTGACGGTTCCGGTGCGCACCACCGGCCTGAACTGGCCCAGGAACGACCAGGTGGAGATCGACCCCACCCAGGCCAAATGGGCGGCCAAGCACTTGGGCACCCTGCGTCAGCATTACGCCCGCGCTCCTTACTTTGACGTATATTTTCCCCCCCTTAGCGAGGTCATCGCCCGGCCCTGGAAACGGCTGCTGGATCTGGACCTGGCCTTGATCGAGCTGCTGGCCGGCTGGCTGGGCATTGAATACGAGCTGGTGCTTTCCAGCAGCCTGGCGGTGAGCGACCCCGACCCCACCGGCCGCCTGGTCCATATCATCAGCCAGTTGGGCGGCGACGTGTTCTATGAGGGGGCCAGCGGTCGCAACTACTTGGACCTGGAGCGGTTCACGCGCGCCGGCATCCGGGTGGAATTCCAGAATTACCAGCCGGCCCCCTATCAGCAGCAATACGAAGGGTTCCTGCCTTTCCTGTCGGCGGTCGACTTGCTGTTCAATTGCGGCCGCGATGGCAAGCGGCTGTTGGCCGGCCTGCCCTCCGCGGCCGGCTCCATCCCGGGCTAAGCCGAATTGAGGTGCCCCCGGTTTCTTTGGACACGGAATTGGGATAAACAGACCCGAGACGTGGACAAGGAGGCATTGGGATGGCAGCGGAGAAGCGGGAGATGGGAGAGGTCGTGGGCTTGACGGAAGGAGCCCGTAGGGCGACTGGAGGCAAGCCCACGACTGGCGGCCAGGTCGGCCCCCTGGAGCCCGACCAGCGCTGGAGCCTGAGGCGCAAGCGTGATGTGGTGCTGCGCCTGCTGCGCGGCGAGTCGGTGCAATTGTTGTCCAGGGAGCTGGGCGTGGAGATATATCGCCTGGAGCAGTGGCGCAGCAAGGCGCTGGCGGGGATAGAAACGGCCCTGAAGGAGCGCGAGGGCGATCCGCTGAAGAGGGACCTGGACCAGGCGCTGAAGCGGATCGGCGAACTGAGCATGGAGAACGAGCTGTTGCGGATGCGGGTGGAGAAGCAAGGCCCTTTCGGCAAGGGGAGATCGCGCAAGTGAGCCAGGCGATCTCCCCGGCCACCGGCAAGCCCTATGGAGTGAAGAGGGCCTGCGCGGTCTTGTCCTTGGCGCGCTCCTCTTTATACGCCGGCCAGGCTGCCGCCTCCACCAAGGCCGGCGGCAAGAGAGGCCCCAAGCCCAAGTGGACTGACGAGCAGCTGCTGGCCTTTATCGTTCATGACCTTGCCCGCTCCGAGTTCCATGGCGAAGGGCACCGCAAGGTGTGGGCGCGCTTGCGCATCATGGACGGGGTCAGGGTCAGCCGCAAGCGTACTCTTAAGCTCATTGATCTTGCCCACGTACAGCGGACAGATCGCTAAGCGACTTTTTGGGACTCAAAGGCCAACGGGCTCCGGTACCCATTGGCACTATGTCTCCTGGCCCGGTTGTAGTCAATCTCGATGTATTCGAACACCGCCCGGCGCATGGCTTCGCGGGTGAGCAAAGGCTCCCCGTGCACCATCTCCACCTTGA
>JBMORH010000017.1:0-11683 GCA_049322275.1 Thermodesulfobacteriota bacterium
CCTTACAAAGTGGCGCTGACCGCCGTCATGAGAAAGATGATCGTCACCCTCAACGCCATGGTCAAAAACAAAAAAACTTGGCAACCACTCACCTTAGCCGCTTGAACATGAACACGGTTGCTACAAAGATAAATTCGGTTTTGCCTTGGATTTCGTAGGGGCGGGGTTTATCCCCGCCCGTCCCTCTTGTCATTGCGAGGAGCCTTAAGGCGACGAAGCAATCTCTTTCCGCCTTTTCCGGCCCCCTCGCTCCATTGGGGGAGAGGGGGGCGGCGAGAAGTTTCGGCCCGCGACCGCGTTAATATCGCGCGGCCTGCCCGCCGGTCGTCTTTTCCAGGCCCCCTCCCCCGCCGGGGCCGGGACTCCGGCTCAGGCCGAGCCTAACTGGAACAGCTCGCGCAGGACGGACTTGATCTCGGCCACCACCGCGAAGGCCTCCTTGAGGGTGGAGCGCTCCAGCTCGCTGAGCTGCTGGGGATCCACGAAGTTGTCCGGCTCCAGGCCCTCCTCGTGCAGCACCTGCTGGTGCACCAGCCGAAGCTGCATCATGAACTCGTAGGACTGGCTGATCTTGAGATAGAGCTCGTGGCTCAGGCGGCCCTGCTCGTCCAGGCGGGCCAGGCGCTCCAGGGTGTTGGTCTCGCGCACGCCGTGCTTGAGGCTGAGCAGGCGGGCGAAATCCACGAAGGGCACCAGGCCGCGGGTCTTCAGATCCAGCCGGCCCTTGTGGGGGCCTTCGCGCTCGGTGATGAAGTTGCGGAAGAACGTGGAGAGCGCGGTGGGGGTGGTCAGGGTGTCCTTGGCCAGAAAGCGCAGGAACACGTCCTGGCCGCTGACGATGTTCATCAGGTGGCCGCGCAGGCGCTCGCCCAGCTCCAGCTCGCCCCAGCCGGCCCGGAAGTCGAAGAAGATGGTGGCGTGGAGCACGTCCTTGGGCTCCGGCGTGGCCACCCAGCGCTCGAAATAGCCCCGCCAGATGGAATAGGGCTGGCACCAGGTGGGGTTGCTGGCCATGATGCCGCCCTTGCAGCGGGCGAAGCCGCAGCGCACCAGGTGCTCGATGGCCTGGGCCCCGAAGTCGGCGAAGTACTGGGCGGCCGCCCTGGCCTCGTCCTGGTCGGCGGGATCGCGGTAGATCAGGCCGTTGTCCTGGTCGGTGCGGAAGGTCTGTTCGCGCCGGCCCTCGCTGCCCATCAAAAGCCAGCAGAAGGGCAGCGGCGGCTGGCCGATATCCTGGATGAGCAGGCTGAGCAGGCGGTCCAGGATGTGGTCGTTGATCAGGGTGATGAGCCGGCAGACGTAGCCCGGCTTGGCGCCCTCGTAGATGAGCGAGCGCACCACGCGCGGGCTCTTGAGCGAGAGGTCGTAGAGCCCCTCGATCTTGTCCTGGGCCATGATCTCGCGCACCAGGAACAGGGGGCTGGTGCCCTGGAGCACCATGAGGTCGTGGCCGCTGATGACCCCCACCACCCGGCCCTGCTTCTCGATGGCCAGGTGGTGCACCCGGCGGCGCATCATCTCCAGCAGGGCGTCGAAGGCGGAGGTGTGGGTGGACACGGCCTGGACCGGGGCGGTCATGATCTCGGCCACCGGGGAGCGGAAGTCGCGCCCGGCGGCCACGACCTTGTTGCGCAGGTCGCGGTCGGTGACGATGCCGATGATCTCCCCGGCCGGGTCGGTGACCAGCAGGCAGCCGGCCCGCTCCTGGCTCATCAGCGCCGCCGCCCGCTGCACCTGCTCGCCGGCCGGGATGGTCACCGGCCGGCGCCGGGCCAGGTCGCCCACCTGGGCGGTGAACAGGTAGAGCGAGCCCTCGTTGCCGCCGGGAGAGAGCCGGGGCCGGGCCAGCTCGGTCAGCGCCTTGCCCACGTAGGCCTCGCTGATGTGCTTAAGGTAGTACTGGGCGAAGCGGGGCTGGCTCTCGGTCAGGCTCAGGAAGTCGTCGCGCCCCACCAGGACGCACACGGTGTCCTTCTCGGCCACCACGTCCAGGTTGGAAAGGCTCTCGCGCAGGATGCCCAGGGCGCCGACCGCCTGGCCGCGGCCGCGAAACTCCACCATGGACTCGGCCCCGTTCTCGTCGCGCAAGAAAAGCCGCACCTGGCCGTGGTGGATCAGGCGCAGGTGGGTCACCTGGCTCTTGGCCCTGGTCAGGATGGTGGCGCCCTTGGGGTGGAACTCCTGGCCGCAGCGGGCGGCCAGGGACTCCAGCACCGGCGGGGTCAGCTCGGCGAAGGGCGGGGTGGCGCGGAAAAATTCGAGCAACTCGCGGGCGCTCAACGCGGGCGGGCCGGCGGCGGTCATGCTGTCGTCCTCGTTTCCCCCCAAGCGGCGATCAGGTGCTGGAAGCGTACGGGGTTGCTGGGCGGCAGCCCGGTGTCTGCGGCCGGAGCCGGGGCCCGCGGGGCCCTCTTTTTGGGAAGAGCCCCGCGGGGTTTTGGTTTACTTGCCCTTCAGCTCGATGAGGGTGCCGATGACGCCGGGGTCGGCCAGGGTGCTGGTGTCGCCCAGCTGGTCCAACTCGTCGGCGGCCATCTTGCGCAGGATGCGGCGCATGATCTTGCCGGAGCGGGTCTTGGGCAGCCCCGGCGCCCAGTGGATCACGTCCGGGGTGGCGATGGGGCCGATCTCCTTGCGCACGTGGGCCACCAGCTCCTTCTTCAGGGCGTCGGTGTACTCGTTGCCGATCTTCAGGGTCACGTAGGCGTAGATGCCCTGGCCCTTGATCTCGTGGGGGAAGCCCACCACTGCGGCCTCGGCCACGGCCACATGGCTGACCAGGGCGCTCTCCACCTCGGCGGTGCCCATGCGGTGGCCGCTGACGTTGATGACGTCGTCCACCCGGCCGGTGATCCAGTAGTAGCCGTCGGCGTCGCGCTTGCAGCCGTCGCCGGTGAAATAGCAGCCGTCGAAATCGCTGAAGTAGACCAGCTCGAAGCGCTCGTGGCTGCCGTAGGTGGTGCGCAACTGCCCCGGCCAGGGGGCCTTCATCACCAGGCGGCCGCTGACGTCGTTGCCCTCGATGACCTGGCCCTGTTCGTCCACCAGGGCCGGCTGCACCCCGAAGAAGGGGAAGGTGGCCGAGCCGGGCTTGGTGGGGGTGGCGCCCGGCAGCGGGGTGATGAGGATGCCGCCGGTCTCGGTCTGCCACCAGGTGTCCACGATGGGGCAGCGGCCCTCGCCCACCACCTCGTGGTACCAGCGCCAGGCCTCCGGGTTGATGGGCTCGCCCACGGTGCCCAGGAGCTTCAGGCTGGCGCGGCTGTGCTTTTTGACGAACTCGTCTCCCATGCGCATGATGGCCCGGATGGCGGTGGGCGCGGTGTAGAAGATGTTCACCTTCCACTTGTCCACCACCTCCCAGAACCGGCCGGCGTCGGGATAGGTGGGCACGCCCTCGAACATCAGGCTCTGGGCCCCGTTGAGCAAGGGCCCGTAGAGGATGTAGCTGTGGCCGGTGACCCAGCCGATGTCGGCGGTGCACCAGTAGATGTCGCCGTCGTGGTAGTCGAAGACGTACTTGTGGGTCAGGCTCACGTAGACCATGTAGCCGCCGGTGGTGTGCAAGACGCCCTTGGGCTTGCCGGTGGAGCCGCTGGTGTAGAGGATGAACAGCGGGTCCTCGGCGTCCATCCACACCGGGTCGCAGCCCGTCTCGGCCTTGGCCATCAGCTCGTGCCACCACAGGTCGCGCCCGCCCACCATGGGGCAGTCGATGCCCTTGCCCTCGCCCACCCGCTGGACCACCACGCAGCGGGCCACCTTCACGCCCTCTTTCTCGCTGCCATTGAGGGCGTCGTCGGCGATCTGCTTGAGGGTCACCGCCTTGCCGCCGCGGTAGGTGCCGTCGCTGGTGATGAGCAGGCTGCACCGGCTGTCCACGATGCGGTCCTTCAAGGATTCGGCCGAGAAGCCGCCGAAGACCACGCTGTGGATGGCCCCGATGCGCGCGCAGGCCAGCATGGCCACGGCCAGCTCCGGGATCATGGGCAGGTAGATGGTGACCCGGTCGCCCTTCTTGATGCCGAACGACTTGAGCACGTTGGCGAACTTGGTGACCAGCTCCCAGACCTGGCGGTAGGTGAGCACCCGGTCCTCGCCCGGCTCGTTGCCCTCCCACAAGAGGGCCGGCTGGTCGGCGCGGGCGGCCAGGTGGCGGTCCAGGCAGTTGTAGGTGATGTTGGTCTTGCCGCCCAGGAACCACTTGATGGAGATGGGGCCCTTGCTGCGGTGGTAGTTGTACTCCCAGACCTTGTCCCACTTCTTGTCCCAGTGGAAGCCATCGGCCACCTCGGACCAGAAGCCCTCCGGATCGGAGATGGAGCGGTCATACATCTGGTGGTACTGCTCCATGCTCTTGATCCAGGCCTTTTGCGAAAACGCCTGGGGTGGGTAGTAGAGGCCGCCCTTTTCCATCACTTTGTCGTCCGCCATGAATTCCTCCTCCCGCTTTGGTCGTGATCGGCTGTCCCGCTTAAGACGATGACCCACCCGGCATCAGCCCGGAGCAGGCTGGGTTGCGAACGCTCGGCGACGGTGAAGCATGCATTGCTCCAATATAGCGCACCGCGCCCGGATATTTCAGCCCTGCCGGCCGGCCCCCGCGCCGCCGCGCGCGCCGGCCTTCAGGACGCCGCGGCCCCCAGCCGCACCAGGTCCCGCAGCCGGCCGCTCCCCTGGGCCTCCAGCTTTTGCAAAAAACGCTGGAAGATTAGCGCCGTGGCCAGGGCGTCGCCCAGGGCGGTGTGGCGTTCGGGCACCTCAAGCTCGAAAAGCTCGGCCAGGGCGTCCAGGCTGCACTTGCGGAAATCCAGGTAGACGCCATAGGGGTCTGGCTTGAGCATGGTGGTGCGGCAAAGCTCCACCGTGTCCAGCATCAGGTTTTGCAGCGGGAACCCGAAGGAGGTCCGCATCACCCGGTTCATGAAATAGACGTCGAAGGGCGCGTAGTGGGCCACCAGGATGTCGGTGCCCAGAAACTCCAAAAAGTCGCGGAACACCTCCCAGGCCGGGCGGGCCTGGCGGATCATGTCCGGCACGATGGCGTGGACCTTGATCGACTCCACCGGGATGTCCCGGCCGGGGTTGCACAGTTCGCAGAAAACCTCGCCCAGGCGCACCCTGCCCCCCACCATGCGGAAAGCCCCCACGCTGACCACGCGGTCCTTGCCGGGATCCAGGCCGGTGGTTTCCAGATCCACCACCACGAACCGGTGGCTCCGAGCCGGTTCGTCCAGGCGCAGGCCGTCCAGGGCGGCCAGGTTGGCGCGCGCCCGCGGGTCCAGCCGGCGTCCGCGCAGATAAAAGCGCAGCCAGCGGTTGCGCGCCTTGGCCAGGGTCAGGTTCAAGCCGCGTCACTCCCGCGCCCGGCGTGGATGTCAGGCGACCATCTGGTCCTGATGGCGCTGGGCCAGGAGCGTTTGCAGCTCGTTGATGACCCCGAAGCTGTCCTTGAGCATCTTGCGCTGCACCTGGCTCAGGCTGGCCGGGGCCACGAAGCTGTCGGGCTCCAGGCCGGCCGCGCGGGCCTCCAGGTGACGGGCGATGCGCAGCAGGGTGATGAAGCTGAAGGCCTCGCGCAGATCGCCGACGAAACGCTCGGCCAGCACCCCCCGCCGGGCCAGGCCCTCCAGCCGCTCCAGGGTGCCGGTGGCCATGAGCCCCTGCTCCAGGGCCAGCACCCGCACCGCGTGGACCAAGGGCGAAAGCCCCCGCATCTTCAGATCCAGCCGGTTCTGGTACTCCCCGCTCTTGTCCACCACGAACTCGCGCAAAAACCCCAAAGGCGGCCGCTCATAGGGCAGCACCCTGGCCAGGCGGCCCAGGAAGGTCCGGTTGGCCTCCACCGCCCGCTGCACCTGGCGCTGCAACTGGAGCGCGAAATCCACCCGGCCGTGCACGCCGCGCAGGTCGAACAGCGGCCCGGCCTGGGGCATCACGCATTGGTCGCGCTCGCCGATCAGGTCCAGCATGGTCCGCGACCAGCCGGCGCGGTCCTGGCACCAGGCCGGCTGGCTGGCCATCAGGCCGTCCGGGCACTGGGGGAAGCCGGCCTGGCCCAGCCGCTCCACCGCCCGCCGGGCGAGATCCAGGAACCAGGCCCGCGTCCGCTCGGCCGCCTCCGGCGCGGGGTCGGCGTAGATCAGCCCGTTCATCTGGCAGGTGCGCAGGGCCTGTTCGCGCCGGCCGGCCGAGCCCAGGGCCAGCCAGCCATAGGCCGCCGGCGCCCGACCCAGCCCCTGGTCGGCCATCTCCTGCTCGGTCAGCTCCAGCACCTTGATGGCCAACCGGTCGTTGAACTCGCTGGCCAAATCCAGCATGTACTGCGCGCTGCCGCCCAGGCGCAGGAGCATCTCCAGCACCGGGTCCAGCTTGTGGTGCACCAGCTCCAGCTCGTCCAGGCTGTGGATCTTGTCCAGGTCGCGCACCACCCCCACCGGGGCCGCGCCGGTGACCACCCTGAGATCATGGTCGCTGATGACCCCGATGGGATGCGAGCCATCGCTCACCACCAAATGGTGGATGCGGTGGCGGATCATCTCCAGCATGGCCTCGAAGGCGAAGGCCTTGGGGTGGATCGAGCGCACCGGCCGGCTCATCACCTCGCTCACCGGCGCCTGGGGATCGGCCCCGCCGGCCAGCACCCGCGCCCGCAGGTCGGTGTCGGTCAGGATGCCCAGCGGCGGACCCTCTGGCGCGGCCACCACCACCGAGCCCACCCGCCGCCGGGTCATCAGCCGCGCCGCCTCCCGCACGCTGGTGCCCGGCGGGCAGGTCAAAAGCGACGTGGTCATCAGCTCGCTGACCAGGCTGCGGGCCAGTTGCGCGTCCAGACCCAGGGACTCGCCCCCGCCCGTGGCCGAGAAGCAGGCCGAGGGCGTGCGCCGCACCGCCTGGAGATTGCGGGCCAGGCTGAAGCTGAAGTGGTGGTTGAAGGCCGGCTTGCGGGCGATCAACGCCTTGAAGTCGGCCGCCGGCAGCAAAAAGGCGATGACGTCCTCGCGCGCCACCACGTCGAACAGGGCCTGGCTGCCCTGCAACAGGCTCACCGCCCCGAAGGTGTCGCCCTCGCCCCGGATGTCGATGAGTATCTCCCCGCCGGCGTCGTCGGGCAGCGCCACCTTGACCGAGCCCGACTGGATGATGGCCAGGTCCGTCGCCGGCGGCCCGCCGGCCCGGATGATGACCTCGTCGCGGGGGAAGTACGCGATCTCCATGCGCGCCACCACCGCCGACAACTCCTGCTCGTCCAGGGTGTCGAACGGCACCACCCGGCGGATGAAGTCCTTGATGCGCGGCAGGGGAAACTCGCCCATGCCCTTCCTCGCTGGGGCAAGCGACAATGCCAAGCCGGCGGCGCGCCCAGGTTCCAGGCGGCAAGCCCACGGCTTCAGTGACCATCTTAGACAAGCGCCCCGCCAGGGGCCATGGGGGGAAACCCGTATTTTGGGGGAGGGGAGCCCTACTATCTCCTGCCCGCCGGGCCGTCCCTGGCCCGGCGGGCAACGGCCGGGCAAAAACGGGGTTTTGCCCGGCCTGGCGGGCGCTGACGCGCCCGGCGGGCCATCCCTGGCCCGCGAGGGAGCAAAGAAGCCGGGCCGTCCCTGGCTCGGCGGGCAACGGCCGGGCAAAAACGGGGCTCCACCCCACAAAGCTTGCGCTTTGCGGGGACCCCGTGGTTTTGCCCGGCCTGGCGGGCGCTGACGCGCCCGGCGGGCCATCCCTGGCCCGCGAGGGAGCAAAGAAGCCGGGCCGTCCCTGGCCCGGCGGGCAACGGCCGGGCAAAAACGGGGCTCCACCCCACAAAGCTTGCGCTTTGCGGGGACCCCGTGGTTTTGCCCGGCCTGGCGGGCGCTGACGCGCCCGGCGGGCCATGCCTGGCCCGCGAGGGAGCAAAGAAGCCGGGCCGTCCCTGGCCCGGCGGGCAACTTACGGCAAGTTAGTAAAATTGCCCGTTTAGCGGCGCAGGGTGGCGCGCAGGCGGTCCGGGTGCAGCAGGAGCTCCAGGCCGGCCAGGGGGTCGCCCACCACCACGTCGGCCGCGTTCAGGGCCGCCATGGCCGCGCCCTCCGGCCCGATCACCGCCACGCCCAGGGCGGCGGCCGCCAGCATCAGGGCGTCGTTGGCCCCGTTGCCCAGGGCCGCCGAGCGCTCCGCGCCCAGTCGCCGCACCAGCGCGAGTTTCTGCTCGGCCTCTTGGCCGGGGGCGAGCCGGGTCAGGCGCACCGGGGGCGGGAGCAGGCTCTCGGCCCCGCCGAAGGTGTCGGCCGTGGCCAGGTGCACGGTCAGGCGCTGGCTCAGTTGCATCACCAGCCCGGTCACCCCGCCCAGCAGCGCGCCGTCGCGGGCCAGGGTGCCGTTTAGATCCAGCACCAAATGATCCAGCTCCAGCCGCCGCCAGCCGGGGATGTCGATGACCACGCCCATGGTCAGGCCCCGGCCGGCGGGGCGTCCAGGACGGCCAGGCACAGGGCCATGAAGGCCTGGGCGGCCGGGGAGTGGGTGCGGCGCTTGCGGGTGACCAGGAAGAACTGGCGTTTGAGGTCCAGGCCGGGCAGGTCCAGCTCGATGACCCGGCCGGCGGCCAGGTCGTCGGCCAGGGCCAGGCGGCTAAGCACCCCCACCCCCACCTGGGCCCGCACCGCCTGCAGCACGGCCATGGTGGAGCCCATCTGGGCGGCCACGCTCAGGTCCTTCAGCTCCAGCCCGGCCTTTTTCATGGCCCTGGCCAGGGCCATGCGAGTGCCACTGCCCGGTTCGCGCAGCACCACCGGGATGGTGGGCAGGTCGGCGGGCTTCAGGCGGCGGCCGGCCAGGGGATGGCCGGGCCAGGCTGCCAGCACCACCTGGTCGTCCATCAGGGGGGTGAAGGCCAGGCGGTCCTCCTCCAGGGCCGCCCCCACCACCCCCAGCTCCAGGTCGCCCCTGAGCACCCGCTCGGTGATCTCGCCGGTGTCGCCGATGGAGAGCGTCACGCTCACCTCCGGGTGCAGCAGGCGGAAACGGCCGATGAACTCCGGCAGCACGTACTGGCCGGGGATGGTGGAGCCGCCCACTAAGAGCTCGCCCTTGAGCCGGCCCAGGAAGGCGTCCACCGCCCGCTGGGCCTCCTCCACCATGGCCAGGATGCGCCTGGCGTGCTCGAAAAGCAGCTCGGCGGCCCGGGTGGGCATGATGTCCCGGCCCAGGCGGTCGAAAAGCCGCACCCCCAGCTCCTCCTCCAGGGTCTTGATGTGCCCGCTCACGGTGGGCTGGCTGAGCAGCACCTCGTCGGCGGCGCGGGAAAACGAACGGCGTTCGTAAACCTTGGCGAACACCTGCAACCGGCGCAGGTCCATGGCGGCCTCCGGGCTGATTTATAGGCCATAGCAATGGGTGACGATAGCAAGGACTTGGGGTGACGTCAAGCCGGCCGCAGGGCGCGGCCCGCGACCCCGACCCGTATATGGCCGTCGCGGCCCGCGCCTAGCGGACCTTGCTGCCCGGCGGGAGCATGCGGTCCGGGGCCACCACGCGGACCTGGTCCCCGCCCACCGCCGCCAGGACCATGCCCCGGCTCTCGATGCCCTTGAGCTTGACCGGCTTGAGGTTGGCCACCACCACCACCTGGCGGCCCACCAGCTCCTCCGTGGCGTAGTGCTGGGCGATGCCGGCCACGATGCCGCGCGGCCCCTCGGCCTCGCCCAGGTCCACGCTCAGATGCAGCAGGCGGTCGGCGCCTTCGACCTTGGCGGCGGTAAGCACCCGGCCCAGCTTGAGGTCCACGCGGGCGAACTCCTCATAGGTCAGCTCGGCCGCCGGCTCGATGGGGGCCTTGGCCATCTTCTTCTCCTTGGTCTTGGCGGCCGGAGCCTCGGCCGGGGCGGCGGCCGGGGCCGGCTTGTGGCCGGCCTTGGCCTCGGCCTTCTGGGCCTTGGCCTGCACCTTGGCGGTGTCGATGCGCGGGAACAGCGCCGGGGGCTTGGCGATGACCGTCCCGGCCGGCACCAGCCCGGCGAGATTCAGGCGCTCCAGGCCGATCAGCTCCGGCAGCTCCAGGCCCAGGTGCTCTGCCATGCGTCCGGCCGTCTCCGGCATCACCGGGCTGATGAGCACCGTCACGTCGGCCAGGGTCTGCACCAGGGTGTTCAGCACCAGGTCCAGGCGGGCGGACTGGCCGGGGTCCTTGGCCAGGGTCCAGGGCTCGGTCTTGACCACGAAGCGGTTGGCCTCGCCGATCAGGTGCCAGACCGCCATCAGGCCCTGGTGGAACTGGAAGGCCTGCATGTGGCGGGCGTAGTCCTCCACCGTGCGGGCGGCCAGGCGGCGCAGCTCGCGGGCGTCCTCGGCCGGGGCCAGGGGCTCCGGCACCACCCCGCCGCGATATTGCGACAGCATGTTCAGCACCCGGCTGAACAGGTTGCCCAGGTCGTTGGCCAGATCGGCGTTGTAGCGCTCGACCAAGAGCTCCTCGGAAAAGGCCGCGTCCAGGCCGAAGGTCATTTCGCGCAGGAGGAAATAGCGGAAGGCGTCCACGCCGTAGACCCCCGCCAGGTCCAGGGGCTTGACCACGTTGCCCAGGCTCTTGCTCATCTTGCCCGCGCCCACGTTCCAGTAGCCGTGCACGTTCAGGTGCTGATAGAGCAGGGCGTCCTGGGGCCGGCCCAGGGCCTTGGCCAGGGACATGAGCATGGTCGGCCAGTAGATGCCGTGGGGTTTTAATATGTCCTTGGCGATCAGGTGCTGGGCGGCGGGCCAGTAGCGCTGGAAAAGCGGCCCGTCGGGATAGCCCACGCCGGTCATGTAGTTGATGAGCGCGTCGAACCAGACGTAGGTGACGAAGCGGTCGTCGAAGGGCAGCTCGATGCCCCAGGTCAGCCGGCTCTTGGGCCGGCTGATGCACAGGTCCTCCAGGCCCTGGTCCAAAAAGGCCAGCACCTCGTTCCGGTAGCGCTCCGGCCGGATGAAGTCCGGGTGGCTGGCGATGTGCTGCTTGAGCGCCTCGGCGTAGTCGCCCATGCGGAAGAAGTAGTTCTCCTCCTCGATCCAGACCGGCGGCTTCCGATGGTCCGGGCAGTTGCCCTCCACCAGCTCCTTCTCGGTGAGGAAGCGCTCGCAGCCCACGCAGTAGTGCCCGCCGTAGCGGCCCAGGTAGATGTCGCCGGCGTCATGGACCTTTTGCAGCACGTGGCGCACGGCCTGGACGTGCTCCGGGTCGGTGGTGCGGATGAAATGGTCCGGGCTGATGCCCAGCTGGGGCCACAGGGCGCGGAACAGGCCGCTGACGCGGTCGGCGTACTGCTTGGGGGTGACGCCGGCCTTGGCCGCCGCCTCGGCGATCTTGTCGCCGTGCTCGTCGGTGCCGGTCTGGAAGCGGGCGTCATAGCCCAGGAGCCGGTGGAAGCGGGCGGCCACGTCGCAGACGATGGTGGAGAAGGCGTGGCCCAGGTGGGGCTCGGCGTTGACGTAGTAGATGGGCGTGGTGAGGTAGAAGACGTCGCTCATGGCGAAATCCTTTCGGGCCGTTTGGTTGGCCCGGCCACTCGGCCGGGCGACCAACGGACTGCGCGTTCTATTCCCTGTCCTGGCCCTCCTGGCCGCCAGCCTCTCCGGCCGGGCGGGGCCGGCGGCCGCGCCTGCCCCGGCGCCGGCGCTTCTCGGCCTCCTCGGCTTCCTCGGCCGGGGAGGGAGCGGCGGCCGGGGC
>JBMORH010000018.1:0-11391 GCA_049322275.1 Thermodesulfobacteriota bacterium
CTGGCAACCGTTCGGGTTATGATGGGAAGTGCGTGACGACTCACGCTACAAAACGGGCTCGAACCCAAGGGGCGGACGGTCTGACACGCACTGAGACACATAACTACTAACATACAAGGGGCGGGGTTTATCCCCGCCCGCCTTTTGCCCTTTGCGGCGTTTTCCGACGCGTTTAAGCCACTTTAACTAGAATCCGTAGCTCAGCATCAGCCCGACCTCGTCCCGGTTGAGGAAGTTGGCCATGATGCCCAGGCTGAGATCCGGCCGGGCCTGCCAGTTGAGGCCGGCCATCGCCCCCACGATGTCCTCGCTCTTGCTGGCGAAGTCGTAGTCGATGACGGTTGCGTCCAGGTTGTTGGCGTCGCGGTCGTTCTCCTTGAACTGGGCGTGGGCCAGGCTGAGCCCGGCCCAGGGGGTGAGGCAGCCCCAGGTCTTATAGAGCACCGCCCCGCCGGACAGCCGCCAGTAGTCCACCTGGCCGGTGGCCGAGGAGCCGTAGGACTCGGTGGGCGTGCCGTCCGGGGCGTACCAGGTGGCGATGCCGCGGTTGTCGTAGCGCAGGTATTCCAGGCCGGCCCGCACCCCCCAGCCCTGGGGGCCCTGCCAGACCAGCCCGCTGAGCCCGCCGCCATAGACCAGGCTCGGCCGCAGCACGGCGCTCCACTCGCCGCTGGGCAGGCCCTGCCACAGCCGGCCGCCCTCCACCTGGCCCAGGGTCAGGTGGGCGGTCAGGCGCGGGTGCAGGCCATAGGCCACCCGCAACAGCCACCAGCGGTCATCCTCGAAACGCAGGTCGCGGGCCAGGGCCTGGGAGGCTCCCTGGCCGGAGATCACCGCGGTCTGGATGGCGTCCTTGAAACCCTCATCCCAGACCCAGCTTCCGCCCAGGCTGACCTGCACCCGGCCCGTGGCCGCCACCGGCCATGGCCCGATCTGGGCCGCCGGCCCGGACGCTCCCGCGGGCCCGGCCGCCCCGGCCTGGCCCGCGCCCAGCAACGCCGCCGCCAACGCCAACGCCACGATGAACTTCGACCCGCGCATGTCAGCCTCCCCTGTCTTGACCGGCGCGGACTGGGTTGATTAATCCGCACCTGGAATAGTTTGGCTAAAAATCGTAGCTCAAGGAGAGGCCTATCTCCTCCCTGGCCAGCAGCATGCCCTGCACGATCAGGTTGAGGCCGGGGATGATCTCGGCCTCCAGGCCGCCCAGCAGGCCCCAGCGGTCCGCGCTCTTGCTGGCGAAATCATAGCGGCTCCAACCGCCGTCGGGATAGCTCCAGCGGTCCTTGTCCGTGATTTCGGAGTAGGCGTAGGCCCCGCCCACGAAGGGCCGCCAGCGGCCCAGGCTCCAGTGCAGGCGCAGGTCGGCCTCCACCCGCCAGTAGTCCACCTGGCCGTCCACGCCCACTCCGGCCTCGGAGGTGTTGCCGCCGTTGGGGTACTGCCAATACTTGATGCCGCGGTCGTCGTAGCGCAGGTAGCCCAGCCCGGCGGTGAGGCCCAGGCCGGGGCCGCCCTCCCAGACCAGGGCGCGCGCGCCCAGGCCCCAGACCAGGTGCGACTTGAGCTTGGCCTCCCAATTGCCGTTGCTCAGGGTCTCCTGGATGCTGCCGCCCTCCACCAGGCCCAGGCCGGCGCGCAGGCTCAGCCAGCGGGTCAGGCCGTAGGTCAGGTTGACCATGTAGGTGCGGTCGTTGCGGATCTTCAGGTTGGTCGAGGGTTCGGAGCCGGTTTCGCCATCCGCTTCGCGGAAGCTCTCGCGGGTGTCCTGGAAGCGCTCTAGCGAAAGCCAGGCCGCCGAGAGCCCCACCTCGAACCTCCCGGCCGGGACCAGGCCCGGACCCGCCCCGCGCGCGCCGGCCGCCTCCGCCGGGACCGGCCCCCCGGCCAGGATCAGGGCCGTCAACGCCAACACCCCAAGCCACCACGCTTTTCTCCGCACGCCCAGCCTCCCCCGCGGCCCGGCGGCCGCGCCCGCTCAGCTTGCACGCACTTGCCTCCCCGCCGTTGCGGGCGGGTCCGCGTATCTCTTGCCCTTTATTTTGCTGTAACATGAATGCAAAGGGAACCCAATAAATGAGGCGGGTTCTTGTCCGTGTATTGCCGGTTTGCATACCGTATGTTGTTAAATATTTATTTCAACAAACAACATATAGTATTATATCACCACCAAGGTTAAAGGAGCCGGCATGAAGGCCGAGTCCGGCGCCATCGCCCACACCGCCGATCTGGGCCTCTGGGTCCGGGCCGACAGCCTGCCCGAACTCTTCTCCGCCGCGGCCGTGGCCCTGGCCGAGCTGATGATAAAGGGCCCCCGCGACGGCGAGCTGGCCTGGCTGCCCCTGGAGCTGACCGGCTCCGACCACGCCGAATTGCTGGTGGAGCTCCTGGGCGAGGTGATCTACCGCCTTGACGGCGAGGGCCTGGTCAGCGTGGCCCTGGAGCTGGACGAGCTGACCCCGCTGCGCCTGGCCGGCCGGCTGGGGGTGATTCCCCGCCGGGCCGAGCACCGTCCCGGCGAACCGGTCAAGGCCGCCACCTATCACCAGGCCAGGGTGGAGCCCGCCGGCTCCGGCTGGCGAGGCCAGGTCATCCTGGACGTCTGACCCCCAGTGGAGGAAGTCATGGCCGGCGCCAAGGGCGATATCGTTAAAATAGATGACTACCGCTGGCGCATCCCCCGCCAGGGGGCGATGCTCTGCGACGCCCTGGTCCTGGCCGACCGCCACCTGCTGGCGCGCCTGGCCGCCGACGGCAGCCTGGAGCAGCTTAAGGGCGTGGCCGCCCTGCCCGGCATCGTGGGTCCGGCCCTGGCCATGCCCGACGCCCACCAGGGCTACGGCTTCCCCATCGGCGGGGTGGCGGCCTTCGACCCCCAGACGGGCGTGGTCTCCCCCGGCGGGGTGGGTTATGACATCAACTGCGGGGTGCGGCTCCTGCGCAGCAAGCTCAGGGCGGAAGACCTCGACAAAGCTACTTTGTCCAGATTGATTGACGCACTAGCCGCCGGGGTGCCGGCCGGAGTGGGCGAGGGCGGGGCGCATCGCCTCCAGGACGCCGAGCTGGCCGCGGTCATGCGCCAGGGCGCGGCCTGGGCGGTGGGACGCGGCCTGGGCGGGGCGGAGGACCTGACCTTCTGCGAGGCCGGCGGGGCCTTGCCCGGCGCGGACCCGGACGCGGTGAGCCAGCGCGCCCTGACCCGCGGCCGCGACCAGGCCGGCAGCCTGGGGGCGGGCAACCATTTCCTGGAGCTGGGCCGGGTGGAGGAGGTTTACGACCCGGCGGCGGCCGAGGCCTTCGGCCTGTTTTCAGGCCAGTTGGTGGTCTGGATCCACTCCGGCTCCCGCGGCCTGGGCCACCAGGTCTGCGACGACTACCTGCGCCTGCTCTCCAAGGACCCCCAGGCCGTCCATCCCCCGGACCGGCAGTTGGTGGCCACCCGGCCGGATTCGCCCAACGGCCGCGCCTACCTGGCCGCCATGGCGGCGGCGGCCAACTTTGCGTTCAACAACCGCCAATTATTATCGCAAAAGGTGCGGGAAATCGCCATGCGCGTCCTGGGTCTGGGGCCGGCCGCCCTGGGCCTGGGCTTGTTGTACGATGTGGCCCACAACGTGGTCAAGCTGGAGACCCACCTGGTGGAGGGGCGGCCGCGCCCGCTCTGGGTCCACCGCAAGGGCGCCACCCGCGCCCTGGGGCCGGGGCATGCCGAGCTGCCGGAGCGCTACCGGGCGGTGGGCCAGCCGGTGCTGGTGCCCGGCGACATGGGACGGGCCAGCTATGTCCTGAAAGGCACCGCCCGGGCCGAGGCCGAGACCTTCGCCAGCAGCGCCCACGGCGCGGGCCGGGAGCTTTCGCGCACCCAGGCCAAGAAGCAGGCCGGCGGCCGGCGGCTGGCCGAGGAGCTGGCCGCGCGGGACATCCTGGTGCGCGCCCGCAGCCGGGCCACCCTGGCCGAGGAGATGCCGGAGGCCTACAAGGACGTGACCCAGGTGGTGGGGGTGATGCACGGGGCCGGCATCGCCGGCCTGGTGGTCCGCACCCGGCCCCTGGCGGTGGTCAAGGGCTGAGGCGTCCGCCGGCAGGCGGCCACGCCCGCGGCCGCTACCGGTCCAATTTATTGACCTGCAAGTCAATTTTTTTTGGCCAGATTTTACCCGCGACCACGGCGCTTCTGCATTTTAGCTGCGCGGGCGGCTATAAACCCCGCCCCGGCGAAACAAAAGCAATATCAGCAAGTTTTTTCATAGAGGCCGGGTTTATCCCCGCCCGTGTATTTCAAGCAAAACAATGTGGTTGAAGGATCCGCCTATGCTCTTATTGCGCCTATACGATTAGACCATGTAAGCGCGGCAAGGGTTGCTTGGCACGGCTGAGCCAACAGGGCATAATAACTGTCATTGCGAGCGCAGCGAAGCAATCTCTTGCTCGCTTTCGTTCTAATATTGCAAGGCGTTATGTCGGTGGGATCAAGAGATTGCTTCGCTACGCTCGCAATGACAGTGTCGGGCTCTAATGAATAACGCGATTCTGATGGTTGCTGGGACCTATGCCTTGGCGGGGTAAGCGCGAGGAACGAAATCCGCCCCTATAACGAACTCGATTGATTTTATTGATAATTTTGGCCGGGAGCGCGTCCTGAAATTTTATGCTGTTATTTCAACATATTATCCTAAGGGCGCACCTTCCTATTTCTGACCAACTGGTCATTTAACCTCCTCCCTGCCTTCCACCCCCCTGCCCCTACCCCACCACCACCTGGTTGCGGCCGTTGCGCTTGGCCTGCAACAGGGCCTGGTCGGCGCGCTCGAAAAAGGTCTCCGGGCTGTCGCCGGGGCGGGCCTGGGCCAGGCCCAGGGAGATGGTGATGCGCAGCTCGTTGCTGCCGCGCCAGGTGAAGCGGATGGCCTCGGCCGCCTGGCGCACCCGCTCGGCCACCGCGTGGGCGTCCTCCAGCCCGGCCCGGATGAGCACGATGACGAACTCGTCGCCGGCGTAGCGGAACAGGATGTCGTCGGAGCGCAGGTTGGCCCCGGCCTGGGTGGCGATGGCCTTCAGGGCGCGGTCACCGGCCTGGTGGCCATAAGTGTCGTTGATGGCCTTGAACTTGTCGATGTCGAAAACGATCAGGCACAGCGGGGCGTAGGCGTCGTTTTCCAGACATTCCGTTAGCTTGGCTGTCAAGGCCCGCTTGTTCCAGATGGCGGTGAGCGGGTCGGTCAGGGCCTGGCTGCTCAGCACCTGGCTGGCCTGCTCCACCTGGCTCATGCGCTGGCGGGTCTTGTGCAGGGTGGCCTGGAGGCTGCTCAGCTCCTCCTGGGTGCGGGCCAAAAGGCTCTGCTCCTGGCTGCGGTGCTCGCGTATCTGGTCGCGCAGGGCGCGGATGTGGTCCAGGGCCGCGCTCTTGAGCTGCTCCAGGTTGGTGGCCTGGCCGATGTCCTGCACCAGGCGGCCCATCTGTCCGGTCAGGCGCTCGCTGTGCTCGCGGCCGGCCTGGTCCAGGTGGTCGCGGGTCTGCTGAAAGAAGGCCGCCATTTCTGACTCGGCGGTCAATACTTCCTCAACCACCTCCTTCAAGGCCTTCTCCGCCGCCAGGCGGCGGCGGTCCAGCTCCTGGCGGTAGTGGTCCAGCAGATCGGCCAAGACCCCCATCACCGGCCGCACCCGGCCTTGTTGCATGTAGTCGCCCACCAGGGTGATGGACTGCTCCAGGTGGGTGTCGAACTCCGGCTGGCCCAGGCGCAGGCCCTCCAGCATGGCCAAAGCGATGTGGCTGCCCGGCCCGCCCCCGGCCGTCACCCCCTCGCCCCTGACCTCGGCCGTCCCGACCAGAGAGTCATCTTTTTCGCCAACCGCCAGCAGCGCGGTCTTGAGCCGGTCCACCGCCGCGGCCAGGGCCTTGGGCTCCACCGGCTGGGCCGCCGCCGCCTGCTTGAGGTCCTGGCTGGCCTCGCTCACGGCCGGGGGCAGCCCCGGCCCGGCCGCCCCCGCCAGCACCCCCACCGCCTGGCGGAAGCCCTCGCAGACCTGGCGGTGGCGGGCCTCCAGCCAGTCCAGCTCCTTGGTCAGTTTGGTCACCCGCTCGCGCAGGTTCTGCTCGCCAGCGGGCGCAACCGCCGGACGCTCGTCAACCTCGACCATGTTCTCGCCTCTGGGTTGGGGGGCCGATGCCGTTTTCTTGGCGGGGCGGCTGATTCATGCTAGCATCGCCAGGCCCCGGCGGGAAGCCCCTTGGCTCGCCGCCCCGGCCGGCGGCCCGAAAAAGCGAAGCGGCCTGGAGCGGCGGGGCCAACCGCTCCAGGCCGTCGCATCCCCCCCCGGCCGGCCCAGCGCCCAGGGCCGGCCATCCGCGCCGCCGGGGCCTATAACCCGGCGGCGATGACGATCTTCTGCACCTGGCTGGTGCCCTCGTAGATCTGGGTGATCTTGGCGTCGCGCATCATGCGCTCCACCGGATACTCTTTCACGTATCCGTATCCTCCCAGCACCTGCACCGCATCGGTGGTCACCTTCATGGCCGTCTCGGCCGCGAAAAGCTTGCTCATGGCCGACAGGCGAATCGCCTCCCTGGGCACCTTGGACAGATCCTTGGGCACGTTCTCGAACACGGCGCAGGTCTTGTAGACCAGTTGCCGGGCCGCCTCCACCTGGGTGGCCATGTCGGCCAGCATCCAGTTGAGGCCCTGGAAGCTGATGATGGGCTTGCCGAACTGCACCCGCTCCTTGGCGTAGGCCACGGCGTAGTCCAGGGCGCCCTGGGCCAGCCCCAGGGCCTGGGCGGCCACGCAGGGCCGGGTGAAGTCCAGGGTTTTCATCAGGATGGCGAAGCCGTCGCCTTCCTGGCCCAGCAGATTTTCGGCCGGCGCCTCGCAGTCCTCGAAGACCAGCTCGCAGGTGGTGGAGCCCCGGATGCCCATCTTGTCCTCGTGCTTGCCGATGGAGAACCCCGGCGCGCCCTTTTCCACCACGATGATGCTCAAGCCCCCCTTGTGGGGGGCCTTCGTCGGGTCGGTCTGGGCCGCCACGCAGACATACTGGGCCACGTCGGCGTGGCTGATGAACTGCTTTGTGCCGTTGATAATATACTTATCGACCTTTTTGACCGCTTTGGTCCGCAGGCCGGCCACGTCGGAGCCCGCGCCGGGCTCGGTGAGCCCGAAGGCCACCAGGTGCTCGCCGCTGGCGAGAGAGGGGAACCAATTGGCCTTCTGCGCGTCGCTGGCGGCCAGCATCATGGGCATGGCCCCCAGCTCGTGCACCAAAAGGATCACCGCCGAGGAGCCGCAGACCTTGGCCACCTCCTCCACCACCAGGCAGAAGGCCAGCATGCCCATGGCCGCGCCGCCGTACTCCTCCTTGAAGTCGCAGGCGAAGAGCCCGTTCTCGCGGAAGACCTCCACCGCGTCCCAGGCGAACTCGCCTTTGGCGTCGCGCTCGGCCGCGCCGGGGGCGATCTGTTCCTGGGCGATCTTGCGCACGGTCTCCTGCAACATCCTCTGTTCGTCAGTCAGGTCGTAGAGCATGAAATTATTTCTCCAGCGGAGGTGTGGTTAACTTGGTCGGGCGGACTTCCCTGCCTCAGGGCTCGCGTCGAATCACCAAGGTCAGGCGCACGGCCGGGTCCGGGCAGCGCACCTCCAGGCGGTCCTTGTCCTCGGCCCAGGGATAGTGGCCACCGAACTGCATCAGGCTCAGCGCCGGGAATATGTCGTGATAGAAGTAACCGCAGAGTCCGCCTGGGTCCCAGCAGCTCAGGCGCAGCTTGTCGCCCACCTGGTGGCCAGCGGAGCAGGGGCCCTTGGCCGCGACGACCTCGGCCGCGAAGATCGCGAAACCCTGGGGCGTCTGGGCCATGACCGCCTCCGTGTGCATTTGCCTCTAATTGTCATTGCAAGCGAAGCGAAGCAATCTCTTCTTCTTAATGCATTTCAAGAGATTGCCACGGCGCTGACGCGCCTCGCAATGACAAGAAAAACACCTGGCCTTTAGCCTACTATTTCTTCGTACAGATCTCGCCAGTCCGGGTTCATGCCATCGATCAAGGCTATCTTCTTCCGGCGCGGACCGGCCTTTATCTGTTTTTCCCTGGTGATAGCCGCCTCGATGTCCTCGTAAACTTCAAAGTAAACCAGGCGGTCTACGCCGTAGTGCGAGGCAAAACCAGGTTTCAACCTATTTTTGTGCTCATAAACCCTTCGTATCAGATCATTGGTGACGCCGGTGTACAGGACGCTATTGCCTTGATTCGTGAGCAAATAAACGTAGTATTGCCCACCCAGTCCCATGCCCCGGCGTCACCCGACAGGCGCTACTCGTTCTCGATCAGCATGGACATGCCCATGCCGCCGCCCACGCACAGGGTGGCCAGGCCCAGGCTGTTGCCGCGGCGCTTCATCTCGCCGATAAGGCTGATGACGATGCGGGCGCCGGTGCAGCCCACCGGGTGGCCCAGGCCCACGCCGGAGCCGTTGACGTTGGTGATCTCGCGGTTGAGGTTCAGGCCCTGCTCGCAGGCCAGGTACTGGGCGGCGAAGGCCTCGTTGAGCTCGATCAGCTCGATGTCCTTCAGGCTGACGCCGGTCTTTTTCATCAGCTTCTGGGTGGCGGGCACGGGACCCCAGCCCATGAGCGAGGGCTCGCAGCCGGCGGCGGCCACCCCCGCGATGCGGGCGATGGGCTCTAGCCCCAGCTCGGCGGCCTTCTGGCGGCTGGCCACGATGCAGATGGCCGCGCCGTCGTTGAGGCCGCTGGAGTTGCCGGCCGTGACCGTGCCGTCCTTGGCGAAGGCGGGCTTGAGCTTGGCCAGGTCGTCCATGACGAGCCCCATGCGCACGTGCTCGTCGGTGTCCACGATCTTGTCGCCCTTCCTGCCCGGCACGGTGATGGGCGCGATCTCCTGGGCGAACTTGCCGGCCTTGATGGCCGCCTCGGCGTTGTTGTGGCTGCGCAGGGCGATGACGTCCTGCTCGGAGCGCGAAATGCCGTACTTGCGGGCCAGGTTCTCGGCGGTCTGGCCCATGATGTAGCCGGGCGGGTCAAGGAGCGGCGAGCCGGAGTGCAACAGCTCCCACATGGAGTCCATCATCTGGCCGTGCCTGAGCCGCGCGCCCCAGCGGGCCTGGGGCAGCACGTAGGGGGCGTGGCTCATGCACTCCACGCCGCCGGCCATGACCAGGTCGTAGTCGCCGGCCTTGATGTAGGTGGCGGCCATGCCGAGCGCCTGCATGGCGCTGGAGCACTGGCGCTGGATGGTCACCGCCGGCACGTCCACCGGGATGCCGGCCTTGAGCATGGCGGTGCGGGCGGTGTTGGCCTCGTCCGGGCACTGGATGCAGTCGCCCAGGATCACGTCGTCGAGCTGGGCCGGGTCCAGGTTGCCGGCCCGGTTCAGGGCGGCCTGCATCACCTGGGCGGCCAACTGATGGGCGCGCAGGGGCAGGAAGGCCCCGCCGAAGTCGCCGATGGGGCTGCGGGCCATGGAAACGATCACAGCGTCCTGGTTGCTCTTCAAGCTGCACCTCCGGTGAATGACCGCCTGGGCGGCAAGGATTTAGGGATTAGGCATTCGAGCATAACCTTGGGGGTATAAATCCGTCAACTATTTGTTTTTACCATAGGAACAAGATTACAACCCCTTGATTTGAGGCATGATTCATTATTCAGCCGGTTCGGGCGGCCCGCCCTTCCGTTCTGTCCGGACGCACTTTTTCTGCAAAGCCCCAAAACCCGACTTTATAATTATAGATACACCCTCGGCGTCGCGGCCGGCTTGCCCGCCCGCCCGGCGCACGGGAACGTCCCTCACCGTTGGTGGAGACAGGTTATGAAAGCGCGCTTTTGGTTGCTTGCGGTGGCGGCTGCCCTGGTTTTGGGCCTCTTGGCTTTGCCGGTGCACGCAGCGGACAAAAAAGGAGACGGCATGAACATGGAAAAACTCAAGGCCGAGACCAAGGCCGAGTACCTGGAGTGGGAAGCCAAGACCGAGGCCTTCCTGACCAAAAGCAAGGCCACGGCCAAGGAGCAGTATAAGCAGTTCCTGGCTGATTTGGAGCGGGCCAAGGCCGAGGCCAGGGAGTCTTATGGCGAGGCCAAAGACAGCGGCGGCGAGGCCTGGGAAAAGGCCAAGGATAAGTACGATAAGGCCATGGCCAAGCTGAAGGCGGCCTATGACGCCGCCGCGGAAAAGCTGAAGGAGTAATTTGGCCATTGGGGGGACGAGCCCCGCCGGCAATCATGCTGCAAAAAAAGGAGGCGGACCATGTTGCGCTGGGCCCTGATCTTTTTCATCGTGGCCCTGGTGGCCGCGCTTTTCGGTTTCACCGGCATCGCGGCCTCGGCCGCGGGCATCGCCCAGATTCTGTTCATCGCTTTCCTGCTGCTGTTTGTCATCGCGCTCATCGCCGGCCTGATCGGCAGGCGGAGGCAATAGGCCTGGCAGCCAGGTCCGCAGGCGTCCCCGCCGGCCGAAACTTCCGCCCTGCCAGTCCGGCCGGACGCGTCCTTTCCGCCGTGACAGTGCTACAAATTTCATGCAAGCATATCTATGGCTGGTCGATAACTTCCGGCTGCGGCCAGGGGACCGCGCCTGGCCGCAGCAGGCGGGGCGGCCAGGCGCGGCAATCCAGCACCGTGCTGGCCGGTCCGCCGGGGGTGGGGCCGGCGTCCAGCACCAGGTCCACCCCCCGCACCAGCTCCGGCTCCAGGTCCGCCGCGCGGCTGACGGCCGGCCGGCCGGAGAGGTTGGCGCTGGTGGCGGTGATGGCCCGGCCCAGGGCCGAGGCCAGGCCGGCGGCCACCGGATGGGGCGAGAGCCGCAGCCCCACCCCGCCCTCGGCCGAGACCAGGCGCGGGTCCAGGCCGGGGCGCGCGGTCAGGACCAGGGTCAGGGGGCCGGGCCAGAAGCGGGCCATCAACCCGCGGACCTCTGGGCCGATGGCCTGGGCCAGGGCGTCCGCCTCGGCCGCTGCGGCCAGGATGAGGGGAAATGGCTTGGCCGCGTCGCGGCCCTTGATGGCCGCCAGGCGCTGGAGGGCGGCGGCGTTGCGATAATCAACCGCCAGACCGTACAGGGTCTCGCTGGGGAAAATAGCCACCCCGCCCGCCGCCAGCACGGCGGCGGCCTGGGCCAGGGCGGCCGGGTCCGGGCGCTGGGGGTCCAGGCGAAGCCAGGCGGGGGGCAATGGGGTGCGTCTCCGGGCCGAGAAGGCAAGGTTGAAAATCAAGCGATTGCCGCGCCGCGCTCGCGCTGACGGCTTTATATATCTCGTCATGCGCCTATACGCTCAACCCATCAGCGACCCGTGATACACGCGTCCTATCAATTGACTATTCCGTCATTGCGAGGAGCGAAGCGACGCGGCAATCTCTTGATCCCACCGACATAAAGCCTTG
>JBMORH010000019.1:0-77259 GCA_049322275.1 Thermodesulfobacteriota bacterium
TTGGAAACTGATGAGCGACGATCCCTTGCTTCTCTTGGCCATCACGTACCCCCGGAAAGAGCTAGGGCTATACATTAATATAGCATAGATTCTACGGGCTGTCATGGCTTATAAGGATAGGCGCACACAAAAATTTTCAGCAATTCTGGGAATGCTTACCCAAATTTGTTGGAAATGCCGACTTTCGGCCATGCCAGCAACCACGCCTTGATTCAAATGGCAGATTTCCTTTGCTCAGGCTTACTATTCCCTATGGCTGCCTATTCATATTGTACTGGGTATGTGCATAACGTACACGTTGCCCCGCAATTCCAGTTAATCAAGCGGCGTTATGGGGTGGCCCTAGAGTTGATGCAGCACCGCTATCAAGACGCATCCGGCCGCTGGCGCGGCGGCGTCACCGTCTCCGACCCCTTGGGACAGCGCAACGGCGGGCACCTTTTCCGATAACCGCCCCCCGCCTTGACACCCCCGCGGGGCGGCCCCTATACTGCCCCCACCGCACGACCGGCGGCCATCCTTCCCCCCTCCGGGAGCCCACCGTGGACCGCAAGGCATACCTGCGCGCGCAAAAAGACCAGGGCCGCCGGGTCATGGGCGTCTTCCCCGCCCAATACCCCCGCGAGCTCCTCTGGGCCTTGAACATCCTGCCGGTGGAGATCTGGGACCCCCCGGCCGAGCCAGGCCTGGCCGCCGCCCATTTGCAGCCCTACATCTGCTCCATCGTGCGCCAGGGGCTCGAACTGATCTTGCAGGGCGGGGCCGATCTCTGCGACGGCTTCCTGTTTCCCCACACCTGCGACTCCATCCAGAACCTGGCCTCGGTGGTTAACGACTACATCGGCCTGAAAACCCCCTGCTATTTCTTCTATCACCCCAAGGCCCCCTACCGGGATTCGGCCCGGACCTACTACCGCGGCCAGCTCGACGCCCTGGCCCAGGCCCTGGCGCCCCAGTTCGGCCCGGTGGACCCGGCCGAGCTCAAACGCCGGGTGGCCCAGGGCCAGGAGCTGGCCCGCCTGCACAAGCGGCTCTACGACCTGCGCGCCGCCGGCCGGCTCACCAGCGGCAACGTTCAGCTCTACCAGGCCCTGCGCCGGGCCGAGTGGATGCACCCCGACGACCTCATCCCCTGGCTGGAGGGCTTCATCGCCGGGGCCGAGGGCGTTGGCCCGGGCGGACCGCGCCTGGTGCTCAGCGGCGTGGTGCCCAACCCGCCGGAGCTCCTGGCGCTTTTGGACGAGCAGGGCGCGGTGGTGGCCGCCGACGACCTCATCGTGGGCAGCCGGCGCTTCTTGTTCACCGAAAGCCAAGCCGCCGACCCCCTGGACGCGCTCACGGAGCAGTATTTCAGTCTGCCGCCCTGCACCACCAAGGACTCGCCCCTGGACCAGCGCCTGGACTGGCTGGCCGGGCTGGCCACGGCCAGCGGGGCCAAGGGCGTCATCTTCCACCTGGTCAAGTTCTGCGAGCCGGAGCTTTTCGACCTGCCCATCCTGGCCGAGGAGCTCAAGCTCAAGGGTCTGCACACCCTGACCGTGGACTGCGAGATCAACCAGGGGCTCTCCGGCCAGATCGCCACCCGGATCGAGGCCTTCCTGGAGATGCTGGGTTAACCGGCCCGCGCCCGGCGCGCCCGGAGCGGGCGGGAGGATCATATGTCGCTCACCGACCGGATCAAGTTCCAGGTGATGAAGGACATCGCGGCCCCGGCCCTGATGGCCCTGGGCCAGGCCGGCAAGAAGAAAAAGCCCCGCAAGGACCCGCCGCCCTACTTCGGCCCGCCCTTGCAGAGCGCCAAGCAGCTCAAGGAGATGATGAGCCGGCATTATTTCCTGGCCCGCTACGCCAAGGGCGCGCGGCCGGTGGCCTGGGTCACCAGCGGCGCGCCGGTGGAGCTCTTGCGGGTCTTCGACTTCTACACCGTCTACCCGGAGAACCACGGCGCGCTCTGCGGCGCGGCCCGGATGGGATCGACCCTGTGCCAGGCGGCCGAGGAGCACGGCTATCACCAGGACCTGTGCTCCTACGCCCGCATCGACCTGGGGCATCATTTCACCGGCCAGACGCCGGCCGGCCGGCTGCCCCGGCCCGACCTGCTTTTCGCCAGCAACAACATCTGCCAGACGGTGATGTACTGGTACAAGTGCCTGGCCCACTACTGGAACGTGCCGCTCTTGCTCTTCGACGCGCCCTACAACTTCCGTGACATCACCCAACTGGACATCGACTTCATGGTGGCCCAGCTCAAGGAGATGATCCCGCTCTTGGAGCAAATCTCCGGCAAAAAATTCAGCCAGGACAGGTTCTCCGAGGTGCTGGCCCTGGGCAAGCAGACCAGCCTGTTGTGGGGCGAGGTGCTGGGCATGATGAAGCACCGCCCCGCGCCCATGACCATCTTCGACGCCTTCGTCCACCTGGCCCCGGTGGTCAGCCTGCGCGGGCTGAAGGTCTCGCACAACTACTACAAGCTCTTGCTGGCCGAACTCCAGGAGCGGGTGGCGAGGGGCGTCGGCGCGGTGATCCCGGAAAAAAAGCGCCTGATGTGGGACAACATCGCCATCTGGTTCAAGGTGCGCGAGTTCGCAGAGCTTTTCGCCAGCCACGGCATGAACTTCGTGGCCGCCACCTACACCAACGCCTGGGCCGAAACCATCCACCACCTGGACGACAGCAAGCCCTTCGAGTCCATGGCCAGGGCCTACGGCCTGGTGATCCTGAACAACAACCTGAACCATCGCCTCAACCTGATGGAGTCCATGATCCGCGACTATCAGGTGGACGGCCTGGTCATCCACTCCGCCCGCTCCTGCAAGCCCTACTCGGTGGGCCAGTACGACATGAAGCGCCTTTTGATGGAGCGCCTGGGCGTGCCCAGCGTGGTCATCGAGGCCGACATCACCGACAGCCGGGCCTACTCCGAGGAGCAGGCCAAGGTGCGTCTGGAGGCCTTCTTCGAGGCCCTGGAGGACGACCAGGCGGCGTAAGGACTGCTTGGGCGGCGCTTTGATGGTCATTGCCAGACGAGGCGGCGGGGAAGCATTTCCTCGCCGCCTTTTCCAGCCCCAGGCCCGCCATCGGCGTATGGCAATCCCTCAGATTCGTGCTATCTATATAAGCGCGCCGCGCGCAGCCAACCGGGCCGCCGCCCCCCGCGCGGCCGGCCCGATCGCCAAAGGAACCAGCCATGCCCCATTTCGCCGGCATAGACGTGGGCAGCCTCAGCGCCGAGGCGGTCATCATCGACGAAAAAGCCGAGACTCTGGCCTTTTCCATCCTGCCCACCAGGGCGCATTCCACCGCCGCGGCCGAGGCCGCCCTTGACCAGGCCCTGGGCCAACTGGGCCTCAAGCGGGCCGACCTGGCCTACATCGTGGCCACCGGCTACGGCCGGGTCTCGGTGCCCTTCGCGCAAAAGCGCGTCACCGAGATCTCCTGCCACGGCCTGGGCGCGCACCATCTTTTTCCGGACACCGGCACCGTCATCGACATCGGCGGCCAGGACTCCAAGGTGATCCGGGTGGACAAGGCCGGCAAGGTGACGGATTTTTCCATGAACGACAAGTGCGCCGCCGGCACCGGCCGCTTCCTGGAGGTCATGGCCGACCGGCTGGGGGTGAAGCTCGACGACCTGGGCCGGCTGAGCCAGGCGGCCCAGCGCGAGGTGGAGATCAGCAGCGTCTGCACGGTCTTCGCCGAAAGCGAGGTGGTCAGCCTGATCGCCAAGAACCAACCCCTGGGCGAGATCGTGCGCGGCCTGCACAAGGCCATCGTGGGCCGGGTCTTCGCCATGGTCAAGGCCCTGGGCGTGGAGGGCGCGGTGACCATGACCGGCGGGGTGGCCAAGAACGCCGGGGTGGTGGCCCTGATGGAGGACCGCCTGGGTCGGCCCATCCACGTGCCGGCCGAGCCCCAGATCGTGGGCGCCCTGGGCGCGGCGCTCAGCGCCCTGCGCCAGGCCGGCTGAGGCCGGGCAAAATTTCGGGCCGTCGCCCCCTGGGGAGCGGCGGCCCTGATTTTCCTCAAGCCTTGCCCTCACTTATTTGAAGCGCCTCCCTTCCGGCGGCTCGCTCAGCCTTCGAAGCGGATTTCCTCCAACTCGCGCGGATCGATCCCAGGCGCGCTGGACCAGAAGCCTTGCACCAGCCGGGCCAGGTCCTGCCAGTCCGCGCGGCCGTGCGGGTCCTCGTCCACGTATTCGCTCACCGCGTCCACCGGCGAGGGGACCCACTCACCCGAATGCACGTGCCGGTAGCCCCTTTCGGGGTCGAACATCAGCACGGCGTCGTGGAACCTGAAGATGGCGGCGAAAGCAGCCTCCTTTCAAGTTTGATGTCAGTTCCTAGTTAGATGGTAATCATCGCCTGGCGGCGGGCAACGCCCCGGCCAGCCAGCGCCGCAGGACGGCCAGGTGCCGGGCCAGGGCCTGGGCCGGGTCGGCCGGGGCCGCCCCGCCCAAGGCCGCGTCCAGGTCCAGCCACGGGCCGGGGGCGCGGCCGTCGCCGATGAGCGGCCTCAGCCGCGCCCGGCGCTCCCCGGCGGGCAGGCCGGCCAGGGCGGCCAGGACCTCCCCGGCCAGGGCCTGGTAGGCCGCGGCGGCGGCCAGGAAGGGCGCGGCTTGCTGGTCTTCCAGAAAGGCGGCCAGGCTCGCGCCCGCGGCCGTTTCGCGGCCGGCGCAGGCCGGGGGGCGGGCCAGCGGGACGAAGACCTCGCCGCCCTTTTCGTCCTCCTCCAGGCCCAGGGGGTAGAGCCGGCAGGCCAGGGGCCGGTCCGGGTGCGCCTGGCAGCCGTCGGCGGCCAGGAAGCCGCAGCGGCCGTCGGCCGCAAAGCGCAGGAACAGCCCGGCGTTGTCGGCGTGGGCCGCGATGAAGGCGGTGGTGGAAAGCTCCAGCCGCCGGGCCAAGCGGAAGATTTCGTAGGCGTTCAGGCCGATGGCCTGGCCGGCGCAGCAGCGGCCGCAGCGGCCGCAGGCGAAGGCGAAGGGGCTGTGGCGGTGCAGACGGCGGCCGAGGTCCAAGGTTCGCGCTCCATTGCCAGGCGTGATCGCGCACCATTGTAGCAGGGCCGGGCGCGGGCCGCGCCGGCTTCAACCTTGTGGTATAAATGCCCATTGGTATAAATTGCCCCAAAGGCCCCGGCCGGGGCCGCCACCTCAACCAAACCCCATAGCGACCGAAAGGAAGCATCCCGTGGAACGCACCCTCATCCTCATCAAGCCCGACGCCATCGCCCGCGGCCTGGCCGGCGCGGTGCTGGGCCGGTTCGAGCAAAAGGGCCTCAAGATCGCCGGCATGAAGCTGATCCAGCTCAGCGACGCCCTGTTGAAGGAGCACTACAGCCACCTGGCCAGCAAGCCCTTCTTCCCCACCATCGCCGAGTTCATGAGCCGCACCCCGGTCATCGCGCTGTGCCTGGAGGGCAAGGAGGCGGTGGAGGTCTGCCGCAGCCTGTGCGGGGTGACCAACAGCCGCAAGGCCGCCCCCGGCACCATCCGGGGCGATCTGGGCATGAGCATGCAGTGCAACCTGGTCCACGCCAGCGACTCGGTGGAGACGGCGGCGGCCGAGGTGGCCCGCTTCTTCAAGCCCGAAGAGCTCTTCAGCTACGACCCCGCGCTCATAAACTACCTCTACGCCGCCGACGAGAGGTAGGCCCCGCGCCTTCCCTCCGCCGGGGCGGCCCCGCGCCGGCCCCGGCGGTGGTTCGGGCCCGCGCCCGGAAAGGAGCCCCGGCCATGGGCAGGCCGCTCAGCGAGGAGGACGTCATCCGCCTGGCCCGATCCCTGGCCGGGGCCGAGCCGGCCGCCGGCCTGGCGGTGGGCATCGGCGACGACGCCGCCGTGCTGAGCCACCCCGGCGGCGGCCTGGTGGTGACCACCGATCTGCTGGTGGAGGGCGTCCACTTCGACCTGACCTACGCCAGCCCCTACGACCTGGGCTGGCGGGCCATGGCCGCCAACCTGAGCGACATCGGGGCCATGGGCGCCCTGCCCCGCTGGGGCTTCCTCTCCCTGGGCCTGCCCGGCCCCCCGGACGAGGACTTCGTGACCGCGCTTTTTGCCGGCATGCTGGACCTGGCCCGGCCCCACGGCCTGGCCCTGGCCGGCGGCGACACCGTGCGCGCCCCCCAGGCGGTGGTCAACCTGTGCCTGATCGGCGAGCTGGCCGGGGTGGAGCCCATGCTGCGCTCCGGCGCGCGCCCCGGCCAGGCGGTCTGCGTCACCGGCCGCCTGGGGGCCTCGGCCGCCGGCCTGGCCTGGCTCCAGTCCGGCCGGGCCAAGGCCGACCCCGCCGCCGCCGAGGCGGTGGCCGCCCATCTGCGGCCCCGGCCCAGGGTGGCCGCCGGCCGCGCCCTGGCCATCAGCGGCCGGGTGGGGGCCATGATGGACCTGAGCGACGGCCTGGCCTCCGACCTGGCCCGGCTCTGCGCCGCCTCCGGCGCGGGGGCGGTGGTGGAGGCCGCCGCCCTGCCCATCAGCCCCCAGACCCGCGCCCTGGCCGCGCGCTTCGGGGCCGACCCCCTCGACTGGGCCGTGGCCGGCGGCGAGGACTTCGAGCTCTTGTTCACCTGCGACCCGGACGAGGTGGAGCGCCTGGCCGGGTTGGCGGCCGAGGCGAGCCCCGGCCTGGCGGTGAGCCGGGTGGGGCTCATCACCCAGGGCGGGGGGGTGCGCCTGAATCTGTCCGACGGGGGGGCCAGAGACATAACCCTTTCCGGTTACGATCATTTTCGCTCAAAACCGGCCGGATAGGCGGTGGGGGTCAACTGGCGCGGGCCGCGGCATTTCCTGGGCCGCCGGCCCCGGCGGTGCTAAGATGAAAGCTGGCCGCGCCCCGGTTCGCCGGGCGGGGCCGCCAACCACCACCCCCAACACGGGAGGCATCCCCGCCATGGCGCCCCGGCGCTCCCCATCCGCCTTCATACTGCCTTGCGCCTTGCTCATCCTCTGCGCCTGCTCCGCCTCCCCGGCCGCCGGGGGCGCGCCCCCTCCGGCCAGCCCGGCCGCCGCGGGCCCCATCGCCCCGGCCGGCGAATTCTGCCCGCCGCGCTACCTGCCCCCCTTGCCCAAGGACCTGAGCCTCTGCGGCGAGCCGGTGCCCATGCACGACCCCCTGGTGGCCGAGGCCCTGGACCGCGAGTTCACCATCGCGGTGCACGACCAGGCCCAGGTGGTGATGTGGCTCAAGCGCGGCCAGCGCTTCTTCCCCTATATCTCGCAAAAACTCAAGGAGGCCGGCCTGCCCGACGACCTCAAGTACGTGGCGGTGGCCGAGAGCTCGCTATTGACCCGCGTGGTCAGCCCGGCCGGGGCCACCGGCCCCTGGCAGTTCATGGACGCCACCGGCCGCCACTACGGCCTGCGCAAGGACGCCTATTTCGACGACCGGCGCAACCCGGAGCGCGCCACCGCCGCCGCCATTGCCTATCTGCGCAGCCTGCACGCCGAGTTCGGCTCCTGGACCATGGCCATGGCCGGCTACAACTGCGGCGAGGCGCGCGTGCGCCGCGAGGTGGCCGAGCAGGGGGTGAACAACTACTACGACCTCTGGCTGCCCTACGAGACCATGCGCTACGTCTTCCGCATCCTGGCGGCCAAGATCATCCTGGAAAACCCCGCCGCCTACGGCTACTGCCTGCCGGGCGAGGCCCTCTACCAGCCCCACCCGGCCGAGACGGTGCGGCTCAACCTGGCCCGGCCCCTGCACCTGCGCACCCTGGCCCAGGCCACCGGCACCACCCTCAAGGCGCTCAAGGAGTACAACCCGGAGCTGATGACCTATCACCTGCCGGCCGGCGCGGTGGAGATCAAGGTTCCCCAGGGCCAGGGCGCGTCCCTGGGCGAGCGGCTGCAGGGCATCCAGGCCGCGGCCGCCGCCCCAGCCGCCGCCCCGGCCGCCGCCCCGGCCCCGCCCGCGCCGGAGCGCAAGGGCGAGACCATGGACAAGGCCGGCCTGGTCAAGGCGAGGGTGCCGGCGCCCCGGCCGGCCGGGGCGGCCGCGGCCAAGGCCGAACGCGGCTACACGGTGAAGCCCGGCGACAGCCTGGCCGGCATCGCCAAAAAGCACGGGGTGAAGCTGGCCGCCCTCAAGCAGGCCAACGGCATCAGCGGCGACAAACTCAAGCCGGGGCAGACCCTGGTCATTCCCTAGCGGACGCCGGCCGGGGGCGGGCGCGGCAAGGAGAGGCGAACCCATGACCAAACGCATCAAATCGGCCGCTCTGCTGGCGGTCCTGGCCGGGTTGGCGGGGCTCTGGCTGGCCGGGGCGGCGGCGGCCGCGGATCCCCTGCACCAATCCCTGGGCCAGACGGTCTACGTGCCGGCCTACACCCAGGTCTACTACACCGAGCGCGGCGACGCCTTTCCCCTGGCCGTCACCCTGCTCATCCACAACACCGACGCCAAGAGCCCCATCACGGTGGCGTCGGTCAAGCTCCACGACACCCACGGCAAGCTGGTCAAGGAGTACCTGGACGCCCCCCGCACCCTGGCGCCCTTCGGCGCCCTGGATCTGCTGGCGGCCAAGCTGGGCAAGGCCGAGGGCGTGGGGGCCTGCTTCGTGGTGCAATGGCGGGCCGAGCGCCCGGTGGCCCAGCCCATCCTGGAATGCGTGATGATCGGGGCCTCCGGCCAGCAGGGCATCAGCTTCCGCAGCCAGGGCCGGGTCATCTTCGAGCGCGGCAACTAGGCCGGCCCCCCAGGCGCGCCGGGGGCCGGCTTGCGCCCCGGCCGGGGACGCCCTATAGTTAGAGCGATGGGCGCGAGCAACTTTATCTAGCCAAGGCGCGAGGTTGGCCATGAGCGAGCAGGACCAGGGCTTCACTGTCAAGGACCGGCGCATTTTCAGCGAGGACGGCGAACCCCGCCGGGACGAGCCGGAGACAGGGGCCGGCCGGCCGGCCGCCGAGGCGGCCCAGGAAAAACCGCGCCCGCGGGCGGACGAATCCCAGGCCGGCCCGGAGGCCCCGCGGCGCCAGTTGCCGCCGGTGGACTTCGGCGGCCTGATCCTTTCGCTCAGCCACACCGCCGCCCTGCACCTGGGGCTCATCCCCGACGCGCACGACGGCCAGGCCCATTTCGAGCCGGCCCTGGCCCGGCACGCCATCGACACCATCGCCATGCTCAAGGAAAAGACCCAGGGCAACCTGACCCAGGACGAGGAGCGCCTGATAACCGGAGCGCTCACCGAACTGCGCCTGGCCTACGTTCAGCTCACCAAGTGAGCCGGCCAGCCGCGCGAAGGAACCCGACGATGCCCAAAGCCAATCGACTGTCCGGCCTGGCGGCCCTGGCGGCGGCGGCGGCCCTGGCCGCCGGCCTCATCCTGGCCTCCCCGGCCCCGGCCCCGGCCCAGGCCCGCCCCGACAGCTTCGCCGACCTGGTGGTCCAGGTCTCCCCGGCGGTGGTCAACATCCGCACGGTCAAGACCGTCAAGCGCGGCCCCCTGCCCGACTTTTTCCAGGGCCGGGGTGGGCGCGAGAACGGCCCCGACGAGGAGATGCCCGACCTGCACGAGTTCTTCCGCCGCTTTTTCGGCGGCCCCGGCGGCCCCGGCATTCCGGGGATGCCCAAGGAGTTCAAGCAGCGCTCCCTGGGCAGCGGGGTGATCGTGGACCCCAAGGGCTATCTTCTGACCAACAACCACGTCATCGCCGAGGCCGACGAGATCGTGGCGGTGCTCAAGGACGGGGAGGAGGTCAAGGCCGAGATCGTGGGCCGCGACAAGAAGACCGACCTGGCCCTCTTGAAGCTTGAGGCCAAGAAGGACCTGCCCCACCTGCCCCTGGGCAACTCCGACGAGATGCGGGTGGGTGACTGGGTGTTGGCGGTGGGCAATCCCTTCGGCCTGGAGAACACCGTCACCGCCGGCATCATCAGCGCCAAGGGGCGCATCATCGGGGCCGGCCCCTACGACGACTTCATCCAGACCGACGCCAGCATCAACCCCGGCAACTCCGGCGGGCCGCTGATCAACCTCAAGGGCGAGGTGGTGGCCATCAACACCGCCATCGTGGCCCAGGGCCAGGGCATCGGCTTCGCCATCCCGGTGAACATGGCCCGCGAGGTGATGAACCAACTGCGCAGCAAGGGCAAGGTGGTGCGCGGCTGGCTGGGGGTCTACATCCAGCCGGTGACCAAGGAGCTGGCCGAGAAGTTCAAGCTGGAGAGCACCGACGGGGTGCTGGTGGCCGACGTGGTCAAGGACGGCCCGGCCGACAAGGCCGGCATCCAGCGCGGCGACGTGATCGTGGCCTACGAGGGCAAGCCGCTCAAGGACTGGCACTCCCTGCCCCGCCTGGTGGCCGAGACCCTGGTGGGCAAGGAGGTCAAGCTCAAGCTGGTGCGCGAGGGCAAGCCCCGCGAGCTCACCGCCGTGGTGGGCGAACTCAAGGACGAGGCGCCCGCCGAGCGCGGCGAGGAAAAGACCAAGACCACCCTGGGGCTCACCCTGCAAAAGCTGACCCCGGAGCTGGCCAAGGAGCTGGGCCTGGGGATTAAGAAGGGCCTGGTCGTCACCGGCGTGGCCGCGGGCAGCCCGGCGGAGGAGGCCGGCCTGCGCCGGGGCGACGTGATCCTGGAGGCGGCCCAGAAGCCGGTGACCAACGTGAACGATTTCGCCAGCCTGGCCGGCCGGCTCAAGCCCGGCGAGGGCCTGCTGCTCTTGATCCAGCGCCAGGAGGCCAGCCAGTTCGTGGTCATCAAGGCGCCGAAGAAATAGGAACCCGCGCCGAGAGGGGGCCGCGAGGCCCCCGGCGCTTTTTGGGGGGCGCGCCCCCCCGGCGATGCGCCATGCAGCTAACCCTCGCCGCCCCGGCCAAGGTGAACCTGCACCTCAAGGTGCTGGGCCGCCGCCCGGACGGCTATCACGAGCTCCTGACCCTGATGCAGCCGTTGGACCTGGCCGACGAGGTGACCGTGCGCCTGGGCGGCCGGGGCCTGGCCCTGGTCTGCGACCGGCCGGAGCTCGACGGCCCGGACAACCTGGCGTGGAGAGCGGCCGCGGCCTGGTACGCCGCGGCCGGGCGGGAGCCCTCGGCCTGGATCGGCCTCACCAAGCGGGTGCCCCTGGCCGCCGGGCTGGGCGGCGGCTCCTCGGACGCGGCCGCGGTGCTGTTGGCCTTGAACGCCCTGCACGATGGGCTTTTGCCCCCGGAGCGCCTGGCGGCCCTGGCCGCCGGGCTGGGGGCGGACGTGGCCTTTTTCCTGGCCGGCGAGACCGCCCTGTGCGCCGGGGTAGGCGAGCGGGTGCGGCCCTGGCCGGATTTTCCTCTTTTGGACTACGTGCTGGTCAACCCCGGCTTCGCGGTCTCCACCGCCTGGGTCTACGCGCAACTTGATTTGGCGTGGACAAAAAATGGCGAGCGAACTAGAATGGGTTGCTCATCGGGCAGTTCCTTGACATTGGCGGAGATTCTGGTCAACGACCTGGAGCTGGCCACCTTGGCGGCCCACCCGGAGTTGAGCGGGATCAAGCAAAGGCTGATGGATCTGGGGGCCCGTGTAGCGCTCATGTCCGGCAGCGGGCCCACGGTTTTCGGGGTTTTTGCGGGACCGCAGGCGGCCAGGGCGGCCGCCCGCCAGCTGGCGGACCAGGATCGGTGGTGGGTTCGGGTTTGTCGGGGGCGCAGGGCCTGACCACCACCCGCGAGGGGGGCTGATGATGGAGGTCACGGAAGTCAGGGTGTTCCCCGTCGAGGAGGACCGCCTCAAGGCCTACGCCACGATCACCTTGGATCGCTGCTTTTTGGTGCGGGACCTGAAGGTCATCCAGGGCAACAAGGGGCTGTTCGTGGCCATGCCCAGCAAGCGGCGCAAGGACGGCACCTACCAGGACACGGCCCATCCCCTGAACAGCGACACCCGCCGCATGATCGAGGAGGCGGTCCTGGGAGAGTATTACCGGGTTCTAGAGCAGGGAGGCGAGCCTCTGGCCAGCCTGAATTCCTAGCCGGGGCGAAAAGGCCCGCCAGCCGGGCCGCGCGTGCCTCCTCCAAGGCAGGGCCCCAGCCGGGGAGCGTCACCCCCTGCCCAAACCACAGTTTCATACTGGGGTGTCGTCAAGTGGTAAGACACGGGTCTTTGGAACCCGCATTCGCAGGTTCGAATCCTGCCACCCCAGCCAAACTCGGCCGGAAGGCGCGCGCGGACGCCGGCCGGCAACAGCGGCCGCCCGCGGGCGGCGCGGGGCTCGTAGGCACATGTTCAACAAATTGAAGGTCTTCACCGGCAACTCCAACCCGCTTCTGGCGGAGGAGATCTGTCATTATCTGCACCTGCCGCTCAGCCAGGCCGTGGTGCGCCGCTTCAGCGACGGCGAGGTCTTCGTGGAGGTGGGCGAAAACGTGCGCGGGGCGGACGTCTTCGTCATCCAGTCCACCAGCCCGCCGGTCAACGACCACCTGATGGAGCTCCTCATCATGCTGGACGCCTTCCGGCGCTCCAGCGCCCGGCGCATCACCGCGGTGGTGCCCTACTACGGCTACGCCCGCCAGGACCGCAAGGTGGCCCCGCGGGTGCCCATCACCGCCAAGCTGGTGGCCGACCTCATCACCGCCGCCGGGGCCGGGCGGGTGCTGTGCATCGACCTGCACGCCGGGCAGATCGGCGGCTTCTTCAACATCCCGGTGGACCACCTGTTCGCCTCGCCGGTGATCCTGGACTACCTGCGCCGTCACCTGGAGGGCGACGCGGTCATCGTCAGCCCCGACGCCGGCGGCGTGGAGCGGGCGCGGGCCATCGCCAAGCGCCTGCAGGCCGGCCTGGCCATCATCGACAAAAGGCGCGAGATGGCCAACGTGGCCCAGGCCATGAACATCATCGGCGAGGTCGAGGGCCGCCTGGCGGTGGTGGTCGACGACATGATCGACACCGCCGGCACCCTGACCGAGGCCGCGCGGGCGCTGATGGAAAACGGAGCCCGCGAGGTCTGGGCCTGCGCCAGCCACGCGGTGCTCTCCGGGCCGGCCATCGGCCGGCTCAAGGACAGCCCCATCACCAAGGTGGTGGCCACCAACACCATCCCTTTGAGCGAGGAGGCGGCCGGCAGCGGCAAGATCGTGGCCCTTTCGGTGGCCCGACTGTTGGGCGAGGCCATCCGCCGCATCCACATGGAGGATTCGGTCAGCTCCTTGTTCGTCTGAGCTCATCGGCCGAACCCTTGGCGGCGGCCCTCAGGGCGGGCCGGACCGGCAGGGGCGTCGGCCTTTAATCCGGGGCAAATCAGCCGGTTCCCTGGCCCGGATCGGGCCGGGGAGGGGCGAAGAAAGGTTTGCCTTTTGTGAAAAACTGCATTATTATGCCCTGACTTTACCGGCCGGACATTGGCGCCGGCCGGGGAGAGGCGACTGGACGTTATGGAACAGATACCGCTTTCGGCCATCCCCCGCGAAGGCGTCGGCAAGGGCGTCAACCGCAAGCTGCGCGCGGCCGGCCAGATTCCGGCCGTGCTCTATGGCGCGGGCCAGGCGGCCCAGAGCCTGAGCCTGGCCGCGGCCGACCTGGACAAGGTGCTCAAGCAGGTCAGCGGCGAGAGCGCCTTCCTGGCGCTCAACCTGGGCCAGGGCGCGCCGCGCATGGCCGTGCTCAAGAACCTGCAACGCGACTACCTGGGCAAGAAGGTCCTGCACGCGGACTTCCTGGAGGTCAAGGCCGACCAGAAGCTGGTGCTGGAGGTGCCCATCGAGTACGTGGGCGAGGCCAAGGGCGTCACCCTGGGCGGCGGCGTGCTCAACATCGCCCATCATTCGGTGCGCCTGGAGGGCCTGGTCAGCGCCCTGCCGGAGCTGGTGCGGGTGGACGTTTCCGGCCTGGAGCTGGGCGGGGCCATCTACCTGGCCGACCTGGCCCTGCCGGCCGGGGTGACGGCGGTTTTCGACGAGAACGACGCGGTGGTCACCTGCGCCGAGCCCAGCAGCGGGCCGGCCGCGGCCCCCAGCGAAGAGGCCGCGGGCGAGGCCTAAGAGCGCCCGCCGCGCCAGATGGATGCGTTGCCGGCAGGTCCGGTTTTGGTGGCGGGGCTGGGCAACCCCGGCCCGCGCTACGCGGCCACGCGCCATAACCTTGGTTTTATGGCGGTGGAGGAGTTGGCGGCCAGGCTGGGGGTGGGGATCACCCGGAAGGGCCACCAAAGCCTGTGGGGCGAGGGACGCCTGGGCGGCCGCAAGCTGATCCTGGCCCTGCCCCAGACCTACATGAACTTGAGCGGTCAGGCCGTGGCCAGCCTGATGCACTACTTCGACCTGGAGCCCCAACGGGTGGTGGTGGTGCATGACGACTTGGACCAGGAGCCCGGCCGCCTGAAGGTGGCCCGCAAGGGCGGGGCCGGAGGCCACAGGGGCGTGGCCTCGATCTTGGAGCATCTGGGCGACGACCGCTTCGTGCGCCTGAAGCTGGGCATCGGGCGGCCGCGCTATGACGAGGGCATCGAGGATTACGTGCTGTGCGGTTTCTACGCCGACCAGCGCGGCTTGTTTGAAAACGTGGTGAAGGCGGCGGCCGAGTGCCTGGAGGTGATCGTCACCGAGGGGCCCCAGGCGGCCATGCAGCGTTACCACAGGGTTTCTCTTAAGGAGGAGGTAGAGGGGTAATGAAAGGTCTAACTGTCTATGCGCCTTGGTTGGCGGTGATTGGCTTGCTGGTAGCCTACCTGATCTACCAGTACGTCAAGAAACAGCCCAACGGCAACGAGACCATGCAGAAGCTGGAAAGCATGATCAACGCCGGCGCCATGGCCTTTTTGAGGAAAGAGTACTCGGTGCTCTCCATCTTCATCGCGGCCGTGTTCGTCCTGCTTTGGTTCGTGGTCGACAGCAAGCTGCCCGCGACGATTCCCTGGACCGCAATCGCCTTCGTCACCGGCGCCCTGGCCTCCATGGCCGCCGGCTTCTCCGGCATGAGCGCGGCCACCAAGGGCAACAGCCGCACCGCCGAGGCCGCCAACAAGTGGGGCCAGGCCAAGGCGCTGAACGTGTCCTACTTCTCCGGCTCGGTCATGGGCCTGGCCGTGGCCAGCCTGGGCCTGTTGGGCGTGGGCTTCTGGTTCTGGATGTTCGGCGGCAGCCCTGACACCGCCATGTACATCAACGGCTTCGCCATGGGCGCCAGCTCCATCGCCCTGTTCGCGCGCGTGGGCGGCGGCATCTACACCAAGGCCGCCGACGTCGGCGCCGACCTGGTGGGCAAGGTCGAGGCCGGCATCCCGGAGGACGACCCGCGCAACCCCGGCGTCATCGCCGACAACGTGGGCGACAACGTGGGTGACATCGCCGGCATGGGCGCCGACATCTTCGAGTCCTACGTCGGCTCCATCATCGCCACCATCGCCATCGGCGCCACCATCGGCGCCGAGGACCTCAAGCTGATGGGCATCACCGATGGCGGCCTGGACACCAAGCTCCAGTTGATGGCCTATCCCATCCTGGTGGCCATGTGCGGCCTGCTCTCCTCCTTCGTGGGCGTCTTCTCGATCAAGGTCTTCGAGAAGGGCAGCCCGGCCGGCGCCCTGCGCTACACCACCTTCGTGGCGGCCATCCTCTTCGCGGTCCTGGCCTACGTGGCCATCGCGGCCCTGCCCCAGGTGCCCAACAACGCCTGGTGGGCCATCGTCAGCGGCCTGATCTGCGGCATCATCATCGGTCTGTTGGCCGAGTACTACACCAGCTCCGCTCCGGTCAAGCACATCGCCAACAACAGCGAGACCGGCCCGGCCACCGTCATCATCGCCGGCCTGGCCGTGGGCATGCGCTCCACCTACCTGCCCATCCTGGGCATCTGCGTGGCCACCTTCATCGCCTACAAGGTCGCCGGCATCTACGGCATCGGCCTGAGCGCGGTGGGCATGCTGGCCACCGTCGGCGCCACCATGACCGTCGACGCCTACGGCCCCATCGCCGACAACGCCGGCGGCATCAGCGAGATGGCCGGCCTGGGTCACGAAACCCGCAAGATCACCGACTCCCTGGACGCGCTGGGCAACACCACCGCGGCCATCGGCAAGGGCTTCGCCATCGGCTCCGCCGCCCTGACCGCCCTGGCCCTCTTTGTGGCCTTCACCCAGGGCGCCAAGATCGACTCCATCGACATGACCAACCCCATGGTGGTCATCGGCGTGTTCCTGGGCGCCATCATCCCCATGATGGCCGCCGCCATGACCATGGAGGCCGTGGGCCGCGCCGCCTTCATGATGGTGGAGGAGATCCGCCGTCAGTTCCGCGAGATACCCGGCCTGCTGGAAGGCAAGCCCGGCGCCGAGCCCGACCCGGCCACCTGCGTGTCCATCGCCACCGGCGCCGCCATCAAGGAGATGATGGCCCCCGGTCTGATGGCCGTGCTGTCCCCGGTGGCGGTGGGCTTCCTCTTGGGCCCCAAGGCCCTGGGCGGCATGCTGCTGGGCGCGACGGTCATGGGCGCCTTCCTGGCCCTGTTCATGGCCAACGCCGGCGGCGCCTGGGACAACGCCAAGAAGTACATCGAGCAGGGCAACCACGGCGGCAAGGGCTCCGACTGCCACAAGGCGGCGGTCGTGGGCGACACCGTGGGCGACCCCTTCAAGGACACCTCCGGCCCGGCCATGAACATCCTCATCAAGCTGATGAGCGTGGTGAGCCTGGTCATCGCCCCCGTGCTGGCCGGCTACACTGGCCTGCTGCACTAAGCCGGTAATTCCGCGCTGATGGGGGCCGGCCTTCGGGCCGGCCCCTTTTTTGTTCTCCGTCCAGGCTGTGCTTTGTTGTTGACTTAGGGCCGCCGCGTGATAAAATATCTAACAATTTAAGTTTATTAACCTGCCCGTTCCGGTCCGGGAGCCTTCCGATGTTCAAGGTGGGTCAACTCGCTGTCTATCCCGCCCATGGGGTTGGAATCATCGAATCGGTGGAAGAGCGCCAAATCGGCGGACTTAGCCACAAGTTCTACATAATGCGCGTCCTGGAAAACGACATGATCATCATGATCCCGGTGGATAACGCCGAGTCGGTGGGCTTAAGGCCGGTGATCAACGCCAAGGACGTGCGCGACGTCTACGCCATCCTGCGCGAGCGCGACGTGGTGATCGAGAACCAGACCTGGAACCGGCGTTACCGGGACTACATGAAGAAGATCAAGACCGGCTCGGTCTTCGAGGTGGCCGAGGTGCTGCGCGACCTGTTCCTGCTGCGCCTGGACAAGGACCTCTCCTTCGGCGAGCGCAAGATGCTCGACACCGCCCGCAGCCTCCTGGTCAAGGAAATCTCCATCGCCAAGAAATCCAGCGAGGAGACGGTCACCGCCGAGGTTGAGGCCTTCTTCGTGGCCTAAGACGACCGCGCCGCCGCCCAACCCAGCGCCCCGCGCCTTTTTCGCGCGGGGTTGGGTGTTCTAAAGGCCTTGAGCCGCGCGCGGACGCCTTGGCATGCGTTTTTGCATTTTTAATGCAAAAAGCCATGCCAAGGCGTCCGCCCCCAAAGACCGCCCGCTCACCAAGGAACGCGCCCTTGCCCGACCAGCCCCCCAACGATGCGCCCGCCAACCTTGAGCCCCGCCGCCTGCGCCTGCCGGACGCGGCCGCCGGCCGCCGCCTGGACCAGGCCGCGGCCGAGCTCCTGGCCCCGGAGCTGAGCCGGGCCCAGGTGCAGCGCCTTCTGGAGGAGGGGCGGTTGACCCTGGCCGGCCGGCCGGCCAAACCCGGCCAGCGGGTCAGGGGCGGGGAGATCATCGAGCTGGTCCTGCCCCCGCCACAGCCGCTGGAGCTCATCCCCGAAGCCATGGACCTGAAGGTGCTCTACGAGGACGGCCACCTGATCGTGGTCAACAAGGCCCCCGGCGTGGTGGTCCACCCCGCCGCCGGGCACGCCACCGGCACCCTGGTCCACGGCCTCCTGCACCATTGCGGCGACCTGGCCGGGGTGGGGGGCAAGTTGCGGCCGGGCATCGTCCACCGCCTGGACAAGGACACCTCCGGCGCCCTGGTGGCGGCCAAGAGCGACCAGGCCCACCGCGCCCTGGTGGCGGCCTTCGCCGCCGGCCGGGTGGACAAGCGCTACCTGGCCCTGGTCTGGGGCCGGCCGCCAAGGAGCGGCCAGATCGACGCCGGCATCGGACGCCATCCGGTGGACCGCAAACGCATGTCCGGCCAGGCCCGCCAGGCCAAGGCCGCGCTATCGCGCTGGAGCCTGGTGCGCCACTTCCCCGCCGCCGGGGTCAGCCTGCTCAAGGTGGCCATCGCCACCGGCCGCACCCACCAGATCCGGGTCCACCTGGCCGAGGCGGGCTGGCCGGTCTTGGGCGACGCGGTCTACGGCGGCCGCCGCGCCCGGCGGACGTTGCCCGGCCCGGCCGGGGCGGCGCTCCGGGCCGCCGGCCGCCAGCTCCTGCACGCCCTGGAGCTGGGCTTCGACCATCCGGTGACCAGGGAGCGGGTGCGAGTGGTGGCCCCGCTGCCGGCCGATTTCCGGGCCGTGCTGCACGCCTTGGCGGCGGCGGAGGAGGCGGGCCGTGCTTGAGGTGGGGCTCACCGGCGGCATCGCCAGCGGCAAGTCCACCGTGGCGGCCATGTTCGCGGCGCTGGGCGCGCACCTGGTGGACACCGACCAACTGGCCCGCCAGGTGGTGTCCCCCGGTTCGCCGGGGCTCCAGGAAATCGTGGCGGCCTTCGGGCCGGGGGTGCTGGGGGCCGACGGCGAGCTGGACCGCCGCCGGCTGCGCGCGCTGGTCTTCGGCGATCCGGCCGCCCGGAGCCGGCTCAACGCCATCACCCACCCCCGCATCGGGGCGCTGGTGGCCGCCGAGCTGGCCGGCATCGCCGCGGCCGATCCCGGCGGGGTGGCCCTGGTGGACGTGCCGCTGTTGTTCGAATCCGGTTGGCAGGCGCGCTACCCGGTGGTGGTGCTGGTCTATGTCCCGCCGGCGGTGCAGATCACGCGGCTGATGGCCCGCGACCAGGTGGACCGGGCCGCGGCCCAGGCGGCCTTGCGGGCCCAGATGGATATCGCACAAAAGCTGGCCCTGGCCCAATTTGTGGTTGACAATTCCGGCAGCTTGGCCGACACTCACACCCAGGTAAAGGCCGTCTGGGCCGAGCTAAAAGCCATGGCCAGCGCCGCCTCCAGCCGGTAACGCGCCGCTCCCCGTTAACCAGCCTTCACAGTGCGCGACCCCTTGCAAGGGCGCGGGGCGGCTCCCGGATTTTTTCGGTGTATATTGAATCCTCCCTAACTTTGGGATCTCGCTAAGCCCAAGCAAAGCCTTACGTTCAGCCGTTCAGGGCAGAATACGCCCGGCCGGAGGGCCGGCCGGAGGGAAGCTCCCCAGCCCTGTCATCATCCGACCACTGCCAGGTAGTTAAGCAAACTATGTCAGAGAACAATCACAAGCCCAGGAGCGGCGAGAAGCGCGCCCCGCGCGCCAAGCGCGAAAACTTCGACGATGGCGGCAGCATGAACATCGTGGAGCTCAAGGAAAAACCCATCGGCGATCTCACGGCCCTGGCCCGCGACCTCAACATCGAGGGCGCGGCCGGCCTGCGCAGGCAAGAGCTCATCTTCGCGCTCTTAACCGCCCAGGCCGAGCGCAACGGCGCCATCTACGGCGAGGGCGTGCTGGAGATACTGCCCGACGGCTTCGGCTTTTTGCGCGCGCCGGACTATAACTACCTGCCCGGCCCCGACGACATCTACGTCTCGCCCAGCCAGATCAGGCGTTTCAACCTGCGCACCGGCGACACCATCTCCGGCCAGATCCGGCCCCCCAAGGAGGGCGAGCGCTACTTCGCTCTCCTGAAGGTCGAGTCGATCAACATGGAGCCGCCGGAGGTGGCCCGCGACAAGATACTCTTCGACAACCTGGTGCCGCTGTATCCCCAGGAGCGCTTCAAGCTGGAGGTGGACGGCGAGTCCAAGAACTACTCGGCCCGCATCATGGACCTGATGACCCCGGTGGGCAAGGGCCAACGCGGGCTGATCGTGGCCCCGCCCCGCACCGGCAAGACCATGCTGCTGCAGAACATCGCCAACAGCGTGACCAAGAACCACCCGGAGGTGGTGCTGATCGTGCTGCTCATCGACGAGCGCCCGGAGGAAGTGACCGACATGCAGCGCTCGGTCAAGGGCGAGGTCATCAGCTCCACCTTCGACGAGCCGGCCCAGCGCCACGTGCAGGTGGCCGAGATGGTCATCGAAAAGGCCAAGCGCCTGGTGGAGCACAAGCGCGACGTGGTCATCCTGCTGGATTCCATCACCCGCCTGGCCCGCGCCTACAACACCGTGGTGCCCCCCAGCGGCAAGATCCTCTCCGGCGGCGTGGACAGCAACGCCCTGCACCGGCCCAAGCGCTTCTTCGGCGCCGCCCGCAACATCGAGGACGGCGGCAGCCTGACCATCATCGCCACCGCGCTCATCGACACCGGCAGCCGCATGGACGAGGTGATCTTCGAGGAGTTCAAGGGCACCGGCAACATGGAGATCCACCTGGACCGCAAGCTCAGCGACAAGCGCGTCTTCCCGGCCATCGACATCAACCGCTCCGGCACCCGCAAGGAAGAGCTCCTGCTGCCCGACGACGTGCTCAACCGCATCTGGATCATGCGCAAGCTGCTGGGCCCGCTCACCGCCGTGGACGCCATGGAGTTTTTGCTGGAAAAAATGCACGGCACCAAGGACAACCAGGATTTCCTGAACTCCATGAGCCGGTAGGGCCGGCGAATTCAGTTGACAATTTGCCGGTTTGAACTATGTTAAAAATGAATCCGCTACACCGGTAGGCCGGTTTTATCTAGCCCCCACCCCGATGATCCAGGGGCGGGGGCGTTGCTTTTGGGGCTCTTCGTTAAAAGGTGTGGAACTGGGCTGACGCCAATTTCGAGAGTGCTGCACGGGGCGTCTTGCCCCGTGCAGCACTCTCAAACTATATGATTGACGCTGGAACCCGCCACCACATCCTGGCCTTATACCAAGTTGCGTTCGAAGATGAAATTTTGAGCCCCCTCACCCTCCCCTCTCCCCCCGCCAAGCGGGGGCGGGGGTGGATAAAAACCTATGGCTTGCCGCTTGGTGTTTTCTCTTGCCCCTCTCCCCCAGCTTATGGGGGAGAGGGAGGGGTGAGGGGGGGTGCCTGTTCGGGCGCAACTTGGTATTAGGCGTTTGCCAAGCGCGGTTGCAAATGGCGGGCGCGAGGGTATACTTCCGGTCTCAGCCCGTTGCATTTCAGGAGCTTACGCCATGAAAGAAGGCATTCATCCCAATTACGACGTAGTCAAGGTGCGCTGCGCCTGCGGGGCCGAGTTCGAAGCCGGCTCCACCAAGCCGGAGATTCGGGTGGAGATCTGCTCCCAGTGCCACCCGTTCTTCACCGGCAAGCAGAAGCTGGTGGACACCGCCGGGCGCGTCGAGCGTTTCTACAAGAAATACTCGCACCTGGACAAGTTCCGGGGCAAGGCCGACGAGATGGAGGCCGCCCGCCGCGCCAAGGCCGAGTCGGAGACCGGCGAGGAATAGGCGGCCCGGCTGGGTTCGGCCATGGGCGAGCTGACCGTCGGCGGGCAGGCGGTGATCGAGGGGGTCATGATGAAGGCCCCCCGCCGTCTTTGCGTGGCCGTGCGGCGGCCCTCCGGCGCGCTGGTGCTCAAGAACGACCCCTTTCGCCCCCTCTCCGCCCGCTGGCGCTTCCTGGCCTGGCCTTTTCTGCGCGGGCCGGTGGTGCTCATCGAGACCCTGGTCCACGGCCTCAAGGCCCTGTCTTTCTCGGCCAACCAGGCCCTGGAGGAGGAGGACGGCCAGGCCGAGATCGGCTCCTGGGCCCTGGCCCTCACCATGATCGGCGCGGTGGCGGCGGGCATGGGGCTCTTCGTGGCCCTGCCCCACCTGCTCTCGCTGTGGCTGGGCCGGCTCTCGTCCCTGGGCTACGACGAAAACAGCCTGGCCTTCCACCTCATCGACGGCGTCATCAAGGTGGCCATCTTCGTGGCCTACCTGTGGCTCATCTCCCTGATGCGCGACATCAAGCGGGTGTTCGAATACCACGGGGCCGAACACAAGTCCATCTACTGCTTCGAGGCCGGCATGCCGCTGACCGTGGAGAACGCCCGCGCCTTCAGTCGGCTGCATCCGCGCTGCGGCACCGCCTTCCTGCTGGTGGTGCTGGCGGTGTCCATCGCGGCCTTCGCCATCATCTTTCCCCTGCTGCCCAAGTTCTCGCCCCAGGCCTGGCTCAACCAGCTCATCCAGATCTGCCTGAAGATCGCGCTCATGCTGCCCATCGCCGGCGTGTCCTACGAGGTGATCCGCGCCGCGGGCAAAAAGGGCGGCCAGGGCGTCTGGGGGGTGCTGCTCTGGCCGGGCCTGCAGATGCAGCGGCTGACCACCCGCGAGCCCGACGACGCCCAGATCGAGGTGGCGCTCACCGCGCTCCGGGCGGCGGTGGACACCGCCGAGGGCGAGCAAGCCTCCCTCACCTGCCTATAGCTTTTTACGGTTTGGTCATCACCGGCTGCGGCGGCTGGGCCAAGGGCAGGCTGACCCGGAAGGTGGTGCCGCGCTGGGGCCGGCTCTCCACCCGGATCTCGCCGTTGTGCTCGTCCACGATGCGCTTGGCCAGGGCCAGGTCCATGCCCACCCCGTCGGCCTTGGTGGTGAAGAAGGGGTCGAAGAGATAGGGCAGGTCTTCGGGCGGGATGCCCCGGCCGGTGTCGGCCAGGTGGATGGTGGCCAGGGGCGGCTCCAGTTGGCGGCCCAGGCCCAGGAAAAGATCGCCGCCCTGGGGCATGGCGTCCAGGGCGTTGTCCAGCATGACCCGCAGGGCGCGGCCCAGCAGCTTGGGGTCGAAGCTGGCCACCACCTCCGGCGGGTCCTGGCCCGGCGGCATCCCCGCCGGCCAGACCAGGCGCACCCGCGCGGTCTCGGCCTTGGCCCGGTAATCGGCCGCCAGGCCGTCCAGCCAGACCCCCAGGTCGGCGGCCACGGGCCGGGGCTGGCCCAGGTCGGCGTACTCGCGCACCTGGGCCACGATGCTCTCCAGCCGCCGACTGCCGTCCAGGATGCGCTGATAATAGCGGCAGTCGGGGTTGCCCGGCTCGCAGCGGGCCAACAGGCGCTGGGTCAGCCCGCCGATGCTCATCACCGGGTTCCTTATCTCGTGGGCCACCGCCCGGGCCAGGCGGTCCAGCCCCTCCAGCTTCTCCTGATACAGCCGCCGCGAGCGCTCCGACAGCTCCTGCTCGCGCCGGGTCAGGGCCATCAGCTCGCTGACGTCCTTGAACACCACCAGCACCCCCCGCACCTCCGGCTCCGCCCGCTCCGGCGCGCTGAGCAGGTTGGTGGTGACGATGAGCTCGCGGGCCTGGCCGGCCGGGGTGTAATAGACCACCTGCTGGTTGTAGTGGCAGACCTGGTTCTGGATCACGTCCACCACCACGTCGTTGAAGCGGTCGTTCTCCGGCCGGCCGAAGAACAGATCGGCCCAGCCCTTGCCCACCATCTCCGCCTGGTCGATGCCCAGGATCGCGGCCAGGGCGGCGTTGGTGCGGATGATCTCGCCCTCGCGGTTGATGACCAGGATGCCGTCGCTCATGGCGGAGACGATGTTCTGGAAAAGGTCGCGGGCGGCCTTGGAGGCCAGGTAGATGCCGTCCTTGCGGACGGCCTTGAAGCGGCGGCGGCGTTGGGTCACCTCTGCGCTCCCGGCGGTTTGGGCGGGTTCTGTTCTTATAAGCCTATACCCTGGCGGGCTGGCCAGACAAGCCGGCCGGTTCAGCGACCCAGCGACGCCCTGGAGCGGGGCTGGTATTCATCGGGCAGGAAATGGAACTGGCCGCCCTTGACTTTCTTGAACCAGAGCAGACGGTCCACCACGTCGCCGTCCTCGTTGAAGGCGTAATCGCTGGCCGCGCCGGGCATCGGGTCCAGGTAGATCAGGGCCTGGGCCATCTCCAGGGGCACGCTGGAGCCGCACTTGGCCATGGCCGCCACCAGCAGGTTGATGGCGTCGAAGGCTGTGGCGGCGTTGTCGTCGGGCGCCTGGCCATAGGCCGCCCTGAAGGCCGCGACGAAGTCCCGCGTCTGGGGCCGGTCCAGGTCCGGCCGGAAAAAGCTGGTCACGACCACGCCCTCGGCCGACTCCTGGGCCTCGGTCAACAGGGTGGCGTTGTCCAGGCTGTCCGGGCCGATGATGCCGCCCTTGATGCCCAGGCCGCGGGTCTGGCGGATGATCCGGGCGGCCTGGGGCAGATAGCCCACCAGGAGCATGGCGTCGAAGGGGTTCTGCCGCAACTGCATGATGATGTGGCGCGCGTCCTCCTGCCAGGGGAAATAGGAGCGCACGTGGGCCACCTCCAGGCCCGCGTCCATCGCCGCGGCGGCGAAGGCCTGAGACAGGCTGAGGCCGTAGAAGACGCTGTACAGGCTGCGCTCGAACAGCACCGCCATGCGCTTGTATCCCAGTTTCCTGGCCAGATTGGCGATCTCGCGGGCCACCAGGTCGTCGCGCGGCACGTTGCGGAAGGCGAACGGATTGGGGATCAGGGTCAGTTCGGGGTCGCTGGCCCCGGTGCTCATGAACAGAAGGCCGGTCGTGCCGTAGATGATCGAGCAGGGGATGGCCACCTCGGAATAGGTGTGGCCGATCACCGCCACCACCCCGGTGTCCCTGGCCAGGCGGCGGGCCAGCTTCTCGCCCCGTTGCAGGCTGCCTTCGTCGTCGAGCTGAATCAGCTCCAGCCTGCGCCCGCCCAGGACCCCGCCGCGACGGTTGACCAGCTCGGCGGCCAGTTCGGCCCCCTGGCTGGTCAGGTTGGGCAGGTTGGACGAGGCGACCACGGCGATGCGCACCGGCCCCTTGCCCTTGGCCGCCGCGTGCTGCCGCTGGCGATAGTATTCCTGGTAGGGACTGCAGCCGGCCAGCAGGAGCAGCGCCGCCAACACCGCCAGCGCGGCCGCCAGGCCCGGCATCGATTTTCCGGCCCGAAGCTTGGTTTCGCGGCCCATCAATCCATGCCCAGGATCAGGGGCAGGCCGTCCTTGCCCCCGCCCACCACCACCGTCTTGGCGTTGGGCGAGGCGGCCAGTTGCTCGGTGGCCTGGATGCCGCGGTATTTCAGCAGCGGCGGGGTGAGGGTGGCGTTCAGGATCGTGTTGTAGCGGGCCAGGCCCTCGGCCTCGATGCGCCGCCGTTCGGCCTCCTTGCCCTCGCGTTGCAGGATATAGGCGTAGGCCTCGGATTTGTGGTATTCCACCATCTTGCTCTGGATGGCCGCGGCCACGTCGGCCGGCAGCTCGACCTTGGTGATGAGCACCGCGTCGATGTTGAGGAAGCGCCGGGCCACCTCCTCCACCGCCTCGCTGATGGACTTGGCGATCAGGGTGTTGGTGGCGTAGACCTCCTCGGCGTCCAGGCGGCCCACCGTGGAGCGCAGCACCGCCTCCACCGTGGGCACTATCACCTTGTCCGCGTAGTCGGGGCCGATCTTCTGGTGCAGGGCGCCCAGCAGGGTGTATTCGGGGTAGTAGCGAATCGAGACCCAGATGCGCACCTGCAGGCCATTCTTGGTCAGGACGTTGAAGTCGCGGGCCGCCTCCTGGATGCGCACGTTGTAGATGTACATGCGGTCCCAGGGGGCGATCACGTGCATGCCCTCGCCGTAGACCCGGTCTATCACCGTGCCGCCGAAGAAACGCAGCCAGAGCACGCCGCCCTGGCCGGGCTGGACCGAGATGAAGATGGCGTTCCACAGATACACCACCAGGAGCGCGGCCACCAGCGCCGTGACCACCAACAGCGGCAGGTGTCGCGCCAGGCGGGTCTTGATCTTTCGCCAGAACTCGATCATGGCTGGTCCGGATTGCAGAGATGAACGCCTTTAGCCCCGCGCCCGCCCGCCGGTCCGCAACCTCCGCCGGACGCCGCGCCCCCAGGCAGTATAACCCAACCCGGCGCTCAGCCTCAATTTTCTTGCGGCGTTTCCGGCGGTCAGTGCGCGGTTGACTCCCCCGGTGCCTTGAAATAGAGTTAGCGGGGCCCGGCCGGGGCCTTCGGCGCGAGAGTGGCGGAACTGGTAGACGCACTGGACTTAGGATCCAGCGGGGAAACCCTTGGGGGTTCGAGCCCCCCCTCTCGCACCAGCCAGCCTTCCGGCCATGCCCACCGCCCCAAGCACCCCCGGCCCCCTTGCCCCCCGTTGCGCCCCTTGCCGACGGCCCCCCAACCGGCGGGGGCTTGGCTTTGTCGGGATTGACTTCCGGCCCTTAACGGTCCCAGACTAAAAAAAGACGCGCGTCGTCGGGAATGACCGGATCGTCCAGATCATCGGCGGACGCGCAGTCAGGTCCACAAACCAATGGAGGGATGTCATGAAGAAGGTCAGGAAGAGCGATTCGAGCATGCCCTGCATTTTCCCCGGCTCCGCCTGGTAGACGGATCCAAACCTCGCACCCCACCAACCCCCGCCGTCCTTGCTGGCGGCGGGGGCCTGGCTTTGACGGGATTGACTTCCGCCGACGCCGGACCCAGACTGGAAGATGAGCGCGCCGCCGGCGACGGCCGGCCTTGGGCAGGTCCGGCGGGGGCGGGAGGCGCTTTTCATCCCATAAATGGAGAAGAGACATGAAGAAGGTGAAGCAAGCCAGCCGTGACGTGGTGTGTCTTATGGGAAGGCCCGTCATCTAACTGAACTCGCCAGCCAGCCGGCGCCCCCGCCGTTATTGCTGGCGGTGGGGGCGTCCTTTTTTCCGACCTTGACCTCTCCCCCCAAATCTGGCCTGCTACACTGGCCGGGGCGAGCCGCTTTTGCCGCGTCTCGCCCGGAGTGACGCCCGACCAGCCAGCCAGGAGGCAAGCCATGTCGCTGACCGCCGCAGTCAAGCAGTTCGCCTTGGACCAGGGGGCCGATCTGGCGGGGGTGGTGGCCGCGGCCGAATTGCCGGAGCACCGGGAGGCCATCGCGGCCCTGCTGCCCGGCGCGGTTTCGGTGGTGGTGCTGGCCACGCGCCACAACCCGGCCGCCCTGGGCTCGGCCAACCTCCAGGCCATGCAACTGGAGACCGCCTACACCTACCAGCAGGTCTCCCTGGCCGCCAAGCGGGTGGAGCGCTTCCTGGACGACCGGGGGCATCATAGCCTGGCCGTGCCCGCCTTCCTGCCGGTGGACATGGCGGCCCCCAAATACGGTCTCAAGGGCGAGATCTGCTGGCGGCGGGCGGCGGTGCGCGCCGGCCTGGGCGGCTATGGCCAGAACGGCCTGTTGGTCACCCGCGAATTCGGCGCGGCCGTGCGCCTGGGCGGCCTGCTCACCCGCGCCCCCCTGGAGCCCGACGCCCCCCTGGCCGAGGGCGTCTGCGACCAATGCGGGGCCTGCCTGGCCGCCTGCCCGGCCCAGGCCTTCGCGGCCGGACCGGGCAAGGTGGACAAGCGCCTTTGCGGCCCCCAGGCCATGGCCCACGGCTTCAACCATTTCCGCGCCTGCCTGGCCGGGCTGACCAGCCCCGACCCCGCCCAGCGCCAGGCCGCCCTGGACGGCCAGGGCCTGCGCGACCTCTGGCAGAGCCTCATCACCGGCAATTACTACTATTGCGCCCAGTGCCAGCTCCAGTGCCCCCAAACCGCCGCCCGCCTCCCCCGCTGAGGGCCTGCCCGCCCGGCCGCCGGTTTGTTGCCGGGCGGGCATTTTTTGCCGCCGCCTCCGCCCCGCCGCCGCCGGCCTCCGCCTGGGGACCGCCCTGATATAAATCAATAAAAACAAGCTTATGTTTCGCCAAGGTCCTTGGGCCTGGCTTTTGCATGCACCGGGGTAGTACACCTGGAGGCAGACCCCATGCTGCAAACGCCCGCCTTTCCCCAACGGCTGACCCTGGAGCTGACCAACGCCTGCAACTACCGCTGCGCCATGTGCCCCTCGCGCTGGCGGCCGGGCCAGGTCAAGAACCTCATGGACCCGGCCCTGTTCCGGCGCATCGTGGACCAGGCGGCCGAGCACCCGCCGGTGGCGGTGGTGCCCTTTTTCCGGGGCGAAAGCCTGTTGCACCCGGAGCTGATCCCCATGCTGATCCACGCCAAGGTGCGGGGGCTGGGCCCCATCCAGCTCACCACCAACGGCATGCTAATGGACGAGACGACCGCCCGCGCGCTGCTGGACCTGGGCCTGGACTTCATCTCCTTCAGCCTGGACACCGTGCGGCCGGAGGAATACGCCCGCATCCGGATGGGCGGGGATTTCGCGCGCGTGATGGCCAACGTGGAGCGCTTCATCGCGCTGCGCGACCTGGGCGGCTACCGCACCGAGGTGCAGGTCTCGGCCACCCGCACCGGGCTCAACCAGGCGAGCATCGCCCAGTTCGTCGCCTATTGGCGCGAGAGGGCCGACCGCACCCGCGTCTACTACGAACACTCCCAGGACGGCAGGCCCGGCAGCCTGGACTGCCCGGAGGTGCCGCGCCAGATGCCCCGCCGCCCCTGCCACAAGCTCCACACCGACCTGGTGGTCTATTGCGACGGCAAGGTGGCGGCCTGCAACCACGACTGGTTCCGCGACCCCGCCCTGGGCGACCTCAACCGCCAGGAGGTGACCGAGGTCTGGCATGGCCCGGCCTACGCGGCCCTGCGCGCCCAACACGAGAACCCGGAAACCCTCACCGACGCCACCTGCCAGGGCTGCGACCACTGGAAGATGTACTACCTGGCCAAGAACTTCATCGGCGAGCTCTACACCCCCAGCCCGGAGATCCGGCATGAACGCACGGCCTGAGCCCATACCCATCACCAAGCCGGTCTTCGGGGAGCGCGAGCGCGCGCTGATGCTGGAGCCCCTGGCCAGCGGCTGGGTGGTCCAGGGGCCATACGTGGCCCGGTTCGAAAAGATGTTCGCGGCCTTTTGCGAAATCCCCCACGCCCTGGCCACCACCAGCTGCACCACCGGCCTGCACCTGATCCTGGCCGCCCTGGGCATCGGCCCCGGCGACGAGGTCATCGTGCCCAGCTTCACCTTCGTGGCCACCGCCAACGCGGTGGAATACACCGGGGCCAGGCCGGTCTTCTGCGACATCGACCCCCGCACCTTCAACATCGATCCCGGCCAGGCCGCCGGGCGCATCACCCGGCGCACCCGCGCCATCATGCCGGTCAGCCTGTTCGGCCTCTGCGCCGACATGCCGGCCTTGCGCGCGCTGGCCAACCGCCACGGGCTCTACCTGATCGAGGACGCGGCCTGCGCCCTGGGCGCCCGGCGCGCGGGCCGCCACGCCGGCGCCGAGGCCGACGCCGCCGCCTTCAGCCTGCACCCGCGCAAGGCCATCACCACCGGGGAGGGCGGCATGGTCGTCACCGCCGACCCCGACCTGGCCGCCCGGATGGCCAAGCTGCGCAACCACGGGGCCGAGGCCACCGACCTGGAGCGCCACCAGAAGGAGGGCGGCTCGCTCCTGCCGGCCTTCAACCTGCTGGGCTTCAACTACCGCCTGACCGACATCCAGGGCGCCCTGGGCGTGGCCCAGATGGAGCGCGCGGCCGAGATCATCGCCGCCCGCCGGGCCGGGGCCGGGGTCTACGACGAGCTCCTGGCCGAGATTCCGGCGGTGATCCCGCCCCTGGTCCCGGATGGCTTCGAGCACGCCTATCAGAGCTACGTGGCGATCTATCGCGGAGCGCTGGACGGCCTGCCGGGGCTTGAACACCTGGCCGAGCTGAACCGCCAGCGCAACCGGTTGATGACGGCGATGGAAAACGACGGCATAACCGTGCGCCAGGGCACCCACGCGGTGCACACCCTGGGCTATTACGCCCGCAAATACGGCATCGCCCCCGAAGACTTCCCCCACAGCCTGCTGGCCGACCGCCTCAGCCTCACCCTGCCGCTGTTCCCCGGCATCAGCCGGGCGCAACAGGAGCGGGTGGCGGGCTATCTGCGCCAGCCTGAGAGGTGGTACTGATGTGCGGCATCGCCGGCGTGGTCGATCTGCGCCCCCAACGCGCGCCCGTGGAGCGGCCGGAGCTGTTGCGCATGGCCGCGGCCCTGGCCCATCGCGGCCCGGACGACGAGGGCGTGTTCCTGGACGGCAACCTGGGCCTGGCCCACCGCCGCCTGGCCATCATCGACCCCAGCCCCCTGGGCCGCCAACCCATGAGCGGCGAGGACGGGTCGGTCACGGTGGTCTTCAACGGCACCATCTACAACTTCCGCGAGCTGCGCCGTGAACTGGAGCTGGCCGGCCACCGCTTCAGCAGCCAGTGCGACACCGAGGTCCTGGTCCACGGCTGGGAGCAGTGGGGGGCCGACCTGGTGCCCCGCTTGAACGGCCATTTCGCCTTCGCCGCCTGGGAGGCCCGCGCCCGCCGGCTGTACCTGGCCCGCGACCGTTTCGGCACCAAGCCGCTCTACTACGCCAACGCCGGGGGGTGCTGGCTTTTCGCCAGCGAGATCAAGGCCATCCTAGCCCACGGCGCCTTGCACGCCGAGGTCAACCACGAGGCCCTGCGCGAATACTTCACCTTCCAGAACCTGTTCCGGCCCCACACCCTGTTCGCCGGGGTGATGACCCTGCCCCCGGCCTGCATCATGATGCTCGACGCACAGACCGGCCGCCAGGGGGTGCACTGCTACTGGGACTACGATTTCAACAACCCCGACCCCAGGATCGGCATGGCCGAGGCCCAGGCCGAGACCCAGCGCCTGATGATCCAGGCCGTCAACCGCCAACTGGTCAGCGACGTGCCGGTGGGGGCCTATCTCTCCGGCGGCATGGATTCGGGCTCCATCGTGGCCATCGCCAGCCGCAGCCTGGCGCGCATGCCCACCTTCACCTGCGGCTGGCACCTGGACGGGGTGCAGGGGGCCGAGGCCGACTTTGACGAGCGGGTCAGCGCCGAGGAGATGGCCTGCTTTTTCCGCACCGAGCACTACGAGCAGGTCATCGGCGCGGCCGACCTCTCCTGGGCCCTGCCCCAGGTGGTACACCACCTGGAGGACCTGCGCCTGGGCATGAGCTACGCCAACTACTACATCGCCCGCCTGGCCAGCAAGTTCGTGAAGGTCTGCATCGGCGGCACCGGCGGCGACGAGATCTTCGGCGGCTATCCCTGGCGCTACTACCGCGTCTCCCGCGCCCTGAACCGGGCCGAGTTTTTGGACGAGTACTACGTCTACTGGCAACGCATCGTGCCGGAGGCCATGCACCAGAGCTTTTTCACCCCCGCCGCCCGCCGCGGCATGGGCGGCGAGGACCTCAAGGACGTGCTCACCGGCCTGTTCCGCCAGCACGCGGGCCTGAAGTTCGACACCCCGGAGGACCACATCGCCAACTCGCTCTACTTCGAGTCCAAGACCTTCCTCAGCGGGCTGTTGCTCATCGGCGACAAGCTGGCCATGGCCCACGGCCTGGAGGAGCGCTTCCCCTTCCTGGACAACGACCTGGTGGATTTCGCCATGCGCATCCCGGTGCGCCACAAGCTGCGCGACGTGGAGCAGTGGAAGCGCCAGGACGAGAACACCGCCAGCAAGAAGAAAAACTATTTCGCGGCCCACGCCGACGGCAAAAACGTGCTGCGCCGGGCCATGGAGAGCCTGCTGCCAGAGGCCATCCGCCAGCGCAAGAAGCAGGGCTTCAGCAGCCCGGACGAGTCCTGGTACCGGGGGCCCAACCTGGGCCTGGTGCGCCACCTGCTCTTGAACCCCAAGGCCATGTGCCACGATTTGATCGAGCCCCAGGCCATCGAGCGCACCCTGGAGGAGCACTGCCGCCAGAAGGTCAACCACCGCCTGCGCATCTGGTCGCTGTTGTGCTTCGAAATCTGGCTGCAAGACTTTTTCGGCGCGGGCGTGAGCAGCCTGGACCTGGACCGCAAGACGCGGCCGGCGGCCCTGGCCGCCTGAAAACCGGGCGACAATGAGCGGCGCGCGAAGCGAACCCCTCCTGGTGATGATCCACCACAACCGGCCGGACCTGACCCGGCTGGCCCTGGCCTCGCTCATCGCCCACACCCCCCGGCCCTACGAGTTGCTGCTCATCGACAACGCCTCGCCCGACCGCCTGGAGGGCCTGGGCGCGGACACCCTGGTCAGGAACCCGGCCCCGCGCTCCTTCGCCGCCAACTGCAACCAGGGCCTGGCCCGCGCCGCCGGCCGGCCGGTGGTGCTGTTGAACAACGACCTGTTCCTGCCGCCGGGCTGGCTGGCGGGGCTGACGGCCGGCCTCATGGCCGGCTGGGGGGTGGTGGGGGCGGTGAGCAACTACGAGCTGCCCCTGGACCTGCCCGCCCCGGATGGCGGCCGGCTGCGCCTGGACGCCCAGGCCGAGCCGGTCGCGGTGGGCGGGCGCTGGGGCTTTCTGGCCGGGCTGCTGGGGCGCTCAAACGCCGGGGCGCTGCAACGGCCGCCCCAGGCGCGCCCCTTCGTCAGCTTCTACGCCGCGGCCCTGGCCCCGGCCGCGGTGGCGGCGCTGGGTCCGCTGTGCGAGGAATACGAGCAGGGCTGCGAGGACCTGGACTGGTGCCTCATGGCCTGGGCGCGGGGGTTCCGGGTGGGCCAGGCCTCCGGGGCCTACGTGGTGCATTTCTCCGGCCGGGCCACCAACGCCGACCCACAGACCCTCATGCGCCGCGACGCCCGCAACCTGCCGGCGCTCTTCGGCCGCTGGCCGCGCCCGGCCCGGGCAGAGCTGGCCCGCGCCTGGGAAGCGGCCGGCATCGGCGGGCAGGGGGCGGAGCTTTGGGCGCGCTTGGCCCGCCGGCGGGACTGGCTGCAAAAGCGCGCGGCCTGACAGCATTTCATCATCAATCCTGCGCGGGGCCGACCGCCGCCGGTTCAGGCCGGATCGCGCCTCTTGATGATCCGGGCCGGGTTGCCGGCCGCCACGCAGAAGGGCTCCACGTCCGCGACCACCACCGCGCCCATGCCCACCAGCGCGCCCTCGCCGATCCTCAGCCCGCCCCGCACCGAGGAGCCGCTGCCCAGGTAGGCCCTGGGTCCCACCGTCACCGCGCCGGAGAGGCAGGCCCCGCTGGCGATGCAGACGTGGTCGCCGATCAGGTCGTCGTGGTTGATGACGCTGTTGGCCAGCGCGATGACCTGGGCCCCCACCCGCGCGCCGCTGTGCACCGCCACGCCTGGGAACAGCACCGCGCCGGGGCCGAGCTCCGCCCAGCGGCTGACGCTGGCCAGGGGGTGGACCAGGGTGGCGAAGCGCTCCGGCCCGGCCCCGGTCTTGGCGATGATGGCCGGCTTTTGCAGGTGGTTGAAGGGGCTGCCGATGCCGTTGACCAGCAGGTGGTCGGGCAGTTGGGCGGCCAGGGCCAGCGGCCCCAGCACCTTGAGGCCATGGATGGCGGCCCCTTGTTGGTCCGGGTCGTCGTCCAGCCAGCCGGCGGGCTCATACAGCGTGCGCCCGGCGGCGGCGTTGATGTCCAGGACGATGTCCAGGATGTCCACGCAGTTGCCGCCGACACCCAGGATCAGCAGTTTGCGCGGCGCGTCCATGTCAATCGTCCCCGCCTAGATGTTCTTCTTGGAAGTGTATTTCAAGTAGAAGCTCTTGGGCACCAGGTCCATCTCGCTGAGCACGTAAAACATGGGCCGCAGCTTCTCGAAAAGCGGCTTGTAGGTCTTGAACTCGGTGTAGTAGCGCCTGGGCTGCTCCATCAGGCGCTCGAACTCCTCGTCGCCGAGGCCCAGGCGCTTCTTGACCATGGCCACCAGCTCGAAGTCCACCTCCGGGGGCTGGCGCAGCAGGTGCAAGGCCTGCTCGCGCTCCATCTGGCCGGAGCGCACCAGGGCCGCGAAACCGTTCATGCGCTGGTCGATGCCGAAGCGCCGGGGCAGGAAATAGGTGTGGTAGAAATGGGTCATGCGGTTTTCCAGATGGTGCCCGCCATACCACTGCCAGCCGTAGTCGCAGGCGAGCATGCCCTTGACCGGCTCCTTCTGGTAGTCCACGTAGTACAAAGGCCGCAGCTTCTTGATCCGGCGCAGGACCATCCAGCGCATCTGGCTCCAGAACCACAGGTTGGGGAAGCTCTTCATGGGCATGGCGCCGAACTGCTTGTGGATGGACTGGATGTACTTGGCGTCCATGTAGAGCCAGCCCAGGGGGCTGACGCCCTCGGTGCGGAAGGAGTGCCCCTCGTATATGTATTTGATGCCGTACTTTTCGGCGGCCAGATACAACGTAGTGGCCAGGCCGATGTCGGTGGGCGATTCCAGGTCCGGCACCCCGGCCTTGAGGAAGGCCCGGTAGATGTCGTCGTACTCCTCGTTGTCCACCACGTAGGTGAACAGCTCCACCCCCAGCTTGTCCAGCACGTTGCGGATGTTCTCCACCGCGATGGTGGAGTTCCAGGTGTTGTCGAAATGCGCGGCCAGGGGCCGGAGCCCCAGCTCCTTGGCCAGGATGACCAGGTAGGACGAGTCGCAGCCGCCGCTGACGCCCACCACCAGGTCGAAGGGCTTGTTTTTGTTCTCGCGCTTGATGCGCGCCGCGGTGGCCTCCAGGATGCGCCGGCCGGCCTCGCCGGTGGGGTGCTCGCGGTCCAGGCGCTCGCTCAGGTGGCAGTAGTTGCACACGCCGTCTGCGTCGAAGACGATGTTGGGCACCTTGGCGTCATAGACGCAGCGCGAACAGACCTGGACCGGATTGGCGAAGCGCTCGCCCCAGCGCTCCAGCCAGGGCTCGCTGTACTTGGCGTCAAGCTCCATCTGGCCTTCCTTGGCCGGCGCCAGCGTCAGCGCGCCAGCACCTGTTTGAGATCTTCAGGCTTGGGGAAGCTGACCAGAACCGCCCGGTGCGGCCCCTGGTAGACCACCAGGCTGCCGGCGGCCACCGCGCTGGCCCCGCCTTCCTTCACCGCTCGGCCGAAGTCGTCGATCTTGCCCGCGCCGCCGCAGGCGATGACGGGGATGCTTACCGCCGCCGTCACGGCCCGGATCAGCTCCAGGTCATAGCCGGCGAAGGTGCCGTCGCGGTCGATGCTGGTCAGCAGTATCTCGCCCGCGCCCAGCGCCTGCACCTTGAGCGCCTGCTCCACCGCCGTGGTCCCCGCCTCCACCCGGCCGCCGCCGTGCATGGCCTTGTACTTGCCGAAAAGCGTCTTCTTCACGTCGATGGCCGCGATGACGCTCTGACTGCCCACCGCCGCCGCGGCCCGGCTGATGAGATCGGGGTCGGCGTAAGCGGCCGAGTTTATGGCCACCTTCTCCGCGCCCAGGCCGGTGAGGCGTTTGACGTCCTCCACGCTGCGCACCCCCCCGCCGTAGGCCAGGGGCATGAAGCACTCGCCGGCGATGTCTGCCACCAGCTCGAAGTTGGGCGGCTTGTTCTCCGGCGTGGCGGTGATGTCCAAGAGGATCAGTTCATCCACCTCTTTCTCGTTGAAGATGCGGATGGTGTTGATGGGGTCGCCCACATAGGCCGGGTCTTTGAATTTCACGGTCTTGACCAGGCCGCGGTTGCGCAGGAGCAGGCAGGGCATGACCCGGTTCTGGAGCATGTCAGATCAGCTCCGCGAAGTTGGTGAGGAGCTTCAGGCCGTACTTGTGGCTCTTCTCCGGATGGAACTGGGTGCCCATGACGTGGCCGCGCTGCACGGCCGCGGCGAAAGGGTAGCCGTGCTCGCACCAGGCCAGCACGTCGGCGGGCTCGCGGCAGACCACGTGATAGCTGTGCACGAAGTAGTAGGCCGGGTCGGCCAGATCCTTGAACAGGCTGTCGGCGCGGGTGGGGCTCACCGCGTTCCAGCCCATGTGGGGAATCTTGAGCTGGCCGTGTTCGGGGCCGAAGCGGAAACGGATCGTCTCGCCCGGTATCCAGCCCAGGCCGGGCAGCGCGCCCTCCTCGCTTTTTTCGGTCAAGAGCTGCATGCCCAGGCAGATGCCCAGCACGGGCTTGCTCCGCTCCAGCACCGCGTCGTTCAGCACCGGCAGCAGGCCCTTTTCGGCCAGGGCCTTCATGCCCTCGTCGAAGGCCCCCACCCCCGGCAGGATCAAGCCGGCCGCGGTCATGATGTCCGCCGGCCTGGAGGAGATGGCCGCCCGCGCCCCGATCCTTTTGAGCATGTTCAGGATCGAGGCCAGGTTGCCCATGCCGTAGTCCACGATGACTATCACGCGCCGCTCCCGCCTTGGCCCAACCGCCGGGCGAAGAAGTCCAGGGCCGAGGCCTGGTCGTAGCGATGCCCCGCCGGGTGCGTCACCTCTTCCAGGGCGTCGGCGGCCCCGGCCGCGGCATAGATTGGCTTCAAGTAATTGTAGGTCAAATGCTCGCGGGTCTCCAGGCAGTAGGGATAGGCCTCGGCCAGCCCCCAGGAGAGCATCAGCGGACGCGGAGCGATGAGCCCGGCCAGGTCGGGGTAGTCGGCCCAGGCCAGGAGGCCGGGGATGGTGTCGTGCAGGTGCTGGTTGCCGCGGTCGGCGGCCATCAGCGAGGTGATGCCGCTGGCCACGAGGCAGGCCGCGATGCCGGCGTCGTAGGCCGCCACCAGGCAGGCCAGGCGACCGCCTTGCGAGAGGCCGGCCGCGCCTATGCGCCGCGAATCCACCCCGGCCTGGGCCCGTAGCACGGCAAGGGATTGCAGCAGTTCCGTGAGGTGCAGCATCACGATGGGCCGGCCCAGCTCCATGGCCCAATTGGCAAATATCTCGTGGCTGCGCCGCCCCACCGGGTCGGGCGGGGCGGCCACCTGGCGCTGGCCGAAACTGACCAGGTCCGGGGCCAGCACGGCGAATCCGGCCCGGGCCAGAAGCAGGCCCAGGGCCTGCTGGCCGTCGGTGCTGGCGACAAGCCCGGCGGCCGAGTCCGCGCCCAGGTCGTGGCCGTGGCAGATGAGCACCGCCGGCCAGGGGCCTTCATCGGCCGGGGTGAGCAGCCAGGCGCGCATCTGCTGGCCGTCCAGGGAGGCGTAGCGCAGCTCGCGCCGGCGGACGCCCTCGGCAGCGTCGTCGGCGCTCACCCGCCAATCCGGCCGCCAGGCCTTCACCGCCGCCAGGTCCAGGTTCATCAGCGTGGCGGCCTTGGCCCGCAGGGCATCCTGCCAGGCGGCCAGCCCGGCGGGGCCGGGATTGACGCGGTTGAAAGCCAGCTTGAGCAGGTCCGGCGGCAGGGCGATGGGGAACTCCGGGGCCGGGCAGTCGCCGGGGCAGTCCGGCGGCCGCTCGTCGCTGGTCAGCCTGGTGTTGTGACAAGTGGCCGGAGGCATGGCGGTTCAGGCTCCCTGTCCCGCGCCGCGCGCCAGGGCCTCCAGGGTCTCGGCCAGGCGGTCGGCAAACTGCTCCGGGCCGAGGACCGGGATGGTCCGACACTCATGCGCGATGCGCTCATAGAAGTCCAGGTCGCCGGCCAGGCGGGCCAGCAAGTCCAGCAGGCGCTGGGGGTCGAAGTCCGGCAGGAGCAGCTCCGGGTGGATGAAGTCGTCCAGGCCGCCGTAGAAGCTGGCGCCCTCGCGGTAGTGCTCGCGCCAGGGGGTGCGGCAGGAGATCACCGGCACCCCGGCCGCGTGGGCCTCGCGCACGGTGCAGCCGCCGCCGCTGGGCCAGGTGTCCAGCATCAGGTCGTAGCCGGCCACCAGCTCCGGGGCGTCGGGCCTGAATCCCCTGAACTTCAGGTTGGCCAGCGGACTGGGTCCGCCGAAGACTTCCTCGGCCTTGGCCCCGATCACGTCCAGGCTAAGCCCCGGCACCCGCCGCAGGGCGGCCAGCACCGGGTTCCAGAAGCCGGGGTTGTTGAAGAACTTCACCGGCCGGCCCACGCAGACCGCCCTGAGCCGGCCCGGCTCGCGCCGGCGCTGCCGGCCCCGGTCCGGAGCCTCGGTCACGTAGGCCGGACCGATGTAGGCGCAGTCGGCCACCTCGTCGATGATGAGCCCCTTCACCGAGGTCACCGCCAGGTCGCTGCTGCTCTCCCGCCCGCCGCCCTGGCTGACGAATTTCACCACCTTGCCCGCCGCGCCGCAGTGGGCCAGCAAATCGTAGAAGGGAGTGAGGAACTGGGTGTTGAGCATGAGCAGGTCGCAGGGCATCTTTTTGAGCAAATAGAGGAAGCGTTGCAGCTTGGGATACTGGGCCTGGCCTGGCTCGGCCAGCACGTGGCAGCCGGCCTGGGTCAGGCGTTCGATCAGGGGTTGCCAGGCGGGATCCGGCGGCATGCGGCTGATGTAGATCACCTCGAAGCGCCGTTTGTCCAGCCGGAAGCCGATGTCGGCGAAGCGCTTGACCGTGGCCCAGGTGGTCTGGAAGGAGTCCAGGCCCATGACCAGCTTGATCTTGGCCGGGTCCAGGGCCGCGCTGACCTCCTCGTGCCCGGGCAGCGGCTGCACCCGCGGGGCCACCAGCCTGAGCACCGCGTCGATGGCCGGGTCGAAGTGCTGCCAGCGGTAGCTCATGCTGCGCACGTAGGCCGCGTAATAGACCTCGTAAAAAGCGGCCAGCATGGTTTCGTAGTCGCCACGCACGGCGGCGGCCAGGCCGGCCTCGCGGTAGGGGCCGGCGATGGCCGCGAAATCGCCCAGGCCCTGGTGGCAATCCACCAGGGCGGCCAGGGTTTCCCCGTCGGTGTATTGGGACTGGGCCCAGGCCCGCTCCAGGTGGACCGTGGCCGGCTTGAGCTGGCCGGCCCCCTTCAGCCCCAGGCCGAAGGACTTGTTGGCCGCCGCCCGCGCGGCCCGGTCGGGGCTGAAGCAGGCCGGCGGCGGATCGGGCAGGGCGGGTGGATCGAAGGTGAAGCCCTCGAAGACCACCTCGTCCTCGCCGGCCAGCATGCGGCGCAGGCGCGCCAGCGCCAGGGCCAGGCTGTAGTTGTCGGCCACGAAGCGCCGGCCCAGGGCGGGGTCGTAGGGCTGGCGGAAAAGCTCGACCAGCTCGTCCAGGTTGTTCCACAGGAACTGGCGGGGATATATGCCCTCGGCGGTGTGGAAGTTGTGGATGAGCGGGCGCACGCCGCTGGCCATGGCCTCCATCAGGCCCAGGCCCTGGCTTTCCGAGAGGCTGGTGCAGAGGATGGCGTTCTTGTCGGCCAGCCAGCGGTCGATGTCCTTCACCCAGCCGTGAAAGCGCACCGCGCCCTCCAGGCCGTTGCGAGAGAGGAAATGGCGGAAGGCGATCTCGTGGTAGCCGTCCTGGAAAACCCCGGCCACGTGCAGGCGGCAGCGGGGCTCGTGGGCGTGCAGGGCGCGCAGGGCGTGCCAGAGGAGCTGGGGGCCTTTCTTGAAGTTGATGTAGCCCACGTAGGCCAGTTCGAAGCCGGGCCGGCGGGCGGTGAGTTGGATGCGGTCGGTGTCGATGCCGTTGGGGATGACGTGGATGCGCCTCACCTGCCGGCGCACCTCCGGCCTGGCGGCCAGGAGCAGGTCGCGCATGCCGGCGCAGACGAAGACCAGGTCGGTGACGCGGGTGAAATCGACGCGCTGGGCCAGGCCGCTCATCACCTCGTAGGCGTGGATGCGCAGGATCACCCGCTTGCCCATGAGCTCGGCCCCGGCCTGCTTGGTCAGGAACTCGGCCAGCTCGTTGCCCCATTCGATCCAGACGGTGTCGTGGCGGCGGATGGCGTCCACGAAGTCCTGTCTCTGCTCCGAGACCAGCTTCTCCACCTGGTGCTCCGGGGCCAGGCCGCTGACGATGCCGTCCACGAAGGCGTCCGTGCCCGGCGCGCAACAGAGCAGGAGGGGCCTGGCCGGCCCGGCCGGAGCGGCCGGTTGCGGGGCGCGCTCCGGCCGGATCGGCGAGGGAGCCGGGGCGGGGGCGGGGGCGTCGAAGGTTCTGAGCGGCCGGCCCAGTTGGGCCAGGCTTTGGTTGAGATGGCCCAGCAGATCGGCGCGGGCGGCCTCCGGGGCCAGGGTCAGGGCGCGTTCGAAGGCTTGGGCCGCCTGGTCGTGGTCGCCGCCCAGCAGGAAATATTTGCCCAGGTTGGCGGCGAAGACGTGATTGTCCGGCTCCAGGTCCACGGCCCGCCGCAGGTGCTCGGCCGCCTCGTCGCGGCGGCCGGCCATGACCAGGGCCATGGCCAGCGAGTTGCGCAACCCGGCCTGCTCCGGCCCGGCTTCCAGCAAGCGCCTGAAAACCTGGACGGCTTCGTCAAAAAACCGACCCCCCATCAAGGCCCTCGCCAAAAGCCTGAGCGTCGCGTTCGGCGCGTCGGGGCGGTCGGCCAGGGGGCGCAGCAGGGCCAGCGCCGGCTCGATCTGGCCTTGGCCGAGCAGATCGCGGGCCTTTTCAACCGCCGCCTGGGAGGCGGGCGCGGCTGGCTCCGGGGCGGGGCGTTTGTTATCGGTCACGGACAACCTCGCTTTTGCGCGCATGCCACGGCCCACGCGGGGGCCGGAGCATGAAACTACAAGATTCGTGCCAGGTTATCATGACCGGGGTCAAGCAAAAAACCGGACCCCGACTTGCGCCGGGGTCCGGAGGTTCGCGCCGGAGCCGGGCGGAGAGCCCGGCGGTCCGGGATTAACCCAGGAGCTGGAGAGCCAGCTGGGGCAGGCTGTTGGCCTGGGCCAGCATGGCCACGGCGGCCTGGGCCAGGATGTTGTTGCGGGTGAACTCGGTCATCTCGATGGCCACGTCCACGTCGCTGATGCGCGATTCGGCCGCCTGCAGGTTCTCGGCCTGGATCTGCAGGTTGGTGATGGTGTTCTCCAACCGGTTCTGCACCGCGCCCAGGTTGGCCCGCGCGGTGTCCTTGGCCGCGATGGCCGCGTCCAGCTGGGCCAGGGCGGCCTGGGCGGCGGACTGGGTCAGGATGTCCTTGCCGTTCCAGTTGGTGGCGCCGCTGGCGTTCTGGATCTCGGTCACGTCGGCGTCGACGTCCATCAGGCTGTAGGTGTCCACGAAGTCGTCGGGCGTGCCGTTGGTGAACAGGGCCTGGCTGGTGCGGCCGGAGCCGTCGAGGATCGAGCCGTAGGAGGTCACGAAGCGCACGCCGTAGTCCGCGCCCTTGCTGGTGCCCTCAAGCTGCAGCTCGTAGTTCTCGTTGGTCTGGTCGTAGTACAGGCTGGCCCGCACCTCGGTGCCGCCGCCGCCGGTCAGGTTGGACTGGTTGGCGGTGATGGAGGTGGCGCTGGTGGCGGTCACGATGGGGCTGCTCAGCGCGCCCAGGGTGCCGTTGGTCACGTACATCACGCTGGTGTTGCCGCTGGTGGGGCCGCCGGCGTAGATGCCCATGTCGTTGTAGTTGCGGTTGATCAGCGCGATCAGGTTGTTGACGATGGTCGAGCCGCTGGTGGCGCTGGTGCCCACGGTGCCGGTGCCGGTGGTGGCGTTGAAGGTGCTGGAGCTCGCGTCCACCGCCGAGGAGAAGGTGAAGACGTAGGAGCCGATGGTCAGGGTCTGGCCATCGTTGCCGATGGAGGTCAGCGAGCCGAAGGTGAAGCTGCCCGTGGCCGCCCGGCCCTGGTTGATCTGGTCCATCACGTCGGTCAGGGTGTCGGTGCCGGCGTCCACGGTCACGTAGCCGTAGGTGTTCCAGGTGGTGCCGCCGTCGGTGGTGTACTCGATGCCGAAGACGCCGTCGGTGCCGCCCAGGGCGGTGGTGGGCGTGGTGGCGTTGATGGACTCGGTGCGCCAGATGTCGGAGACGTCGCTGGTGCCCACCCGCAGGCCGCTGGCCTCGGTGGCCCGCATGTCGCCGATCTTCACGTAGTAGTAGTCCTCGGCCGCGCTGTTGCCCGTGCCGAAGTGGATCTTCATGCCGGAGCCGGAGTGCTGGTACTGCAGCGAGCCGTCCAAGAGCTTCACGCCGTTGAAGTCCGTGGCGTTGGCGATGCGGTCGATCTCCGCCGCCATGGCCTGGTACTCGCTGTCCATGATGGCGCGCTGGGCGGTGGTGTAGGTGCCGGTGGCCGCCTGCTCGGCCAGCTCCTTCATGCGGATGAGCTTCTCGTCGATGACGCTCATCGCGCCCTCGGCGGTCTGGATCATGCTGATGGCGTCGCCGGCGTTGCGCACGCCCTGGTTGATGACCGCGATGTCCGCCCGCATCAGCTCGCGGATGGCCAGGCCGGCGGCGTCGTCGGCGGCGCTGTTCACCCGCAGGCCCGAACTCAGGCGCTGGGTGCTCTTGGCCAACGCGCCATAGGTCGCGGTCAGGTTCCTGGCCGCGTTCATGGCCATCAAGTTGTGATTGACGACAAGACTCATGGTCCCCTCCTTGGTTGGTTCGCGCCATGTCCTTTGGCGCATGCGATTGGGATGTTTCGGTTCCCCTTTTGATTGCCAAGCTTCCCGTTGCCGGGCACGAGGATCGTCACCCTCGTGGAGCGCTCGAATATCTCATCGGCAGCTTGGCTTGCTTTCTTTAACGCATTATTGAAAAAATCCCGCCCCCGCCGGGAGGCCGGCGGGGGCGGGAGCCGTCTGGTCGGATCGGGGGCTAGCCGCCCAGGAGCTGGAGAGCCAGCTGGGGCAGGCTGTTGGCCTGGGCCAGCATGGCCACGGCGGCCTGGGCCAGGATGTTGTTGCGGGTGAACTCGGTCATCTCGATGGCCACGTCCACGTCGCTGATGCGCGATTCGGCCGCCTGCAGGTTCTCGGCCTGGATCTGCAGGTTGGTGATGGTGTTCTCCAACCGGTTCTGCACCGCGCCCAGGTTGGCCCGCGCGGTGTCCTTGGCCGCGATGGCCGCGTCCAGCTGGGCCAGGGCGGCCTGGGCGGCGGACTGGGTCAGGATGTCCTTGCCGTTCCAGTTGGTGGCGCCGCTGGCGTTCTGGATCTCGGTCACGTCGGCGTCGACGTCCATCAGGCTGTAGGTGTCCACGAAGTCGTCGGGCGTGCCGTTGGTGAACAGGGCCTGGCTGGTGCGGCCGGAGCCGTCGAGGATCGAGCCGTAGGAGGTCACGAAGCGCACGCCGTAGTCCGCGCCCTTGCTGGTGCCCTCAAGCTGCAGCTCGTAGTTCTCGTTGGTCTGGTCGTAGTACAGGCTGGCCCGCACCTCGGTGCCGCCGCCGCCGGTCAGGTTGGACTGGTTGGCGGTGATGGAGGTGGCGCTGGTGGCGGTCACGATGGGGCTGCTCAGCGCGCCCAGGGTGCCGTTGGTCACGTACATCACGCTGGTGTTGCCGCTGGTGGGGCCGCCGGCGTAGATGCCCATGTCGTTGTAGTTGCGGTTGATCAGCGCGATCAGGTTGTTGACGATGGTCGAGCCGCTGGTGGCGCTGGTGCCCACGGTGCCGGTGCCGGTGGTGGCGTTGAAGGTGCTGGAGCTCGCGTCCACCGCCGAGGAGAAGGTGAAGACGTAGGAGCCGATGGTCAGGGTCTGGCCATCGTTGCCGATGGAGGTCAGCGAGCCGAAGGTGAAGCTGCCCGTGGCCGCCCGGCCCTGGTTGATCTGGTCCATCACGTCGGTCAGGGTGTCGGTGCCGGCGTCCACGGTCACGTAGCCGTAGGTGTTCCAGGTGGTGCCGCCGTCGGTGGTGTACTCGATGCCGAAGACGCCGTCGGTGCCGCCCAGGGCGGTGGTGGGCGTGGTGGCGTTGATGGACTCGGTGCGCCAGATGTCGGAGACGTCGCTGGTGCCCACCCGCAGGCCGCTGGCCTCGGTGGCCCGCATGTCGCCGATCTTCACGTAGTAGTAGTCCTCGGCCGCGCTGTTGCCCGTGCCGAAGTGGATCTTCATGCCGGAGCCGGAGTGCTGGTACTGCAGCGAGCCGTCCAAGAGCTTCACGCCGTTGAAGTCCGTGGCGTTGGCGATGCGGTCGATCTCCGCCGCCATGGCCTGGTACTCGCTGTCCATGATGGCGCGCTGGGCGGTGGTGTAGGTGCCGGTGGCCGCCTGCTCGGCCAGCTCCTTCATGCGGATGAGCTTCTCGTCGATGACGCTCATCGCGCCCTCGGCGGTCTGGATCATGCTGATGGCGTCGCCGGCGTTGCGCACGCCCTGGTTGATGACCGCGATGTCCGCCCGCATCAGCTCGCGGATGGCCAGGCCGGCGGCGTCGTCGGCGGCGCTGTTCACCCGCAGGCCCGAACTCAGGCGCTGGGTGCTCTTGGCCAACGCGCCATAGGTCGCGGTCAGGTTCCTGGCCGCGTTCATGGCCATCAAGTTGTGATTGACGACAAGACTCATGGTGCCCTCCTTGGTCCTGGCGCGCCGAGATCCCTTCGGCGCTTTATCCTGGGGGTCGCGCCCCCGACTCAATCGTCTTTCCCCTTGCGCCGCCAGCCGTGGTTGCCCGGCCGGCGCCCTTGCTTCAGTGCTCTTATCGACACCTGGATTTTCGGCTTTAGGGTTTTTTGGCCCTTGGGCTAAAAATTTGCGCGCCCGCGTGATGGGGGCCCGATTGACGCCGCCGCCGGGGTCGGGCTAGACTGCCAGAGCGGAAAAAGGCAAGCGGAGGTGGATAGATGGCCAAGCAGAAGGCGAAAGGCAATCCCAAGGGAGGCGCCAAGCCGCCCCGCCGGGCGGTCCCGGCCGAACCGGCCTCCCCGCCGGCGGCCAAGGTGTTCACGCCCGCCCCCGGCGCCCGCCGCCCCACCATCAGCCTGTGCATGATGGTGAAAAACGAGGAGAAGCGCCTGCCCACCGCCCTGAAGAGCGCCGCCCCCTGGGTGGACGAGATCATCGTGGTGGACACCGGCTCCAGCGACCGCACCATGGAGATCGCCCGCGGCTTCGGGGCCAAGATTCATCAACATCCTTGGGAGAACAGCTTTTCCATCCACCGCAACCAGAGCCTCTCCTACGCCACCGGCGATTGGATCCTCATCCTGGACGCCGACGAGGAGATCGACCAGGCCACCGCCCCCTGGCTGCACCGCATCGTCTACGACCCGGAGGTGAACGTCTTCTTCTTTGAGCTGAACAACCTGCTCAAGGAGGGCGGCGAGTCCTTCATCCTGCACCCGCGCCTGTTCCGGGCCGGGCGGGGCTTCCACTACGAGGGCCTGGTGCACAACAAGCCGGTCTTCGACGGCCCGGCGGCCAAGGCCCCGGTGCGCATCATTCATTATGGTTACGCCGAGGATCCGGCCACCATGGAGATCAAGCACCAGCGCCGGCTGGGCATGATCCGGCAATGGGTGGCCAACGAACCCGAAAACTACGTGGCCAGGGCCTATCTTTCCCACACCCTGCTGGAGCGGGCCGACAGCCTGGAGGACGCGGTGAACGAAGGCCTCAAGGCCCTGGAGCTGGCCAAGGCCCAGAAGGCCCCGGCGGTGAACATGCCCAGGGTCTACTATCCCCTGCTCACCGGCCTGGGCGGCCTGCGCCGCAAGGAGGAGGCCCTCAAGTACGCCCTGGAGTGCCTGGGATACGCGCCCAACTACGCCGACGCCATGTTCTACGTCTCCTGGGCCCACTACGAGCACCGCCACTGGAGCGAGGTCTGCGAGAGCACCAGGGAGTTCCTGCGGCTCCAGGAGCACAGCCGCCAGCATCCCGACGAATACATCTTCTTCGAGAACCTGACCTTCGAGCGCATCAACGCCGCCCTGCTGCGCTGGGTGGTGGCCGCCGCCCACCTGGGCCGGGAGGACGAGGCCTTGCAGGTGGCCGAGGACATGCTGGCCCACGCCGACGCCAGCGAGGCCTTGCGCCACACCGTGGCGGCGGTGCTGGGCTTCGGCTTCACCGATCTGGCCCGCCGCCTGGCCGAGCGCATGATGGCCCTGCGGCCGGATTGGGAATGGCCGCCCCAGACCGCCGGCCTGGCCAAGCAGAAACTGGCCCAGGCCAACCTGGCCGGCTTGCAGGCCGAAGGCGGCCAGGCCCTGGCCGCGGGCGACCTGGCCCTGGCCGCCCAGCGCCTGGGCGAGGCGGCCGGCCTGGACGAGCTGAACCCTGAGCTGCGCTTCAACCTGGGCCGGGCCCTGTGGGGGCAGGGCCGCCGGGACGAGGCCGAGGCCGAGCTCATGGCCGCCCTGGACCTTAATCCGGGCTTCACCTGGGCCTGGGAGGCCCTGGGCCGCCTGGCCATGGAGCGGGGCGACTGGAGCGGGGCGCGGGCCATCTTCGGCCGGCTTCTGGCCATCAAGCCCGGCGACGCCCAGGCCCAGGCGGCCCTGGACGAATGCCGGGCCGGCCAGCCCGATCCGCCCAGCGTGGCCCAGGCCCCGCCCCGGCTGCTGGTGCTGTTGGTCTCCGGGCTCTCGCCGGAGATGGTCCGCCAGCCGGCCCCCCACTTCCTGATGCACCGCGCCTGGGGCCGACTGGATTTCGCGGCCGAGGAGGCGGGCCGGAGCGGGCCGGCCTGGGGCGCCCTCTATTGCGGCCGGCCGGCGGCCGAACACGGCCTGGCCGGCGAGCCCAGCCGCCACCGCCCCCTGGGGCTCAGGGATCTGCGCCTGATGACCATCTGGGACGCCATCGCCAGCCGCCACCGCCTGGGCCTGGCCGCCATCCCCCTGGGCCATCCGGTTCCCGCTCTGCCCGGCGGGGGCTGGGCCGCGGCCGGTTGGCCGGGGGGGCCGATGCGCCCGGAGCTGGCCAGTCCGCCCCAGATGGCGGTCCGGCTGTTGGCCGCGGGCTTCCGCAGCGACATGGCCCTTTCCGCCCTGGACGACCTGACCCTGCCCCAGCGCCTGCAAAAGGACGCCCGCCAGGAGGGCCTGCTCAACCAGGTGGAGCGCAACAAGCTCAAGGCGGTGTTGCAGATGCCGGCGGTGGAGGTGCTGGCGGTGGGGCTCAACCTGCTGGAGCACAGCCAGCGCGCCTTCGGCCTGGCCGACTACCACACCTTCAACGCCTACCAGCAGCTCTACGGCTGGATCGAGATGCTGCTGGCCGCGCTCAGGCCAGCCCATTTCGCGCTGCTCAGCCAGATGAGCTTCGAGGCCCAGGAGGGCAAGCCCAGGGGCGCGGGCTTCTATTGCCTGTCCTGGCTGCGGGGCGAGAACGGCCGCGCCCCGGCCGGCGAGATCGCGCCCCAGGTGCTCAAGCTCCTGGACATCGACCCGGCCGCCTGGCTGGGCCGCCCGCGGGGCTAATCAAGATAAGGAAGCGCCCCTACGCCGCCAGCCGGCCGGCCGCGCGCGCCTTGGCGCAGCAGGTTGGTGCGGCCCCGGCCTTGGCCCCTGGCCATGAAGCCGCTTATTTCCTCCATTCCCCGGCCAGGCCTCGGCTCACCCGCCGCGCGCGGGGCGGCAGGCCGCGCCGACTCCCCAAAAAGCGGCCGGCCGAGACGCGGGGGGCGGCCTGCCGGTGGGCGGAAAACGGAGAAGGCGAAGAGCTTCATCCGGCCATTGGCCGGATGAACCAAAAAAGCCGCGCGCCCCCGCCCGGCCGGGGCGCGCGACGATTTTGGGCCGTGGCCTACTTGGGGGCGTTGACCGCGAAATCGGCCACGCCGGTCTTGAGGTACTTGCTCATCTGGTTGGCCACCGCGATGGCCACGTTGACCTGGGCCTCGTGGGTGTTGGCCCCCAGGTGGGGGGTGCAGACCAGGTCGTCGGCGTACATGATGCGGCTGTCGGCCGGCAGGGGCTCCTGCTCAAAGACGTCCAGGGCCGCGCCGGAGAGCTTGCCGGCGGCGAGCGCGTCGCAGAGCGCCGCCTCGTCCACGATGCCGCCGCGGGCGCAGTTGATGAGATAGGCCCCGTCCTTCATCTTGGCGATGGTGGCCGCGTTAAAGAGGCCGGCGGTCTCCTTGGTCTTGGGCACGTGGATGGACAGGTAGTCGGACTGGGCCAACAGCCCGGCGAAGTCCACCGGTTCGGCCCCGCGGGCCTTGATCTCATCGGCGCTCAGAAAGGGGTCGAAGCCAATGACCCGCATCTTGACGCCCTTGCCCAGCTCGGCCAGGATGCGGCCGATGTTGCCCAGGCCCAGGATGCCCAGGGTCTTGCCCTTCACCTCGTGGCCGCGCAGGGCCTTTTTCTCCCACTTGCCCTCCTTGACGCCGCGGTGGCCGCGGGCGATGTGGCGGGAGAGGGCGAAGATGTGGCCCAACGCCAGCTCGGCGGCGGCGTTGCTGTTCTGGCCGGGGGTGTTCATGACGATGACCCCCTTGGCCGTGGCCGCGGGGATGTCCACGTTGTCCAGGCCGGTGCCGGCCCGACCCACCACCTTGAGCGCGTCGGCGGCGGCCAAGAGATCGGCCGTCACCTGGGTGGCCGAGCGGATGACCAGGCCGGCCACGCCCTTGATGGCCTCTTTGAGCTCGTCGGGCTTGAGGCCGGTCTTGACCACAACCTCGAAGCCCTCGTTCTTGAAGATTTCCACGCCTTCTTTGGCCAGCGGGTCGCTGACCAGGATCTTCATGGCCATGTCACGCCTCCCCGAAGATCTTCTGGGCCGCGGCCACGCCGGAGCCCATTTCGAAGGAGTAGCCCAGTCCCTTCAGGGCCATCTCGATGGCGCTGATGGCCTGGAGGGTGTCGAACTCGTTGATGTAGCCCATGTGGGCCACGCGGAAGATCTGGCCCTTGGCCTGGTCCTGGCCGCCGGCGATGTAGATGGCGTACTTCTCCTTGAGCCACTTCACCACCTTCTGGCCGTCGATGCCCGCCGGACACTGCACGGCGGTGAGGGCGGTGGAGGGGCGCTCCTGGGAGAAAAGCCCCAGGCCCCAGGCGGCCACGGCGGCCTTGAAGGCCCGGCTGCGCTGGGCGGTCTGGGCGAAGATGTTGTCCAGGCCCTCCTCCTCGATGAGCTTGAAGATATCGAGCAAACCCATGAAAAGGGTGACCGGCGAGGTGAAGGCCCCCTTGTTCTCGGTCTGGTTCTTCAGCTCCTTGGCCCAGGAGAAATAGAACTTGGGCAGGGTCGAGGTCTTCATCAGCTCCAGGGCCTTGGGGCCGATGGAGGCGAAGGCCAGGCCGGGAGGCATCATCAGGGCCTTCTGGCTGCCGCTGACCACCACGTCCAGGCCCCAGCGGTCCACCGGGATGGAATAGGCGCCCAGGGCGCTGACCGCGTCCACCACCAGCACCGCGCCGGTGTCCCTGGTCACCCGGCCCAGGGCCTCGATGGGGTGGTCCACGCCGGTGCTGGTCTCCAGGGCCTGCACGTAGACGGCCTTGATGGCCGGGTCGGCCTTGAGAAGGTCGGCCACCTGGTTGGGGTCGGCGGCGCGGCCCCAGTCCACCTTCACCTCGATGGGCTGGCAGCCGTAGGCCTTGAGAAGCTGCACCCAGCGCTCGCCGAACTTGCCGCCGCTGATGGCGATGGCCTTGTCGCCGGGGCTGAGCAGGTTGGTGACCGCGCTCTCCATGGCGCCGGTGCCGCTGCTACAGAAGGTCAGGACCTCGTTGGAGGTCTGGTAGATCTTCTTCAGGCCGGCCCTCACCTGGCCGATAACCTCCTGAAAGTCGGCCGAGCGGTGGTGGATGAGGGGCTGGGCCATGGCCAGCAGGGTCCGGGGGGGCACCGGGGTGGGGCCGGGCGCCAACAGAGAGACCTTCTTCATCGCTTCTGCTCCTTAGTTCATTACGCGCGGGTCCCTGGGTTATGCGAACAGGCGTGGAGCGGGGCGGCGCGCGGGCCGGGGCCCTGGCCGGCGGCCGTTGAATGAGCGCCCATTCGCAAAGGCCCGGCCGGCCCCGTCTGGCCCGCCTTCGCTTTTGGCGCTCCCAAACCCCGTCACGCCCTCACCAGCAATCATGCCCGCCGCTGGGGGCGGGGCCGGGGTCCTGGCATGGGTCGGATGAGCCTTCTCTATGGCAAAAAACGCATATTGTCAAGGGCTTTGTTCCAACATGCGAAAAAGCCCCACAATCACCACGAGATTAGTCGGCGGCCTGTCCGCGCGGCCGCCGGCCGCTTCCAAGCGCAAATTTACCAGAAACCAGGCGGGACAGCCCCGCCGGGCCTCGAAGATCCAGATCGATCGCACCCCGGTCAGCCACGTTGCGCCAAAGGCCCCGCCGTCCCGCACCCGGTCGCCGTAATGGTGACAGCCGAACTCCGGGTGCAGGCCGAAATTGGCCGTGACCTGGCGGGAGGGGGTCCAGGGCCAGTTTGAAGAGCGGCGCCGCGATCCAGGCGGTTATGGCCTCGCCGCCGCGCGCCCCTCCAGATGGCATTGGCTCCAGGCCGCCCCTGGCCCCCGCCAGAGGCCCCCTTAACGGTGGATGAGGCCCAGGTCGAAGCGGGGCCGTTCGGCGTGCGGGCTGAAGGCCGGGGACGGGGCCTGTTCGGAGCCGGCGGCCGGGGCCAGGGCGGCGGCGCGGGTGAGCGGGCGGCGCGGCATGGCGATCCTTTCCGGGCAGGCCCTGGGGCGGTTGGCGCGGGCGCGTGGGCCAGGCCGGGTTAAGCTAGCACCGGCGGTCCCGGCCTGGCAAGCGCCCCGGCCCAAAAGAAGCGGGCCGGAGGTCGCCCTCCGGCCCGCAGGGGTGCTTTCAAACCAGGGTCAGGGACTAGAAGACGAAGCGGAACTGCAGGCCGAGCATCCACTCGTTGCCGAAGTCCTTGCCGTCGCTCAGCTTGTCGCCGTAGTTGAAGTAGTTGAACTCAGGATGCAGCGAGAAGTTCTTGGTGACGGTGATGGGCAGGGCCACGAACCAGGCCGAACGGGTGTAGTCGTCGTTCTTGTAGCCCGCTTCCTTCTTCCACGCGTCGTTGGTCAGCTTCTCCAGGCCGTAGCCAGCGGTGATCTCGAACATCGGAGTGATCTTGTACTCCAACGCCAGGAAGCCGCCCAGCTGCTTGGTGTCCTCGATGCGGCCGGCCGCGTTGGCGAAGGCCACGGAGCGGGGCAGGGTCTTCAGGGCCGTGATGAGCTCGCCGGACCACTCGTAGTCGTTGTTCTGGCCGTAGTGGATCTCCGCCTTGGCGGTGAAGGGGCCAGCCGTGAACTTCAAGGGCAGGATGGCGATCCAGGAGGTGATGGTGTCGTCGGAGAGGCTCAGGGAGCCCTTCTCGATCTTGTACTGGGCCCAACCGAAGCCAGGACCGGCCCAGAAGCCGCCGAAGGTGAACTGGGCGGCCACGTCGAAGCGGGGCAGGTTGGCGTACAGGTCGGTGGCCGCCGGCACGGTGGCGGAGCCAGTGGTCATGCCGCCAGCGTCCTTCGGGGTCAGCTCGGCCATGGGCTGCACCACGGCGATGCTGGCGCCGAAGTTGCCGCTCATCCACTCAAACCGCACCTGGGGGGCGCGGGCGGAGTAGATGTAGCCCCAGTTGGCCAACAGCAGCTTGGCCGACTCGGTCACGCCCAGGTACTGCTTGGGGGCGTGCTTCAGGGTGCCCACCCAGCCGTCGTCCTGGCCGGCCAGCAACCGGCAGTTGCCGACCTTCCACCAGCCGTAGGCGTAACGCAGGCTGACGGACTCGTTGTCGCCGATCTTGGAGCCCAGGCCCAGCTCGATGAAGCCGCCGGAGGTCTTGTCGGCGGAGGCGAACTTGGCGTGCAGGTAGCTGTGGCCGGCCAGGTTGACGAACGCGCTGGTGACGTCGTTCTTGCCGTTGCTGGTCAGCTCTTTGGAGGTCTGGTGGTAGCCGAAGTCGGTCAGCATGCGACCGCCGACGGTCACCTGCGGGCCGGGGGCCGTGGCCGCCAGCACCGGGACGGCCAGGGCCACGATGGCCACCGCCGCCATGATGGCAAACAGCTTCTTCATTACTTCCCTCTTTCCTTCTCTGATGGATGACAGGCGCCGCGCGCCCGGCCCGCTGGCCGGCCGCCCGGCGGCTTCCCCCGCTCCCCGCCGCCGGCGCACCCCAGGTCCCTTGGCGGAGAGCGCGGCCGTTGGCCCCAGCCAGCGACCGCATCCCAGGGAGTTGGCCACAACCAAACACCCCGGTTCACGATGGCACGTTAACACGTGGTAAATTACGGCGTCAATATTAAATAACCATGATTTTCCATGGTCCTCATGCCAATGGAGCTTGGCGTGGTCAATGTGGTTGCAAGCCTTTATTAGTCAATCTTCTGGAGATCGGCTTCAAATTTTTGCTTTATTATAGAGAGTGAAATAGTGGATTATCTTTTTAAGCCTTGTCAGAAATAGCCTTGCGAGCAGATAGCAGATCAAAAAGCCCGCCAAGTAGTTCACACCAAGCCCCAGCCCGAACAGGGAGATGGACAGGCCATCGAAGCGGGCCTGGAGCCAGGCCACGGCCAGGAAGGCCGGCCACAGGGAGGCCGAGCCCATGGCCGCGCGCAGGAAGAACGTGCGGCCGAAGGCCTCGTTGGCCTGTTTGTTCAGGAGCTTGTAGGCGGGTTTGTCCCCGGCGTCGGCCGCGGCCTGGGCCGCGTCGCGGTAGCGGCGCATTTCCTGGTCCAGGCGCTGGGCGTGGGCGCGGTTGACCCGGACCACCAGCCGCCGGGTGAGCTCGCCGGCCAGGGCGCACCACAGGGCCAGGACCAGGGTGCCCAGCCACCAGGCTGGCATGGGATCGTCCACCCAGCGGTAGGGGGCGATGAGCAGGGCGTCCAGCCAGGCGAAAAGCTGCGCGAAAACGGTCATCGGCCCCGCCAAAGGCCCGGCCCCCCGCCCCGGTGGGGGAGCGGGGGGCCGGGATGGAATTCGGTCCGGATTGGCCCTACACGCCGGGCAGGCGGATGTCGAAGAACCCGCGCAGGAAGTAGCCCACGCCCACGTAGAGGGCCAGCACCACGAACAGGCGCTTGAGCCAGATGTCGGGGATGTACTTGCTGGTGCGCGGGCCGATCATGGAGCCCACGAAGATGCCCACCAGCTCCATGCCGATGAAGCCCCACTCCACGCCCACGCCCTGGCCCACCATGAACGAGCCGATGCTGGTGGTCATGGAGACCAGGACCGCCAGGGCGCTGGTGCCGGCCACCAGGAACATGGGCAGGCCGGCCACCGAGGTGAGGAAGGGCACGTAGAGGAAGCCGCCGCCCACGCCCAGGAAGGCCGAGAGCGCCGCGATGACCAGGCCGCCCACCACCGGGATGCCGGCCCGGAATTTGAACTCGATGCTGCCGAAGCAGAAGGCGATGCGCCCCTTGTCGCTGAAGCCCACCGCCAGGCCCAGCACCGCCCCGGAGCCCACCAGCGCGTAGGCCGCGTAGACCGCGCCGCCGAACCAGCCCTTGCCCAGGCTGCCCAGCAGCGCCCCCAGCACCACCAGCACCAGGCTGAGCATCATGGGGGCGAAGCTGCCCTGGGTGGTCTCCAGCTTGCACGAGGCCCCGCCGGCCTCCTTGCGCTGCTTTTCGAATATGTCGGCGGCTTCCTTGGCCTTTTTCTTGGAAAGCTGGCCCTTGGGGGTGGTCTCGTAGAAGATGATGCAGCCCAGGAGGAGCACGCACAGGCCGAACCAGCCCTGGTATTGCTTGAAGCTCACCTTGCCGGCGGTCAGCTCCGGGATGAGATAGGCCCCGGCCACCGAGCCCACCGCCAGGCACATGGCCAGGGGCATCACCAGGCGGCCCATCTTGTGGTAGTTGTAGCTGGTGATGATGGAGGACAGCCCCACCAGCCACTGGTTGGAGACCCGGATGGAGTCGGTCAGGAACTTGTTGACCGGATGGCCCTTGCCGTAGGTGGCGGCGTATTCGCCCAGGCCGAAGACGCTCATGTGCCCCACGCCGGCCATGACCCCGCCGAAGGCGCCCACGGTGGAGAAGATCCAGCCCACCCAGATCGCCCAGAGGAAGCCCAGCACCAGGCTGGGGGCCGGGGCGCCGGGGATGCCCAGGAAGCCGGGGCGCTCGCCGCGCTTGGCCACGCCCTGGGCCACCGCCTTCTGGGTGCCCTGGGCCTGGGCGGGATCGGCCAGGCTCTTGTTGATGGCCGCCTTGACCGCCTCCGGCATGTCCGGGGTGATGAGCTTGCCGGGGTCCGCGGCGGGGGCGGCGGCCGGGGCCGGGGTCTCGGCGGCCCCCAGGGGCGCCGCCAGGCCGAGGGCGGCGGCGGCCGTCAGACAGACAAGCAGGGATAGCAAGACTTTTTTCATGCTGACCTCCTTGGGCTGAAACCCGGTGGAATCGGCGGCGCCGGGCGTCGCGGTGGCCGGCGGCGCGGCCAAGGGCCGGATGCCGGGCCGGGGCAAGACCTTTCAATAATAATCCAGCCGGGGGCTAGACTTCAACCTTGGCCGGCGCGACCGCCGTCAGCCGCCGCGCCAGCGCGGCGCAGATGCGCCCCATCACCTCGGCCAGGTCCAGGGGCCGGCCCAGCTCGGCCGCCAGGCTGGTGGGCGGGGCGTCCAGGCCGCAGGCCCGGATGTGCCTGAAATCCTCCAGGCGGGTGTTGACGTTCAAGGCCAGGCCGTGCATGGAGACCTTTTGCGGCACCGCCAGACCCACCGCGGCCAGCTTGCGCCCGGCCACCCAGGCCCCCGGCTTGTCCGGGTCCAGCTCGGCCGCCACGCCATAAGACCGGGCCGCCTCCACGCAGGACCCCTGCACCGCCTCCACAAAGGCCCGCACCCCCAGGCCCCGCGCCCGCAGATCCACCACCGGGTAGACCACCGCCTGGCCCGGGCCGTGATAGGTCACGTCCCCGCCCCGCTCCACGAAATGCAGCCCGAAGCCCAGCGTGGCCAGTTCGGCGTCGCTTAGCAGCACGTTCTCGCGCTTGCCGTGCTTGCCCAGGGTGAAGACCGCCGGGTGCTCCACGCAGATCAGGGCATCGGGGACCTGGCCGGCCACCCGTTGGGCGTGGTAGGCCCGCATGCGCGCCAGCGCCTGGCCGTAGTCCAGCCGGCCCCAGTCGATTATGTCCAAGGGATCTGGGCTCATGGCCCGGTTAGCATATAACCTGCAACCGGCCCCGGCAAGGGCGGCCGTCGGTTCACTCCCCCGAAGACCGGCAAATTTCTTAAAAATCAAGCCAGTTGATAAATATTATCATCAGCCCGAAAAACTGGTTGACTACCCCATATCTTGTGTTGTACGAATGGATTCCATACAAGATGCTGCATGAAGGCGGGAACGAGCTAGATAATACCAAAGGCGGCGGGCGGGGGCCAGGCCGCGCTGAATCAGGGGCCGGAGGCTATGACGCCTGTGGCCCGGCCAGCAGGGAGATGAAGCACATGGGTACGCTCAAGGTGGTGGACGGCGCAACGCATTCGGCCCACAGCACCGAAACCACGGATATGGCCCTGTTCGTCCGCTCCAGCTCCGAGGAGTTGCAGGGCTGGGACCGCGCCCGCATCGAGGAGGCCCTGGTGCGCGAGACCCTCCTGGACGAGGGCACCGCCAAGGCCATCGCCCAGGACATCGAGCGCACCATCGCCAACGCCGGCATCCAGTTCGTCACCGCCCCGCTCATCCGCGAGCTGGTCAACGCCAAGCTCATCGCCCTGGGCCTGGAGGAGGAGCGCCTCAAGCACACCCGCCTGGGCGTGCCGCTTTTCGACGTGGACAACATGATCCGGCTGCCCAACAAGGAGAACGCCAACGTTCCCCACGGGCCGGAGGCCACCAACCTGACGCTGGCCGAGTCCATCAAGAAGGAGTACGCGCTCATCAGCGTCTTCTCGCGCGAGGTGGGCGACGCCCACATGCGCGGCGACGTCCACCTGCACGACCTGGGCTTCGTCGACCGGCCCTACTGCTCCGGCCAGTCCCTGGAATACATCAAGAAGTTCGGCCTCAACCTGCCCAACTCCCTGGCGCTGGCCAAGCCGGCCAAGCACCCGGAGGTGCTCTTGGCCCACATGGTCAAGTTCGCCGCCGCCCTGCAATCCAACTTCGCCGGGGCCATCGGCTGGGACGCGGTCAACCTGTTCTTCGCCCCCTATCTGGAAGGCCTTAGCGACCGCGAGGTGAAGCAACTGGCCCAGATCCTCATCTTCGAGTTCAGCCAGCAGGCCGTGGCCCGCGGCGGCCAGGCCATCTTCACCGACATCAACCTCTATTGGGAAGTCCCCAAGCATTTCGAGGACGTGCCGGCCATCGGCCCCAACGGCGAGTACACCGGCAAGACCTACGCCGCCTACGAGAAGGAGGCCCAGCGCTTCGTCTGGAAGCTCTTCGAGGTCTTCAAGGAGGGCGACGGCGCCGGCCGGCCCTTCTTCTTCCCCAAGCCGCTGGTGCACATCACCGAGAAGTTTTTCAAGACCGAAGGCCACATGGAGTTCCTGCACCACATCTGCGACGTGGCCTGCGAAAAGGGAAACACCTATTTCGTCTTCGACCGCGGCCAGACCGCCAAGATCAGCGAGTGCTGCCGGCTCTCCTTCAAGCTGGAAAAATCCGACCTGGAAGACGCCAAGACCCCCTGGAAGATGCGCTATAGCGCCCTGCAGAACGTGACCATCAACCTGCCGCGCATCGCCTACCTGGCCCAGGGCGACGACACCAAGCTCTTCCAGCTCCTGCGCCAGAAGATCGAGGTGGCGGTCAAGGCCCACCTGCAGAAGCGCGACTTCATCCAGCAACTGCTGGACCATGGCCCCACCGGCCCCCTGGCGCTGTTGGCCATGAACCTGGACGGCCAGCCCTATCTGCGCATGCATCGGGTCACCTACCTGGTGGGCATGGTGGGCCTGAACGAGATGATCCAGGAGCACCTGGGCCAGCAGCTCCACGACTCCGAGGCGGCCATGCGCTTCGGGCTGAAGATCATCGCCCACATGAAGCTCCTCTGCGACCACTACAGCGCCAAGCACAACATGCGCTTCGTGCTGGAGCAGACCCCGGCCGAGTCCACCGCCTACCGCTTCGCCAAGCTGGACCTGGCCCAACACCCGGAGCGCGCCCGCCACATCGTCAAGGGCGATCTGTTCAAGGGCGAGGTCTACTACACCAACTCCACCCTGTTCAACGTCGGCGCCAGCGTGAACCCCATCGAGCGGGTCAAGCTGGAGGGCCGCTTCCACCCCATCATCGAGGCCGGGGCCATCACCCACGTCTGGCTGGGCGAGCAGCGCCCGGCCAAGGAGTCCCTGGCCAATTTCGTCATCAAGATCTTCCGCGACACCAAGAACGACCAGGTGGCCTTCTCCCCGGAGTTCACCTGCTGCAAGGCCTGCCGCCAGAACACCCGCGGCATGGCCGAGGCCTGCCCCCACTGCGGAAGCCAGGAGCTGGACCACATCACCCGCATCACCGGCTACTTCACCCGCGTCTCCTCCTGGAACAAGGGCAAGCTGGGCGAACTGCGCGACCGCTACAAGAACCCCGGCTTCACCATGACCCCGGCCTTGAATAAAAGCGACGCCGCGGCCGAGGCCTAAGAGGCGGGCGGGCCAAAGGGTTCGTTTGATTGATGGAGGCGACTGGACTTGAACCCGTATCACGGGCTGCCAGGCAATCGAAAACGTAACGACAGGTGATGGGTGATGGCAATCTCCAGACAAACCAGAAACCGTAAGGAACTCCCCAGTTGGTTTCAAAACAGAACCTTGACTGTTTTCGATAGGCCGAGAACTCTACCTGCTTGGTTCGTTGAAGGCAGACACCGTGAACATGCCCAGAGGATACTAACCGGCCTGAAGCATAGTTCTTCGTAGGGGCGGGGTTTATCCCCGCCCGCAGGGGCCGGCCGGAGCAAGACGGGCGGGGATAAACCCCGCCCCTACATGGGAAAATGAGAAATTAATTGGGGAAGGGGCGGACAATGGCAAAAAGCAGTTCAGGTGGCAAGGGCGGTGGCACCAAGATTGGCCGGGATGCCGGAACCGGGAAGTTCATTCCGGTGAGCAAGGCCAAACAGAACCCGAAAACCACCGTGGTTGAGACCATCCCGAAGCCGAAGAAAAAATGATCGAGGCGGTCAGGCTCCTACTCTCTTACTGCGTAAGAGAGTAGGAGCCTGACCAGTGCGAACTGTATACGGCATTCGACCTTGCGGCCTCAGGGGTGCCCGGCCGGGATACCGGCCGGGTGGGGGCTTGCCAGGTCTGGCAGGAAACGGGGCTTTCCCGGTTCTCTTACCAACCTAGCTTTTGAGGGAGGAGCTGGCGCGATGACCCTGTTCACCAAGCCCGGTTGCGAAAAATGCGATTACATCAAGGACCGGTTCGACCTCCAATCCATGGGCGTGGCCCTGGAGATACTGGGGCCGGACAACCCCGACGCCCTGGCCCACCTGGCCTGGCATGAGCTGGTGGACGTGGCCGAGCGCGAGCTGCCCATCCTGGTGCTGGACGATTCGAGCCACCTGGCCGGGGCGATCAAGATCAAGACCTACCTGAACCAGATGGGCCATGTCTAGGAGCGCCGCGCCCCGGCCGCCGCGTCCGGGGCCGCCGGAGACCCCGCCGCCCCCGCCGGGGGCGGGCGCGCGCGCGCCGGAGATCAAGGGCTTTTTGGAGACCAGCTTCATCGACTGGCGGGGGGCCATCGCGGCGGTGGTCTTCCTGCCCGGCTGCAACTTCGCCTGCCCCTACTGCCACAACCACCAGTTGGTGAGCGCGCCGGAGGTTTACCAGAGCCTGGCGCTCGGCGACGTGCTGGAGCGGCTCAAGCCCTTCGTGGGCTGGGTGGACGGGGTGGTGGTCAGCGGCGGCGAGCCCAGCCTGCACCCCGGCCTGGCCGAGCTCTGCGGCGCGTTCCAGGCGGCCGGCTTCCGGGTCAAGCTGGACAGCAACGGCGCCCGGCCGGCGGTGATCGAGGACCTGGCCGAGCGGGGGCTGATCGACACGGTGGCCATGGACGTCAAGGCCCCCTTGCAGGATTTGGCCTATCGCCGGGCGGCCGGGCGGCCGGTGGATTTGGACGCCATCCGCCGCTCCATCGATTTCCTCATCCACTCCGGCCTGGCCCACGAGTTCCGCAGCACCATCTGGCCGGCCTGGCACGGCGCGGCGGAGCTGAACCAAATGGCGGCGGCCCTGGAGGGCTGCCAGGCCTGGACCCTGCAGGCGCTCAACCCGGAGAACGTCTGGCGGCGCGCGGAGCTGGGCGAGGGCGGCCCCTACACGGCCGCGGAGCTGGCCCACTATCAGGCCACCATCGCCAACCCCGCCTGCCGGGGCTGGGGCCGCTGAGGTCCGGCAGGCGTGGGCGGGCTCAGGGTCATCCTGTTCGACGGCGGGGCCGGGCTCTGCCTGTATCTGCGCCTGCCCGACGGCCGCCGGGTGCTCATCGACTGCGGCCGGGCGGCCTGCGCCGGCTCCCTGGCCTATCTGCGCGAGCTCGGCGAGATCAATCCCCAATATCCCCTGACCCGCCACTGGCGGCCCCTGGGCGAGCCGGCCACGGCGGCCAACTGGCTGGCGGTGGTGGGCCTATTGCGGGGCCTGGCCCTGCGCCCCGGCGGGGCCTGGGTGTTCTGGCGCTCGCTGCCGGCCGAGCCGCCGGCCTTCGGGCTCAGCGCCCGCGTCATCGCCCGGCGCGACCTGCCCCGGCCGCCCCAGGCCGAGCTTTTCGAGCCGGCGGTGCTGGTGCTGGGCCTGGGGGCCGAGGAGATAATGGAGATGGGCGGCGGCCCGGCCGACTGGATGGCGGCCGCCTGCCTGGCCCTAAACTGGCCGCGCCTGCCCGGCGGCGGCGGCGATCTCTTGGTGGGCGCGGACCTGCCCGACCCGGCCTGGGAGCGGCTGTTGGGCGACGGCGAGGTGGGCCGGCTGCTGGGCGGGGTGGGCTGCTATTGCGGTCGCGAGGCTGACGAAGAGCCGGCCTGCCTGCTCAGCCGGGGCCTGGTGGCGGCCGTGCTGCCTTGGCTGTTGCTGGGCGCGCTGGGCGGGGGCGAGGCCCTCAAGCAGGCCTGCCCCGGCCGCCAGGTGCTCTTCACGCCGGAGGTGGGGGTGATTTCCATCGAGGCCGCGCAGAACGGGGTGCTGACCGTGCAGGCCGGCCCCCGCCAGGGCAACCCCCTGGCCTGGTCCGGCCTGGCCCGGCCCCTGGACGACGCCGCCCTGCCCGCGCCCTGGCCGCTGAGAAGGGCGCTGGCCTAGCATCTTCACCGCGAGAACTCGCGCACCGCCCCAAGTTTCTTGCCGCCGCGCGAACCGGCAATGATTTGTCCGGGCCACCCGGATAAGGCAAAAAGCGGGGAAGGCGAAGGGATCGCTTCTTCGCCTGGCGGCTCGCCGCAATGACAAAAACCGCGGGCGGGGATAAACCCCGCCCCTGGTGTGTCATGGCCGGCTACGGGGCGGGCGAAACCGGTTCAGGGCCAGGCCGGGACCACCCAGTTGGCCCCGGCGGCCAGTTGACCGCGAAGGGCCTTGCCGGCGAAATCCAGGCTTTCCGCATATATGCGCCGCCGGGCCTCCGCCTGCCCCATCCAGCCGGCCACGAACTCCCGCTCGGCCTCCACCTCCTGCTGGGCCATCACCGCCCGGGCCAGGGCCTCCACCCCGCCGAAATGCTCCGCCGCCAGGGCCTGGAGCCCGCCGGCCCCCAAATCCACCGGCCGCCAGCCGCCGCGGCCGTCGGGCAGGCCGCGCTGGGCCACGATGCGCCCCAGGTCGGTCAGGCTGTGGCGCACGGTCTGGGGATAGCGGAAGGTGTAGGGGTTGGAGAACAGGACATGGTGGCCGCCCGCGCCGGCCCAGACCCGGTAGCTGGCCATGGAGTCCCAGACCGTGAGCCGGCGCGGGTTCACGGCCGCGGCCAGGTGGCAGAGTCCGCCGTCGCCGCCGACGAAGGCCGCCGCCCGGCTGATGAGCCAGGCCAGGTCCAGCAGGGTGGAGCCGGGGTCGTCCATGGGTAACTGCGCGTCGGCCGCCTGGGCCAGTTCGCCATAGTCCGCCGCCCCCACCAGCACCACGGCCATTTCCCGCCTCAAGCCGGTCAAAAGCTCCCGCCACCAGGCCGGGTCTTGCCACAGATGCCCGCTCCGGCCGGGGTTCAGGGGATAGGCCACCAGGGTGGGGCGGCCGCGCATCAACAGCCCGGCCAGGGCCGGGGGGCGGGCCGGGTCGATGAAGACGCTGGGGCGGTCGTCGGCGCGCTCCAGGCCGTAATAGCGGCTGTGGGCCAGGATGGGGTTGGCCCGCACCTGGTCCACCGGCAACACGGGCATGGGCATCTCAAGCGTGGTGGTCGAGAGCCAACTGGCCCCCCGGCCGGCCCGCCCCACCGGCACCCGCACCAGGTCCAGGCGCGGCGGGGCGTCGTCCGGGGGCGTCAGCTCGGCCACCAGGGGGTGGCTGGCCACCAGCTCGCGCAGGGAGCCCGACGGGGCCAGGTGGAGCCTGACCGGCCGGCCCTGGTTGCGCAAAAGCCCCAGCACCATCAGGGTGTCGCCCACGGCCAGGTTGGCCGGCGGCCGGCAGGCCTCCGGCGTCAGGTCGATGTAGATGGGCGGCGTCAGCCGCTCCACCGTGTTGCGCAGGTGATAGGGGATGTCCTGGATCAGCATCGCCGCCCGCCTCGTTTCGCGCCCCGCCTACGACCGCGATCTTATGCCGCCGCCCGCCGCCCTGTCAAAGCCCGGCCCAGACTGGATATTTTCATTTACGCCTCAAGTGTGGGACCAAAATAGCCGATCAAGCGAATGGAAGTTGGGCGGCGGCGGCAATATTTGCAGTCCCGGCCGGGCCTTTCGGAGACCGGCCCCGGATGCCCAAAAAATATAGCGCGATTTCAGATAATTATCTAACCGGCTTTTGTGACGCTGCCCGGCATGCTTGTTGCTAAGCCCTTGATTGCAGTCTCGGCCGGCCCGGCCGGGCGGCAAGCGTGGCCGGGATGCTCCCCGGCCGGGCCCTCCGAACCCAGGAAAGGCGACCATGGCCGACTCCTCCATAACCAGCACCGGCAGCCTGGTCAACACCACCGCCAGCGGCGATTTCAACGTCCTGAGCGGGTCGATCAATTTCACCGGCCTGGGCTCCGGCACCGATTTCAATCAGATCGTTGACCAGTTGGTGGCCATCGAGTCCATCAACAAGCAGCGGTTGGAAATCTGGAAGACCTCCTGGCAGGCCAAGATCGACTCCATGACCGCCCTGAACCAGCGCCTGAACTCCATCGAGGAAGGCGCGGCGGCCATGGACACCGCCAACGAATTCCTGGTGCGCGGCGCGGCCAGCAGCAGCACCAGCGTGCTGACCGCCAGCGCCAGCAACGCGGCCGTCACCGGGGCCTACCGGGTGACGGTGGGCAGCGCCACCAAGCAGATCCTGCGTTCGGCCGGCTTGGCCGCCGTCACCAGCACGGCCGTGGACGCCGCCGGCGGCACCCTGGCGCTCAAGGTGGGCTCCACCACCTATAACGTGGTCCTGGCCGGGGGCGAGACCCTGACCCAACTCAAGGACGCCATCAATGCTCAGGCCGCCGGCGCGGTCACGGCCACCATAAAGGACGACGGCACCGGCAGCCGGCCCCAGCACCTGGTGCTCACCGCCGCCACCGGCGGCGACGCCGGCCGGGTGACGGTGACCCAGAACCCCACCTTCGTCTCCTTCGACGACAAGGGCGTGGCCCTGTTCAGCTCCAGCCTGGGGGTGGGCGTCGACGCGGTGGGCCAGTTCACCGGGGACAAGGCCGACGGCAGCGTGGCCAAATACGCCTTCACGGTGCAGAACGTGGCCGGCGGCGGGGTGGTGGGCACGGACGCCTTCGAACTGAGCTGGACCCGCTCCTGGGACGGCGGCGCGGCCAGCGCCCCCACCGTCATCAGCGTCCCGGCCGACTACACCCCCGGCGACGGCATCGAGGTGGAGGAGGGCGTCTTCATCCAGCTCGGCGCGGGCGCGGTGGCCAATGGCCAGACCTTCAGCCTGAGCGCCTACGCCAACGACATCGACGAGGCCGAGGCCGTGAACTGGTCCGGCCCGGCCATCGCCACCAGCGGCAACTACCTGGGCTCGGTCAACAAGACCTACACCTTCACCGTGGTCACCGCCGGCGCCATCGCCGACGGCGGCGGGGCCGACACCGCGGTCCTGCGCTGGACCGATTCCACCGGCCGAACCGGCACCGTCTCCATCGCCGACAGCGCCCAGGCCTACGGCGTGGACCAGGGGGTGAGCATCCAGATCGCCGCCGGCGCGCTGACCGGTGGCGAAACCTTCCAGGTCAACGTCTTCGCCCCGGTGCAGCAACAAGGCCAGGACAAGGGCTTGGCCCAGGGCGCCAAGGCGGTGCACAGCGGCTTCGCCGACCAGGACACCACCGCCGTCACCGACGTCGACGCCACCTTCGGCTACACCTACGGCGGCCAGACGGTCAGCCTGACCATCGCCGCCGGCAAGACGCTCTACGAGCTGGCCAGCGAGATCAACACCGACGCCGACAACCCCGGCGTCACCGCCAGCATCATCAACGACGGCCTGGGCCTGCCCAACAGCTACAAGCTGGTGCTCACCGGCAAGAAGACCGGGGCCCAGCACCAGATCACTAACATCCACCACACCTTCAGCGGCGGCGGTTTCGGCGGCGGCGGCGGCCTGGGCGGCGGCTTCACCAGCACTCAACTGGCCACCAGCAGTCAGATCAAGGTGGACGGCTTCCCCACCGACAGCGACCTCTACCTGCAACGCTCGTCCAACCTCGTCCAGGACGTCATCACCGGGGTCAGCCTGTCGTTGATCAACGCCGGCGAGGCGGTGGTGAGCGTGGCCACCAACGTGGACTCGGTCATCAGCCAGGTCGAGGCCCTGGTCAACGCGGTCAACTACGCCCAGGAGTTCATCCGCGACCAGACCAAGTATGACGCCGAGGCCAACGAGGCCGGCATCCTCATCGGCAACTACACCTACTACATCATCAAGTCGCGCATCGACTCGGCCTTGAACGCCGCCGTGGCCGGCCTGGTGGACGGCGTGGACGCCTACACCCACATCACCCAGATCGGCATACGCACCGACCCGGACAACAACGGCCGCTGGGTCATCGACAAGACGGCGTTGCGCACCGCGCTCAACGCCGACGCCGAGGCGGTGGCCAACCTGTTCATCAGCAACACCGCCAAGGGCAGCGAGGGGGTGGCCAAGCGCCTCTACGACGAGACCAAGGCCCTGACCGACTCCCAGACCGGCGCCCTCAACGTGCTGATCAAGAACTACACCGGCATCATCACCAATATCGACAACAAGATACAGAGCGAGGAGGCCCGGCTGGAGCAGTACCGCCAGCGCCAGGTGGAGCGCTTCGCCCGCCTGGAGGCCACCCTCAACACCCTCAACGGAATCTCGACCCAGTTGGAGAGCCAGATCGACCAACTGCCGGGCGTGAACAACAAGAAATAGCCGCCGGCCACGGCCGGCGACGCCAAAGGCCGCCGTCACCTCGGAGGGCGGCCCAGCCCCTGGACGGGCGCAGGCAAACCAAGGATGGGGTGAAGACCATGCTCAGCTACGGACAGAACCAGTACCGCAAGACCCAGATCGCCACCGTGGACCGCGGACGGCTCATCGTCCTGCTCTACGAGGGGGCCATCAGCTTCCTCATCAAGGCCAAGGCCAGCCTGCAGGACAACGACATCCCCGGCTATTCCGGCCAGATCAACCGGGCCCAGGACATCATCGACGAGCTCAACGCCTCGCTGAACCTGGACCAGGGCGGGGACATCGCCCGCAACCTGCGCCGGCTCTACCTGTTCATGGGCGATCAGTTGGTCCGGGCCAAGATCAAGCAGGACATGCAGCGCATCGACGAGGTGATCCGCATGCTCTCCAGCCTGGGCGAGGCCTGGCGCGAGGCCATCGCCAAGCCGGAGGCCCAGGAGGTGCTGAACCGCCAGCCCGCCATGGACGCCCCGGCCCAGACCACCCGCGGCGTGCGCATCTAGCCCACCCCCAGCCAGCCTGCCCGGCCGGCGGGAGCCAACCCGCCGGCCGGCGGACCCGCCTCCGGACGGAAACCGCGCCAGGCCGGCCTGGCGCGTCGCGCCGGGGCGCGGCCTCCTATTGCCAATCACCTGTGATGTTCAATAGCTGCCGGATGGCCTAGGCCGGGGTCAACTCGTACTTGTCCACCAAATGGCGGGGATTGTAGGACTCCTTGGCCTGGCGCAGGCCCTCGATGCCCAGATCCTGCTCGCGGTTGATCCAGGCCATGCCGGCCCAGGCCTCGGCGGCGAAGCGCTGGTTGATGGCCGCGTAGAGGCCGGGCACCTCCGGGTTGGCCTTCTCGATGTGGATCACGGCGGTCTGCGGGTTCAGCGCCTCGCCCAGGCTGAAGGCCTCCACCCGGCCCTCGATCAGGATGGCCCCGCCCCGGTAATCCAGGCGGCCGAAATGGCTCAGGGCCTCGTAGATGGCCTGGTCCTCGGCCGAAAGCCCCGGTTCGAGGTGGCAATGGCGCAGGGCGCACCAGTCCTGCTGCATGTCCAACACCGCGGCCACCAGGCCCTCGTCCAGGGGGCGGTACGCGTGGGGCTGGGTCTTGAGGAAGCGGTTCAGGTGGTTCTTCTTGCGGTGGAAACGGTTGCCGGGCAGCTTGACGAGGTCCTCGACGGCGTAGACGTAGTCGCTCTGGTCGCGGTCCAGGCGGGCCTTGATCCGGCCGGGGTCCATGCGGCCCAGGGCGGCCGCCCCCACCCGGCAAAGCCGGGGGGCGGCCCCGGCCCGGGCCAGGTCGGCCATCAGCGCCAGGGCGGCGGCGGTCAGGTCGCCGGGGCCCACCGGGGGCAGGCCGAAGGGCGGGTGCTGGTCGGCCGGTTGCAGGGCGATGAGCAGTTGCTCGCCTTGCTTGCGCCAGACCGGGCGGTAGTGGTGGCGCCACATGAACAGGTTGGTGAAGGTCAGCTCGCTGGTGGTGGGCGGGTCGGCGGCCAGGCAGCGGGTGATGCTGTCTTTATCGGCCAGCTCCAGCGGCTGGTAGCCGTCCAGGCGCAGCGGTTCTTGGGGCATGGTGGTCCTTTCGCCGGCCTGGCCGGCTCCCGGTCCCCTGGCGTTGGGGGCCTCCGGCCTATTGCAGGGCGCGCATCACGTTCTCGGCCCGCACCAGGCCGTAGCCGTACAAGAGGTCCGGGCCGGCGGCGCCCAGGTCCAGGGTGGTGGAGGTGAGCAGGCTCTTGAGCCAGGCGAAGCGGCTGCTGTCGCCCTTGGCCGGGATGCCCTTGTTGTTGTCATAGGCCTCGGCGATGGCCAGGGCGGCGATGCCGCTGACAAAGGCGGTGGCCATGGAGGTGCCGGTGCGCTCGTCGGCGCCGAACTGGGTCTGCTGGATGATGTCGTCGCCGGGGGCCACCACCCCGCCGCCGCTGATGTCCCAGGCGTACTGGGAGTAATAGCTCGACTCAAAGCCCGGATCGATGGCCCCCACCGCCAGGGTGGAGGAGAACCAGGCCGGGTAGTCGGGATAGCGCAAGTAGGGATAGGAGTTGCCGGCGGCGGCCACCACCAGCACCCCGCGGTTGCGGGCGTACTCGCAGGCCGATTGCAGCTCGCTGCTGTAGGAGACAAAGCCCAGGGACAGGTTGATGATGTCCGAGCCGGCGTCCACCGCGCGGCGGATGCCCTGGCTGACCCAGGACGAATAGCCCCGGCCCTGGCTGTCGAGCGCCTTGATGGGCAGGATGGTGGTGTTGAAGGCGATGCCGCTGGCCCCAAGGCCGTTGTTGGTGCTCTGGGCGATGGTGGCGGCCACGTGGGTGCCGTGGCCGGCGTCGTCATAGGGGTTGGCGTCGTTGTTGACGTAATCGAAGGCGTTGGCCAGGTCGAAGCGGGTGTTGCCGAAATCGGCGATGTCATAGGCCACCCCGGTGTCCACCACCGCCACCTTGACGTCGCTGCGCCCGCCCAGGTTGTAGTCCCAGGCGTCGCCCATGCCCACCGCGCCGAAACCCCACTGCAAGGGGTTGAGCGGGTCGTTGGGGGTGAAGGCCGCGGCCGGGGCCGCCAGGGCCAGCAGGAAGGTCAGGGCCAGAACCGGGCTGAGGCGTCTGATCATCTTTCGTTCCCCCAGGCAAACAGGGAGTCGCCGCCGGCCCCGGCCCGGCCAATGCCGCCCGCCGGGAGTTGACTGTCTAATTCTAACATCCGCCGGGCGGAAAGAAAGCACCGCCGCCCGCCCAAATGACAAGCAAACCCCGCGCCAAGGCGGCGCACAAGCCCTCCCGGCCGGATTCGCCGCGACCAAAGGCAATGATCCTGGCTGGTTAATCTGGCGGATCCGCGTTCCGGCCGGCCTTCGGGCCTGGCCTGGTTCGGCAAAGCCTGCCGCCCCCGCCGGTGATTTACCGATGGGGCCTCAAGCCATGGATGGCTTTGGTCGCGAAGTGGCGTCAATCCAACCGGAAGTCGGCCACCCGCTGGTTGAGTTCGCGGGCCAGGCCGCTCAGGCGCTCGGCCGCGGCGGCGGTCTGCTCCACCAGGGCCGCGTTCTGTTGCACCGCCTGGTCCATCTGGTTGACGGCCTTGTTCACCTCCTCGATGCCGGCGGCCTGCTCCTGGCTGGCCAGGGTGATCTGGCCCACCGAACCGGCCACGCCCTGCACGTTCTCGATGATCTGGTTGAGCAGCCTTCCGCTTTCGGCCACCAACTCGTTGCCCTGGGCCACCTGGCCCACGCTCTGGCCGATGAGCTCCTGCACCTGCTTGGCGGCCGCCGCTGCGCGGCCGGCCAGGTTGCGCACCTCGCCGGCCACCACCGCGAAGCCCCGGCCGGCCTGGCCGGCCCGGGCCGCCTCCACCGCCGCGTTCAAGGCCAGCAGGTTGGTCTGGAAGGCGATCTCGTTGACCACCCCGATGATATCCTTGATTTTCTGGCTGGATTCCCGCACGCCCTCCATGGCGGTCATGCTGCGCTGCACCACCTGGCCGCCCTCGCCGGCCTGGGCGGCGGCCGACTGCACCATCTGGTTGGCCTGGCCGGCGTTCTGGGCGTTGTTGCGCACCAGGCTGGTCATCTGCTCCACCGCGCTGGCGGTCTGTTCGATGGCCGCGGCCTGCTGCTGGGTGCGGTCGCTCAGGTCCTGGTTGCCCTGGGCGATCTCCTGGGCGCCCTGGGATAGGTCGAAGGCGGCCTGGCGGATCTGGGCCACCGAGGCCGACCAGCTCTGGCGCAGCTCGGCCAGGGCGTCGGCCACCGCCCCGATCTCGTCGGCCGGGAGCTTGGCGTGGACGAAGGCGCGCAGGTCGCCCGCCTGCAACTGGCGCACGTCGGCCACCACCCCGGCCAGGGGCAGCACCACCCCCCGGCGCAGCCAGAACCAGGTGAGAAGGAAGGCGGCCAGGGCCACGCCCAGGCCGATGAGCAGCACCAGCTTGAGCAGGCGCACCTTGCCCGCCGCCTGCTCGCTGTACATCTCCACCGCCTGGTTCATGCGGGTCACCAGCGGCAGGTTGCGTTCGGCTATCACCGCCAGGGCGGATTCGAACTCCGGTCCGCCCGGCGCGGCCCCGTCGGCAATGACCTTGGCCGCCGAGGCCAGCTCGCCCCAGAGTCCGGCCACCTCGGCCAGCTTGGCCTTGATGGCCGGGTCGGCGGCGGCGGGCAGGCCGCGCCCGGCGTTGCCCTGGCGCAGGTCGCCCAGCGATTGCTCAAACAGGGCGGTGGTGGCGGCCAGGGCGCGGCGCAGCTCGGCGGCGTCGCCCCGGCCACGGGCCAGCAGCAGGGCCTCCTTGGCCAGCTTCTGGCTCAGCATGCGCTGGCGGCCGGCGATGTTGATGACCTCGCCGTCGGTCTCCTGGGCTTGAAGCAGCCACCACGAGGCCCCGATCAGCACCGCGATGGTGACCAGCAGCACCGCCATGGCGGCCAGTATCTTGTACATGATCGACAGCTTGATCTGATGGGCCACCATCACCCTCCGGCGCGGTCCAGGCGTCCGGCCGCGCGGCTAGCGATCCAGGATCATCCAGGGCAGGTCTTATACTATATCAACACAGTGGAGCTTGGTCAGCGGCAAAAAGCCTTGCCGGGGCCCCGGCCGGGGTGTAGATTGCCTGCCATGAACGAGCCCGGCCCCCTGAAAATCATCGCCCCGGACGAGGCGGTCGAGCGCCTGAAGGCCTTGCCCCGCCCCTGGGCGGCCGACTACCTGGCCATGTACTCCGCCTGGGTGGGCGGCATCGTGCGCGAGCCCTGGCTGATGAGCGTGCCCATCGACGACCACCTGGTCCACCGCGGCGACGGGGTCTTCGAGGCCATGAAGTGCGTGAACGGGCGCATCTACCAGCTCGACGCCCACCTGGAGCGCCTGGCCCGCTCGGCCCAGAGCATCCACCTGGAGCTGCCCCTGGACCTGGGCGCGCTGCGGCGCATGGTCATCGAGACCACCCGCGCCGGCGGCGAGCGCGAGGTCATGGTGCGCGTCTACGTCAGCCGGGGGCCGGGCGGGTTTTCCACCAACCCCTACGAGTGCCCCCGGCCCGGCCTGTACATCGTCGTCAGCCGCCTGCACCCGCCGGCGGCCGAGGCCTACGCCCGCGGGGTGCGCGCCGGCATCAGCCTGGTGCCCAGCAAGAGCGGCTTCTACGCCTCGGTGAAAAGCTGCAACTACCTGCCCAACGTGCTGCTCAAGCGCGAGGCGGTGGTCAAGGGCTGGGACTTCGCCCTGGGCCTGGACGAGTCCGGCCACCTGTCCGAGGGCTCCACCGAGAACGTGGGCCTGGTGGACCCCCAGGGCCGGCTGCTCCTGCCCCTGCCCGACCACATCCTGGAAGGCACCACCGTGCGCCGGGTGGTGGAGCTGGCCCGGCCCCTGGTGGGCAAGGGCCTCATCGCCGCCATCGAGCACCGCGCCCTGGAGCAGGCCGACCTCAACCAGGCCAGGGAGATGATGCTCTTCGGCACCACCCTGGACGTGCTGCCCATCACCCGCCTGGCCGGCGAGCCAGTGGGCGACGGTCGGCCGGGTCCGGTGGCCGCCGCGTTGCTGGGGCTGATCCGCCAGGACATCGCCACCAGCTCCGCCGTCTCGGTGCCGGTCTTCGACTAGCCCCCGGCTTGCCCCGGCCGCGCCGAACCCCCGCAGCCGCTCAATCTGTCGCGCTACAGGTGCTCCCAGGTGACGGGCTCCAGCTCGCCCACGTCGCGGGCCAGGGTGCGCCCGACCACCCGCTCCAGGTGGTCGGGGGTGATGCCGTGCTGGGGGCGCAGCACCACCAGATCGTCCCTGGTCAAGACCTGGCCGGCCTTGAGCGGCCGGGCGGCGTAGAGGCTGCGCCGTTGCAGGATCACGGTCTGGCCCTCCTCGGCCGCCACCCTTTTGACGCCGTCGCCCAGGGCCCGCTCCAGCTCGCGCACCGCCTGGGCCATGGCCTTGAACTCGGCCCCGTCCATGGCGAAGGGGTGGTCCGGCCCGCTGCGGGTCTTGTCGTCGGTGAAGTGCTTCTCGATCACTGAGCCGCCCAGGGCCACCGCGCCCACGGCCACGGTGTGGCCGGGGGTATGGTCGCTGTAGCCGTAGGGCAGGTTGAACATATGGCCCATGTTGACCATGGCCTTGAGGTTGGCGCTGTCGAAGCCGCTGGGATAGTTGGTCACGCACTGCAAGAGGATCAGCCGGTCGCAGCCGGCGTCTGTGAGCGTGCGCACCGCCTGGTCCACCTCGGCCAGGGTGCAGGCCCCCACCCCCATCATGATGGGCAGATTCTTGGCTGCCTGGTGGCGGAGCATTTCCAGCCAGGTCACGTCGCCGCTGCCGATCTTCAAGGCCGGCGCGCCCAGATCGGCCAAAAGGTCCACCCCGGCGAAATCGTAGGGGCTGCTGAAGAAGATCGTCCCGGCCCGCTCGCAGTGGCGCATGAGCTTCTCGTGCCACTCCCTGGGCAGGTGGGCCTCGTGATAGACGGTGTAGACGTCCTTGCCCCATTTGGCCTGGAAGCCCAGCTTCAGGCCCTCGAAGGCCTTGCGGTTGATGATCCGGTCGGGCAGAAAGCTTTGGAACTTGACCGCGTCGGCCCCGCACTCCACCGCCAGGTCGATGAGCCGAAAGGCCCGGTCCAGGTCGCGGTCGAAGTTGCTGCCCACCTCCGCGATGAGAAAGGCCGGGCAGCCCCGGCCCACCTCGCGCCCGCCGATCAGGAAGCGCTGTTGCATGTCCATCCTCCGAAGCGCCGGAAGGCGGCCAGTTCGCCGCCGGCGGCAAAGTCCAGGAAGGCCTTGATCTCTTGGTCGATGCCCGGCGGGGGCCAGCCGGCGGCGGCCGCGAAGCGGCGGCTGTCCAGCACCGGGTCGGCCGGCCGGGGGGCGGTGAGCGCCACCTCGGCCACCGAGGCCGGCCGCACCAGGGCTGGGTCGCGACCCAGGCCGACGGCCAGCCGCCGGGCGAAGTCGTATTTGCTCAGTCCTTGGGCGCAGCCCAGGTTGTAGACGCCAGAGAGCCCCGCGCCGACCCCGGCCAGGATGGCCGGGGCCAGGCTGGCGGTGAACAAAGGCGAAAAGCGCACGTCGCAAAAGCCGGGGATGGAATTGTCCGCCGTGAGGTTATTGACCACCCACTCGGCCAGGCTCAGGCGGGCCGGGTCCTGGTTGGGGCCGAAGATGCAGGTGCGCAGGACCAGGGCGGCGGGATGGGCGGCCATGACCAGCGCGTCGCCCTTCAGCTTGCTCTGGGCGTAGGCGCTGAGCGTCCCGCCGGCCGCGTCCTCGGCGTGGGGGCCGGGGCCGGCGGCGTAGACCGCGTCGCTGCCGATCTGCACGAAACCCGCGCCCGCGTCCGCCGCCGCGCGGGCCAGGCTGGCCGCGCCGTGGGCGTTGACGGCCAGGGCCAGCTCCGGCCGGCGCTCACAGAGGTCGACGTTGGTGACGGCCGCGCAGTTGACCACCAGGCCGGGGCGCGTGGCCGCCAGGGCGGCGGTCAGCGAGGCCGGGTCGGTGACATCCCCGGCCACCACCCGCACCCCCGGCCAGGCCCCGGCGGCCAAGACGGCGGGGTCGCGCACCAGGGCGGCCAGGCCCTGGGGCAGGTTCCGCCAGCGCCAGAGCAGCATGCCGCCCAAGAGCCCGGCCGCGCCGGCCACCAGCACCGGTCCGCTCATCGCCCGGCCCCGGCGCAGGCCGCGAGCAGGGCCTCGGCCACCCGGCCCGCGCCCAGCCCGTCCACGGCGGCCATGGCGGCGGCGCTCATGGCCCGGCGGCGGCGGGCGTCGCCGGCCAGGGCGTCCACGGCCGCGGCCATGTCCCGGCCGCTGACTCCGCTCCAGAAGCCCAACTGCGCCGCCAGGCCCTGGCGGCCCAGGGCCTCGCCGATCAGGCGCTGGTTCTCGGCCTGGATCACGGCGATCATGGGCAGGCCCAGGCAGCCCATCTCCAGGGTGGTGTTGGTGCCGCTGGCCGAGAGCGCCAGATGCGCCCAGTTCATCACCGCCGTCATGTCGGCCACATCGCGCAGCACCTCCACCCGGTGGGGGCTCTCGGCCGCCAGGGCCAGCACGGCCTGGGCGTGGCGGTTCTCGCCGCCCAGCACGGCCCGGATCTCATAGCGCCGGGGGCTCGCCGCCAGGCCGGCCAGCGCCCGGCTGGTCAGGTCGTGGGGGTCGCTGCCGCCAAAGTTCAGGAAAAGCCGCATGGCCTGGTCCGGGTGGCTTCGCTGGGCCGGCCGGGCGGCGGCGAACTCCGGGCGCAGCACCGCGTAGCGCGGCCCCAGGAGCAGGCGGGTCTCCGCCCCGGCCCGATAGGCCAGATCATTGGCGTGCACGTTCTGGTTGAGCACCAGGGCGCAGGCGAAGTTGAACTCGCCCAGCTCGTCGAAAAAGAGCAAGGGGGCGGCGGCCGAGAGGCCGTCCAGAAAGGCCTGGTCGAACTGGTAGCCATCCAGCACCGCGCCCGCCGCCCCGATCATGGCAATGATTTCGATGGTCTGGGCCAGGTCCTCCGCCAGGGGCAGGCCGCCGGGCAACGGCCGCAGGCCGGCCCCGGCCGCCGCCACCTTGGCCGCCGCCACCGCCGAGGGCTCGGCCATGACCAACTCCACCGCCGCGCCGCGGGCGATGAGCGCCGCGGCCAGGGTGAGGCAGCGGGAGAGGTGGCCCATGCCGATGGCCGGGGTGGCGTCGGTGCGGATGAGGATGCGCGGGGCTGGGGTCATGCTCGGTCCCTTCCGCGCCCCAAGCTAGCAGAGCCCCGCGGGCTTGGCAAGGCGCGGGGCGGTCCTGGTAAGATAGCCGGGGTGGACCCTGGGAGGGAGACGGACGATGAAGGTGGTCTGCATCGTGCAAGCCCGCATGGGCAGCACCCGGCTGCCGGGCAAGGTGCTGCTGGACCTGGCCGGGGCGCCGGTCATCGCCCGCTGCCTGGCCCGCCTGGGCCGGGCCAGGCGGCTAGACCAGGTGGCGGTGGCCACCACCACCCTGGCCGCCGACCAGGCCTTGGTGGACTGGTGCGCCGGCGCGGGCGTGGCCTGCCTGCGCGGCCATCCCGACGACCTCCTGGACCGCTACCGCCAGGCCGCCCATGAGCTCAAGGCGGACGTGGTGGTGCGCTGCACCTCCGACTGCCCCATCGTGGATCCAGAGCTGGTGGACCGGGCGGTGGGCGAGTTCCTGGCCGCGTCTCCGCCGGTGGACTACGCCTCCACCCGCCTGCCGGTCTACCGCTTCCCGCGCGGGCTGGACACCGAGGTGATGCGCCTGGCCGCCCTGGAGCGGGCCTGGCGCGAGGACGCCAACCCGGCCTGGCGCGAGCACGTCACGCCCTACATGTACTTCAATCCCGACAAGTTCGCCATCCTGGGCGTGCCCTGCCAAGAGGGCGACTTCTCGGCCTATCGCCTGACCGTGGACACGGCCCAGGACCTGGCCCTGATGCGGCTGATCTTCGGGCATTTCGGCCACGACCGCTTCACCTGGCGCCAGGCGGTGGAGCTTTTGCGCGCCCGGCCGGACTGGGCCGGCATCAACGCGGACGTCGCCCAGAAGATGGTGCAGGGCCCGGACGGGCCGGCCGGTTGAGGCCGGCGCAATAGCTTGAAAAGGCTGGTTTTGATCCGCAACGCCTGGTAAGTTAGGGCGAAATTCATCCCGCGCCCCGCCCCCGGCGGGCGGCGCGCGCAACCCATTTGGCGGCAAGCGATGTTCAACGACCAGACGATCCTCATCACCGGCGGCACCGGCTCCTTTGGGCGCAAGTTCGTGGAAGTGATCCTGCGCGAGCACCGCCCGCGCAAGGTCATCGTCTTCAGCCGCGACGAGCTGAAGCAGCACGAGATGCGCCAGGCGTTCCCGGACGGCCCCCAGGCCCCCATGCGCTATTTCATCGGCGACGTGCGCGACGGGGACCGGCTGCAGCGGGCCTTCCGGGGGGTGGACGTGGTGGTGCACGCGGCGGCGCTCAAACAGGTGCCGGCCTGCGAGTACAACCCCTTCGAGGCCATCAAGACCAACATCCTGGGCACCAAGAACGTCATCGACGCGGCCATCGCCGCCGAGGTGCCCAAGGTCATGGCCATCAGCACCGACAAGGCGGTCAACCCGGTCAACCTCTACGGGGCCACCAAGCTCTGCGCCGAGAAGATGGCCATCCAGGCCAACGCCTACTCCCACCGGGGCGGGACCAAGCTCAGCGCCTGCCGCTATGGCAACGTCATCGGCAGCCGGGGCTCGGTGGTGCCCTTGTTCCGCCAGCAGGCGGCCGAGAAGGGCTGCATCACGGTGACCGACCGGCGCATGACCCGCTTCTGGATCACCCTGGAGCAAGGGGTGCGCTTCGTGCTGCGGTGCATCGAGCAGATGCAAGGCGGCGAGATCTTCGTGCCCAAGATACCCAGTTGCAACATCATGGACCTGGCCCAGCTTTTGGCCCCCGGCTGCGAGGTCAGCGAGATCGGCATCCGCCCCGGCGAGAAGCTGCACGAGGTGCTGGTCAGCGCCGACGAGGCCCGCCAGGCCCTGGAGCTCAAGGACATGTTCGTGGTGCAGCCGGCCTTCCCCTGGTGGGAGGTGGCCAACTGGAAGGACGCCACCCGGCCGGCCGATGGCTTCGTTTTCGCCAGCAACGAGAACAGCCGCCAGCTCACCGCCGCCGAGCTGGCCGAGATGCTGGGCAATTGCTAGCCGCCCCGCCGCCAACCCCGGTGTCTGGCTAGGCCCATGGCCGCGCCCCCCCAGGCCTTCTTCATCGAGTGCTCCTCGCCCTGGTGGCTGGACGTGGCCGGCCGCCTCATGCGCGAGCACGGCTGGACCATCGGCTATTGGACCGCCATTGAGGCCCGGGCCGCGGACGTGGCCGCCGCCCTGCCGGGGGCCGTCTTCCACCCCACCGAGCAGGCCGTGCGCGGCATCCCCCCGGCCGCGGGCCGGGAGTGGTCCCGCCGGCCGGCCGACCCGGACCTGCTGCGCGCCCTGGCCCCCTGGGAGGGCCTGGTCCTGAAGATGATGGACCGCATGGACGCGGAGGACTCCTTCCCCCTGCACGAGCGCACCGGCCTCTACCACCGCCTGGTCGCCTATTGGTCGGCCACCCTGGCCGCGCAGAGGCCCGGCGTGGTCTTCTTCTCCCAGATGCCCCACATGATCTACGACTACGTGCTCTACCTGGTCTGCCGCCAGGCGGGGGTGGCCACGGTGATGCTGGACATGTCCTCCCTGCCGGGGCGGCTCTTGCTCCTGGAGGACCTGGAGGCGGGCTGCGTGGAGCTGGCCGAGGCCTACCAGGCCAGGCTGACCGCCTGGGATGGCGCCCCGGCGGCGCTCTCGGACCAGGCCGAGGCCTATTGGCGGCGCCTGCGCCAGGACTATGACCAGGCCATGCCCGCCTACCAGCGCGTCCACGTGCAGAAGATCGCCAACCAACAGGCGGCCGCCTCCTGGAAATCCCGCCTGGCCGTGGCGGCCAGCCCCCGGCTCTGGGTGCAGAAACTCAAGGAGGGCCGCGACTTCCTGCTGGCCCCCGCCCCGCCCAACTACCTGAAGGTCAAGGGCCGGCGCATCGAGGAATCCTTCATGACCGGCCTTGAGTGGCGGCTCTACCGCCGCCGCCGGGCCAAGGCCAAGCTGGCCCTGGGCCGCCACTACGCCGGCCTGACGTCAGAGCCGGACCTGAACCAGCCCTTCGTCTTCGCGGCCCTGCACTACCAGCCCGAAAAGACCACCTCGCCCCAGGGCGGCGTCTTCGTGCACCAGACGCTCATGCTGGAGCTCCTGGCCGACTGCCTGCCGCCGGGCTGGTGGATCTACGCCAAGGAGGCCCCGGCCCAATTCATGCCCCACCTGCGCGAGACCGCGGCCAAGAACCCGGCCTTCTACGACCGCCTGGCGGCCCTGCCCAGGGTCAAGCTCCTGCCGGTGGACCTGCCCTCCTTCGCGCTCATCGACCGCTCTCAGGCGGTGGCCACCGTCACCGGCACGGCGGGCTGGGAGGCCGCCATCCGGGGCAAGCCGGCCCTGGTCTTCGGCTACGCCTGGTACCGCGGCTGCGAGGGGGTGGCCTACACCCCGGACCGGGCGAGCTGCGCGGCGGCGCTGAAGCGGGCGGCGGCCGGAGCCTGGCCGGTGGACCCGGAGAAGGTGCGGCTGTATCTGGAAACCCTGGAGAAAGTGGGCGTCTGGGGCTACGTGGAAAACCACGCCGCCCAGGCCGCCGGCATCGGCCCGGAGGAGAACGCGGCCTCCCTGGCCCCGGCCATCCACGCCTTCTATGCCAGACTACGCGCAGGCGGCCCGGCGGCCTAGCCGGACGCCGCGCGGACGATGTTGTATGATTGGCCAACCCCCGGCCGGGGGGCCGCCAACGCCAGACGAGGAGCGACGCCTTGAGCCAGAACAGCGCCACGCCCAGCCAGGTGACCACCGAGGATGTCCAGCGCTACTGGAACGAGCATCCGCTCTTTTCCCTGGAAGTCACCGAAGGCTACGGCCAGGAGGGGTTCTTCCACGAGCTGGAGCGCATCAAGAGCCGGGACGTGGAGGTGTACACCCAGGACTACTGGAATTTTTCCGGTTACGCCGGTCAATCCGTCCTGGACCTGGGCTGCGGCCCGGGCTGGTACTCGGCCCAGTACGGCCTGGGCGGGGCCAACGTCACCGGCGTGGACCTGACCCCCAAGGCGGTGGAGGTGGCCAGCGCCTACGCCCGGTTCCGGGGTCTTGACAACGTGGTCATCCGGCAGGGCGACGCCCAGGAATTGCCTTTTGCCGACGACAGCTTCGACCTGGTGGTCTCCTCCGGGGTGCTGCACCACGTGCCCGATCCGGTGCGGGCCTTTGGCGAGGTGCGCCGGGTGCTCAAGCCCGGCGGCGAGGCCAAGATCACCCTCTACTACCGCAACTTCCTGCTGCGCAACCCCCTGGCCTTTCGGGCCATGCTGCTGGCGCTGCGGGTGCTGAACGTCCGCCACCACGACGTGGCCTCCGGCCAGGACCCCAAGAGCCCCGATGATTTCGTGCGCATGTACGACGGCAGGGACAACCCGCTGGGGGTGGCCTTCTCCGACGCCCGCTGGACGGCGCTGCTGGCCCAGGGCGGCCTGCGGGTGACCAGCCGGGAGCTGCACTTCTTCCCGCTGCGCTTCTTGCCCAGCGCGGGTTGGCTGAGGCCGGCGCGCAGGTTCTGCGACCGCAACCTGGGCTTCTTGATCTACTACCGCCTGCGGCCGGAAAAATAGGATAGGGTATCAAGATGAATGCGCCTATCCGCATGGCCCATGTAGAGCTTTGATTGGCGTCATACCCTGGGCGACCTCACTGTAGGTTATGGCTACCGTACTCACCGCTCTTTTGATTATGTATTGAAAGAGATCGGAGATGAT
>JBMORH010000020.1:0-74447 GCA_049322275.1 Thermodesulfobacteriota bacterium
TGCTCGAGCCCATCGGGAACATCCCACCCGTCGAGTACGAGCAGGCGTATTATCGCAGTCAGGAAGCCCCGGCCAGGGTGGCCGGACTCAACTGAAATGGTCTCCAGGAAAACCGGGGCGGTTCATGTCGCAAACCCACTTCTGGTTGGGCGCCTCGGCCCTGAAGTCCTGCCCCAGAAGGTTGGGGGCCACGGGCAGAGCATGCTCCGAATCCGTGGTGGACTTGAATTTCTTGGCCGCCTTGGCCACCAATCCTTGCCTGCGCATGCTGGCCGCCACGGTCTTGCGGTTGTGGCGATGGCCCATCTCGGCAAGGTCAAGGGCCAGACCAGGCGCGCCGCTGCGCTCCTTGCGGGCGGCAAAAGCCTGGGCGACCAGGCCATCCAATTTCTCCCTGGCCAACCGCCGCTGGCTGGGATGCGTCTGGCGATGCCGCCACCGGTAATAGCCGGCCCGCGAAACCCCGAAGGCCGCGCCGAGGGCCTTGATGCTGAAACTGCCTGTAATGTCATGCATAAAGGCGTACTTCACTTCAGGCCTTTCGCAAAGTACGCCGCGGCCTTTTTTAAGATGGCCAGCTCCTCGGCCTGCTCGGCCACCTGACGCTTCAGACGCGCATTCTCGGCGGCAAGCGCTTTTTCCAGCTCGCTGCGGCCAGCCTCGTAGCGGGCCTTCTTGCGCCAGTCGTACAGCTGCGATTCGTGCAGCCCCAATTGTGTGGCCGCGCTGGCTACGCCCACGCGCTCGGCCAAGCCCAGGGCTTCGACCTTGAACTTGGCCGAGTGCCGCCGACGGGACACTGCCTGACCATTGCTCTGTTTGCTCATGGATCACCTCTCCAGCGAAATTTACTCGCTTACCAAGGTGTCCGCAAAACCTGGGCAGGATCACAATTGACTATTCCGTCATTGCGAGGAGCGAAGCGACGCGGCAATCTCTTGATCCCACCGACATAACGCCTTGCAATATTAGAAAGCGAGCAAGAGATTGCTTCGCTGCGCTCGCAATGACAGTTTTTATGCCCTGTTGGCTCAGCCGTGCCAAGCAACCCTTGCCGCGCTTACATGGTCTAATCGTATAGGCGCACGACCATGAATATGGTTCGTTCCTTTCATGACAGTCTCAGGCCGCCCCTTCGCCAGCCGGGCCGCGAAAAAGGCGTCGCAGCCGTGTTTGTGCGGCAAGGTGCGGAAAAAGCCGTCCGCGCCGATGGCCGCCGCCGCCGGACCGGCCGCGGCAAGGTCCCATTCTAGCCGCAAGTCCGGCCGGGCGGCAAGCAAGGCCGCCACCACGCCCTCGTTCTCGGCCGCGGTCACGGTGCAGGTGCAGTAGACCATGGCCCCGCCGGGGGCCAGCAGGTCGGCGGCGCGGGTGGCCAGGGCCAGTTGCAGCCCGGCCAGGCGGGGCGGGTCAGTGGGCGTGCGCCGCCAGCGAGCGTCCGGCCGGCGGCCCAGGGTGCCCAGGCCGGTGCAGGGGGCGTCCACCAGCACGCGGTCGAAGGGGCCCAGGGGCGGGTCCAGGGCGGTCCCGTCGGCCATCAGCGGCCGCACGATCTCCACCCCCAGGCGGGCCATGTTCTCGGCCAGGCCCTCAATGCGGCCGGCGGCGGGGTCCACGGCCAGGATCTCGCCCCGGTTTTCCATCAGCGCCGCCAGGTGGCCGGTCTTGCCCCCCACCCCGGCGCAGAGATCCAGCACCCGCATGCCCGGCCCCACGCCCAACAGCCGCCCCACCGCGGTGGCGGCCGGGTCCTGGCGCTGCCAGAGGCCCTCGGCCCGGCCGGGCAGCTCGCCGCCCCGGCCGGCGTAGCCGGGCAGCGCCAGCGACTCCGGGGCCAGGGGGTGCGGGTCGATGGCCGCGCCGCCGGGCAGGGCCTGACGCAGCATGGCCGCCAGCGCCGCCCGGTCGGTGCGCAGGGTGTTGGCCCTGAGCCCCAGGGGCGGCTGGCGCTGGTTGGCCATGAGCCAGGCCTCCACCTCGGCCCAGCCCCAGCGGGGCAATAGCTCCTCCACCAGCCAGGCCGGGTGGGAGAGGCGCGTGGCCAGGTGGGCCACCGGGTCGGTGGCGGCGTCCGGCAAGGCCACGCCCCGCCAGCCCCTGGCCAGGGCGCGCAGGCTGGCGTTGATGGTGCCGGCGGCGGCGTGGGCCTGCATCGCCTTGGCCAGCTCCACCGCGGCGTTGACCGCGGCGTGGGGCGGGGTGTTCAGCACCACCAGCTCGGCCGCGCCCAGGCGCAGGATGTCCCAGGCCGGGGGGTCGAGCCTATTGAGCGGCCGGCGCACGAAAGCCCGCAGCAGGTGGTCCAGCCAGGCCCGCTGGCGCAGCACGGCGTAGACCAGGTTGGCGGCCAGGGCCTTGTCGCGGGCCTCGGCCTGGGCGTGGCGGGTCAGCTCGCCGTCCAGCAGCGCCTCCAACCGCTTGGGCGTGGCGGCCAGGCGGGCCAGCACGCGCAGCGCGACGCGCCGGGGGTTCACGCCGCCCCCAGGCGCAGGCCAGGCGCCAGCCGCGCCCCGCGCGCGAAATCGCCGGCGGCCAGGCGGCGCTTGCCGGCGGCCTGGACCTGGCCCACCCCCAGCGCGCCCTGGCCGGCGGCCACCAGCAGCCAGCCGCCCCCGACCGGGGCGGGCAGGATGGTCCCCGGCGGCGCGCCGGGGTCGCCGGGGACGACCAGGGTGGGGGCAAACAGGCGCAACGGCTGGCCGGACAGGAAGGTGTAGGCCCCCGGCCAGGGGTCGGCCCCGCGCACCAGCCAGTCCAGCTCCTTGGCCGGCCGGGACCAGTCGATCAGGCCCTCGTCCTTGCTCAGCCGGGGGGCCAGGCTGGCTTGAGCCTCGTCCTGGGGGATGGGGGCGATGGCCCCGGCGGCCAGGCCGGCCAGGGTCTCCACCAGAAGCCCCGCGCCGATGGCCGCCAGGCGCTCGGCCAATTGGCCGGCCGTCTCCTGGGGGCCGATGGGCGTGGCCCGTTGCAAGAGGATGGCCCCGGTGTCCAGGCCGGCGTCCATGAGCATGGTGGTGACGCCGGTCTCGTCGAGGCCGTTCATCACCGCCCGCTGGATGGGCGCGGCCCCGCGCAGGGCGGGCAACAGCGAGGTGTGCACGTTCACCGCGCCCAGGCGGGGGATGGCCAAGAGCCCCGGCGGCAGCAGTTGGCCGAAGGCCATCACCGCCAGAGCGTCGGGTTTTAGCTGCGCCAGGCGGTCGATGATCTCGCGGGCGCGCTCCGGCTGGGCCACGCAGAGCCCCAGGGCGTCGGCCGCCGCCGCCACCGCCCCCCGCCTGAGCTGGCGGCCGCGCCCGGCCGGGCGGTCGGGCTGGGCGACCACCAGGACCAGTTCGTGGCCGGCGGCGGTCAGGGCGGCGAGGGCGGGCGCGGCGATGGCCGGGGTGCCCATGAAGACCAGCCTGAGGCGGGGGCTGTCGCTCATGTCATCCTGCATTGAGAGTCGTTGCGAGGAGCAACCCCTTTGGGTTGCGACGCGGCAATCTTCCCTTGCCGTTTTTATGGGAAATAGACAAAAGAAGATTGCTTCGCTACGCTCGCAATGACAGCCATTATTTTGATTTATTTATATTTCATATGGGCGAGGCTTATCCCGCCCTCTCGATCCTCGCCCTTGCCCCCGCGCCTCTTCATACCCCGCCCGGCCGGTTTTGGCCAGCGGGCGCGGCGCCGCAGGCCTAGACCAGCGATCCCCAGCCCTGGCCGGCCGGGCCGGGCTGGTAGAGCTCCACCCGGTTGCGGCCGGCGAATTTGGCCTGGTACAGGGCCTGGTCGGCCCGCTCCACCAGCTCGTCCTGGCTCAGCGGGGCCTCCGGCCGCCAGGTGGCCACCCCCAGGCTGGCGGTGAGCCGGATGGCGCGGCCGCGGTGCATCACCTCCATCCGCTCGATGCTGCTCCGGATGCGCTCGGCCAGCCGGCCGGCCTGTTGGCGGTCGCCGCGGGGCAGGATGACCGCGAACTCCTCGCCGCCGATGCGGGCCAGGGTGTCGCTGGCGCGGGTGGTCTGGCGCAGGCGCTCGGCCAGGCCGGCCAGGGCGGCGTCGCCGCCGGGGTGGCCGAAACGGTCGTTGACGTCCTTGAAGCGGTCGGCGTCCAGCAAGATGAGGCTCAGGGGATAGCCCATATTGGCCGCCAGCTTGAGCTCCTGCTCCAGGGTCTCGACGAAGCGGGCGCGGGTGTAGAGGCCGGTGAGGTGGTCGGTGGTGGCCAAGAGGCGCAGCCGCCAGGCGTTCAAGGCCACGCCCATCTGTTCGTCGCTGGTGGCCAGCACCCGTTCGTCGCCGCCCATGAAGGGCCGGCCGGGGTCGCGCCGGCCCAGGCCCCACAGGCCGGCCAGGCGCTCGCGGGTGCGCAGGCCGCGCACCAGGGCCGGACCCTTCAGCCCCGGAGCCAGCTCGCCCAGCTCCGGGCGCATCTGGGTCTGCTCCACCGGCCCCTCCAGGCGGGCCATGACCCGCTCCAGCTCCGGGGCGGGCAGGATATCCCAGCGCGCGACCACCTCCGGCTCCAGGCCGTGGCTGCCCAAGAGGCGCAGGGCCGCCGCCTCCTCGTCGTGCAGGAACAGGAAGCCGAAGTCGGCCTGAAGGCTTTCGGCCAACAGCGCCAGCATCTGGGCCGCCACCTGCTCCGGCCCCAGGGCCTGGTTCAGGATGCGGGTCATCCGCCCCACCACGGTCAGCTCGCGCACGTGCAGCGAAAGCTCCTGGTTCTTGCGCTCCAGCTTGGCGAAAAGGCGCTGGTTGTGCATCAGCGAGCCGGCCAGGGTGGCGAAGGTCTCCAGCAGGGTCAGGTCGCCCTCGCCCAGGGCCGGGGCGCCGGGGCCGCGGTCGGCCACCACCAGGCCGATGAACTCGCGGTCGGTGAACATCGGGGCCAGGGCCAGCTCCTCGGCCGCGCCCAGCCGCGCGCGGGCCTGGTCGCCGAAGAGCCGGCACTGCCCCGCCGCCACCGGCAGGGCCCGGCCCAGGGCCAGGGCGTCGAACTCCGGCCAGGCGTCGGACCACTGCGCCGGCGCCTGGCGCAGCGCCCGCGACAGCTCCTGGGCGTCGCCGGCGGGCCAGTCCAGGGCGCGCAGGACCAGGCGCGCGTCTTCCAGCAGAAACAGCATGGCGCGGGCGAAGCCGAAGCTCTGCACCAGGGAGCGGGTGACCCGCTGGCAGAACTCGGCCTCGCCGTCGGCCAGGCGGAAGGTGGCCACCACCTTGAGCAACTGGCTGAGATAGCTGGCCACGGCCTGGCCGGGCCGGTGCAGGTCCACCCAGGCCCGGCCCTGGCCCAGGCTGCGGCCCAGGGCCAGGAAATCCTCCAGTTGATAGCCGGCGGCCTCGGCCAGGGCGGCCTGGGCGGCCAGGGGCAGGCCTTGGCCGGGGGCCAGGGCCTCCAGCACCTGATCCGGGTCCAGCCCGGCCCGGGCCGCCAGCAGGGCTGGGTCCCAGCCCTGTTGCTGGAACAGGCTGGCCAGGGCCAGGCGAAAGCTTTCGTTGAGCTTGGCGATGACCTGGTCGGACAATGACGTTTCTCCGCTGTGGCGCGGGCGGTTGCGCCCGCGGGCGGTTGCGTACGCGGGCTAGCTCGGCTAGTATGAATCATACCGCACCCAGTTGGGCGCAGGCGAGAAAAAGCCATGCTGGACGCGCTGTTGTCAATGCCGCTCTGGGCGGTGAAGCTGCTGGCCCTGCTCCTGGGCCTGGGCCTGGCGGCCCTGGCCGGCCTGGGCCTGGCCCGGCTTTACCGCCGCCTGACCGACCGGCCTCCGGTGGACTGAGGCCATGGACGCCGCGGACCTGGCCGGGAAATCCCGCGAGGAGCTCGTCGCCCTGGTCCGCGAGCAGCAGGCCCTGCTGGCCACCTACAAGGACAGCCTGGGCCGGATCTACGCCGAGTTCGACGCCAAGATCGAGGAGTTGTCCCTGATCCGCCGGGTGGCCGACGCGCTCAAGCAGGCCGGCGACCTCTGGGGCCTGGCCGCGGCCCTGGTGGAGGTGGTCAGCGCCGAGCTGAACGCGGACTTCGTCTGCCTGCTCCTCACCGACCCCGAAATGACCCTGCTCTGCCCGGCCGCGCTGATGGACCGCGACCACGAGCGGCCCCGCGGCCTTGTCCACCCCGGCCCGGCCCAGTGCATCCCCCTGGCCGCCCTGCCCCTCGGCCAGGCCGTGGCCCAGGGCCGGGCGCTGATCCTGGCGGAGCTGGCCGACCCGCCCGCGCCCTGGCCGGCCGAGTTCCCCAAAAACCCGGCCTCGCTCTTGGCCCTGCCCCTGGTGGCCCGCCAGGAGATCCTGGGGGCCATGCTCCTGGTCAGCCTGAACCCGCGCGCCTTCGGCGAGCAGCACACCCGCGCGCTCACCATACTTTGCGACCACGCCGCCGCCGCGCTAAGCAACGCCCGGCTCATCGACGAGCTGGGCGAGATCAACCAGCGGCTCCTGGCCAGCGAGCTGGACGCCCACCAGGCCCGCGAATACCTCCAGCGCCTGTTGGACACCGCCAGCGACCTGATCCTGGTGGCCGACCAGGCCGGGCGCGTCACCTACGCCAACCAGGCCGCGGCCGAGTTCGGCCTGGACCGCGACCGCCTGGCCGGCGCGGAGCTGGCCGGGCTTTTCGCCGAGCCGGAGCGGGCGGCCCGGCTGCTGGCCCAGGGACGCCGGCAGAGCGAGGAGCTGGAGCTGATCGGACCGGAGGGGCGCGCCTTCCTCACCCTGGTCAGCCTGACGCCCCTGGAGAGCGGCGAGTTGCTGGTGATGGTGCGCGACGTCACCCGCCGCCGGGTGCTGGAGCGCCAGCTCATGCACGCCGAGAAGCTGGCCAGCGTGGGCATCCTGGCCGCCGGGGTGGCCCACGAGATCGGCAACCCCCTCTCGGCGGTCAGCGGCTACGCCCAGCTTCTGGCCAAGCCGGGGGTGGCGGAGGACGCCCGCCTGGAGTTCGCCGGGGCCATCGCCGGCCAGGCCGAGCGCATCCACCACATCATACGGGACTTGCTGGACTATTCCCGCCCCAGCCCCTGGCAGGGCCAGGCGGTGGAGGTGAACCAGGCCATCGAGGCGGTGCTGAACATGTTCTTCACCAGCAAGCGGCTGATCCAGGGCAACGTGGACATCGCCCGCGACCTGGGCCGGGGCCTGCCCCTGGTGCGCGTGGACCGCGACCAGCTCCAGCAGGTGGTGCTGAACATGGTGATGAACGCGGCCCAGGCCATGGACGGCGGCGGCAGGCTCACCATCAAGACCCGCGCCAAGGACGGCTGGGTGCGCATCGCCGTGGCCGACACCGGGCCGGGCATCGCCAAAGAGCACCTGCCGCTGATCTTCGATCCCTTTTTCACCACCAAGCCGCCGGGCCAGGGCACCGGCCTGGGGCTAAGCATCTGCGACCGCATCGTCAGCGCCGCCGGCGGACGCATCGAGGTGAAGAGCCGCCCCGGCAAGGGAACGACCTTCACGGTGCTGCTGCCGGGGGCGGAGTAGGGTTAGCCGGCCCTTGCCCGCGGGCGCCTCGCCGGGCTAGAGTATCGCTATGACGGGTAAAGCGATAAACCAGGAGCTATCCATCGCAACCCAGTTGGCCGGGCACCTGGCCGAACTGCGCCGCCTGGGCGTGGCGCGGGTGGACCTGGTGGAGAAAGGGGCCGAACACCCGGCCCTGGCGGCCAACATCCGGGCGGAGGCGGTGCGTGTCGCCTAGACCGGCCAAACTCTTCCTTCATGTCCTTCTTCTGCCTTACCACGCGGAACTAGCGCCATGACCCCTCCCGAATCCCCGGCCCTGGGCCGCATCCTGGTGGTGGACGACGAGGAGCACGTGCGCCGGGTTTTAGGGCTGATGCTCTCCGGCCAGGGCCACCAGGTGGTCAGCGCGGCCAACGGCGCGCAAGCCCTGGCCAAGTTCGGCCAGGAGACCTTCGACCTGGTCATCCTGGATCTGCGCATGCCCGACCTGGACGGGCTCACCGTGCTGGAGCGCATCCGGGCGGCCGAGCCGGACCAGACCGTGGTGATGATAACCGCCTACGCCAGCGTGGAGACCGCCCTGACCGCCATGAAGCAGGGGGCCTTCGACTACATCGGCAAGCCCTTCAAAGAAGAAGAAATCCTGCTGGTGGTGGCCAAGGCCCTGGAGCGCCAGCGGCTTTTGAGCGACAACCGGGCCTGGCGGGCCGAGGCCCAGAGCGGCCACGATTTCAGCGCCATCATCGGCCAGAGCCCGGCCCTGCAGCGGGTCTTCGCGGTGCTGCGCAAGGTGGCCGACACCAAGGCCTCGGTGCTCATCAGCGGCGAGAGCGGCACCGGCAAGGAGCTGGTCGCCCGCGCCCTGCACTACAACAGCCGGCGAAAAAGCCGGCCCTTCGTGGCGGTCAACTGCGCGGCCATCCCGGCCGGGCTGATCGAAAGCGAGCTTTTCGGCGCGGCCAAGGGGGCCTACACCGGGGCCGAGCGGGCGCGGGCCGGGCTTTTCGAGGAGGCCGACGGCTCCACGCTGTTTTTGGACGAGGTGGGCGAGCTGCCCCTGGAGGTGCAGGCCAAGCTCCTGCGCGCCCTGCAGGAGGGCGAGGTGCGCCGGGTGGGCGAGAACGCCGCCCGCAAGGTGGATCTGCGGGTGGTGGCGGCCAGCAACAAGGACCTGGCCGCCGAGGTGGCCGCCGGCCGCTTCCGCGAGGACCTCTTCTACCGCCTCAACGTCATCGGGCTGACCCTGCCGCCCCTGCGCGAGCGGGCCGAGGACATCCCGCTCCTGGCCGCGCATTTCTGCCGCCAGGCCGCCAGGACCCACGAGGTGCGGGCCAAGAAGCTCAGCCCGGCCGCGCTGGGCGCGCTCAAGGCCGCTCCGCTCAAGGGCAACGTGCGCGAGCTGATGAACCTGGTGGAGCAGGGGCTCATCATGAGCGACGGGGCCATGATCGAGCCGGAGGACCTGGGGCTGATGCCCGGCGGCGGGTCCGGCGGGGTGCGGGTGGTGGTGCCCCCCGGCCTGGACGACCTGAAAAAAGTGCTCAAGGAGGCCGCCGATCAGGCCGAGGAGCAGGTCATCCGCCGGGTGCTCCTGGCCACGGGCGGCAACCGCACCCAGGCCGCGGCCCGGCTGGGCATCAGCCGCCGCGCGCTCATCAGCAAGGCCCAGGCCCTGGGCTTGTAGCCTCCGCCCCGCGCCGCCGGCTGTGCAACCCGGCGCTCGCCGGTGTGAAGCCGGCTGCGCGCCAGGGGCAACCTTTTAGCATCACGGAATAATCCAGCCAATCCCCCGCCGGGGCCGCGGCCAAGGTGGGCCTCAGGTCGGTCCCGGCCGGAGGCCCATCCGCGCGCCCGCTCCGCTCCCCGCCGTCGCTTAATGCAGGCTTTGCCGCATGATTACAGCCCCTTAGCCTGCCGAACCCGCCTTGGCACCCGCCGTGCATCTGGGGTGGTCGATCCAGCCGCCGTGAGGAGCCGAGCATGACCCAGCCCGCGCAAGAGCTTGCCGCCGCCTATGCCCGCCTGGGCCTGGCCTTTGGCGCGGACGCGGCCGCGGTCAAGGCCGCCTTCCGCCGCCTGGCCCCGCGCCTGCACCCGGACCGCAATCCGGCCGCGCCGGCGGATGGCATGGCCGCGCTCAACGCGGCCTACGCCCTGATACTGCGCCACCTGGCCCAGCGGCCGGCGGGGGTGCGCGCCTATCGCTACGACCTGTGGGCGCCCCGCACCGGCCAGCGCGAGTTCAGCTTCGACACCTGGGCCGCTCCCAGCCAGCAGGGCGATTACCGCTTCGAGACCTTCGCCGACCAGCCGCCGCCCCCGCCCCGGCCGCGGCCCCGCCGGGGCGCTTCCCCCACGCCCACGCCCCCGGCCGGGCCTGAGCCCCTGACCGGCCTGGGTCCCCTGGCCGCGCCCGCGCCGCCCCCGCCGCCGCCCGACTTGGCCCCGGCCCGGCCGCGCGAGACCCCGCCGCCGGCCCCGGCCTGGCGGCTCACGGGCCTGGCGCGCGAGGGCCAGGCGCTGGTCTATCGGCTGGAGGTGGGCGGCCGACCGGATCATGTAATGGTTCCGGTGCGCTGGCGGCGGCCCTGCCCGGCCTGCCTGGGCCGGGGCCGGGGCGCGGACGGCCGAGGGCCGTGCCCGGCCTGCGCCGGCCGGGGGGGCATCGTGGCCGCCCGGCTGGTGCGGGTGGAGCTGCCGAGCGCCTGGCGCTCCGGGGAGCGCCTGCCTCTGCCCCTGGCCGCGCCCGAACCGGGCGGCGGCCTGTTCCTGGAGCTGGCCCGCCCCGGCCAGGAGGCCTGAGCCATGTCCGCCAGCCTGCATGACGACCGCCCTCGCGCCCGGCTCTACCTGGTGGCCCCCCGCCGCGAGCTGGCCCATCTGCTGCCCCTGCTCAGCGGCCTGGGGCCGCTGGCCGAACCGGAGCCGCCGGCCCTGCCCCCCCTGGCCGACTTCGCCGCGCTGGCCGGGGCGGCGGCCTATGGCCCCCGCCCGCCCCAGGCCCGGCCCGCGGACGCGACCCGCGGCTTTTTCCTGGATCGCTACGTCTATTGACGGCCGGCGCGCTAACTCATACCATGCGCCTATACGCTCAACCCATCAGCGACCCGTGATACACGCGTCCTATCAATTGACTATTCCGTCATTGCGAGGAGCGAAGCGACGCGGCAATCTCTTGATCCCACCGACATAAAGCCTTGCAATATTAGAACGAAAGCGAGCAAGAGATTGCTTCGCTGCGCTCGCAATGACAGTTTTTATGCCCTGTTGGCTCAGCCGTGCCAAGCAACCCTTGCCGCGCTTACATGGTCTAATCGTATAGGCGCACTCATACCAATCTGTTTTCAAACAGGTAAATGCCACCTCGCCCCTCCCTCTCCCCCAGAAGCTGGGGGAGAGGGGGCAGGAGAGACGTCTTTCACCGGAAGCTTGGGGGGAGCAATAACGCCGGGTGGCAGTCCGCGGGCTTTTTCTCTTCACCCTCGCCCCCGCTGGCGGGGGAGAGGGGAGGGTGAGGGGGCTCAAGGCTTCGTCTGCGACCGCAACCCGGATTAACCGTTTCGAATCACCAGGCTTTGCCACGGCCGCCTGGGCGCGGGCCTCATCGGGGCCGGGCCGGGGCCTCCCCGGCCCCCAGCGGGGCGAATTATTCGTTTTTCGGTTTAAGTTTTCGCTTAACCGGCCAACTTTCCGGCTATAATCGCTTCCATTTCCAGGCTAAGCATGCTATATTGGCTCCGAAGTTGGCCAGGGCCGGTCCTACGGCCGCGCCTGGGCCTGGTGGCAGGCATCCGCGGAGGCAAGGCCATGAACTTTAGCACCCGTCCAGCCCGGCGCGGTTGGCTGGCCACGCTGGGCGCCTGGTTTCTCTGCCTGCTCCTGGCGGCGACCGCCCTGGCCGCCAACTACGACGACCCGGCCTACCAGGCGGCCCTGGCCGATGCCAAGCACCCGACTGTCGGCGAGATAAGCAAGAACCTCACCCCCATCGTGGCCTGGAACTCCAATCTGCTCTGGGAGGGCGCGGCCGGGGCCTCGCGGGTGAAGATGGTGGCGCTGACCCGCAACTATTATGACAACTCGGTGGGCCGGGACTACACCCTGAGCTTCGGCGAGCTGTGGGTCACCGTCGCCCCGGAGCTCAGGCAGTTCTTCGCCGCCGACCTGGCCGGCCCCAGCATGCGCCGCCTGGAGCAGCTCCTGGGTCTGCCGCCGGACGGGGGCTACACCCGCATCGTGGAGTTCTGGGTGGACCCGGCCAACCTGTTCCGACCCAGCCCGGACCCGGAGATCACCGACATGGAGGCCGAGCTGACCTTCCCCGCCGGCAGCCGCACGGCCGTCAGCCAGGCCCACCGGGACTGGTTCAGCGCCACCTGGTCCAGCCGGTACGAGTCCGCCACGCCCTATCCCTGGACCCAGTTAGGCTATACATATGACTGGGGCGGCGGCGATCACGTGGGGCTGAGCGAGTTCGTCATCGAAAGAGGCTCGGTGGTGGGCGTGGCCGGGGTCTGGGATCCCTTGGCCTATTTCAGCGCCCGCCCATTGTAGATCAAGGAGGATAACCATGCGCAAGCTTTGCCTGATCGGCCTCATCCTGGGCCTCATGGCCCCGGGCCTGGCCCTGGCCGCGCCCATGGGCCTGGCCGGCAAGCAGCTCAAGCAGGGTCAGTTCGCCCTGGGCCTGACCGGCGGCTATGTATTCGAAAGCAAGTTCGCCACCGCCGACCTGGAGCGCAACAACAGCGCCGGGGTGGCCGACGTGGAACGCATCAAGGGCAAGATCAAGGACGACCAGCGCCAGATGCTCCAGTTCGCCTACGGGGTCAGCGACCGCCTGTCCCTCTACGTCCAGGGCGGGGTGGCCAGCGGCGGCAAATGGACCCTGGGCAACCTGAGCAGCGACCAGAGCTGGCGGGCCAAGCTGAAGAACTCCTGGATCTGGGCCATCGGCGCCCAGACCCAGGTCTGGAAGCTGCCCAACGGCCTGGGTCTGGACCTGGTCGCCCAATACCTGCGCTTCGACGACCGCAAGCTCAAGGACTGGCGCAACGAAAGCGCCGGCTATGACGCCAGCGACCAGTGGACCACCCAGGACAAGATCGACTACTACTGGCAGGCCGAGGTCCTGGCCCGGATGTCATGGAACATCGGCAAGTTCACCCCGTATGTCGGCGCGGGTTGGTCCCACGCCGAGGCCAAGTACTCCGGCTCCTGGACCGGGACCGGAGGCAATGGCGGCTGGATCGACTACCAGGCCCAGATGGTCGGCCAGGACGAACTGCTCACCACCGCCGGGCTGGAGGTGGCCCTGTGGCGCAACCTCAACCTGAGCCTGGAGGGGCGCTTCCTGGCCCAGACCGAGGCCGGCCTGGGGCTGAGCTGGAGCTTCTAGGCTTCCGCTTCGCACGAGCGATAAAAACCGCACGGGCGGGGATAAACCTCGCCCGTGCGAAATCAAAAGCAAAATTAGCTGGTTCTTTGCGACAAGGGGCGGGATTTATCCCCGCCCGTGTATTCATCTTACGCGCATTTGTCCTGAAAACACCAATCGCCCCGGCCTTGCAAACCGGCCGTCCGCCTCTATCTTTATAGGCGAACTGTTTGGGAGAAGGCCATGCGCATCCAGATCGACGACCAGACGGCTGATTTCATAAGGCAAAAAGGCGGGCAGGTGACCGTCAGCCCCCCCCGGCCGGCCCGGGGCTGAGGCGGGGCCACCCCGGCGCAGGTCGCGCCCGGAGCCCCGCCCGGCGAGCAGCGGATGGCCTTTCAGCGCCATCAGGTCAACGGAGTCGAGGTGTTCCTGCCCCATGGCCTGCTGCTGGCCGCGCCGGCCCTGACCATCGACCTGGGCGGGTTCTGGCGGTTCCGCTGGCTGCGGGTGCACGGCGCGGCCATTCCCCAGGGCTGCGCCATTTGAGGCCGGCCGCCGCCGGCCGGGAAACTCCGGCCGATTTGGTGTAGAATAATGTAGCTAAGCGCCGGGGCCTCTCGCCCCCCGGCCCCCGACAACCCCTGATGGAGTTGCCAGATGACCCCCGAATACCAAGGCTATCAAACCTATCCCGGCGTACTGGGCGCGGAGCGCAGCCTGGCCCTGGTCAACGGCTTCATGCGCCGAGTCTACAACTGGATGGCCGCCGGCCTGGCCTTGAGCGCCCTGGCCGCCTGGTTCACCGCCAGCAGCCCGGCCGTCCTGGGCCTGTTCTTCAATCTCCAGACCGGCGCGCCCACCATGCTCTTCTGGGTGGCCATCGTGGGCGAGTTGGGCCTGGTGCTGGCCATCAGCGCCGGCATCCGCCGCTTCCAGGTGGGCACCGCCGGGGCCTTGTTCGTGGCCTACGCCCTTCTTAACGGCGTCACGCTGTCCATGGTGCTGTTGGCCTACACCGGCGGCTCGGTGATGAAGGCCTTCCTGGTCACCGCCGGCACCTTCGCCGTCACCAGCGTCTGGGCCTCCACCACCAAGAAGGACCTCAGCGCCTGGGGCTCCTTCCTGTTCATGGGGCTCATCGGCATCATCATCGCCAGCCTGGTCAACTTCTTCTTCCGCTCGCCCATGATGGACTGGATCATCAGCGTGGTGGGGGTGGGGCTCTTCGTGGGGCTGACCGCCTATGACACCCAGAAACTGCGGGCCATGGTGCTGGAGGCGGCCAACGAGGTGACGGTCTCCAAGATGGCCATCTTCGGGGCCTTGCAGCTCTACCTGGACTTCATCAACCTGTTCCTGATGCTCCTGCGCCTGATGGGCGACCGCAGATAGGCCGGGAATGCTGAATGGCGTTCAATACAGGCCCGCCGGAGACGGCGGGCCTGGCCTTTTTCAAGCGGTCCGACCGTAGAATCCCCCGCGGCCCCCGCCGGGGGCCGCGGGGATAAGTGATGCAAAATATTCCAAGGAATGGAAGGAGGGCTTTCCAAATCCCGGAAGACATACTATATCCGGTAAATTGGTCAAACCTGGTTGACAGCGCCGGGGGTAGGCTCCTAGAATATGCAATCCATCAGGCAGAGCGCCGGCCGGGTCCGACCTGGGACTGCCCAAAGGCCCTGCCCGCGACGCCCTCCGGCGGCCCCCGGCCGGGCGGCGGCGCTGGGGCTATGCGGGTCCCGCCGCCGGGCTGCCGAATGCGGTGCCCGTAATCTCACGAAGGAGAAAAACATGATCGAGGTGCGTTTTCATGGCCGGGGCGGCCAGGGCGCGGTTACCTCGGCCGAGCTGATGGCCCTGGCGGCCATTGCCGAGGGCAAATACGCCCAGGCCTTCCCCAGCTTCGGTCCCGAACGCCGCGGGGCTCCGGTGCAGGCCTTCCTGCGCATCAGCGACACGCCCATCAAGCTGCGCGAGAAAATCTACGAGCCGGACGTGGTGGTGGTGCTGGATCCCTCCCTCTTGGCCACGGCCAACGTCAAAGCCGGGCTCAAGCCGGGCGGCACGCTGATCGCCAACAGCAGCAAGCCCGTCTCCGCCGTGCGCGGCGAGTGCGGCTTCGGCGGCCGCACCGCGGTGGCCGACGCCAGCAAGATCGCCGAGGAGGAGCTGGGGGTGCCCATCACCAACACCACCATGCTGGGCGCCCTGATGCGGGCCATCGACCTGGTGAAGATGGACTCCATCAAGGAACCCCTGGACGGCCGCTTCGGCAAGCTGGGGGTCAAGAACCTCACCGCCCTGACCAGGGCCTTTAACGAGACGACCATAGAGGAGTGATACCATGGCCGACGAAGGCATGACTTCCTGGAAGAGCCTGGCCTTGGGTTGCGCCATGACCGAGGCCGGCAGCGCCCGGCGCTTCAACACCGGCGACTGGCGCAGCCGCCGCCGCCCCATCACCGACCGCGAGAAGTGCATCAAGTGCGGCCTGTGCTGGATCATCTGCCCGGACATGGCCTATGACCCCGACCCCCAGGCCGAGGGCTACTACAACTGGGACGGCTACTACTGCAAGGGCTGCGGCATCTGCATCGCCGAGTGCCCCAAGCAGGCCATAAGCTGGCTCGAAGAGAAAGAGGAGGAAAAGTATGGCCCGGCGTGTGGGGCTTGAGGTTTCCCTGGCCTGCGCGGAGGCCGTGAAGCTGGCCAACGCGGACGTGATCGCGGCCTATCCCATCACTCCGCAGACGCACATCGTCGAACACCTCAGCGAGCTGGTGGCCGACGGCCACCTGGACGCCGAATTCATCCCGGTGGAGAGCGAGCACAGCGCCATGAGCGCCTGCATCGGCAGCTCGGCCGCCGGCGCCCGCACCTTCACCAGCAGCGCCTCCCAGGGCCTGGCCCTGATGCACGAGATGCTCTTCATCGCCAGCTCCATGCGCCTGCCCATCGTCATGGCGGTGGCCAACCGGGCGCTCTCTGGCCCCATCAACATCTGGAACGACCACAGCGACGTCATGGTCGAGCGCGACACCGGCTGGATCCAGTATTTCTGCGAGAACGGCCAGGAGGTCATGGACCTGACCCTGTGCGCCTTCAAGATCGCCGAGGACCCCAGGGTGCTGTTGCCGGTCATGGTCAACATGGACGGCTTCATCCTCACCCACGTCATCGAGCCCATCCTGATCCCCGACCAGGCCGAGGTGGACGCCTGGCTGCCCACCTTCGTCCCCCAGATGGTCCTGGACCCGGCCAAGCCCGTGAGCATGGGCATGGTGGGCGTGCCGGAGGTCTACACCGAGGCCAAGCGCGCCCAGGTGGAGGCCATCAACAACAGCTATCCCATCATCCTGGAGCACTGGGCCAGCTTCGCCAAGCACTTCGGCCGCGCCTACCAGCCCATCGAGACCTACCGGACCGAGGACGCCGAGGCGGTCTTCATCAGCATGGGCTCGTTGAGCGAGACCGTGATGAGCGCCGTGGACGAGCTGCGCGCCCAGGGCCAGAAGGTGGGCGTGGTGCGCATCCGCCTGTGGCGGCCCTTCCCGGTGGATGAGTTCATGAAGGCCGTGGCCAAGGCCGACACCCTGTTGGTGCTGGACCGCTGCCTCACCTTCGGCGCCCCCACCGGCCCGGTGGGCACCGAGGTGCGCTCCCTGCTCTACGGCCAAGGCCAGGACAAGTTCGTGGCCAACTTCCAGGTCGGCCTGGGCGGCCGCGACGTGACCCGCGCCGAGTTCAAGGCCATGTTGGCCAAAGCCCAGAAGGCCAAGTCCGCCGGTCAGCCGCTGACCTGCGAGATGGTGGGGGTGAAGGAATGATATCCGCCGCCGAAGCTCTGAAGAACTACGAGAAGATTACGCCCAAGAACATCCCGGTCGTCGAGCCGCTCTCGCGCGGGCACCGCGCCTGCCAGGGCTGCGGCGAGGTGCTGGCCATGCGCCTGGCGGCCAAGGCCGTGGGCAACCAGCTCATCGCCGTCTCGGCCACCGGCTGCATGGAGATCATCACCAGCCCCTATCCCCAGACCGCCTGGAACGTGCCCTGGCTGCACGTGGCCTTCGAAAACGCCGCCGCGGTGGCCAGCGGGGTGGAGGCCGGCCGCAAGGCCCTGATCCGCAAGGGGCGCATCGCCGATGATGGCACCAAGGTGGTGGCCTTCGCCGGCGACGGCGGCACCGCCGACATCGGCATGCAGGCGCTCTCCGGCGCCCTGGAGCGCGGCCACGACTTCACCTACATCTGCCTGGACAACGAAGCCTACATGAACACCGGCATCCAGCGCAGCAGCTCCACCCCCTTCGGGGCCAGCACCACCACCAGCCCCTCCGGCGTGAAAAGCAAGGGGCAGATGACCTGGAAAAAGAACCTGCCCATGATCGCGGCGGCCCACAACGTGCCCTACGTGGCCACCGCCTCCCCGGCCTGGCACCTGGACCTGATGAACAAGGTCCGCAAGGCGGTCAGCGTGCCCGGACCGGCCTACGTGCACATCTACTCGCCCTGCCCCACCGGCTGGCGCTGCGGTCCGGAGACCTCCATCGAGACCGCCCGCCTGGTGGTCCAGACGCGAATTTTCCCGCTCTACGAAGTTATCGATGGCAAGTATCACCTCACTCGTGATATAAAGAAACCGAAGCCGGTCGAGGAATACCTCATGATGCAGCGGCGTTTCCGGCACCTGAAGCCCGCCGACATCGAGGTGATCCAGAAGCGGGTGGACGCCGACTGGGCGCGCCTGATCGCCCTGGTCAAGGCCACCAACCCGGAGGCGGCCGCCTCCCTGGAGTAGACGACCGGACCCCCGAAGCCCCCCAACCCTGCGCGCCGTCGTTCACTGTCAAGGCATTGCGGTGGCGGCGGCGCGCAGGGCCCCATAAACCGGGCCGGCGTCCAGCATGGACAGGAGGCGGGGCGGTTGAAAGCATGAAAGGCATGGCGCCGGTCCGGACATCCGGGCCGGCGCTTCTTTTGGGTCCACCCGGCCAACGGCCGGGCAAACCTTCGCATGGCGCGGCCGCCCGGCCAAGGAGCGACACCCCATGCTGACCGTGCACCTGGTGGCCGCCGCCCGGCCCAACTTCATGAAGATCGCGCCGCTGTATCACGAACTTTCCCGCCGCTCCTGGTGCCGCCCCCTGGTCATCCACACCGGCCAGCACTACGACTACAACATGAGCGCGGCCTTTTTCGCCGACCTGGGCCTGCCCGCCCCCCACCTGCACCTGGGGGTGGGCTCCGGCCCCCACGGCGCCCAGACCGCCCGCTGCCTGGAGGCCTACGAGCGGGTGCTGCTGACCGAACCCCCGGCCTGGACGGTGGTGGCCGGCGACGTCAACTCCACCATCGCCTGCGCCCTGGCCGCGGCCAAGCTCATGATCCCGGTGGCCCACCTGGAGGCCGGGCTGCGCTCCTTCGACCGCGGCATGCCGGAGGAGATCAACCGGCTGCTCACCGACCAGATCAGCGACCTGTTGTGGACCCACAGCCCGGAGGCCGACGCCAACCTGCTCCGAGAGGGCGTGGACCCGGCCAAGATCGAGCGGGTGGGCAACATCATGATCGATTCGCTGGTCAGCCTGCGCCCGCGCATGGAGGCCGGCCAGCCTTGGCAAAGATGGGGCCTCACGCCGGGCGGTTACGGCGTCGTCACCCTGCACCGGCCGGCCAACGTGGACCAGGCCGGCGCGCTGGGCCAGGTCATGGCCGCGCTGGCCGCCGCCGCCCGGCGGCTGCCGCTGGTCTTCCCGGTCCACCCCCGCACCCGCGAGCGCCTGACCGAGCTGGGGCTCATGGCCCTGGCCGAGGCCGCGCCGGGGCTCGTCCTCTGCGAGCCCCTGGGCTACCTGGAGTTCATGGGCCTGGTGCTCAAGGCCCGCCTGGCCATCACCGACTCCGGCGGCATCCAGGAGGAGACCACCTTCCTGGGCATCCCCTGCCTGACGCTCAGGCCCAACACCGAGCGCCCGGTCACCGTCAGCCAGGGCACCAACCGCCTGGTGACGCCGGAGGGCCTGGCGGCGGCCCTGGGCGAGGCCCTGGCCGGGCGCTGGCCCCAAGGCCGGACGCCCGATCTCTGGGACGGCCGCACCGCCGGCCGCGCCGCCGACAGCCTTCAGCGCCGCTGCCTGGACTGAGACCGGCTTCGCTTCAACCGTCTTGCCCCGTACACGGTCGAGTCCGCGCGCCGCCAACGGCCAATCGGGTCGGGCGGCCTCGCGTCCTGACCCGGCCTGGCCCCCTCCCGCGGCGGCCATATAAAACGGCCGGGGATAACCCCGCCCCTGCATTGCGATCCAAAACGATACGGGCTTATCTGCTTTTTGCGTACACCTCTAGCGCTAATATAATTAACATATTGTAAATAATAGTTATTTTCAGCGAGGGCGCCTTGCGGCCAATCTTGATAGCGGCGGGCAATGACAAGAACTGGGCTGGCCGCTGCGGTGGCCGTCTGACCGCCGGGTGAGGCGGGAGCGTCTGGAGCGGGCTGTCTTTTGCCCCCACGCGCCCACGCCGGCCGCATCAGCCTCGCGCTGGGGCGGGTCTCGCCGGCCGGATGGCCGCGCGCGCTTTGGCGCAGCAGGTTGGGCGGCGCAAGCCTTGGCCCCTGGCGATGGGGCCTTTTCTTTCCTTCCAGCCCATCCCCCTGACCAGGCCTCGACCCACCGGCCGCGCGCGGCGTGGCAGGCCGTGCCAGATGCCTTAAGAGCGGCCGGCTAAGGCGCGGGGGGCGGCCCCAGGGTGGGGCGGGAGAACGGGGGAAGGGAAAAGACCAGGCAAAGAGTTGCGGCGCACCCGGTTCAAGCGCGTGTGCCTGAAGCGGAGGTTGTCCCCTTCGGGCCGCGACGTGCGCATAAACCGGATTAACCCCGATACGGTTGGAACCAAACCCGATGAATCGATTTTGCGGGCGGTTGGCGGGGCTGGCCAGGGGTGGGGGCTAAAAGCCGAAGGTGAACTGGAGGCCCATCACCCATTCGTTGGCGGCGGAGCGGCCCAGGTCGGGGTTGTCGCCGTGATAGTAGCTGACCTCCGGGCGCAGGCCCAGGTTGGTGGTCAGGCGGTAGGGCACGGCCATGAAGGCCGCCCAGCGGCCGTAGCTGAGGTAGTTGGCGCCGCCGTTGCCGCCGGCGTCGCGCATGGCCATCAGCGGGGCCGGCGAGGCCATCTGCCAGGACAGCCCCCCCTCGCCGCCGGTGGTGTCATGGCCGCGTTGATAGCCGCCGCCCAGGTCCAGGCCCAGGCTGGAATCGGGCCGCCAGCGCAGGGCCAGGAAGCCGCCGCGGTCATCGCCTTCAGCCAGGTGTTGCTGCTCCGGGTGATGGTAGCCGGGGGCGGGCAGGGCCTCGCCCGCGCCCAGGTTGCCCGCCAGGGACCCCGCGCTGAAGGAAAGCGGCAGGGGCAACAGACGCACGCCCTGGTCAGGCTTGGCCGGGGCGGGCGTGCTGGGGGCTGGCGCGCTGGCGGCGGGGCCGGACTTGAACTCGAAGCCGGGGTCGGGCAGGGGCACGCTGCGGTAGAGGTCGGCGCGGCCCAGGAGGGCGGCGTTGGGTTCGGGGGTGACGTAGCCCGTGGGCAGGCGGTTGGCGCCCTTGGCGCCCTTGGCGCCTTGGGGGTCGGCCGGGGTCCAGTGGATGCCGCTGGGCGGGATCAGGGGGGTGAGGCCGGGCAGGGGCACCGCCTCCGGCCGCGCCTGGACCTCGGCCGCCGCGGAAGGCGGCTCGGCCAAGACGGGCGCGGCCCAGGCCAGCAGGGCCCAGGCGCACAGGGCTATGACCAGGAAACGACGCACTTGCCAGCTTCTCCCGCCCGCGGCAGGGGCCGCAGACCAGTCTAAACATACACCATCCGCGGCGGCGATGGTAAAAAAAATAATCGGCCGCCGGCCTGGCGCGGGTTACACTCTATCGGCGGGCGGCAGGGCCTGCCAGCTTGTCACGAAACCCCTCACTTCTTAAGGAGGAGCCATGCTTGACTGCCGAGGATTGGCCTGCCCCCAGCCGGTGCTGCGGGCCAAGCAATTGCTGGAGACCGGCGCGCCGGAGCTGATCGAGCTGCTGGTGGACAACGCCGCCGCCAGCCAGAACGTCGCCCGCTTCCTGGCCAGCCAGGGCTATCATGCCGAAATCGCCAGCCAGGGCGCTGACTTCCTGATCCGGGGCCGGCGCGACGCCAGCCTTCCGGTGGGCGAGCCGCCGGCGCTGGGCTGCGCCGCCGGCGAGGGCGGACGGGTGCTGGTCTTCGTGCGCGCCGCCACCCTGGGCCGGGGCGACGACGGCCTGGGGGCCGGGCTGATGAAGAACTTCCTGCTCACGCTCAAGGAGATGGGGCCCTCCCTGTGGCGGCTGGTCTTCGTCAACGGCGGGGTCAAGCTCTGTTGCGCCGGCTCGGAGAGCCTGGCCGCCCTGACCGAGCTGTCCGCCAAGGGGGTCGGCATCCTGGTCTGCGGGACCTGCCTGAACCATTTCGGGCTGTTGGAGCAAAAACAGGTGGGCGAGACCACCAACATGCTCGACATCGTCACCAGCCTGCAGGTGGCCGACAAGGTCATCACCGTCTAGGCCCTCGGCGGCGCGCGCCGGCCACCTGGGCCGACCGCCTTTCATTCCTTAATCAATCGTATAAATCAATCTAAGCCGCAGGCACCGATCGCTTGTATCGATCAAGGTTGGCCCACCGGCGTTTGGGGCTAAAGTGATTGCGCCCTTGTGCCGATAAGCATGGCGAACCCGGACAAGGAGGTCCGCCATGCCCGCCCAGCGCCGCCTGCTTTGGCGCGACATCGTCGCCGCCCTGATGTGCTCCGGCCTGTATTTCGAGCTCGCCCCCGGCGAGCGCCTGGCCCTGGTCAAGCAAATCTGCCGCCTGCACGGCCCCTGGCCCCAGGGCCGGGCCGGACGCTGAGCCGCGGCCCTTTTTGCCCGCGCGCAGCGCCGGTTGACGGCCAGGCGATCTTTCCACGGTTCTCCCCCCTCCGCGCTGGCGCGCCCGGCTCGGTTCTGGCCCGTTGCGCCGGGTCTTGCGGCCTTGCCGCCCGCCCCCCGGCCGAAACCCCTTGACCCCGCGCCCCGGCTGGGCGAAGAAATGATAGACGCGACCATGCGGGCGCGACCGCGCCGCGCCCCAGCCGGGAGGAACCATGAGCGCCCACATCCTGGTGGTGGACGACGAGAAATCCATCGGCCTGGCCCTGAAGGGCATCCTGGGCGACGAGGGCTATGAGGTCTCCCTGGCCCAGGACGGGGCCACGGCCCTGGCCCTGGTCGAGGAAGACCCGCCCGACCTGGTGCTGCTGGACATCTGGATGCCGGGCATGGACGGCCTGGAGGCGCTGGAGCGCCTGAAGAAGCGCCAGGGGGCCTTGCCGGTCATCATGATAAGCGGCCATGGCAGCGTGGAGATGGCCGTGAAGGCCACCCGCCTGGGGGCCTACGACTTCATCGAGAAACCGCTGGACATGGACAAGATCCTGCTGGCGGTGCGCAACGCCCTGGCCATGGGCCGGCTGGCCGAGGAGAACCTGCTCCTGAAGGCCAAGGCCGAGCCGCCCCAGCTCACCGGCGCGAGCCCGGCCATCCAGGCGGTGCGCCAGGCCATCGCGCGGGTGGCCCCCACCGACTCCTGGGTGCTCATCACCGGCGAGAACGGCACCGGCAAGGAGCTGGTGGCCCACGCCATCCACCGCCAAAGCTCCCGCGCCGGCCAGCCCTTCGTGGACGTCAACTGCGCCGCCATCCCGGAGGAGCTGATCGAGAGCGAGCTTTTCGGCCACGAGAAGGGGGCCTTCACCGGGGCCAGCGCCCGCAAGCGGGGCAAGTTCGACCTGGCCGACCGGGGCACCCTGTTCCTGGACGAGATCGCCGACATGAGCCTGAAGACCCAGGCCAAGATCCTGCGCATACTTCAGGAGCAGCGCTTCGAGCGGGTGGGCGGCACCCGCACCATCAGCGTCAACGTGCGGGTGCTGGCGGCCACCAACAAGGATCTCGCCGCCGAGATCGCCGCCGGCCGCTTCCGCGAGGACCTCTACTACCGCCTCAACGTCATCCCCATCGCGGTGCCGCCCCTGCGCGAGCGGCCACAGGACATCCCGGACCTGGCGCGGGAGTTTCTGGCCGCCCACGCGCAAAAAAGCGGGGCCGCGGCCAAGACCATCGCGCCCGCGGCCATGGCCGCCCTGCAGGCCCATGCCTGGCCCGGCAACGTGCGCGAGCTCAAGAACCTCATCGAGCGCCTGGTCATCCTCTGCCCCGGGCCGGAGATCGGCCCCGCCGACCTGCCCCCCGGCCTGGCCCCGGCCGGCGCGGGCGCGGCCGGCCTGCCCCAGGCCCTGGCAATGCCCGACTTCAAGGAGGCTCGCGCCGCCTTCGAGCGCCTCTACCTGGAGCAGAAGCTGGACGAAAACGCCGGCAACGTCAGCGCCACCGCCGAGGCCATCGGCCTGGAGCGCAGCCACCTGCACAAGAAGCTCAAGGCCCTGGGCGTAAAGGAGGACCTGAACGGCGATTGAGGCCGATTTCGTTTGAGCCATATTGGGTTGGGTTCAAACACACGGGCGGGGGCAAACCCCGCCCTTTTCGTGCCCCAGGGGGCGTGGGGGCAGGGAAGGGCGTTCAGGCGGCGGAATCCGGCCGGGCTCACAGCCATTTCTTGCGCCGGAAAAAGACCAGCATGCCGCCAGCCACCGCGGCCATCAACAGCAGCGCGGCCGGATAGCCCCAGGGCCATTTGAGCTCCGGCATGAACTCGAAGTTCATGCCGTAGACCCCGGCCAGGAAGGACAGCGGCATGAAGATGGTGGCGATGATGGTCAGGACCTTCATCACCTCGTTCATGCGGTTGCTGACGCTGGAAAGATACAGATCGAGCATCCCGGCCAGTATTTCGCGGTAGGTGTCCAACGTTTCCATGATCTGCACGGAATGGTCGTAGGCGTCGCGCAGGTAGATCTTGGTGGAAGCCTGGAACAGATTAATCTCGCGCCGCTCCAGGGAGCCCATCACCTCGCGCAGGGGCCAGGCGGCCTTGCGCATGCGCAGCGCCAAGCTGCGCAATTGGTGCAGCTCTTTGAGGCTGTCGGCGGTGGGCCGGCCCAAAATCTCGTCCTCCAGGTCCTCGCCGCGGTAGCCCATCACCTCCAGCACCGGGAAAAAGCAGTCGACCACCGCGTCCAGCAGGGAGTAGGCCAGGTAGTCGGGGCCGGCGCTGCGATGGCGGCCCTTGGCGTTGGTGATGCGCTGGGCCACGGGGTCGAAAAGGGGGTGGCGGGATTCCTGGAAGCTGAGCACGAAGCGCGCGCCCAGGATCAGGCTGACCTGCTCAGTGCGCCAGTCGGCCTCCCGCTCGTCCCAGAACATGACCCTGGTCACGATGTAGACGTAATCGTCGTATTCCTCCACCTTGGGCCGTTGGCTGGTGTTGACGATGTCCTCCATGACCAGGGGGTGCAGGCCGAAGGCCTGGCCCAGCTTGGCGATGACATCCAACTGACGCAGGCCCTCCACCCGGAACCAGGTGACCGAGGGCCGGCCGGCGAAGTCCCGGATCTGCTTGTCGTCGGGGTTCTCGACCGCGCGCACGCCCTCCGGGTCGTAGTCCAGGATGGATATCCGGGTGGCCTCGGTGCGCTGTTCGCCCACGCGCACCAGGGCGCCGGGGGGCAGGGCGGCGGTGTCGGCCAGGCGGCTGAGGTCGGCGGCCATGGGCTCAGGTCAGGAAGGGGTTGGTTTCCCGCTCGGCGCGCACGCTGCTGCGCGGGCGGGGGCCGTAGTCGTGCCCCGGCCAGACCACGGTGTCGTCGGGCAGGCTCAGGATGCGCTGGCGGATGCTGTCGCTCATCTGGCTCCAGGAGCCGCCGGGCAGGTCGGTGCGCCCCACCCCGCCCACGAACAGGGTGTCGCCGGTGAAGACGTGGCCGGGGGTGTAGAGGCAGATGCAGCCGGGGGTGTGGCCGGGGGTGTGGATCACCTTGAGCCGCACCTCCTGGCCGGCGGCGATCTCGTCGCCGTCGTTCACCGTCTCGTCGGCCGGGGGGGTGGGGGCGCAGCCCAGCATGGCCGCGAACTGGGCGGCGTGGGGGCTGGTCATGGGGCCGGCGTCTTCGGCGTGGACCACGATGGGCGCGCCGGTCAACTCCTTCATGCGCTTGTTGCCGCAGGTGTGGTCCGGGTGGCCGTGGGTGTTGACGATCTTGACGATCTTGTAGCCGCGCTGGCGGGCCTCCCTGAGGATGCGCTCCTCCTCGCCGGCCGGATCGATGACCACGGCCTCCTGGGTCTGCTCGCACGCCACCAGGTAGGCGTAGACGGCCATCTGTCCCACGAGAATCTGAACGATCTGCATGCGCTGGTTCCCTTCGGCATGGCGGGCCGGGCGGGCAAGGCTCCGGCGGGGTTGGCGATTTCTCGGCCCAGGCTAGCAAAGCCGCCGGGAGGCGTCAACTGGAGGGCGCAGGCGCTTTGGCGACGCCACAGACCGGGCGGGTCGTCTACGGGAAATCCTGCCATAGTCTGTCATTGATGCATGAGCAGAAGCAGGATGCCGGCGGACTGACGGTCGACAAGGCAGGCGGCGCCGGGTTCCTTGCCGCTGCGCGACCCGGACAGCGCGTTGTCCGGGCCACCCGGAGAAAGGCAGACAAGCCCAGAGATTGCTTCGTCGCCCTGCGGGCTCCTCGCAATGACGGGGATGAGGGAGCTTCATCGTTTTAAAGGCAATTTGTCGTCTCGCGATGAGCCGGAAGCGAAGAAAAAGGGGCGGGGGATGACCCCGCCCCTGGTGATGAGCGTCGCGCCGGCTACGGCTGGCGATAGAAGTCGATGGTGCGCCCCAGGCCGTCCTCCAGCTTGGTGGTGGCCTCCCAGCCGATCACGCGCTTGATGCGCTCCACCTTGGGGATGCGGCGCGGGATGTCCTCGTAGCTTTTGCCGAAGACCTCCAGGTGGGGCTTGAAGACCAGCTCGTTGGCGAAGTTGCCCACCCGCTTCATGGTCTGGGCCAGCTCCAGGATGCTGGTCTCGCGGTCACTGCCGATGTTGAAGCACTGGCCCAGGGCGGCGTCGTTCAGGGCCAGCTCCACCACCGCCTGGGTGGCGTCCTCTATGAAGGTGAAGCAGCGGGTCTGCTTGCCGTCGCCGTGCACCACCACCGGCTCGCCCTTCAGGAATTTTTCCAGGAAGATCGGGATCACGCGCCCCTGGCCCAGGTCGTCGCAGCGGGGGCCGTAGACGTTGAAGAAGCGCATGATGACAAACGGCAGGCCCTCCTGCTGGCCATAGGCGTGGCAATAGTGCTCGATCAGCGCCTTGCCGGTGGAATAGCACCAGCGGTTGATGTTGGGCGGACCCAGCACCCGGTCGGCCTCCTCGTCCCAGGGCACGTTGGGGTTCTTGCCCAGCACCTCGCTGGTGGAGGCGAAGACGAACTTCACCCCCCGGCGCGAGCAGTGGTCCAGGAGGCCCAGAGAGCCCTTGAGGTTGACGTTGAGCACGTTCAAGGGCTCGGTCACGTAGCGCTTGGGGTCGGCGATGGCCGCCAGGTGGATGCAGATGTCGACCTGGTTCATCAGGCGCTCCACCACGTCCTGGCCCAGGATGGAGTCCTGCACGAACTTGAAGCGCCCGCTCTCAAAAAGGTGCTCGACCTTGAGCGAGGGGCCGTTGTCCAGGGCGATGACCTCGTGGCCGCGCTGGATGAGATATTCGCAGACGTAGGAGCCGATGGAGCCCGCCCCGCCGGTGACCAGTACGCGTTTCATGCTTTCTCCTCGCAAACTTATGTGTCGCCGGCCTCGCCGCGCCAGGCGTGCAGGGTCAGCCAGGCGGCCACCTGGCGGCCGCCCAGGCGCGACCAGGCCCGGATCACCGCCAGTTGGCTGACCTTGGTGCGCACCCGCGCCCGCGCCGCGCCGGCGGCCACGAGGCCGGCCAGGCCGTGGGCCAGCAACAGATTATACAGGCCCCGGCCGCGTTGGGCCGGCTCCACCGCGTTGAGCACCACCCAGCCGCAGCCGTCGGCGGACCCGGCCGGGGGATGCCTGAGGGTCATGAATCCGGCCGGTCCGGCCGGAGAGGCCAGGACCAGCACCTGGTCGGCTTGCTCGCCGGCCAGGGAGTTGGCCAGCCAGCGCCGGTAGAGCTCCGGGCAGCCCGGCCGCAGGCGGTGGTCCAGGGCGAAACGGTCGCCGTAGCTGTCCAGGTCGCAGAAGCTCATGGCGGCCAGGTCCATCAGCGCCTCCCGGTCGGCCTCCCCGGCCGGGCGCAGGGCCAGCCCGGCCGGCGGCGCGGGGGGCGGGGAGGCCTGGGCCAGCGCCAGCTCCCACTCCACGCTCACGTCCACCAGGCGGAAGCCGGCCGCCTCGGCCGCCTGGACGGCGGTGAGGTCGCGCGCCGGCAGGCGCAGGGAGAGCCCCTCCAGGCCGGCCGCCCAGGCATCGGCCAGGGCGGCGGCGATGAGCTGGCGGCCCTCGGCCAGGGACGTGGGTTCGGGCCAGGCCCCGGCGTGGGCCAGGAGGCCCATCCGGCCCAGGGGCAGGCCGAAGACCTGGCTGTCGAAGGCCAGGGGCTCCCAGGCCGCCAGCCAGGACCAGGGCCCGTCCTCGGCCAGGGCCAGGCCGCGCGCCCGGTTGGCCAATCCGGCCAGCATCCCGGCCGCCGCCCGATCCGGGTCGGCCGCGCCGCCGTCGGCCAAGAAAGGCCAGGAGCGCAGCAAGGCCTGGGCCTGGGGATGGGCGCGCAACTGGTCGGCGCTGAGGGCGAGGATGGCCAAGGAAACCGCCTCGTGGGGCCGGGGGGTGTGGGGCCGGCCGCGGAAGACATGACTTTACCCCAGGGTTAAACCCCGGTCAAGGCGGCTAGTTAGCCGTTTGCCACCCGGCCGGCCAGCGCGCGCACCGCCGCCATGTCCCCGGCCAGGTCCAGGCCGGGCAGTTGACGGTCCTTGACCAGCACCCGGCCGGCCACGGCCACGTGGCGCACGTCGTCCTTGCGGGCCTGGTAGACCAGGGCCGCGGCCGGGTCGCGCATTGGGGTCAGGTGGGGCTCATGGGCCTTCAGCACCACCAGGTCGGCGGCATGACCGGGCGACAGCCGGCCGACAACGCCCTTTAGCCCCAGGGCCGCCGCCCCGCCGGCCAAGGCCAGGTCCAGGGCGGTGGCGGCCGGCAGGGCGGCCGGGTCGCCGGTGGTGAGCTTGGCCAGGCGGGCGGCCAGGGCCGCCTCGCCCAGGATGTCCAGGTCGTTGTTGCTGGCCGCGCCGTCCGTGCCCAGGCCCACCGCCACCCCGGCCGCCAACAGGGCCGGGATGTCGGCCGCCCCGCTGGCCAGCTTGCAGTTGGACTGCGGGCAGGCCGCCACCGCCACCCCCCGCCGGGCCAGCAGGGCCATCTCCTCCGGCTCCAGCCATGCCCCGTGCACCGCCGCCGTCAGCCCCTCCAACACCCCCAGCGCCTCCAGGTGGCGGGCGGGGGTGCGGCCGTATTTCTCGCTGATGGCGCCCACCTCGTTCTGGCTCTCGGCCAGATGAATGAACCAAGGCGCGCCCAGCCGAGCGGCCAGGCGGGCGCAGCCCTGCAGAGTGGCCGGGCCGCAGGTGTAGGCGGTGTGGGCGAAGATGGCCGGGGTGATGAGCGCGTGGCGGCCCTGCCAGGCGGTCACGAATTCCCGCGCCAGATCCAGGTTTTTTTGCGGATCCGGCGCGCCGGGGGCGGGGAAGTCGATCACCCCCTGGGCCACCACCGCCCGCAGGCCCATGCCGGCGTAGGCCCTGGCCATGGCCTCGGCGTGGAAATAGGCGTCGCAGACCGTGGTGACGCCGGACAAGAGCAGCTCGGCCGCGGCCAGGCGGGTGCAGAGCTCGACCGTGGCCGGCTCCATCCAGCGGGCCTCGGCCGGGAAGATGTGCTTAAAAAGCCAGGCCTCCAGGGGCAGGTCGTCGGCCAGGCCCCGGAAAAGCACCATGGGTCCGTGCACGTGGGCGTTGACCAGGCCGGGCATGATGAGCCCGCCCTGGGCGTGCAGGGTCTCGCTTGGGAGCGGGCCGGCCGGCAGGCCGGCCGCGTCGCCGGCGTAGACCACCCGGCCGTCGCGCGCCAGCAGCGCGCCGGCGGGCCAATAGGCGTCAGGCCCGGCCCAGAGCGGGCCGCCGCTCACCAGCAGGTCGCCCCCGGCCGCGTCTGCCACCCTCAGCCACCCTGGCCGTTGTGGCGGTCCACCAGGCCCATGGCCTGCTCCTTGGCCTTGGCCATGACCTCATTGAGGTCCAGGGTCAAGAGCGCGCGGTCGGCCATGAGCACCCGGCCGTGGCAGACGGTGTGGATGACGTCCCCGCCGCGGGCGGCGTAGACCAGGTGGGAGTAGGGGTTGTACATGGGGGTCAGGTGGGGCTGGTTGGTGTCGATGACGATCACGTCGGCCAGGGCGCCCACCCTGAGCACGCCCAGGTCGTGCTGGCCGAAGGCCTGGCCGCCCCGGCGGGTGCAGAGCTCCAGCACGGTCCGGGCCGGGGCGGCGGTGGGGTCCATTTTCACCAGCTTGTGGACCTTGGCGCAGGTGTCCATCTCGCCGAAGAGATCCAGGTCGTTGTTGCTGGCGCAGCCGTCGGTGCCGAGCCCCACCTTGACCCCGGCCGCCACCAGGGCGTCGAGGTCGGCCAGGCCGGAGGCCAGCTTGAGGTTGCTCTCGGTGCACAGCGCCACCCGCGCCCCGGCGGCGGCGATGCGCTCGATCTCCGCCGGCGTCAGGTGCACCGCGTGGTCGATCCACAGGCGGTCGTTCAATAGCCCCAGGTCGGCGAGGTAGTCCAGGGGCCGTTGGCCGTAGCGGGCCAGGATGTCGGCGTTCTCGGACTGGGACTCGGCCAGGTGGGTGTTCACGTCCGCGCCGAGATCGGCCGCCAGCCGCGCCGCCCGCTCCAAAAGCCCCGGCGAGCAGGTGTAGGGGGCGTGGGGCATCACCGCCGCGCGGATGCGGGGATGATCGGCGTACTGGCGGATCAGCGCCTCGGTGACGGCGAAGCCGTTGTCCAGCTCGCCGTAGCTGGGCGAGGGGAAGTCGTAGAGCACCTCGCCGATCACCGCCCTGAGCCCGGCCTGCTCCGCCGCCCGGCCCACCTGGCCGGCGAAAAGGTACATGTCGCCGAAACTGGTGGTTCCGCTCTTGATCATCTCGGCGCAGGCCAAGAGGCCGCCCCAGTAGACCGCCTCGGCGGTCAGGTGGCGCTCGGCCGGGAAGATGTGCTGGGTCAGCCAGATATCCAGGGGCAGGTCGTCGGCCAGGCCGCGCATCAGGGTCATGGCGGCGTGGGTGTGGCCGTTGATGAGCCCCGGCAGGATGAGCCCGCCGCGGGCGTCCAGCTCGCGCGCGGGCGGCGCGCCGGGGGGGTCGGCCGGGGCCTGGGCGGCCGGGCCGCAATAGGTTATGCGCCCGTCCCGGCAAACCAGCGCGCCGTCTGCGATGACCGCGCCGGTCTCGTCCATGGTGAGGATGGTTCCGTTGCTGATGCGAAGTGATTGCACATGCCGCTCCCGCGAGGGTGTCCGCTGATTATGGGGGAGGCGGGGCGGCTTGCCTAGCCCAACCGGCCCAGCACGCCCTTGATGAGCCGGGTCAGGTCGTGGCCGGCCTTGCCGGCGTTGGCGATGACCAGGTCGATGGGGGCCGGGGCCATGTCCTCCGGGATGTTGACGTTGGCCACCGCGGCCAGGCCCAGCACGCGCAGGCCGCGATGGCGGGCGGCGATGACCTCCAGCACGGTGGACATGCCCACCGCGTCGGCCCCCAGGCTGCGCAGCATGCGGGTCTCGGCCGGGGTCTCCATGGATGGCCCCATCAGCCCCACGTACACGCCCTCGTACACCCCGATGTAGAGTTCGGTGGCCGTCTGGCGGGCCAGGTCCAGCAACTGGGGATCGTAGGCCCGGCTCATGTCCGGGAAGCGCTCGCCCCAGGGGTCGTGGTTGGCCCCGCGCAGGGGGTTGTGGCCGGTCAGGTTGATGTGGTCGGTGATGAGCATCACCCGCCCCGGCTGCATGGCCGGGTCCAGGCCGCCGCAGGCGCAGGTGAAGATCATGGCCTCCACGCCCAGCTCGGCCAACAGCCGCACCGCGCGCACCACCTCGGCCGGGGTGTAGCCCTCGTAGAGATGAAAACGCCCGGCCAGGGCGGCCACGTCCTGCCCGGCCAGGCGGCCCAGGATCAGCTCGCCGGCGTGGCTTTCCACCGTGGAGACGGGCAGGCCGGGGATGTCGGCGTAGGCCAGCTTCGCCATGACCTCGATCTCACTGGACAATCCCGAAAGGCCCGTGCCCAGGGTCAGGCCCGCGCGGGGCCGGAAGCCCTGGGGCAGGCGGACGCGCACCGCCGCAGCCGCGTTTTGGATCAATTCTGGTTCTTGCATGACATCGCCTTGAAAATATTGATCTATAGGCTAAAAGCCCCACCTGGCCCAGCTTAGACGGGGCGGGCCGGGCGAGTCAAAGGTTTTTTGCCCCTTTAACGCCCCGTAATGGTGCAGCTTTCCCAGCCGGGGCCAATTCAGGTCCTTTTCACAGCTTGACATGCACTGATGTGCCTTTAGACTGGTGGCATGGAGCTTGACCAAAAAGTGGCCAAACCCCTAAATACCCGCCTCTGGCGCGGGCTCTGGTTGGCGGCGGTGTTGGCGGCGTGCCTGGCCTTGCCCTTGGGCGCGCGGCCATTCCATCCCCCGCCCTGGCCAGCCCCCGGCGATCCCTGCCTGCGCATCCTTTCCTGGCACCATCTGGACCGCGCCCCCTATCCCATCACCGGCCCCCGCAACACCTGGGAAGACCCTCCGGTGGAGGAGCGCCAGCGGCTCTACTGGCCCCTGGTGCGCCGGCTCAGCGAGGCCGAGGGCCTGGACCCGGTGCTGGTGATGGCCGTGGTGCAGGTGGAGAGCCGCTTCGATTCCTGGGCGGTGAGCGAGAAGGGCGCGGCCGGCCTGATGCAGATCACGCCCCTGACCGGCCTGGAGCTGGGTCTCCTGAACCCCCTGCACCCCGAACAGAACCTGCGGGCGGGGGTGCGCTATCTGGCCGGGCTCAAGCGCAGCTTCGCCGACGACGAGGTCCTGGCCCTGGCCGCCTACAACGCCGGCCCGCGCCGGATGCAGCAGGCCGGGGGCGTGGTGCCGGAGATCGGCCAGACGCGGGACTTCGTGGACCAGGTCCTGGCGCTCAAGACCGAGTTCCGCCTGCGCTTCAGCGCCATCAGCCGCCGCTGATCCTTTCCCGATCACGCCAGACCGCATTTGAAACCGAAAAGCGCTGATTAGAGCGCGTCCGATCGGTTTACAAATCTCTAGGCTAATAAACTACGGGCGGGGATAACCCCCGCCTCTACATTAAGAATTCCATCTTGGCGTAGGGGCGGGGTTTATCCCCGCCCGTGCATTTGTCGCGCGAGCCCCCGACGGGAGCGCGCGAGGCTGGTTTGCGCCCCAGCCTCACCCGACCCGATACGCCCGCCGCGGCACGCGACCCCGACCCGATACGCCAGCCGCGGCTCGCGGCTACATGCCGCGGCGGTATTGGCCGCCCACGGCGTAGAGGGCCTTGGTGATCTGGCCCAGGGAGCAGACGCGCACGGTCTCCATCAGCTCGGCGAAGACGTTGCCGCCCTCCAGCGCCACCTTTTGCAGCTTTTTGAGCGCGGCCGGGGCGGCCTCGGCGTGAGCGGCCTGGAAGGCGCGCAGGCGCTCCAACTGGCTTTGCTTTTCCTCCTCGCTGGCGCGGGCCAGCTCCACCTTGCACACCTGCTCGTAGTCGGCGTTGGGGTTGAGGAAGGTGTTGACGCCCACGATGGGCAGTTCGCCGGTGTGCTTCAGGGTCTCGTAGTAGAGCGACTCCTCCTGGATCTTGCTGCGCTGATAGCCGGTCTCCATGGCCCCCAGCACGCCGCCCCTGGCGGTGAGGCGGTGGAACTCCATCAGCACCGCCTCCTCCACCAGGTCGGTCAGTTCGTGGACGATGAAGGCCCCCTGCAGGGGGTTCTCGTTCTTGGCCAGGCCCCATTCGCGGTTGATGATGAGCTGGATGGCCAGCGCCCGGCGCACGCTCTCCTCGGTGGGGGTGGTGATGGCCTCGTCGTAGGCGTTGGTGTGCAGGCTGTTGCAGTTGTCGTAGACCGCGCAGAGGGCCTGGAGGGTGGTGCGGATGTCGTTGAACTGGATCTCCTGGCTGTGCAGGGAGCGGCCGGAGGTCTGGATGTGATATTTGAGCATCTGGCTGCGGGGGCCGCCCTTGTACATCTGGCGCATGGCCACGGCCCAGATGCGCCGGGCCACCCGGCCGATGACGGTGTATTCGGGGTCCATGCCGTTAGAGAAGAAGAAGCTCAGGTTGGGCGCGAAGTCGTCGATGTGCATGCCCCGGCTCAGGTAGTACTCGGCGTAGGTGAAGCCGTTGGCCAGGGTGAAGGCGAGCTGGCTGATGGGGTTGGCCCCGGCCTCGGCGATGTGGTAGCCGCTGATGGAGACGCTGTAGAAGTTGCGCACGTCGTTTTTGATGAAGAACTGCTGGATGTCGCCCATCATGCGCAGGGCGAAATCCACGCTGAAGATGCAGGTGTTCTGCCCCTGGTCCTCCTTGAGGATGTCGGCCTGCACGGTGCCGCGCACGTTTTTCAGCACCATGGCCCGGATGCGCTTCATCTCCTCCTTGCTGGGCGGGCGTTTGTTCTCCTGCTCGAACCTGGCCGCCTGCTGGTCGATGGCGGTGTTGAGGAAGAAGGCCAGCATGATGGGGGCCGGGCCGTTGATGGTCATGCTCACGCTGGTGTTGGGGCTGACCAGGTCGAAGCCGTCGTAGAGGACCTTCATGTCCTCCAGGGTGCAGATGGAGACCCCGGAGTTGCCCACCTTGCCGTAGATGTCCGGGCGCTCGTCCGGGTCCCACCCGTAGAGCGTGACCGAGTCGAAGGCGGTGGAGAGCCGGGCGGCCTTGGCGTCGCGCGACAAGAGCTTGAAGCGGCGGTTGGTGCGGGCGGCGTCGCCCTCGCCGGCGAACATGCGGGTGGGGTCCTCGTCGCTGCGCTTGAAAGGAAAACAGCCGGCGGTGTAGGGGAAGCGGCCGGGCAGGTTCTCCGACCGCAGCCAGGCGTAGACCTCGCCCAGGTCCTCCCACTTGGGCAGGCAGACCTTGGGTATCTCACTGCCGGAGAGGCTGCGGGTGGTCAAGGGCACCCGGAACTCGCGGTCGCGCACCTTGTAGACGTATTCGCTGCCGGAGTAGGCCTTCTGCATCTGGGGCCATTCGGCCAAGAGCTGGTGGGTCTCGTTGGTGTAGCCCTCCTCCAGGCGGTGCACCTCGGCCCGGAGCTTGTCCAGGGCCTGCATCAGGCCGGACTCGCCCCGCCAGGCCTCCACCAGGGCGTCGTGGGTGTTCTTCATCTGCCACACCCGGCGGATGACGGCCGCCTGCTGGCGGGTCTCGGCGTGATAGGCGCGCACGGTGTCGGCGATCTCGGCCAGGTAGCGGTTGCGCTCGGCCGGCACGATGATGGTCTTGTCCTCGCTGTAGCGGGCGGCCGGCCGGCGGCGGGGGCTTTTCAAAGCCAGGCCGGTCTTGTCCCGGATGGCGTCCAGGAGCGCCAGGTACAGGGCGGTGACGCCCTGGTCGTTGAACTTGCTGGCGATGGTGCCGTAGACCGGCATCTTCTCCGGCGCGGTGTGCCAGAGGCCGCGGTTGCGCTGCATCTGCTTGCGCACGTCGCGCAGGGCGTCCTCGGCCCCCCGGCGGTCGAACTTGTTGATGGCCACCAGGTCGGCGAAATCCAGCATGTCGATCTTTTCAAGCTGGCTGGCGGCGCCGAAATCGCTGGTCATCACGTAGAGGCTCACGTCCACGTAGTCCACCACGGCCGCGTCGCCTTGGCCGATGCCGGCGGTCTCCACCACGATCAGGTCGTAGCCCGCGGCCCGGGCCACGGCGATGACGTCGCCCAGGCCGCGGTTGATCTCCATGCCGCTGCCGCGGGTGGCCAGCGAGCGCAGATAGATGCGCGGGCTCTCCAGGCTGTTCATGCGGATGCGGTCGCCAAGGAGCGCGCCGCCGCTTTTCCTGCGGGTGGGGTCCACGCTCAAGACCGCCACCCTGAGCTCCGGGAAGTCGGCCAGCAGGCGGATGAAAAGCTCGTCGGTCAGGCTGGACTTGCCGGCCCCGCCGGTGCCGGTGATGCCCACCACCGGCATGATTTTGTCCGGCCGGCGGGCGCTGAGCAGCTTGTGCCACTGGGCCAAATCGCCGCCCAGGCCCAGCGCCGCCCGCTCCACCCAGGTGATGACCCTGGCCACCACCTCCGGCCGCGCCGGGCCGAGCTCGCCCACCAGCTCAGGGTCGGGCTCCACGCCCTGGGGATAGTCGATGGAGCGCACCAGGTGGTTGATGATGCCCTGCAGGCCCAACCTGCGCCCCTCCTCCGGTCCGTAGATCTTGGCCACGCCATAGTCTTCCAGCTCCCGCGCCTCCTCCGGCACGATCACCCCGCCGCCGCCGCCGAAAACCTTGATGTGGCCGCCGCCGCGCTCGCGCAAAAGATCGACGGTGTATTTGAAGAACTCCATGTGCCCGCCTTGGTAGCAGGACAGGCAGACGGCGTGGGCGTCCTCCTGGATGGCGGCCTCCACCACCTCGGCCACGGCCCGGTTGTGCCCCAGGTGGATCACCTCCACCCCGGTGGCCTGCAGGATGCGGCGGATGATGTTGATGGCCGCGTCGTGGCCGTCGAAAAGGCTGGCGGCGGTGACGCAGCGCACCGGATTGGCCGGCAGGTAGGGCTCGGTCTCCATGGTCATGGCTCGACTCCTCTGCGCGATGGGCGCGGGGCCCGGCCTGGGGCGCCCGGCCGTCGCGGACCGGTCAGGCGGTCCATCACTGGTCCAGTCAGGCAAAGCTGTCATTGCGAGGAGCAACCCAGCCGGGTTGCGACGCGGCAATCTTCCGTTGCCATTTTTTTGCGAAGCGGGACAACGGGAGATTGCTTCGCTGACGCCCGCCGTGACGGCTATTGCTTCCCCCCTCACCCCGCCTCTCCCCCCGCCGGGGGGAGAGGGGCCGGAAAAACCGGACGGGGTCGTTGTCTGTCTTCGGGCCGGGCTTCACCCCCGCCCGTCTTGCCCCCGCTCCGGCCGCCCCTAGCGCAACTGGCCCAGGATCAGCTCCTTCTGCAAGGCGATGTACTCGGCCAGGGACAGCCGGGGCCCCAGGGCCCAGCGCCGGAAGGTCCACATGTGGCCCAGCACCGCGATGTCGTGGGCCAGAAGCGCGATCTCGCCCAGGTGCAGCGGCCGCAGCGAGAAATCCTCCACCCCGCGCCGGATGAGGTCGGCGAATAGCTCGGTCAGGCGTTGCTCGTGGGCCAGCACGAAGCGCATGGACTCCTTGGGCAGGCTCTTGGTCTCCTGATAGATCAAGAGGATGTGGTCGCTCATCTGGTCGCAGACGCCGAAATAGACCTCCAGGGCGGCCTCCAGGGCCTGGGCCCCGGTGGCGGCGTGGGGCAGCTTCTGGCGGATGCGGGCCTCCACCTCCTCGTGGATGGCCTGGCAGACCAGATAGAGCACGTCCTCCTTGCTGGCGACGTACTCGTAGAGGGTGCCGATGGAGAACCCGGCCGCCTTGGCGATCTCGCGGGTGGTGGTCTTGTGGAAGCCCTTGGCGATGAACAGGCGCACCGAGGCGTCCACGATCTGGCGGCGGCGGCGGTGGACCAGCTCCGGGTCCTTGACCTCGGTGGGGATGTCGCGGGCCGGGGTGGCGGGAGCCGGGGCGGCCTTGGCGCGGCGGGGGCTCATGGCTTGGCTGCCTCCTGTCTCGGCTCGGCTCCGATCTTCACGACCACCCGGCCGTAGCCCGCGCAGGCCACGCCCCGGTCGGGGCAGGCCGCTTGCCGCATGAAATGGAAGGCGTTGGGCTCCAGGCCCTCGCTCAGGCGCTCGTTGATAAGGGCCACCGGCACCACCATCTGGGAGGCCAGGTAGACGCAGATGCGTTTGGGGCAGAGTTTGGCGATGAAGTTGCCGTCGGCGTCCAGGACGAAACGGTCGCCGGGCCGGTAGCCGGCGTTGCAGTGGTTGGCCTCGATCACCTGGGCCACGATGCTGAGGCGCTGGCCGGCCTCGGCCAGGCGGGCGATGTGGCGGCGGCGGGGATCGGCTGGCCCCAGGCGGGCCAGGTCCGCGGCGTCGTAGCCCACCCGTTGGGCGTAAAGGCTTAGGATCGGGTCCTCGCTCATGACATCTCCGGGTTGGGCAGGCGGAGGCGTTGTTGACTGAGCGCTCGCTCGGAATCATGATATAGCTGGATCGCAGCCATTGTCAAGGCGGAAAAAGCCGTGCACGGGCAGGTGCATGGCAGCGCGTAGGGGATGGCGTGGTAGATAAGGTGTCGCTATGGCGCAGAGTGCGGGAAGAGCCCTTATAGGCTTGACAGACTTGAATTGACTGTCTATATGTAATATATGAGCTGGCTAAAGGTGCCTTCCCGGCTCCTTTTAGCTCCTTCCAGGAGCGCCGGCTCTTATTTTTTAGAGTAGTACCCTGCCGCGCTTTCCTTCCACGAATTAATTCCATAAAACAGACGTCCATCCACTTCGTCTGTCCACTGGAGACGTTTGACCAAGTCGTAAAATGGTTGGAAACGTCTGTCGCCAGCCAGGTGCTTGGCGATAATGTATACAATCACATCGGATATCTGTAAGCAAGGCGTTGCATGCGAAACGCCAAAATAGGGTACGGGGTGAAGATTGCCAATTTTTAGCCCCATATTATAATTCTTTATGGTGATGGCAAGACTGGTCTGGACTCTGAAACGTTGGTCATAAATTAGAATTGCTTTTCGGTTTGAATCATGCTGAGACACCGCCCTTGATATATTTTGGCATAGCCACTTGTATGGTATAGGAATTTTTTTCATATCAGGGCATAGTAATTCTGGTTTGTTTCCAAATACTGCCGACGCGAATACCCTGATATAATGATTACTTTCATCGTCTTCGCGTTCTTTTATGAGTTCGCCCAATAAGTCCTTTACTAGCGCATGATTCTTCACATAAGGAACTTTTTCTGGTGGCTGCTGGGCAAGCTTGAACGTATAGTTGCTGAGCAAATGAGTTCCCTTTAACTCAGATTCAGGATTCTTTGCGTTTGTGTCTCCCAAGTATTTTCGTTTGAGATTGAATACAAGCTGATCAAGCGCCGGCAGAAATTCATCATTCACCAAAAGCCCGGCTACAACCACTAAATCACCTTTACTGTCATCTGGCCAACTCTCATCAAAAAAGCACCACATTTTCACCCCCCAACTGATTTGCGTAATGATAATATATCATATACATATAGGCAACCGCGTATTGAGCAGGGCCGTGAGGCCATGCCCGGCCCCAACCCTTGCCCCCAGCCCGGAGTAATAACACCATGACCGACATCGCGATCTTGGGCGCGGGCACCATGGGCCACGGCATCGCCCAGGTGATGGCCTTGGCCGGCCACGCCGTGCGCCTTTATGATCCCCAGCCCGCCGCGCTCGACGCCGCGCCGGCGCGCATCCGCGCCAACCTGGAGCCCTTCCTGGCCTTGTGCCTGCACAGCGAGGCGGAAGCCGAGGCCGCGCTGGCGCGCATCGCCCTCTGCCCGGAGCTGGCCCAGGCCTGCGCCGGCGCGGCGGTGGTCATCGAGGCCGCGCCGGAGGTGCTGGCGCTGAAGCAGGCGCTCTTGGCCCAGGCCCAGGCCCTGGCCGCGCCGGGGGCGCTGATCTGCAGCAACACCTCGGCCCTGTCCATCACCGCCATGGGCCGGGACCTGGCCGACCCCTCCCGCCTGGTGGGGGCGCACTTCTGGAACCCGCCCCACATCCTGCCCTGCGTGGAGATCGTGCGCGGCCAGGCCACCAGCGACGCCAGCTTCGAGGAGGCGGCGGCGCTGGTGGAGGCGGCGGGCAAGGTGGCGGTGCGGGTGCAGAAGGAAGTCCCCGGCTTCCTGGGCAACCGCCTGCAGCACGCCCTGCAGCGCGAGGCGCTCCACCTGGTGGAGGCGGGCATCGCCGCCCCGGAGGACGTGGACAAGGTGGTGCGATACGGCTTCGGCCTGCGCTATCCCCTCATGGGCCCCCTGATGCGGGCCGACCTGGGCGGCCTGGACGTGACCCACGCCGTGCAAGAGACCGTGCTGCCCGACCTGGACAACCGCACCGAGCCCAGCCGGCTCCTGGCCGCCCATGTCCAGGCCGGCGAGCTGGGGCTCAAGACCGGGCGCGGGTTCTATGAATGGACCCCGGAGCGGAGGGAGAAGGTGGTGGCCCGGCGCGACCTGGCCCTGCTCTCCATCATCAAGCTGGTGGCCGAACTGGAGCGAAGCTGATAAGGCCCTTGGCGCTGGAGCCGGCCGGTGGGTTAGGCCAGCCCGGAGCGCGGCCAGCGCCGGCCCCGGCCGCCGTTTAGGCATAAACAACCACCCATTCCCCTTTTCACCCCCATAAGCGGGTTCCGCTTGCGCACGGGCTAATTGCCCAACGCTTTCGCCTTGACCGTGCACAAGCCGGGCCATATAATGCCAAGCGTACCATAGTATCGCAGAGCATTACTAGCTGCGGCAAGGTCGCGCCCATGTCCCGCGAGCCCATCCATTTCGTCCAATCCCTGGCCAGGGGGCTCAACGTGCTCCAGGCCTTCAGCGCCGAGCGGCCCCGGCTCACCCTGACCGAGCTGGGCCAGGCCACCGGCATGAACAAGGCCGCCGTGCAGCGCCTGACCGACACCCTCATCTCCCTGGGCTTTTTGGGCCGCAACCGCTACAAGGAATACTACCTGGGCCCCAAGGTGCTCAGCCTGGGCTACGCCTATTTGCAGGGCAGCGAGCTTCGCGAGATGGCCGGCGAGCACCTGCGCCGGTTCAGCGAGCGCACCGGCCACACGGTCAACCTCTGCGTGCTGGACGACACCGAGGTGGTGGTGGTCTACCGCCGCGAGGTGAAGAGCTTCTTCAAGTTCGACGTGCAGGCGGGCTCGCGCCTGCCGGCCTATTGCACCAGCATGGGCAAGGTGCTCCTGGCCGCCCTGCCCGACGCCGAGCTCAAGGCGCGCGTCAGGCGCATCAAGCTGGCCCCGCTCACCCCCCACACCATCACCGACCGCGACAGGCTCTGGCGCGAGCTGATGACGGTGCGCCGGCGGGGCTGGGCCGCGGGCGACCGCGAGGCCAGCCTGGCCCTCTACTCGCTGGCGGTGCCTCTGATCGGCCAGCGGGGCCGGGTCAAGGCCACCATGAACGTTTCGGTTTTCGCCGAGCAGGCCGAACCGACCCTGATCGACAAGCTGCGCGGGGAGCTTTTCGAGCAGGGCCGCCGGCTCTCGGAGCTCATGGGCTACCAGGGCCCCTATCCGGCGCTGCCGGTGGGGCTGGACGAGGACGACGACTGATTTCCAGCTAATCAGGCCGAAAAGGGATCACCGCATGACAACCTGCGCTCCGATCAACGACAAACTGATGAGCGCCGCCGAGGCGGTGCGGCGCTTGATCAACGACGGCGACATGATCGCCCTGGGCGGCTTCACCGTCAACCGCAACCCCATGGTCATCGCCCGCGAGATCATCCGCCAACAGAAGCGCGGCCTGCACCTGGTGATGCACTCCCAGGGCCAGTCCATGGACCTGATGGTGGGCGCGGGCTGCGTCAGCCGCCTGGAGCTGGCCTACGGCGGCACCGGCCGCTTCGCCCCCACCGGCATCCGTTTCCGCAAGGCGGTGCAGTCGGGCCAGGTGAAGGTGGAGGACTACTCCAACTTCCACATGAGCCTGCGCTTCCTGGCCGGCTCCTTGAACCTGCCCTACCTCCCCTGCCGCTCCGGCTTCGGCAGCGACGTGCTCAAGCAGTGGGGCTTCGGCCCCGACCTGCGCGGCCAGGGCAAAATTCCCCGCGAGAAGGCCATCGTCAGCCAGAACCCCTTCAGCGACGAGCCCGACCCGGTGGTGCTGTTGCCGGCGCTCACGCCCGACGTGGCCCTGATCCACGCCCAGTGCGTGGGCGACGACGGCACCGTGCGCATCAAGGGCCTCACCTTCCTGGACGTGGAACAGGCCAAGAGCGCCAGCCGGGTCATCGTCACCTGCGAGGAGATCGTGCCGGCGGCGCGCCTGCGCGAGGACCCGGACCAGAACACCCTGCCGCCCTTCCTCATCGACGCGGTGGTCCACACGCCCTACGGCGCCCACCCCACCGCCTGCCACTATTTCTACGACTACGACCCCCGCCACCTGAACTACTACCGCCAGGTGGCCGGCGACGACGACGGCTTCCGGCGCTACCTGGACGAGTGGGTGCTGGCCCACGACAGCCACGAGTCCTACCTGGCCAAGGTGGGCGCGCCGGATCTGATGAACATCAAGGCCAACACCAAGGTCGGCTACGCGCCGGGCCTGGACAGGCGTTAGGGGAGGCCAACCATGGGCACCGCGTACACCGACAAGGAAATGATGGCGCTCTCGGCCGGCCGCCTGGTCAATAACGGCGACGTGCTTTTCGCCGGCACCGGGCTTTCCATGCTGGCCGCCACCGTGGCCAAGCGCATCCACGCCCCCCAGTCGGTCGTCTTCTTCGAAACCGGCGGCATCGACCCCCATTTGGAAGAACTGCCCCTGGCCGTGGCCGACCCCCGCGTCATGGTGGGCACCTGCATGAACAGCGGTCTGCTGGACGCCTTTTCGCTGTTGATCCACCGCCGCCTGCGCACCATCGCCTTCCTGGGCGCGGCCCAGATCGACCCGTTCGGCAACGTCAACTCCACCTGCCTGGGCGACTACCACCAGCCCCGCGTGCGCTTTCCCGGCTGCGGCGGGGCCTGCGACGCCATGAGCCAGGCCTTCGGGGTCATCATCTTCATGCAGCAGGAGAAGAAGCGCTTCGTGGAGAAGGTCGACTACCTCTCCAGCCCCGGCTGGCTCAGCGGCGGCGACGCCCGCCAAAAAGCCGGCTTCAAGCGCGGCGGCCCCTTCGCGGTGGTCACCAACCTGGGCGTGATGCGTTTCGACGAGGACACCAAGCGCATGTACCTGCACGAGTGCTATCCCGGCGTCAGCCCGGAGCGGGTGGCCGAAAACTGCGGCTTCGCCCTGGACATCAGCCGGGCCGGCCAGGCCGCGCCGCCCAGCGACGAGGAGCTCAAGACCCTGCGCGAGGAGGTGGACCCCTGCCGCCTCATCCTGGGCCCCCTGCCGGCCTAGGAGCCTGTCGGGAAAAGCCGTCCATGGCTTTTCCCGACGCTGACTTGCCGGAAGTGAATTCCGGCAAGTTACTCAAATTACTCGCCCCCGTTTGGGGGCTCGTAATTTGGCTGGCCGTCCATGGCCCGCTTATGAGCCTGTCGGAGCGGTTTCTCCGACAGGCTCCGAGGCAGGCCCGCCCGCAACCCGGAGGAACGCCATGGAACCCGTCGTCGTCGTCTCCGCCTGCCGCACCCCCATCGGCCGCTACGGCGGCGCGCTCAAGGACGTGCCCGTGGGCGAGCTGGGCGCGGTGGCCCTCAATGCCGCCGTGGCGCGCGCCGGCATCGAGCCCGGCCTGGTGGAGGAGGTCGTCGCCGGCCAGGCCTATCAGAACGGCGAGTGCGCCAACGCCGCCCGCTATGCGCTCCTGGCCGCCGGCTGGCCCGACCACGTGCCCGGCATCACCCTGGACCGGCGCTGCTGCTCCGGCCTGGACGCGGTGCTCTTCGGGGTCATGAAGATCCAGACCGGCAACGCCGAGATCGTGTGCGCGGCCGGCTTCGACTCCATGAGCCAGGCCGAGCTCTACCTGCCCGGCGACATCAAGTGGGGCCTGGGCGGCCGGGTGGACCCCAAGTTCGGCTTCATGCCCAATGGCCACGGGGCCATGGGCATCTGGGGCGTCCCGTTCTTCGACCGCATCCAGCGCGCCCGGCCCATGAGCCAGCCCATCAGCCGCTACGGCGAGCTCAACTCCATGATGAGCTGGGCCGAGAACGCGGCCAAGGCCGAGGGAATCACCCGCGCCGCCGCCGACCAGTGGGCCGCGCGCTCCCACGCCCGGGCCGTGGCCGCCTGGGAGGCCGGCGTCTTCGCCCAGGAGGTCGTTCCCGTGCCGCTCAAGGCCAAGAAGGGCCAGCCGGCGCTCTTTGAGCGCGACGAGACCCCGCGTCCGGACACCACCCTGGACAAGCTCTCCGCCCTCAAGCCGGTCTACCAGGACGGCGTCTGCACGGCCGGCAACTCCAGCAGCGAAAACGACGGCGCGGCCGCCCTGGTGCTCATGGCCGAGAGCAAGGCCCAGGCCCTGGGGCTAACGCCCCTGGCCCGCTTCGTCTCCGGGGCCCAGGCCGCCTGCGACCCCACCCTCACCTACCCCGCCGTGCCGGCCGCGGTGAACAAGGCCCTGGCCAAGGCCGGGCTCTCCATCGCCGACATCGACCTGTTCGAGATCCAGGAGGCCTTCGCGGTGCAGATGCTGGCCGACGCCAAGCTCATGGGCATCGCCGCGGCGGACTACGACAAGAAGCTCAACGTCAACGGCTCCGGCATCAGCCTGGGCCACCCCATCGGGGCCACCGGCGTCATGCGACTGACCACCCTGCTGCACCAGATGCGGCGCCAGGCCGCCCGCCACGGCCTCATCACCATCTGCGGCGGCGGCGGCCAGGGCATCGCGGCCGTGTTCGAGCGGATGTAAGAGAAGAGCGAATGCGGGGGAGCCATTTCCTGTGCCAAGAAAAAGCTTCCCCGCGCCCCCTCCTAGAGAAGCATGTGAGGTTGCATAATGGACTACCAGTTCATCACCTATGAGCAGGAAGGCCGGGTGGCCGTCCTCACCATCAACCGCCCGGACAAGCGCAACAGCCTGGACAAGGCCACCCGCCTGGAGATCGCCGACGTGCAAAGCCGCGTGGCCGGCGACGACTCGGTGGGCGTGCTGGTCATCACCGGCGCGGGCGACAAGGCCTTCATCGCCGGAAGCGACCTCAACGAGTTCGGCCGCATGAACCCGCATGAGGCCTATCGCTTCCTGGACACCCTGGCCCAGCGCCTCTACACCCGCTTCGAGGAGCTGGACAAGCCGGTCATCGCCATGATCAACGGCCTGTGCCTGGGCGGCGGCTGCGAGATCGCCCTGGCCTGCGACCTGCGCGTGGCCAGCGACAACGCCCGCTTCGGCCAGCCGGAGCTGAACCTGGGCATCATCCCCGGCTCCGGGGCCACCCAGCGCCTGACCCGCCTGGTGGGGCCGGGCAAGGCCCGCGAGCTGATCTTCACCGGCGAGGTGATCGACGCCAACCAGGCCCTGGCCATCGGCCTCATCAACCGGGTCCACCCGGCGGCCGAGCTCAAGGCCAAGACCATGGAGCTGGCCCACCAGATCGCCGCCCGCGGGGCCTTCAGCCTGATGATGGCCAAGCGCGCCACCCGCATGGCCCAGGAGGTGGGGCTCACCGCCGGCCTGGCCTACGAGGCCCTGGCCGAGACCGCCTGTTTCGCCGGGCCGGAGAAGACCGAGGGCATGGCGGCCTTTTTCGAGAAACGGCCGGCCAAGTTCAACCAGCCGGAGTAGAATGGGGCCATTCGCCGTGGTGGCATGAACGCTGGCCTATCAGGGAAAGGGACCGGGAGACCGCGCCGCCGCCGGGCCTGTTGCGGCGATTGAGCCCGGCGGGGCGGCTCCCGGCCTGAACTCTTATGCTCCATGCCGATCCAGCCTTCGACCCCGCGCCCGGCAGCCGCCGCCGATGGGCCATCTTCATCGCCGGCTGCCTGGGCTTTTTCCTGTCCATGTTCTACCGCGTCTCCACTGCGGTCATCGCCCCGGACCTGGTGCGCGACCTGGGCCTGGACTCGGCCCAGATGGGCGCCCTGGGCGCGGCCTTCTACTACTCTTTCGCCCTCTGCCAACTCCCCCTGGCCCTGGCCCTGGACCGCCTGGGGGCCCGCGCCACCCTCACCGGCCTGGCCGTCTTCGGCGTGGCCGGGGCGGCGCTGTTTGGCCTGGCCCAGGACTACCACCAGGCGCTGTTGGCCCGGCTGCTGCTGGGCCTGGGCATGAGCGGGGCCTTGATGGGGGTCTTCGCCCTCTTGGCGGCCTGGTTTCCCATCAACCGCTTCGGCTTCGTCTCCGGCGTCCTGGTCAGCCTGGGCACCGCCGGCAACCTGCTGGCCGCCACCCCCTTGGCGGCCATGGCCGAGGCCCTGGGCTGGCGGGGGGCCTTCCTGTGCGTGGCCGTGGTCCAGGCCCTGGTCTCCGGCCTGTTTTGCCTGGTGGCCCGCGACCACCCGCCCGGCCACACCCCGCCGCCCAGGGCGTCCAACTCCCTGGGCGGGCTGCTGGCCTTGATGACGACCTTCTCCTTCTGGGGTCTGGCCGCGGCCAATTTCGCCCGCTACGGCTTCTTCGCCGCCATCCAGGGCACCTGGGCCGGGCTGTTCCTGGCCGCCAGCCTGGGCCTGGACAAGGTGGCCGCCGGCAACGTCATCCTGATGCTGGGCGTGGGCTACATGCTGGGGCTGCCCCTGTGCGGCCGGCTGAGCGACCGCTGGCTCAAGACCCGCAAGTGGGTGGCCTGGCCGGGCAATCTTCTGATGATGCTGCTCACCTGGTCGGTGGCGGCCTGGGGGGCCAGCCCGCCCCTGTGGCTGGCCTACCTGACCTTCCTGGGCCTGGGCCTGTTGTGCGCGCCCGGCCAGTTGACCATGGCCCACGTCAAGGAGCTGGCCCCGCCGCAGCGCGCGGCCCAGGCCATGACCGCCCTGAACCTGGTGACCATGCTGGGCCCCGGCATCTTCAGCCAGATCCTGGGCCTGGCCCTGGAATACGGCGGCGGGCCGGAGGCGGGTCCGGCCGCCTTCGACGGCCTCTGGCACATCGGCGCGGCGTTCATGGCCCTGGGCCTGGCGCTGTACTACTTCGTCCCCGACAGCCGGGCCTTGCGCGGGTGGGGAGCCAAGCCCGATCTCGGCCCGGACCGACCGCACGACAAGGAGTGAAACCATGTCAGGCTACATCACCCCCTTCGCCGGCCACGCCCCCCAAATCCACCCCGACGCCTGGGTGGACCTCAGCGCCCGGATCATCGGCCGGGTGGAGCTGGCGGCCGGCGTAACCATCTGGCCCGGCGCGGTGCTCAGGGCCGACGACGAGGCCATCACGGTGGGCGCGGGCAGCGCGGTGCTGGACCTGGCCCTCGTCGAGGCCCCCCACGGCCAGCCGGTGGTCATCGAGGCCGGCGCGCTCATCAGCCACCAGGCCTGCCTGCACGGGGCGGTGGTCAAGGCCGGCGCCCTGGTGGGCATCGGGGCCATAGTGCTCGACGGCGCGGTGGTGGGCGCGGGCGCGCTGGTGGGGGCCGGGGCGGTGGTGCCCCCGCGCATGCAGGTGCCGGCCGGGGCGCTGGTGCTGGGCCAGCCGGCCAAGGTGGCGCGCGAGCTCAAGCCGGCCGAGCGCGAGATGGTGGCCGGCCAGTTGGCCGAGCTCAGGGCCAAGGCGGCCATCTACCGCCGCGGCTAGCGGGCCTCCCGCCAGGCGAACCCCGAAAGAATACCGGACGCCGGGGCGAACCCCGGCGTCCGGCTTGGTTTTGGCTGCCGCGGGGGCCTAGGGCCTGTCGGAGCAACAGATCCGACAGGCTCCTAGGCGCGGGCCATGGACGGCCCGCCAAATTGGGAGCCCCCAGCGGGGGCGAGCAATTTGCGTAACTTGCCGGAATTCATTTCCGGCAAGTTAACGTCGGAAAAAGCCATGGACGGCTTTTTCCGACAGGCTCCTAGTCGGAGTCTGGCTTGCCGGCCAGGGCCTTGTACACCAACACCAGGCCCAGGCTCCACAGGATCAGGATCAGCACGAACGCCGTGAAATGGGTCACGCCAAAGTGCAGCCGGTCCAGCGCCACCAGCACCAGCAGGATCGTCGCCGTGGGCAGCCAGTTGAGCACCACCTTCATGCCAGCGCCTCCCTTCTCATGCGCTTGACCTTGACGACGTGCGGCGTGATAACCGCGGCCAGGAAGAGCCAGCCGACCACGTCGGTCCACAGGTTGGGGTGGAACAACAGCGGGCTGGCCGCGGCCGCCAGGATGCGGGTGGGCCAGCCGGCCTTTTCCATGATCCAGCCCTCGGTGAAGATGGTCAGGGCGTAGAGCCCGCCGAAGCCGCTGGTTATGCTGACGACGATGTTGAGCCAGTCGCCCACGAAGAGCATGCCGGGGTTGTAGACGAAGACGAAGGGCAGGATGTACTTGCTGATGCCCAGGCGCATGCTTATCCAGCCGGTGGTCATGGGGTTGGCCCCGGCGATGCCGGCGGCGGCGAAGGAGGCCAGCGCCACCGGCGGGGTGATGGCCGAGACCAGGCCGAAGTAGAAGGCGAACAGGTTGGCCGCCATGGGGTCCACGCCCATGCTTATCATGGCCGGGATGACCAGGGCGGCCAGGGTGATGTAGACCGCGGTGGTGGTCAGCCCCATGCCCAGGATCATGGAGACGAAGGCGGTGAGCACCAGCACCGCCCAGAGCTGGTTGCCGGCGATGCCCACCAGGATGGTGGTGAGCTTGAGCCCCAGGCCGGAGACGAAGACGCAGCCGATGACGATGCCGGCGGTGGCGCAGGCCACCGAGACGCTGACCGCCTCGCGGGCGCCCTCCTCGAAGGCGCTGAGCAGCTCCACCGGGCTCATGCGGGTGTCCTTGCGCAGGAACGACAGCGCGATGGTGCCGATGATGGCCCAGAAGGCGGCGAACATGGGGGTGTAGCCCATTATCATCAAGGCCACGATCAGGATCACCGCCAGGAAGAGATGGCCGCCGCGCTTGAGCTCGGCCTTCAGGTCGGGCAGCTCCTCCTTGGTCAGGCGGTTCATGCCGGTCTTGCGGGCCTCGAAGTGCACCATCACGTAGATGGTGAAGAAGTACATCAGGGCCGGGAAGAGCGAGGCCAGGGCCACCTTGAGGTAGGGCACGTTCATGAACTCGGCGATGATGAAGGCCGCCGCGCCCATGACCGGGGGCATGATCTGCCCGCCGCTGCTGGCGCAGGCCTCCACCGCCCCGGCGAAGGGCGGCCGGTAGCCGATCTTCTTCATCAGGGGGATGGTGAAGGTGCCGGTGGTGACCACGTTGGCCACCGCCGAGCCGGAGACCGAGGCCATCATGCACGAGCTGACCACCGCGGCCTTGGCCGGGCCGCCCACCCGTGCGCCGGTGATGGCCACGGCCACGTTGATGAAGAACCGGCCCGCCCCGGAGCGCACCAGGATGGCGCCGAAGAGGATGAACAGGAAGATGTAGGTGGCCATGGTCATGAGCGGAATGCCGTAGATTCCGTTCTCGGCCATGAACTGGTAGTCCAGGATGGTGAACCAGTCCGAGGGCGGCCCGTGCAGGGGGCCGGGGAACCAGTCGCTGAAGGCGGTGTGGGCCAGGAAGAAGCCGGCGATGATGACCATGGCCCAGCCCACCGAGCGCCGGGTGGCCTCCAGCAGCAGGAAGATGGTGATGGTGCCGAACCAGTAGTCCCAGTCGTTGAGGTCGCCCTGGCGCAGGATGAACTTCTCGATGTCCCAGATGACGTAGACCTGGATGATCACCGTCAGGGCGATCAGGACCAGGTCCACGGCGAACCACCAGTTCTTGGGGTCGGTCCACTTCTTGCGGCCCAGGGGTTTCAGCAAAAAGCAGAGCACCATGATGAAGGCCAGGTGGGTGGACCGGAAGGAGTGGGCCTCCAGCGAGCCGGAATAGGCCACGAACAGGTGGTAGATGCTCAGCGCCAGCGACAACACGCAGACCGCCAGCTCCACCGGGTAGTGGAAGACGCTCTTGGGCTGGGCCAGCAGCCATTCCAGGATGCTAAGCTTTTTGGTTTCCTGGTATTGGATCGTTTTTTCGTCCGACACGGCCATCTCCGCGCCAGGGGCGGATGCTTAGTTGTGCGTTCGAACCGGCGCAATGGACAACAGGCCCGGCCGTCGGGACGGCCGGGCCCGGTTTTCTATCTACTTGGCGTAGCCTTTTTCCTTGTAGTACTTCAGGGCGCCGGGATGGACCTCGATGCGGTTGCCCAGAAGGGCCTGGTCGGGCTTGCTGTCTTCGATGTCCTTCTTCTTCACCTGGGCCAGCTCCGGCCAGGAGTCGTACAGGGTCTTGACGATCTGGTAGGCCATCTCGTCGGACACGTCCTTGTTGATGACGATCTGGGTCACCGTGGCCGGGGTGAGCACCGGCTCGGTCTGGCCGTCGTAGGTGTTGGGCGGCACGGTGTAGGCCATCAGGCCGGGCTCGATCTCCAGGAGCTTCTTCATGTGGGCGTCGTCCAGGCCGATCAGGCGGATGCCGGGCTGGAAGTTCAAGTCCAGGATGGTGGCCTGGGGCAGGCTGGTCACGGCCATGTAGACGTCGCTGTGGCCGTCCTTCAGCAGAGCCGCGCTGTCGGCGTAGCCCACGAAGGTCACGGTGCCGCCGTTCTGCTTGATCTTGTCGAAGGTCAGGTCGTAGGCCTGCAGGATCTGCTCGGCGATGATGGTGCCGGTGAAGCCGGTGACGCCGGGCACGATGCGCTTGTTTTTCATGTCGGCCACGCTCTTGATGTCGCTGTTGCGCGGCACGGCCATCTGGAACACGCCGGGATAGAGCGACATCAGGTGGCGGATGTTGTCGTATTTCCTGTCAAAGGGGTGCAGGCCCTGGATGGCGGCGTAGGAGGTGTGGGTGTAGGTCCAGCCCAGGTCGGCCCGCTTGGCGTGCACGGCCTTGCAGTTGCCCACGCCGCCGCCGGGGCCGTTGCTGGTGCTGATGCCGGGGATCTTCTTCTCCAGGATCGACATCATGGCCGCGCCCAGGGGATACCAGGAGCCGCCCTCCGGGCCGCTGAACATGCGGACGAATTTCTGCTCTGCGGCCAGCGCCGCCGGAGACATGAGGGCCAGGGCCAGCGCGGCCAGCAATCCCACCATCCAGAATTTTTTCATGCCAAATCCTCCCTTGCAGCTTGGATGTCCAATGACCAAAAGGCTTCAGCGCCGGCGGGCGCTCCGTTTGCCGGCGCCGGGGGCGCCGGCGGCCGGGGCGGCCCCGGCGGCGGCCAGGGCCAGGTCGACGCTCAGCGCCTGCAGCATGCTCTCGCGTCGCTCCATCTGCTGGCGCAGGCCGTTCAAGATGTGCCACTGGCCGCGCTCCACGTGCTGGCGCAACAGCTCGGCCGCGGCCACCCCGTCGCGGGCGCGCAGGGCCTCGAAGATGGCCGCGTGCTCGCCCTCGGCCTCGTCGAAGCGCTGGGGCGAGAGAATCTCCGGCCGATAGCGCAGGTAGAGCAGGTCGAAGACCCGGCGCAGGATCAGGGTGACCACCTGGTTGCCGCTGGTGGCGGCCAGGGCCAGGTGGAGCTGGGCGTCGCGCCAGAGCCGCTCGCGCTGGTAGACCGTGCCGCGCACCTCCTTGTGGGCGCGGCGCAGGGCCTCCAGCTCGGCCAGGCTCTGCTCGGTCAGGTTATCCACCACCTTTGGGATCAGGAAGACCTCCAACAGCAGCCGCACCTCGTAGAGCTCGCGGGCCTCCTCCAGGTCCAGCTCCGGCACGAAATAGCCCTTGTTGGCCTCCGAGCGCACCAGGCCCTCGTCCTCCAGGCGCACCAGGGCCATGATGACCGGGGTCTGGCTCATGCCCAGGCGCTTGGCCAGATCCTGGTAGCGCAGCTTCTGGCCGTGCACCAACTGGTCGGTCAGGAACATGTGTTTCAGTTGGGAATAGGCCTTTTCGGGCAGGGTGCCGGCGCCTTTCATCTGGCCCTCTTTGCCTGGGGTTTGACTGCCTGGACGGCCAGCCGGCCGGGGTTTCGCGCGCAACCGCCACGACGAATTTATATGAAATTTGATTAAAAGTTTTATAATATAGCTACCCAGGCCTTGTCAACCGCAATCGCACAACACTTGGCGTAGCGTTCCATCTATCGGAACGCGGGCGGGTCAACGCGAGGACCAGGCCGGAATAGAGGAGAGACGACGGCATGAGCGAGCAGGCGCCCGTATGTGTGGTGGGGGCCGGGGCGGTGGGTTGCGCCCTGGCCTGGGAGCTGGCCCGGCAGGGCCGCGAGGTCTTCGTGGTCGAGAAGAACCCCGGCGTGAGCCAGGGCGAGAACCAGTCCAGTCGCAACTCCGGCGTGATCCACGCCGGCCTCTACTACGACCCGGAGACCCGCCCGCTCAAGGCCAGTCTCTGCCCCCGCGGCGTGGAGCTGCTCTACGACTTCTGCGCCCGCCACGACGTCAGCCACCGCCGCTGCGGCAAGCTGGTGGTGGCGGTCAGGGACGAGGAGCTGCCCGTCCTGGAGCTCTACCGCCAGCGCGCGCTGAACAACGGCGTGCCGGCCGAAATCATCAGCGGCGGCCGGGCGCGGGAGATGGAGCCCAACCTGGCCGCCGCCGCCGCCCTCCATCTGCCCACCAGCGGCGTCATCGACGCGGCGGCCTTCGTGCACCGCCTCTACGCCCTGGCCAGCAACGCCGGGGCCACCTTCCTGACCCAGACCGCGCTGACCGGCGTGGAGCGCGGCCCCGACGGCCTCAACCTCACCGTCACCTACCGCGACGGGGCCAGCGACAGCTTCGCGGCCGGGCTGCTGGTCAACAGCGCCGGCCTGTATAGCGACGAGGTGGCTCGCCTGGCGGACCCGGCCTCGCCCTACGCGGTGGACCCGGTGCGCGGCGAGGCGGTGAAGTTCTATCGCGGCAAGCGCCCGGAGTTGGGCCTGAGCGGCATGAACCTCTACCCCACCCCCCACAAGCTGGTCACCCACCAGGGCGCCTATTTCACGGTGGGCGTGCACATCACCCCCACCCTGGAGACCGGCCCGGACGGCCAAGGCCAGACCGGGCCGGTGGTCACCGTCTGCCCCTTGCAGCGCCCGGCCCGGCACAAGGAGGAGTATGGCGGCGACTTCCACCCCATGGCCGAGTTCCACCGCCGGGTGGCCGGCTTCTTCCCCGGCCTGCGCGCCGACGACCTGGAGCCCCACCAAGTGGGCATCCAGGCCCGGCTCATCGGCCACCAAGACTGGGTGATCGAGTTCAGCCCCCATGAGCCCCGCTGTCTCAACCTGCTGGGCATCGACAGCCCCGGCCTCACCGCCAGCCTGGCCATCGCGGAAAAAGCGCGCCAGATGCTGGAGATGGCCGGCCGTTAAGCCAAGGAGCAATCGCATGGACAAACTGATCATCACCGCCGCGGTCACCGGCTCCGGCCCCAGCCGGGAGCAGAACCCCAACCTCCCCCACACCCCGGCCGAGATCGCCGCCGAGGCGCTGCGCTGCTGGCGGGCCGGGGCGGCGGTGGTGCACGTGCACGTGCGCGACCCCCAGACCGGCGCGCCGGATTTCAGGCGCGAGCTTTTCGCCGAGGTCCTGGAGCGGGTGCGCGCCGAGAGCGACATGCTGGTCAACCTGACCACCAGCGGCTTCAACCTCAAGGGCGAGGACGTGGGCGAGCAGCGCCTGATGCCGGTGGCCTTGCGGCCCGACCTCTGCTCCCTGGACGTGGGCAGCCTCAACTTCCGCGGCCGGGTCTTCATCAACTCGGCCGAGTGGGTGGAAAAGGCCGCCCGGCGCATGCTCGACCTGGGCGTCAAGCCGGAGATGGAGGTCTTCGAGGTGGGGCAGGTGATGCAGGCCCTGGACCTGATCAAGAAGGGACTGATCGCCGACCCGCCCTACTTCCAGCTCTGCCTGGGCATCCCCTGGGGCGCGCCGGCCGACCTGGAGGCCCTCTTGGCCCTCAGGGCCCGCCTGCCCCAGGGCTGCCGCTGGTCGGCCCTGGCCACCGGCCCGGCCCAGATTCCGGTGACCACCCACGCCATGCTCATGGGCGGCAACGTGCGGGTGGGCTTCGAGGACAACCTCTATATCTCGCGCGGGGTCAAGGCCGACACCAACGCCCAGTTCGTGGAGCGCACCGTGCGCATCGCCCGCGAGGTGCAGCGCGAGGTGGCCACCTGCGCCGAGGCCAGGGTCATGCTGGGCATCCCGCCGCTTAAATAGGCCGCGCCTTTCCCGCCTCGCCGGCCGATGGGCAGCCGGCGCGCGGGCGACGGAAAGGCCCTTGGCATGGCTTTTTGCATCTGGATGCAAAAACGCATGCCAAGGGCCGTTTTTCGCCGGGCTTGGGGTTGTCTCGCGCCCCCCTGGGGGGGGGCCGGGGCGAGGCGGGCCGGCCCTGGCGGCCCGCCGGAGAAACGACGCCGACAGGGCCTAGTGGGCCTGGGCCCAGTTCTTGCCCCAGCCCACGTCCACCACCAGGCCCACCTTCAGCTCGACCACTCCCTCCATCACCTCCTTGACCCGCCGGGCGAAGGGCTCGATCCGGGCCTCCGGCGCCTCGAAGACCAGCTCGTCGTGCACCTGGAGGATCATCAGGGCCTGGGGGAACTCCTCGGCCAGCATCCGGTCCACCCTGAGCATGGCCAGCTTGATGATGTCGGCCGCCGTGCCCTGGATGGGGGTGTTGAGCGCCATGCGCTCGGCCGCCTCGCGGGGGATGCGCTCGGCCGAGTTGATGGCCGGCAGGAAGCGCCGCCGGCCCAGCAGGGTGGTCACGTAGCCGCGCTCGCGGGCCTGGGCCAGATTGGCCTGCTGGAAACGGGCGACGCCCTGGTAACGGCCCAGGTACTTTTCGATGATGTCCTGGGCCTCGCCCCGGCTGATCTTCTGCTCCCGCGCCAGACGGAAGGCGCTCATGCCGTAGAGCACCCCGAAGTTCACCGTCTTGGCCCGGCGGCGCATCTCCGGGGTGACCAGGCCCGGCGGCAGGTCGAAAAGGCGCGCCGCGGTCTGGGTGTGCACGTCCAGCCCGCTTTGCATGTCCTGCATCAAGAGCGGATCCTCGCTCAGGTGGGCCAGCACCCTGAGCTCGATCTGGCTGTAGTCGGCGCTGAGCATCAAGAATCCCGGCCGGGGCGCGAAGCAGGCCCGGATGCGGCCGCCCAGCTCGGTGCGCACGGGGATGTTCTGCAGGTTGGGGTCCGAGGACGACAGCCGGCCGGTGGCGGTGACGGCCTGGTTGAAGCTGGTGTGCAGCCGGCCGGTGGCCGGGTTGACCAGTCCCGGCAGGGTGTCCACGTAGGTGCCCTTGATCTTGCTCAGCGTGCGGTAGTTCAGCACCTCGGCCGGCAGGGGGTGGATCTCGGCCAGTTGGACCAGGACGCTCATGTCGGTGGAAAAGGCCGTTTTCTTCTTGGTCTTCTTCACCGTGTCCAGGCCCAGCTCCTCAAAAAGCACCTGGCCCAGCTGGGCCGGCGAGTTGAGGTTGAACTCATGGCCGGCGAGCTTGTAGCAGGTGGCCTCGCTCTCGTTGAGCTTGATCTCCAGCTCCTTGGCCAGGCCGTTCAGCCCCTCCACGTCCAGGCCCACCCCGTTCATCTCCAGCCGGGCCAGGACCGGCACCAGGGGCATCTCCAGCTCGCGGAACAGGCGCTCCAGCTCGGCCTTTTTGAGCATGGGCCCCAGCTTCAGGGCCGCCGTGAGCGCCACGTCGGCGTCCTCGGCCGAATAGGTGGTGGCCTTGTCCAGGGGGGCGAAGGCGAAGCTCAGGTTCTTGCCGCCCACGGCCTCCTCATAGGGGATCACGCCGCGGCCCAGATACTCGGCCGCGATGGCGGCCAGGCCGTGGCTGGTCTTGCCGGGGTTCAGCAGATAGCTGGCCACCATGGTGTCGAAATCCACTCCGGCCACGGTGAGCCCGGCCCGGGCGAGCACGATCAGGTCGTATTTCAGGTTCTGGCCGATCTTGGCCACGGCCGGGTCGGCCAGCACCGGCCCCAGGAGCTTGAAGACCGCCGCCCGGTCGGCCTGGCGCTGGCCGGGGGCCAGCGCGTGGCCCAGGGGGATGTAGCAGGCCCGGCCCGGGTCCACCGCCAGGCTCACGCCCACCAGCTCGGCCCGCATGGGATCGGTGGAGGTGGTCTCGGTGTCGATGGAAAGCCGGCCGCGCGCCCGGGCCGCGTCGAGCCAGGGCGCCAGCTCGGCCGCGTCCACGATCATGGCGTAGCCGGCGGCCGGGGCCGAGCTGGGGGCGGCGAACTCCTTCAGGAGCTTGTTGAACTCCAGCTTGGCCAGCACCGGGGTGAGCACGGCCGGGTCCGGCGGGGCCACGGCGAAGGCTTCGGGGTCGAAGGCGATGGGCGCGTCGTCCTTCAGGCGCACCAGCTCCCGCGACAGCCGGGCCAGGTCGGCGTGGGCGATGAGGTTGTCCCGAAGCTTGCCCTTCTTCATCTCCGGCGCGGCGGCCAAGACCGCCTCCAGGTCGCCATGGGCGTTGATGAGCTGGGCGGCGGTCTTGGGCCCCACCCCCGGCACGCCGGGCACGTTGTCGCTGCTGTCGCCCACCAGGGCCTGAAAATCCACCGCCAGCTCCGGGGGCACCCCCAGCCTGGCCGTCACCTCGGCCGGACCCAGGCGGAGGTCCTTCATGGTGTCCCAGATGGCGACCCCATCGCCCACGAGCTGCATCAGGTCCTTGTCCCCGCTGACCAGCACCACCTCGAAGCCCCGCCCGCGCCCCAGGCGGGCCAGGGTGGCCATGAGGTCGTCAGCCTCCAGGCCCTCCATCTCCACCGCCGGCAGGTTCAGCGCGGTGACCAGTTGGCGCACCAGGGGCAACTGGGTCTTCAGGGCCGGGTCCAGGGGCGGGCGGTTGGCCTTGTAGGCCGGGTAGAGCTGGTGGCGGAAGGTGGGCCCCTTGGCGTCGTAGACCACGGCCAGGTGGGTCGGCCGGGCGTCCTTGATCACCTTCAGGAGCATCTGCACGAAGCCGAAGACCGCGCCGGTGGGCAAGCCCTCGCTGGTGGTCAGGCCCTTGACGGCGTGGAAGGCGCGGTGGATGTAGGAGCTGGCGTCCAAAAGGTAGAGCACCGGGGTCTCCGGCATGGCGGGCCTCCTTGGCCGGGGGTCAGCTTGCAGCTTACGTGGGGGGGCGTTGGCGGTCAAGACGGGCAAATTACCGTCGGGCATGGTCGTATTTTGCTATAGTGGCAGGGTGGCGGCGCGAAATGCGTTTTCGCGCCCTTCCAGACCACGGGGGGCTTCATGGCGCGACTGAAGTCTAGCGTGGATGGCGACAACCAGGCCGGAGCGGCCGCGCAAGGCGGCCAGAGCGGGGCGGCCCATGCGGCCCAGCGCGAGCTGGAATGCCTCTACGCCGTCTCGGAGCTGCTGAGCCGCTCCGACCTGGAGCCGGCGGAGCTGCTGCAAAAGGTGACCGAGGCCTTGCGCATGGCCTTCGCCGCGCCGGACGCGGCCCAGGTGCGCCTGACGGTGGACGAATGGGAGGCCGCCACCCCCGGCTTTGTCCGCGGCCCCCTGGGCATGCAGGCCGAGATCGCCGTGCAGGGCCGGCCGGCCGGCCGCCTGGAGGTCCACCTGGACCCGGCCGCCGCGGCTCCGGAGCCGGGCAGCGATCCCTTCGGCCCCGGCCTGGCGCGGCTTTTGGCCGACACGGCCCAGCGCCTGGGCCGCAAGCTGGACAGCCTGCGCACCCGCCAGGCCATGGAGGAGGCCCGCGTTCAGTGGGAGGCAACCTTCAACGCGGTGCCCGACCTCATCGCCATCCTGGACCGCGACCACCGGGTGCTGCGGGTCAACCGCACCACCTGCGAGCGCCTGGGGCTGCCGGCCGAGCGGATCGTGGGCCGGCCCTGCCATCAGGTTTTCCACGGCTCGGCGGAGCCCATGCCCGGCTGCCCCCACGTCTGTCTGCTGGCCGACGGCAAGGTGCACATGGCCGAGGCTCGCCTCGGCCCGGACATGGGCGAGTTCCTGGTCAGCACCAGCCCCATTCGCGACGACCAGGACCGGATCATCGGCAGCGTCCACGTGGCCCGCGACCTGGCCGTGGTCAAGCGGTCCGAGCGGGCCTACCAGGAGCAGGTGGGCTTCCTGGAGCGCCTGCTGGACACCATCCCCAACCCGGTCTACTTCAAGGACGCCCAGGGGCGCTACACCGGCTGCAACGCCGCCTTCGCCGAGCTTATGGGCCGCCGGCGCGACGAGATCGTGGGCCGCAGCGTCTCCGACCTGTCCTCCCCCGAACTGGCCGAGCTCTACCTGCGCCGCGACCAGGAGCTCTGGGCCAGCCCCGGCATACAGATTTACGAAGCGCCGCTGCGCCTGCCCGACGGCAGCCTGCACCAGGTCATCTTCAACAAAGCCACCTACACCGACGGCCAGGGCCGGCTGGCCGGCATCGTGGGGGTGATCGTGGACATCACCACCAACAAGCTGGTGGAGCAGGCCCTGCGCGACAGCGAGGAGCGCTACCGCACCCTGGTGGAGATGATAACCGAGGGCATGCTCCAGGTGGACGAGCACGTCCGCATCCGCTTTTTCAACGACCGCCTTTCCCAGATGCTGGGCTATGACAGCCGCGAGCTCTACGGGCGTTCGGTCACGGATTTCCTGGACGATGACAACCGGGAGGTGCTGGCCCGGCAGGTGGAGCTGCGCCGGCAGGGGGGCGAGGACTCCTACGAGCTCGCCTGGACCGCCAAGGACGGGCGCAAGGTCCACACCATCGTCTATCCCAAGGCCCATTTCAACCAGGACGGCGAGTTCAGGGGCGCCTTCGCCCTCATCGTGGACGTCACCGAGCGCAAGGCCCTGGAGCGTCAGTTGATGCAGGCCCAGAAGCTGGAGGCCATCGGCTCGCTGGCCGCCGGCATCGCCCACGAGATCAACACCCCCACCCAGTACGTCTCCGACAACACCCATTTCATGCGCGACGCCTTCCTAGACCTGTTCCGGGTGCTGGCCGGATACTCGCGCCTGGCAACGCTGCTCAAGGCGGACGGCCGGCTGGAGCCCTCCATCGCGGCCGAGCTGGCGGGGGTGCTGGCGCTGGAGCGGGAGGTGGACAGCGACTATCTGATCGAGGAGGTGCCCAAGGCCATCGAGCAGACCCTGGAGGGCCTGGCCCGCATCTCCAAGATCGTGCGCTCCATGAAGGAGTTCGCCCACCCCGGCCCGGAGGGCAAGACCCCCACCGATCTGAACAAGGCCCTGGAAAACACGGTGACGTTGGCCAAGAACGAATGGAAGTACGTGGCCGAGGTGGAGCTGGACCTGGACCCGGAGCTGCCGCCGGTGCCCTGCGTGCCCAGCGAGATCAACCAGGTCTTCCTGAACATCATCGTCAACGCGGCCCAGGCCCTGGCCGAGGTGGTGCGCGAGGGCGAGGACGCCAAGGGCCGCATCAGCATCCGCACCCGCCGGCGCGGGGGCCTGGCCGAGATCACCATCAGCGACAACGGCCCCGGCATCCCCCCCGCCATCCAGAGCCGGGTCTTCGATCCCTTTTTCACCACCAAGCCGCCGGGCAAGGGCACCGGCCAGGGGCTGGCCATCGCCCAGCGGGTGGTGGCCGACAAGCACCAGGGAAGCCTGCTTTTCTCCAGCCAGCCCGGCCAGGGCGCCACCTTCGTGGTCCGGTTGCCGCTCGATGCCTGAGACCGCGCCGCTGTTGGCCGTGCTCTTCGTGGACGACGAGCCGCGGGTGCTGGACGGGCTGCGCCGCCTGCTGCGCCCCCAACGGGGGCAGTGGCGGCTTTCCTTCGCCACCAGCGGGCAGCAGGCCCTGGAGCTGATGGCCCAAGAAATCCCGGACATCGTGGTCAGCGACATGCGCATGCCCGGCATGGACGGGGCCGAGCTCCTGTCCGAGGTGCGCCGGCTCTACCCCCACGTGGTGCGCATCATCCTCTCCGGCCAGTCCGACCCCGTCATGGTCATGAAGTCCGTCCTGCCGGCCCACCAGTTCCTGGCCAAGCCGGTGGAGGCCGACCAACTGCTCACGGTGCTCAGAAGGGCCGGCGCCCTGCGCCGGCTGCTGGACGACCGGCGGCTGACCAGCCTGGTCAGCCAGATCGAGACCCTGCCGGTGCTGCCCCAGCTTTTCCGGGATATGCTGGCGCTCTTGGATCGGCCCGGGGCCGACGAGGACCAGATCAGCGAGCTGGTCAGCCGCGACATGGGCATGGCCTCCACGGTGCTCAAGCTGGTCAACAGCGCCTTTTTCGGCACCAGCCGGCGGGTCATCAAGCCGGCGGAGGCGGTGGGGCTGTTGGGCCTGGAGGTGATGCGCGCCCTGGTGCTGGGCCAGAATTTCTTCGCCACCTTCGACCAGGAGCGCTTCCCCCATTTTTCCTTCGAGGGCCTTTGGCGCCACAGCCTGGCCGTGGGCGGCTACGCCCGCACCATCTGCCGCCAGGAGCGGGCCCCAGAGGCCATGATCGACAGCGCCTTCATCGCCGGCCTGTTGCACGACGTGGGCAAGCTGATACTGTGCACGGTCGTGCCGGTCGAATACGTCGAGATCATCGCGGCGGTGCGCCGCGACAACCGCCCGGTGGTGGAGGTGGAGCGCGAGCGCCTGGGGGTCAGCCACGCCGAGGTCGGGGCCTATCTCATGGGCCTGTGGGGCCTGGGCGAGGACATCGTGGCCGCCATCGCCGGCCATCACGACCCCAGGGCCTGGGGGCCGCCGCGGTTCGGGGCCCTGGCCGCCGTGCACGCGGCCAACGTGCTGGACAAGGAGCTGTGCGTCATCAACAAGAACTACGCCCGCTCGCGCGTCGACGAGGATTACCTCGCCGGCCTGGGGATGGCCCAGCGCCTGCCCGATTGGCGCGAGGCCTGTCTGGGCGTCAAGGAATGCGGGGGTTGAGATGGAACCGCAGGCGCCGGCCGAAAAAATCCTTTTCGTGGACGACGACCCCAACATCCTGGCCAGCTTTCTGCGCCAGTTGCGCAAGCGCTTCAACGTGGACACCGCCCTGGGCGCGGCCAAGGCCTTCGAGCTGCTGAAGGCCCAAGGCCCCTACGCGGTGATCGTCAGCGATTTCAAGATGCCGGGCATGGACGGGGTGGAACTCCTGGGCCGGGTGCGCGAAAAAAGCCCGGACACGGTGCGCATCCTGCTCACCGGTTACGCCGACGTGGACACCGCCATCCGGGCGGTGAACGAGGGCAACATCTTCCGGCTCCTGACCAAGCCGGTGGACCTGGAAACCCTGGGCCGCGCCCTGGTGGCCGGCATCCGCCAGCACCGCCTGCACCTGGCCGAGCGCGACATCATGGAGCGCACCCTGGCCGGCAGCATCAAGCTCTTGACCGAGCTTCTGGCCCTGCTGCACCCGGAGGCCATGGGGCGCACCGACCGCATCCGGCGCCTGACCGACGGCATCGCCGCCAACCTGGGCCTGGCCGAGGACTGGGTGCTCAACAACGCGGTCATGCTTAGCCAGATCGGCCTGATCATCATGCCGCCGGAGTCGGTGCACCGGGTCTACGCCGGCCTGGAGCTGGAGGAGGAGGACAGCCAGCTCTTCGCCATGCACCCCATGGTGGCCGCGGACCTGATCCGCAACGTCCCCCGGCTGGAGGACGTGGCCCTGGTGGTGTCCCTGCAAGAGAAGCGCTACGACGGCTCCGGCCCCCCGCCCGAAGAGATCGCCGGGGAGGAGCTGCCGATCCAGGCCCGCGTGCTCAAGGTGGCCCTGGACTACGACCTGCTCCTGGCCCGCACCGGCAAGGTGCAGGCCAGCCTGGACGAGATGCGCGACCGCCGGGGTTGGTACGATCCCAGGGTGCTGGCGGCCCTGGCCGAATTCGCCGGCCGCGGCCGCCGCCCGGCCGCGGCCGGGGTGGTGGGCATCGACGACCTGACCGAGAACATGATCCTGGCCGAGGACGTGCGCGCCCTGGACGGCCGCGTGCTCCTGCCTCGCGGCCGCCGGGTCACCCGGCTGATGGTCCGCCACCTGCAGAACTTCCGCAAGCACACCGGGGTGCGGGAGCCCATCAAGGTGGCCATCGCAGCGGAGGACGAGGAGGCCTAGGCGTTCGCGCCGCTGGCCAGGCCTGGCGAGGGAGGGGCGAAAATGGCGCCGGAACGGGACCAGCCCAGGGTTTTGCTGGTGGACGACGATCCGCACCTGCGGGCCGGCCTGCGCCGCCTTTTGCACCGGCGCTACCAGTTGGACGAGGCCAACGACGGCCGCGAGGCCCTGGAGAAGCTGGACCAGGGCGGCTACGCGGTGATGGTCACCGACCTGAACATGCCCCAGATGGACGGCTTCGAGCTGCTGGAGCTGGCCAAGGAGCTTTCGCCGGACACGGTGCGGGTGGTGCTGACCGGCCAGGCCGACCTGGAGCGGGTGCTGAGAGCGGTCAACGACGGCTACGTCTACCGCTTCCTGCTCAAGCCCTGCGACCCCGCCGATCTCACCCAGTCGGTGGGCAGCGCCCTGGAGCAGTATCAGCGCCAGCAGGCGGCCCGCGAGCTGGCCGGCCTGCGCAAGCTCAACCAGGCCCTGGAGGGCATCGTGCTGGGCTTCACCCGCCTGGTGGAGGCCCGCGATCCCTACACCGCCGGCCACCAGCAGCGGGTGGCCCAACTGGCCGAGGCCATGGCGCGGGCCCTGAAGCTGCCCCCGGACCAGGTGGAATCGGTGCGGGTGGCGGCCCTGGTGCACGACCTGGGCAAGATTTACGTCCCGGCCGAGTTCCTCAACCGCCCCGGCCGCCTGACCCCGGTGGAGTTCCAGATCATCCGCACCCATCCCGAAGTGGGGGCCGAGGTGCTCAAGCCGCTGGATTTCCACTGGCCCATCAGCGCCATCGTTTTGCAGCACCACGAGCGCATCGACGGCAGCGGCTATCCCCTGGGATTGGCCGGGGGCGAGATACTGGAGCAGGCCCGCATCATCGCCGTGGCCGACGTGATGGAGGCCATGAGCTCCCACCGCCCCTACCGCCCCGGCCTGGGGCTAGACGCCGCCCTGGCCGAACTCAAATCCGGGGCCGGGCGGGTCTACGCCGCCGAGGTGGTGGAGGTCTGCCAGGATCTCTTCCTGCGCCAGGGATGGTGCTTCGACATGCCCGACCCGCTCAGCCTGAATCTTTAGCGGCGCCAGGGGCGGCGGCGGGCTAGCGCACCCTGATCGCGATGGCGTGGCGCTGGGCCGGGGCCACGCCCTTCTCGCGCTCCCAGGGGCGCGCGTATTCCAGCACCACCGTGGCCGAGCCCGGCGACACCCCCCGGAAACGGAAGATCTCGCGCCCGCCGGCCCCGGCCCGGCCGGCCCCGGCCGGGTCGGCCTGATAGACGTGGGACTCCAGCGTCAGCACCAGGCTGTCGGGCGGCTGGGCCAGGAACCAGCGGAAGCCGGTGGTGGGGTTGGCGTCCAGGGTCAGGTCGATGGTCTCGCCCACGTCCACGCTCAGCGTGCGCCCGGCCTTGGGCGCGACCGGCTCCGGGGCGGCGGCGGGGCGCGGCTTGCGGGGCTGGGTGGGCAGATAGGTGGGCGAGCCCAGGTCGGCGCAGCCGCCGAACAATAGGCCCGCGCACAGGAGCGCGATGGTCAGGCGCGCGGACATGGTCGCCCCCTTGGGTTGAATGACGGCCGCCGGGCCGGGAGGCCCCGCCCGGGGCTGGGTCATAGTGTATCCCGCCCGTCCGGGCGCGGCGGCAAAAAAACGGGCCGCCCCGGCGGGGGCGGCCCTGGCGCGCGGGCGCCATGGGTTGGGCAAGCGGTCGGTCTAGAAATCCCGGAAGTCGTCCTCTAGCGGGATGGCCTGCTGGGGCGAGGGCTTGGCCGCCCCCGCCGCGCGCGGCCAGGAAGAGCAACTTGCACACTAAAAATCAGACTAAGCCGCCCGCGCCAGTTTTTTCAAGCGGTTAATAAAGGCGGCCCCGCCTGGGCGCCGCGGCGGCGCCCAGAAAAATGTCATGTTTCATGGGAATTATCGCAGGACTTGTCTCGCTAGGCAGGACGGGGACATGGTTAACGGTAATCATTCACGTTGACATCGCATTTTAACTAGGCAAAAACAATGAAGCCGGCGTCGGGCCTGGTCCGATCAGCATCAGCCGTGCAGGCGATCCAGCAGGAGCTCCACCGCCTCTTCGGGGTTCTCGGCCTCCGGCAGCCCGGGCAGCTCCCAGGTGTCCAGGCCCACCACCGGCTTGCCCAGCTTCAGCGCGTGGCCGATCTCGCTCAGGGTGCCGGCCCCGCCGCTGATGGCGATGGCCCCCAGGCCGGCCGCGATGACCAGCACGTTGCGCGCCTGGCCCATGCCGCTGGGGATGACCACCCGGCACCAGGGGTTGGCCGCCGCCGGGTCGCCGCCGGGCAGGATGCCCACGCTGAGCCCCCCCGCCTGGGCGCAGCCCATGGCCGCCGCCTCCATCACCCCGCCCAGGCCGCCGGTGACCACCCCGAAGCCCTTTTGGGCCAACAGCCGCCCCACCTCGTGGGCCCGCTGCCAGGTGGGGCCGGAGGCGGTGCCGGCCCCGATCACGCTGACCAGACGCGCCCGCGTCGAAGCCATTGGCCCGCTCCTTCCGCCTGGGTTACCAGCCGTGCTCGCCGATGAGATCCACGAAGCGGCAGCCGCCCAGGTCTTCCTGGACGAACTCGCCGCCCCTGCGGGTGACCCGATACAGGGTTTGCAGGCTGCGCCCGCCCACCGGAACCACCAACCGCCCGCCCTCGGCCAGTTGCTCCAAGAGCGGCCGGGGCAGCTCCGGCGCGCCGGCGGTGACCATGATGGCGTCGTAGGGGGCCTCGGCCGGCCAGCCCTTGCTGCCGTCGCCCACCACCAGGTTGACGTTGAACACCCCCACCTGCTCCAGCACCCGCTGGGCCCGGCGGCTGAGGGTCAGGATGCGCTCCACCGAAAAGACCCAGTCGCAGAGCTTGGCCAGGATGGCGGTCTGATAGCCGCTGCCGGTGCCGATCTCCAGCACCTTCTCGCGGCCGGTCAGCCCCAGGGCGTCGCTCATCAGGGCCACCATGAAGGGCTGGCTGATGGTCTGGCCCTCGCCGATGGAAAGCGGATGGTCGTTGTAGGCCTGGGACCAGAGGGCCTCGTCCACGAACAAATGGCGCGGCACCTCCAGCATGGCCTTGAGCAGGCGCTGGTCGCGCACCCCGCGCGCGGCGATCTGCTCTTCCACCATGCGCCGCCGGGCCACGGCGTAGTCGTTGTGCAAAGGCATGGGCAAGCCACCTCCCGCCGGCATTCTAGCAGGCTGGCGCGAGGGTTGGCGCGGGTTTTTAGGGCCTATGCCTCCGCCGGGCGCACCCCGCCGGGGCGGGCCACGCCGTCCAGCCGGGCCACGCCGGCGGCGTCGATGGTCAGCCGGCCCTGGGCCAGCAGCTCGATGGTCAGCGGGAAGATCACCCAGTCGCCGCGCTGTTTCAGCCGCTCCTGGTGCAGGTCGGCCACCGCCCGCAGACGCCGGCCGTCCTCCACGATCTCCTCCAGCGGCCCGGGCAGCTCCACCGGCAGGGGGTCGCTGACCATAAGAAGCGGGCCGGTGTCCACCCCGCGGTCGATCCACAACGTCGAGGCCCGAAGCTCCTTTTGCCCGGCGGCGATGGCGTCCCTGACCGCGTCGTCGCCCACGAAGCGCCGGCGGCCGCGGGCGTCGGTGATGGAAAGATCGGCCGGGTGCACGTTCACCCCCCGGCGCAGGGTGAGGTAGCTCATGTAGCCGCCCAGGGCGATCAGATCCACCCCGAAGGCGCGCACCAGGCGGCGGGCGACCTCGTCGTAGGCCCGCCGGGCCGCGCGGCCGGCCGGGGTCAGCGCGCTGCGGGGCAGGCCGCGCAGGTCGTGATAGCGGCGGATGTCATGGGAGAAATAGGGCAGGCCGTACTCGTGGGCGATCTGCTCGCCCTGGCAATGGCCGTCGGAGCGGTCGCTGAAGATGAAGGCGACCTCGTAGTGCGGGCTCCCCCGCTCCAGCAGGCGGCGGATGTTGCTGCCGCCGCCGCTCATGAAGGCGGCCACCCGCAGAGGCCGGCCGGCGGCGGCGGGGGAGAAGGCGAAGGCTTGGTTTGGCATCGAACGCTATCCTCTCACGCGCTCTGCCATGCGAAAAGCTGGCCACAGTCTATGCCCTTGGTGTGCGAGCTTTTAGTCAGCCTCACGCCCCGCTTGAGAGCTTTTGCCTTTTCCTGTTGGATTTGACGGAAGTTACGGTCACTGACAACCACACCTAGCAGGGTAGTTCCATGGTTGAGTCCAGCCGGACTATCCATGGCTGTCAGCAAGGCTGAGCCATGGCGTCGGTTAGAGTTGCAGCCCACTTTGCCAGCTAGATAATCCCTGACCGCCATGATCTGTTTGATGGCGTGGCCGACATCCTCGCCTTTGAGTTCCACCAAGACAATTACAAGGCGGTTTTCTGAGGGGCTATGAATGAAAAAAATGGCGTCGCAAGCTAAGCCAGCTTGAGGGGTTAGCAGGCAGTTGTCGGCGCGGATGCCAACTATTTCTTCATCATTTATACGTCTTAAGCTAAATACTTTACCGTTTTCTTCTATTCTATTTTCGGTAAGAAAGCACTCTTCATGCCCTATCAATTCCAGCAAGGCTTCTTTGAGCCCCATGGCGCTTTCAACCGCGATTGAGCTTGTCGAGAAGTGAATCGAACTCAGCGCCAAGCTGATCGGCGACATTGTCCAGTTCTGTCGCTGGGATCAGCTTGGTATCTTCGCGGTCCATGATGTCACGACAGGTGCCGTTTTCGATGTTGTAGACGGCAACGTCGTCGGGGTCTAGGCCGACTTCGCCATCAATAAGCTTTTTACCATGCGTCATATAGCGCATTAGCATGTTGTTTATTATGTAAAGGAAAAAAGGAGAGTGCGTTGTAACGACAAACGGATGACCAAGATTGACTAAGTAGGCAATAACTTTCGCTACTTCTATCTGAGCCCTAGGATGTAAATGCGCTTCAGGTTCTTCAAGGTAAATATTTGATTTTATTAAGTGCCTAAAGGGCCTTTTGTATTTACCGACCCGCAATAAACTGCTTGCAGTTCCATAGGTGGAAGCCACCACAAAAAATGGCCAAGCTTCGGTTTGGCCGGAGGCGCATGCTTCGATAGGAATTATTTTCCTATTGTTAACGCCTGCATCACCAGAGGAGTCAGCCGCCGCACCTACCCACCATTTCCATAATTTTACTCCTTTCTTTGGTAGATAGGCTACTCCAGAAAGAGCGCGGAGTTGACAATCCATAATAAACTCAAAGTGGCGGCGGGACATGTTGCCTTTAGAAAGCCAATCTTGGTAAATTTTTGGATACTTGGCTTTGGCACGCGAAAGATACTCGGCAAACTCCAAAAACGGATAAGATTGAATTTCTTTATCAAATATAACAGATGGAGACCGGTCGGCGTAGCGGGTAAACATGGAACGTTCTGTTGGGATAAAGATATGATTTTCGATATCAAGCGAAGCATTTATTTCATGCTCTTGCCACTTTTCACCCCATCTTGCCAGGCTATTCCTTAGGTCTTTATTTATTGATATTTGTCTGGTCAGCTCATATATTTTAATTTCCCATTCCTCATCAGACTCATACGTCAACACTCCTGTTTTGTTGGAAAAATAGCCAAAGGCTACACTCCGCAAGTCATCCAATAGCCGTTTGATTTCAACTTTCTGCCAATCACTTCTTTCAAGCCATTCGTGGGAATATCGCTTGGCTAAATGTGATTGCAACCCCCTGAAAAAATACAAGCTCTGCGCCAGCAGCGATTTCCCGCTGGCCTGGGGGCCGATGATGACCGTCAGCGGGCGCGGCTCGATGGTGGCCTTCTTCAGCGGCCCCAGGTTCTTCAGCGTCAGCTTCTCGCCCAGCTTTCCGCCCACGCCTCACGCTCCTTGACATGCGATTCATCCAACTACGCCGCACGTTAGCATAATCGCCCGCCCAACACCAGACCGCAGCCGCCCGCCTCGCGCCCCCCTTCCTTGACATCCCCCGCCCCCCCACCTAGAATCGAGGCGCACGGGAGGGTTCGTGTCCATCGACGCCATCGACAAGCGCATCATCGCACGCTTGCAGGGGGATTTGCCCCTGGTGCCCCGGCCCTTCGCGCCCCTGGCCGCCGAGCTGGGCATAGCCGAGGCCGAGGTGGTCGCGCGCATCGACCGCATGAAGCGCCAGCGCATCATGCGCCGCTTCGGGGCCACCCTGCGCCACCAGCAGTCGGGCTTTCCGGCCAACGTCATGGTGGCCTGGCGGGTGGCCGAGGAGCGTATCGAGGCCGTGGGCGAGATCCTCTCCGGTTTCCGCCACGTGAGCCATTGCTACTGGCGCAGACCCTGCGAGGGCTTCGCCTACAACCTGTTCAGCATGGTCCACGGCGCCAGCCAGGACCAGTGCCGCCGGATCGTGGCCGAGATGGCGCAAAAGGCCGGCATGGACCCGGCCGACTACGCGCTGTTGTTTTCGGTCGAGGAACTCAAGAAGACCTCGATGCAGTATTATTGATATCAGGCTCCGGCCCTGCCCCGCCGGAGCGCGCACCCCGCGCAACCCCAACCGACGCATCAACCGGGGACGGAGCCCCGCCCCCGGCGGAGAGGCTTGCATGGCAGACAGGCGTTCACAGGAGCTCTGGGCGCGGGCCCAGGAGGTCATCCCCGGCGGAGTCAACAGCCCGGTGCGGGCCATGGGCTCGGTGGGGCTCAACCCGCCCTTCATCAAGTCCGGCCGCGGGGCCCACATCGAGGACGTGGACGGCAACCGCTACCTGGACTTCGTGGGCTCCTGGGGGCCGCTGATCCTGGGCCACGCCCACCCGGAGGTCATCAAGGCCGTGCAGCGGGCGGCCGAGAAGGGCACCAGCTTCGGCGCGCCCACCGAGGCCGAGGTGCTGTTGGCCGAAAAGCTGGTGAAGCTGGTGCCCAGCCTGGAGATGGTGCGCCTGGTCAGCTCCGGCACCGAGGCCACCATGAGCGCCCTGCGCCTGGCCCGGGGCCACACCGGCCGTGACCTCGTCATCAAGTTCGACGGCTGCTACCACGGCCACTCCGACGGCCTGTTGGTCTCGGCCGGCTCCGGCCTGGCCACCCTGGGCATCCCGGCCTGCCCCGGCGTGCCGGCGGCCATCGCCGGGGCCACCCTGTCGCTGCCCTACAACGACCTTGACGCCCTGGCCGCGGCCCTGGCCGCCAACCGCGATGGGGTGGCGGCGGTGATCGTGGAGCCGGTGGCTGGCAACATGGGCGTGGTGGCGCCCGCGCCGGGCTTTTTGGCGGGCCTGCGGCGGCTGTGCGACCAGCATGGCGCGGTGCTGATCTTCGACGAGGTCATCACCGGCTTCCGGGTGGCCCTGGGCGGGGCCCAGGAGCGCTACGGCGTGATGCCCGACCTGACCACCCTGGGCAAGATCGTGGGCGGCGGCCTGCCGTTGGCGGCCTATGGCGGGAAAAAGGAGATCATGGCCAAGGTGGCCCCCAGCGGGCCGGTCTATCAGGCCGGGACGCTATCGGGCAACCCCCTGGCCACGGCCGCCGGGCTGATGGTGCTGGAGCTGTTGCAGGCCCCCAACGTCTACAAAACCCTGGAGGAGACCAGCCAGCGGCTCTACGAGGGCCTGGGCCAGATATTCGCCGCCAAAGGGCTGCCGGCCTGCGGCCAGCGGGTGGGGGCCATGTTCACCTGGTTCTTCACCGCCGGGCCGGTCACTGACTACGCCGGGGCCAAGACCAGCGACACCGCGCTTTTCGCCAAGTTCTACCGCAACATGCTGAAAAGGGGCATCTACCTGGCCCCCAGCCAGTTCGAGGCCACCCTGGTCAGCCTGGCCCACGGCCCCCAGGAGGTGGACGCGGCGCTCAGCGCGGCCGAGGACTCGGTGAAGGAACTCTAGATCGGCAAAGGGGGGCATGGTGACGGAGAACCTGCTCTATTACGGCGACAACCTGGAGGTCATGCGCCAGCACCTCGCCGACGAGTCGGTGGACCTGATCTACCTGGACCCGCCCTTCAACAGCAACCAGGATTACAACGTGCTGTTCGCCGAGCAGGACGGCACCCGCTCCGCCGCCCAGATCAAGGCCTTTGGCGACACCTGGCGCTGGGACCAGGGCGCGGTGCTCTGCTTCGACGAGGCGGTGCGCTTTGGCGGGCGGGTGGCCGCGGCCATGCAGGCCTTCCACACCATGCTGGGACCCAGCGACATGCTGGCCTACCTGGCCTACATGGCCCCCCGCCTGATCGAGCTTAGGCGGGTGCTGAAGGACACCGGCAGCATCTACCTGCACTGCGACCCCACCGCCAGCCACTACCTGAAGCTTTTGATGGACGCGATCTTCGGCCCGAAGATGTTCAGGAACGAGATATCATGGAAAAGATCTTTCGCGCACAGCGATATTAAACAAGGAATGAGAAGGTACGGCAATATCAGAGACATAATCCTATTTTACACCAAAGATAAAAAATACATTTGGAACCCGGTATACGTTGAATACTCTCAAGAATACCTGGAAAGCGAATACAGGCATCTCGATGAACAGGGCAGAAGATATAAAGAAACTGACACCACCGCAGCGCGTCCCGGTGGCGACACCAGCTACGAATGGCCGGTAAAACGCAAAATAGGTCGCAATGCTCGCTGGCAAGCCGATTTGAACGAGGAACACAAAAAGCCCAAAAAAGGCTATGAATACAAGGCAGTAATTCCCTACAAGGGCAGGTATTGGGCCTATTCGAAAGAAAACCTGCGTCAGTTCGCCAAAGAGGGCCGTCTCATACATCGTGAAACCGGTATGCCACGTATCATTCACTACGCGGATGAAATGCCTGGCGTCCCGGCCCAGAATTTATGGGATGACATCCCACCGGCTTTCGGCGCTCAAAGTCTCGGCTATCCCACCCAGAAGCCCGAAGCCCTTTTGGAGCGCATCGTGCAGGCCTCCAGCAACGCGGGCGACGTGGTGCTGGACCCCTTCTGCGGCTGCGGCACCGCCATCGCGGCGGCCCAGAAGCTTGGCCGGCGCTGGATCGGCATCGACATCACCCACCTGGCCATCACCCTCATCAAGCACCGCCTGCACAACGCCTTCGGCCCCGCCATCGAGTTCAAGGTGATCGGCGAGCCGGTGGACCTGGCCGGGGCCCGCGACCTGGCCGCCAGCGACCCCTACCAGTTCCAGTGGTGGGCCCTGGGCCTGGTGGACGCCCGGCCGGTGGAGCAGAAAAAGGGCGCGGACCGGGGCATCGACGGCCGGCTGTATTTCCGCGACGACCCCAAGGGGCCGCTGCGCAACATTGTGCTCTCGGTCAAGGCCGGGACCACCGGCCCGGCCCACGTGCGCGACCTGCGCGGGGTGGTGGAGCGGGAGAAGGCGGCCATGGGCGTGCTGCTGACCATGCAGGAGCCCACCGACAAGATGCGCCAGGAGGCGGCCGAGGCGGGATTCTACGAATCCCCGGCCGGCACCCGCCACCCCCGCCTGCAACTGCGCACCGTGAGCGAGCTGATGGCCGGGGCCGGCCTGGATTATCCCCGCTACGCCGACAACCTCACCTTCAAGAAGGCCCAGCGGGTGGCGGGCCAGGGTCACGTCAACGGCAAGCTGTTCGAGTAGCCGCTACTTCACCAGCGCCTTGAGGGCGTTCCAGTCCAGGGCCTCGGCGATCTTGCGGGCGCGCTTGGCCTCGGCCCGCACCCGCGCCACGATGGTCTGCACCTCGGTGTGGGCCAGCTCCGGCCGAGGCTCGTTCTCCATGTGGGCGCTGTCCTCGGTCTTGACCAGTTTCCAGCCCGGCCCCAGGAAGACCCAGGTGGTGCCCTCGCGCCAGCCGTAGCGGGGGTCGTCCTCGCCCTCCTGGCGATAGGCCGCCAACCCGGCCACCGGCTTTTCCGGCGTCACCCGGCCGATGAAGTCCTCGCCGAACTCGTTGACCAGCAGGGTCAGCTTGGCCTCCACGTCGCGCGCCTGGTGGGGGTCCATGGCGGCCCTGAGCGCGCGGTCGTGGCGCTCGAAGACCTTGGCCATGGCCAGGCTGACCTCCTCCATCTGTTTTTGCAGGCGCGTCATCTCGGCCATGTCGCCCCGCTGCGCCGCCGCGCCCAATTGCTCGCCCAGCTCCTCCATGCGCTTTTCCAGGTCGGTGGTGGGATGCTCGGCCATCTGGCGCTGCATGGCCTCGGCCCCGGCCGCCACCTGGGCGTCCTGGGCCCGGCGCTTGCGGGCGGTGTCCTGCCAGACGATATGGTAGGAGGCCCTGAGCGGCTCGGTCTCGGCCCCCGCCGCCACCCGGCGGGGCGGGGCGGTGTCGGCCTGGTCCACCACCTCCCAGCCGGGCGGGCCGGGCGGCGCGGCCTTGGCCAGGGCCGGCAGCACCCGGCGGTAGAAGGCCGTCTCGGCGGCGGTGGCCGGACGGCTGTCGCCGTCGGCCAGGACCGGGGCGGCAAAAAGGAGCCCGGCCAGCAGGACGCCGGCCAGGCTGGCCAGGGACAGCGAATGGGTGCAACGCCTGACGGGCATGACGCCACTTCCCTCCGGCTTTGGGGCCGGGACGGCGGTTGGGGGTCGAGCGGGGCCGAGGGGGATTCTAGCCCAAAACTCTGGTCATGGGTATGGGCCGTCGCAGATCGTCCGCTCGCCGGGCGGCGGCTTGTGCCCGCGCGTGCAAAAAGGTATTGACTTGATTATGCGGGCATGTTAGCAAGGGGCGACCGCCAAGGGTGGCCGCGTGGGGGCGCATCCCGTGGGGGCCGAGGGGCAAGAGGGGCTGGATAATCGGCAACTTGAGCCTGGCAGCCAAGGGCAGCGCGCAGCAGGCTGGGGCCTGATGGGTCCCAAGGCGGATCGATTTTGGGCCGCTTCATCAGCGAGCAGACGCGCGAATACTTGCGCATGCTGGCGCGGGTCAGCTCCATGGGCATCTCCATGGTGCTGGCCACGGTGATGGGCTTCGGCCTGGGCTATTGGGTGGACACCTGGTGGGACGGGGCCACCTCGCCCTGGGGCAAGCTGGCCGGGCTCATAATCGGCATCGTGGCGGGCTACCGCAACATCTACGTCATCATGAAGCGGTCCAAGTACCTGTGACCGGGTTGGAATGGCGATGAAGCCGCTCAAGCTGGAGTACGCCGAATCCGGGATGCTGCGCACGCTGTGGCGCGGCAACCTGGCGGTCTTCGCCGTGCTCCTGGTCGCGGCCCTGTTCCTGGCCCCCATGAAAAGCGTCGTCAGCCTCGTGGTGGGCGGATTGATCGCGCTGATCAACTTCCGCCTGCTGGAGCTGACCGTGCGCCGGGCCATGCTGCCGGGCGGGCGCGACGGCGTGCTGCGCAGGGTCTTGGTCAAGTACTACCTGCGGTTCTTCGCCACGGCCCTGGTGCTCTTGGTCCTGATGCGCCAGGGGCTGGTGGAGCCGCTGGGCCTGTTGGTGGGCCTGAGCGTGGTGATGCTCTCCATCCTGGGCTGGGGAGTCGCCCAGGCCCGCAAGCTATCCAAGGAGGCCGTCTAGATGGAACACCCGTTCGCGCTTCTCACCTGGCTGCTGGATAAGGTCGGGGTTCACTTCTACGTGAACGTGCTCTACTCCTGGTTCATCATGCTGTTCCTCATCATCGTGGGCAAGCTGGCCATCGGCAGCGTCAAAATGATCCCCTCCGGCGGCCAGAACTTCTTCGAAGTGGTCCTGGGCGGTTTCGAGGACTTCATGCTCGACGTCATGGGCCACGAGGGCAAGCCCTTCTTCCCGCTCATCGCCACGTTGTTCCTTTATATCTTGGTGATGAACTGGATCGGGCTCATCCCCGGCATGGCCAGCCCCACCGCCAACATCAACACCCCCCTGTCCATGGCCCTGGTGGTCTTCCTCACCACCCACGCCGTGGGCGTCAAGCACCACGGCGCGCATTACATCAAGCACTTCATGGGCCCGATCTGGTGGCTGGCCCCGTTGATGCTCATCATCGAGCTCATCGGCCACTTCAGCCGCATCCTGAGCCTCACCTTCCGTCTTTTCGGCAACGTGCTGGGCGAGGACCTGGTGCTGGCCATCCTGTTCATCCTGGCTGGCGCCTTCTTCGCGCCGCTGCCCATGATGTTCCTGGCCATCTTCACCAGCTTCGTGCAGGCCTTCATCTTCAGCCTGCTGACCATGCTCTACATCGCCGGATCGCTGGAAGAGGCCCACTAGACGCGGCCGCAGAGGCGGCCGACGAGGTTAACCGTCTACTGATCTTGGCTTTCGTAGGGGCGGGGTTTATCCCCGCCCGCTCCCGGAGGCAAAGCAGAAAACGGGCGGGGGTAAACCCCGCCCCTACGAAGAAGGGGTAAAAGCCGGCCATGGATCCAGGCGCGCAGCCGGGCCAACAGGCCGCTCCCGTCGGACACGCGTGAAATCAAGCTTCCTTAGGAAGAAGGCACTGGCAGTAACAAGTTTTATCGGAGGGATTTGAGATGAAGAAATTCTCGCTGACCGCCGCCCTGACCGGCCTGTTCGTCCTGGGTCTGTCCGCGGTGGCCATGGCCGCCGACGCCGGCGCCATGGCCGAGGCCGCCAAGCTGTTCGCCGCCACCGTGACCGCCGCCGGCTTCGGCATCGGCATCGCGGCCTTCGGCACCGGCATTGGCCAGGGCATCGCCGTGAAGGGCGCCGTCGAGGGCACCGCCCGCAACCCGGAGGCTTCCGGCAAGATCACCGTGACCATGCTCATCGGTCTGGCCATGATCGAGTCGCTGTGTATCTACGCGCTGGTCATCTGCCTGATCCTGCTCTACGCCTACCCCATGGCCGCCCCCGTGGCCAAGTTCCTGGGCCTGGGCGCCTAGTCGCACAATAGAGCGCCGGGCCTCCGGGCCCGGCGCTTTTATGCACATGCATGTGAGCGATATCACAAGACTTTGGGGCCTGCGATGAAATACCTGAAGATTCCGGCCGCCACCATCACCCGCCTGTCGATCTACTCACGCGCCCTGGAGGGCATGGTGGACGACGGAACCCCGGTCGTCTCCAGCAAGGCCCTGGCCGAGATGTGCGGGGTCAACCCCGCCCAGATCCGCAAGGACCTGGCCTATTTCGGCCAGTTCGGCGTGCGCGGGGTCGGCTATTTCGTCAAGGAGCTCCTGTTCGACATCAAGAAGATCCTGGGCCTGAACAAGGAGTGGAGCCTGGCCATCGTGGGCATGGGCAACCTGGGCTGCGCCCTGTTGGCCCACCAGAACTTCGCCAAGCAGGGCTACCGCTTCGTGGCGGCCTTTGACAACGATGTGATGAAGGTGGGGCGCAAGCTGGCCAGCGGGCTGCTGATCCATTCCATCGACGAGATCGGCCGCGTCTGCCGCGAGACCGGGGCCGAGATCGGCGTGCTGTGCATACCGCCGGAGAAGGCCCAGGAGGTCGCCAACCGCCTCTTGGAGGTGCCGGTCAAGGCCATCCTGAACTTCGCCCCGGTGCAGATTCAGGCGCCGGACGGCTTCAAGGTGGAGAACGTGGACTTCACCGTCAAGCTGGATAACCTGGCCTACCACCTGACGGCGGGGTAGAATAAAATACAAGGGGGGGACAAATGAGCGAAAAGGGGCGAAAGATATCTTTTTACTCGCTGGTATTACAAAAAAACGATCAACGTATTTCTCCAAACCCATTCATAGACCTTATTAAATATATGCGCCTATCCGCATGGCCCATGTAGAGCTTTGATTGGCGTCATACCCTGGGCGACCTCACTGTAGGTTATGGCTACCGTACTCACCGCTCTTTTGATTATGTATTGAAAGAGATCGGAGATGATG
>JBMORH010000021.1:0-72930 GCA_049322275.1 Thermodesulfobacteriota bacterium
CTACAAAGTGGCGCTGACCGCCGTCATGAGAAAGATGATCGTCACCCTCAACGCCATGGTCAAAAACAAAAAAACTTGGCAACCACTCACCTTAGCCGCTTGAACATGAACACGGTTGCTACGAAGACAGCGCAACCGGCCCGGCTTTGTCTTCCTGTCATTGCGAGCGCAGCGAGGCGATCTCCCCTTATTGTCGCCTTTAAAAACGACAATGGAGGATTGCCGCGTCGCAACCCCAGCGGGTTGCTCCTCGCAATGACAGCTGTTTTCGTAGATGCTTTTGCGAACGGGACGCGGGGTGGCGCGGCGCCGCAGCGGCCCCGTGGCCGGCCCCCTTCCCTGCCTTCCCTACTTTTCCCTGCCCCCCTAATGCCGGAGATGGGTCAGGGCGTACAGGTGCACCGTGATGTCGCCGTCCTCGCCGCGCAGGTGGCGCTCGGTGTGGCGGATGGCGAAGCGCGCCCTGGCCAGATCGAAGAAGCCGATGGCGAAGGGCCGCTCCTGGTGGCTGATGAAGGCGGCGCCCTCCGGGGCCAGCAAGCCGGCCAGGATGTCCACCAGGCCGGGGTATAACGCGGGCTGATAGAGCACTTCCGCGCCCAGGATGGTGCGGAAGGGCCCCAGGCCGGTTGGGGCCACGGTCCAATCCAGGGTCCGCGCCGTCACCCGGCCATCCAGGCCGTTCAGCTCGGCCGCGGCCATGGCGAACTCCAGGGCGTCGGGGTCCAGGTCGGTGAGCGTCACCCGGCGGCCCTTGGCCGCGGCGACGAGCCCCGGCACCCCCAGCCCGGCCCCCAGCTCCAGCACCGGCTCGGCCGCCGGCGGCAACTGCGCCGCCAGGCCGGCCAGCACCAGGGCCGCCGGCCAGAGCTTGGTCCAATAGGGCAGGTCGTCCTGCCCGCGGCTCTCGATGTAGGCCACCGGATCGGCCAATTCGGGCAGGGCCAGGCTCACGCCGGCCAGGCTGACTGCGTCTTGCTTGAGCGCGAAGCGCGCCCGCAGGCGCGCCAATGCGCCGGGGCCGCCCGGCGCGGAGGGAGCGGGCTGGTTCATCGCGGTGGTTCCTGGGTTTCGGGGTGTGAGGATTGGCCGTCGGCGCAGGCCGAGGCGGGGCCGGCGGCGCGCTCCACCAAGGACAGCAGGCTCACCCGGCCCAGGGCGGCCAGGCCGGCGGCCTGGGCCTGGACCAGCAGATCCAGGCCCGCGGCCTCCAGGGAGTCCTGGCCGCGGCCGGGGTCATCGGACGCCGTTCCGCGCAAGGCGCGCACCACGTCGGCCAGGCAGATGGTGGCCAGCGAGCGGGCCGGATAGAACCGTCCCCCGGCGTCGGGCGGGTGCAGCAGGCCGGCCTGGATCAGGCAGGCCAGCACCCGGTGCACCTCGCGCATCGGCAACCCCGCCAGAGCGACCAATTCGTTCTCGTCCGGCGGGCGCAGGCCGCGGTAGAAGCTTTCGGCCACCCGCAGCATCAGGCGCAGGCCCAGCGCCTCCCGCTGGGCCGGCGTCAGCGGCGCGCCGATGGCCCTGGGCAGGGGGCCGTGGCGCACCACGTGCAAGGCCCGGCCCAGTTGGTTGCCGTAGAGCAGCACCATCCAACTGACCTGGAGCCAGACGAAGAACAGCGGCAGCGAGGCGAAGCCGCCGTAGATGGCGTTGTAGCGGGCCACGCCCACCTGAAAGTAGATGTAGACCGACTGCACCGCCCACCACAGCCCGGCCGCCACCGCCCCGGCCAGCAGCGCCGACCAGATGGGCACGCTGGTGTTGGGCAGGAACAGATAGATGAAGACGAAGGCCGCCGCCAGGAGCAGGAACGGCCCCAGGTTCAGCCCGGTCTCGGCCACCTGGCCCACCGCCGGCAGGTCCAGCAGCCAGCGCACCACGGCGTGGCTGGAGAACCCGGCCCAGAGCGCGGTGGCGGCCACCACCAGCAGCGGGCAGATCACCAGCACCGAGAGGTAGTCGGTGAAGCGTCGCAGGTAGCTGCGCTGGAAGGGCACCTCCCAGACCCGGTTGAAGGTCTCCTCCACGCTGGAGACGGTCCAGAGCAGGGTGACGAGCAGCACCGCCAGGCCCACCACGCCCAGGGCGCGCACCTCGGTGCGTTCCACGTAGGTTATGAGCTGGCGGAAGATTTCGGCCTGGCTGGCCATGAACTCGTTGTCGATCAGGAGCTTCTGCAGGGCCTCGGCGAAGCCGAAGCCCTTGGCCACAGCGAAGCTGATGGCCAGGGCCGGCACCAGGCCCAGCAGGGTGATGAAGGTGAGCGCGTTGGCCTGGAAGGGCAGGCGGTCCTCGTAGGCCCCGCGCAGCGAGAGGTAGAGCGTCTGCAAGGCCATGTGGCCCCAGCCCGCCGGGCCGGCCGCGGGGCGGCCGGCCCGCCACAGCCAGGCCAGGATGCGGCGGTCGGCGCCGCTCAGCCAGTCTTCCTGGGGCCAGGATGTCAAGCGCCTCTCCGGATTGAGTCATCGCAGGGCGCGGCGTCCAGGCCAGCTTATCACCCCGGCCGGGCCGGGGCAAACCCCCGGATGCCCGCCGGGGCCGATCCGCCGCCCTATTGCAGGTTGAAGGCCTTCTGCCAGGCCCGCCAATGGCCGGCCGGGGCGCTGCTGCGCCCGGCCAGGGCCATGATCCGCCGCCGCCACCAGGACCCCAGGGGCGCGAAGCCGTGGGCGGTCAAGAGCCAGGGCGCGGGCTCGCCCATGGCCCAGGGCTGGACCGGGGCCAGGCGCTCCTGGCCGGTGCCGGCCAGCAGATAGTGCGCGCCGTCGCGGCTGAGCGGGGCCAGCGGCAGCCCGGCCCCCCGGCCGGCCAGGCGCTGGTCCAGCCCGGCGCAGGGCTCCGGCCCCGGCAGCGGACGCAGGGCCACCAGGCCGCCCCCCGCCGCCGTTTCCAGAAGCGCGGCCAGCGGGTCCTCCGGCTCCGGCCCGCCGCCGAAGGCCCCCAGGCCGCGCGCCTTGAGGCCGGGGCGTTCGCGGGCCGCGGCGGCCAGCACGTCGCCCAGCGAGGCCGAGGCGGGATGGGCGGTCTCGTCGATGACCAGCAGCAGCGGCGGCGGATCGAGCCTGGCCAGCAGCTCCGCCACCCCGGCCAGATAGGCCCAGTCGCCGCCCTTGCGGGTGGAGATGACGAACTTGTCGGCCCAGGGCAGGACCAGGGGCCGCCGCTTGCGCCCCCAAGCCGCCGCCAGTCCCCAGGCCAGGGCCAGGGCGTGGCGGCCGCCGGCCTCCAGGGAGCGGGCCAGGGCCAGGGCCTCCTTGGCCCGGACTAGGGCCTGGCCCCAGGGCAGGCCCTGGGGAGCCAGGGGCAGTTCGCCGTTCAGAATCGCCTGGGCCTGGCCGGGCAGGAGCCAGGGGCCGGCCGCCCGCGCCACGCGGCCCAGCTCGCGCCGGCCCTGGCCGTGGGCCGCCGCCGCGCAGGCCAGGCCCCACAGCGCGGCCACCAGCCGCTCCCCGGCCAGCCGCCGCGCCCGCAACCGGGCCAGTTCGCCCAGCGGCCCCAGGGGCGGACTGCCGAGCTTGGCCGGCCATTCGGCCCCCTGCTGCCAGGGGCCGGGCGCGGCCCACAGCGGCGGCCCGCCCAGGCTGACGTTGCCCAGCAGGAGCGCCGGCCGCCCCTCCTGGGCCGCCGCGGCCGCGGCCAGATCGAAAGCCCGCCGCCCCTCGCGGGCGGTGACGCCGGCCAGCTCCTCCAGCAGGGCCAGGTCGCCGCCGGGCCAGGCCAGGGCGGCCGAGCCCGCCGCCACCGGGCGGCAGCCCACGTCGGCCTGGGCCAGGGCCAGCACCGGCGCACTGGCCCCGGCCAGGTCGGCCCAGCGCCCGGTCCTGGCCAGGTGCACTCCCCGCCGGGCCGCCGCCGCCCCGGCCGCCAGCACCGCCAGGCGCAGGGGCGGGGTGTCGCCGCTGGGGAGCTTCAGCTCCGGGGGCAACTGGCTCACCACCTCCCGCGCCCAGGCCTGGGCCCGGGCCAAATCCAGCAGACGGCGCAGATGGCGTCCGCCGGTCAGGCCGACCACCCGCGCCAGGCCCTCGGCCCAGCCTTCCGGGCCGCGCGCCTGCGCCAGGTCCAGCAAATCCCCGGCCCGGCCGGCCAGTTCGGCCATCAGGCGCAAGGCCTCGCGCTGGGGGTCGCAGAGCCAGAGCCCGGCCGCGGCCAGGCTCTCGGCGTCGGCCGCGCCCAGGGCGGCGATGACGGCCGGCAGCCGGGCCGGGTCGGCCAGGCGCTGGGTTTCGATTTCCGCCTGGGCCGCGCGGGCTTCGGGGGCGATCCCTCCTCCCCGCCCGGCCCGGCGGATCAGTTCCGCCAGGTCCTGATCCCCATTCTCGCTCATGGCACAAACAACTCCACGAAGCCGAAGGCGTCCACGTCCACCAACCCCAGGTCGGTCAGTTTGAGGTGGGGGATGACGGGCAGGCAGACGAAGGAAAGGGGCATGAAGGGCTCCGGGTGGGAGCAGATGACGTCGCTGGCCGCGCGCAGCTCGGCCAGATCGGCCAACACCGCGCCCAGGCCGCGGTCGCTCATCAGGCCGGCCAGGGGCAGGGGCAGTTCGGCCAGGACACGGCCGCCCAGGGCCGCCACCAGGCCGCCGCCCAGCTCGGCCACCCGGGCCGCGGCGGTGAGCATGGACTGCTCGTCCTGGCCGACCACCACCAGGTTGTGGCTGTCGTGGGCCACGGAGGAGGCCAGGGCTCCGGCCTTGAGCCCCAGGCCCTTGACCAGGCCATGGGCGGCCCGGCCGCTGGCGTGGTGGCGCTCGATCACCGTTAGCCGGGCCAGGCCCCGGCTGGCGTCGCCGGCCAGCCAGCCGTCCCGCTGGGGAGCGTCTTCCACCAGGTGCTCGGTGATGATCTGCCCCGGCACCAGGCCGATGACCCGCGCCCGCGCGCCCCCGGCCCGCACCCGGAAAAGCTCCTGGTCCAGGCGGCCGGGGCGCACCGTCCCACGGGTGGTGTCCGGAAAGGCGGTGGCGCAGGGGTGCAGGCACTGGCCCTCGGCCGCCACCAGCCGGCCGGCCTGGTAGACCTGGAGCACCCTGAACTGGCGCAGGTTCTCCACGACGGCCAGGTCGGCCGCCCAGCCGGGGGCCACCGCGCCCCGCCGCGCCAGGCCGAAGCGCCGGGCCGGGTTGAGGCTGACCAGGCGCAGGGCGGTCACCGGGTCCAGGCCGCGGGCCACGGCCAGGCGCAAGAGGTCGTCCAGGTGGCCGGCCTCGGCCAGGGTGTCGGGGTGGCGGTCGTCGCTGACCATGAGGCAGCGGCGCTCGCTCGCCGGCGTGACCAGGGGCAGCAGATCGGCCAGGTTGTGGGCGCTGGTGCCCTCGCGGATCATCAGCCACATGCCGCGGGCCAGTTTTTCGGCCGCCTCGGCGGCCTGGGTGCACTCGTGGTCGCTCTCCGGCCCGCCGGTCAGGTAGGCGTTAAGGGCCTTGCCCCCCACCAGGGGCGCGTGGCCGTCGATGGGCCGGCCGGCGAAGGCCAATATCTTGGCCAGCACGCCGGCGTCGCCGGCCACCAGGCCGGGGAAGTTCATCACCTCGGCCAGGCCCAGCAGGCGGGGATGGTCGATCAGCCCGGCCAAATCCGCCGCCTCCAGGGCCGCCCCGGCCGTCTCCAGGCCGGTGGCCGGCACGCAGGAGGGGGCGTTGAAGTAGAACGTGACCGGCAGGTCCTCGCTGCCGGCCAGCATGGCCCGCACCCCGGCCAGGCCCAGCACGTTGGCTATCTCGTGGGGATCGGCCACCAGGGCGCTGGCCCCGCGCGGGGCCGCCACCCGGGCCAGCTCGGCCGGGCAGAGCAGGGTCGATTCCACGTGCAGGTGGCCGTCGATGAACCCAGGGCAGACGTAGGCCCCCTTCAGCTCCACCCGCTGGCGGCCCTGGTAGCCGCCCAGGCCAACCACCACGCCGTCGTGCACGGCCACGTCGGTCTCTTCCACCGCGCCAGTGAACAGGTTCACCACCCGCCCCCCGGCCAGGACCAGGTCGGCCGGCTGGTCGCCGCGGGCCACCGCCAGGCGTTCGGCCAGGCGGCCTTGCTCGCTCAAGTTCTCGTTTCCCAGCGCCAATGCCCTAATCCCCGCCCTTCCAGCCCAGAGACTCCAGTCTGGCCAGCACCGGCCCCAGCTTGCCGGTCGGCTCCGCCCCGCCGTCCACCGTCAGCCAATGCTCCCGCTCGCCGGCCTCGGCCGGCTGCCAGGCCGCGGCCTGGGCCGCCATCAGCTCCACCCGCCCGTCGCTCACCGCGCGGCCGGAGGCCTCGCGCGCCCGCAGGCGCGCGGCCACCACCTCCGGCGCGGCCGCCACCTCCACCAGCAGCAGGCCCGCGCCCTCGGCCCGGGCCAGGTCGGCGAAGCGCCGCCGCCAGGCCCGCTCCCGGAAGCTGGCGTCCACCACCACGCTGGCCCCCATGGCCAATCGAGCCTGGGCGATCTCCCAAAGTTCCTGATAGGTGGCCTGGCTGGCTCCGGCCCCGTAGAGCCCCTGGCCCCAGGCCTCGTAGCTGCGCTGGTCTTGGGCCAGGCCGTGGAGCTGCTTGCGCACCGCGTCGGAGTTAACCCCCAGCCAGCCGGTGGCCCGCATGAGCTGCCCGGCCAGGTGGGTCTTGCCGACGCCCATCAGGCCCATGACCAGGACCAGGAAATGGGGCGGCCCGCCCCCGGCGTAGCGCGCGGCCAGGCGCCAATAGGCCCGTGCCTTGTGGATGTCGTGGAACCTGTACGCCCCGTCCTGGCCGGAATCGTCGAAGGAGAAGCCGTGAATCTTGGCCCGCACCACCGCCCGATAGCACTTGTAGAAATCCAGCACCCCGGCCAGGCCCCGGTCGCCGCTGGCCTCCACGTAGGCCTCCACCAGGGACGCGGACAGATCCTCCCGCCCGTGAAAGTCCAGGTCCATGGCCAAAAAGGCCAAATCGGCGGCGGCGTCCTGGCAGCGGAAGCGCTGGTTGAACTCGATGCAGTCGAAGATGATCGCCCGGCCGCCCGGCGGCAGGTTCACGTTGGCCGCGTGCAGGTCGCCATGGCCCTCGCGCACCCGGCCCTCGGCCACCCGCTGTTCCAACCTGGCGCGTTCGTTGGCCAAAAAGGCCAGGGCATAGTCGCGGATGGCCCGCCAGCGCCCCGCCGCCACCGAGACATCCTGGAAGGCCTCGGTCTGGCGGAAGTTCTCCTCCACGTTGATGCGCACCTGCTCCGGCCGGCCGAAGAACTCCACCTCCGGACCGCTGGCGGCGTTTTGATAAAACTCGGCCAGCACCCCGGCCAGGCCCTGAACGTCGGCCCGCTCCACCCCTCCGGCCGCCAGCAGGCGGTCCATCTGGCGCTCCCGATCCATCTGGATCATTTGCAGGCAGTATTCCACCACGTCGGCGTCCGGCTCCCGATCCGGGGCCAGGGCCAGGCCGTCGCCCGTCCGCACCACTGCCCACACCGCCAGGTAGATCTCCGGGGCCAGGCGGCGGTTCAGGCGCAGCTCCTCGTGGCAGAAACGGCGGCGCAGCTCCAGGCGGCTGAAGTCCAGGAAACCGAAATCCACCGGCTTTTTGACCTTGTAGGCGTAGGGGCCGGTCAGGAGCACGTGGCTGATGTGGGTCTGGACGTGCTCGATCGCCGTCACCGGGTGAGGATAGAACTCCGGGCGCAGCATGGCCCGGACCGTCTGGTCGAAGGCCGCGGCGGGTTCGGAGGCTGTAAAGTCATTGGCCACGGGTGGTTAGCCGCCGATCACTACAGGTTGCGTGGCATGGGGCCGGCTGTACATGATTTAGCGCGCCTGGGGCCGGGATGCAATAGCCCGGCTTGTAGGCCACGGGGGTATCCACTATGATCTAGGCATGGCGTTCACCCGGCGTAAAGGGCTCTGGGCCATCCTGTTCTGCCTGACGCTCCTGGCGGGGGGCCCGCCGGCTTGGGCGGCGGCCCCGGCGCCGTCCGCCCCCACCGCGCCCGACGGCGCCCAAGCCCCGGAGACGCCGGCCCCCGCCCGCCAACCCTGGCGGCTGGCCGGGGTGGAGTTCCAGGGCTTCGCGCACCTGAGCCGCGAGCTGGCCCTGTCGGTGATGGAGACCAAGCCCGCCCCGCCGCTGGCGTTGTTCCATTTGCCGGACTTCGACCGCACCAGCCCCGAACGCGACCGCCAGCGCCTGCTGCAACTTTACCAGGAATACGGCTTCTTCCAGGCCCAGATCAGCGTTTCCCTCCAGCGCAATCTCCAGGAGCGCGCGGCGCGGGTGACTTTCACCGCCCAGGAAGGTCCGCCCACCCTGGTGGATGGGGTCAGCCTGGAGCTGCCGTCCACCCCGGAGGGCGAGGCCTGGCGGCCCCGCCTGGAGCCGCTGCTGGCCCACATCATCCCCGGACAGCGCTTCCTGCTCCGGGACTACGAAGAGGCCAAGACCGCCCTGGGCGAGCATCTGCGCGACCACGCCCACCCCCTGGGCACCGTGCTGGGCCAGGTGCGGGTCCACCCGGACCAGGCCAAGGCCCAGGTGGTCTACCGGGTGGAGCCGGGGCCCCGCCTGGCCTTCGGCCCCACCCTGGTGGCCGGCTTCGACCGCACCAAGCCCCAGTTCATCCTGCGCGAACTGACCTACGCCCGCGGACAGCCCTTTTCGCAAAAGGCTCTGGACGACAGCCAGCGGGCGCTGTTGGACACCGGCTTCTTCAGCATCGTCACCTTCACCCCGGATTTCGACCAGCGGCGGGACGGCCTGGTGCCGATCAAGCTCCAGGTGCGCGAGGCCAAGCCCCACAGCGTGCGCCTGGGCCTGGGTTGGGGCAACGAGGACGGCTACCGGGTGCGGGTGCTCCAGGTGAACCGCAACCTGCTGGGCCTGTATGACACCCTGACCTTCGAGGGCAAGGTCAGCCACATCTACGAGGGCGTCACCGGCCGGCTCAAACTGCCCTATTTGCCTTACCGCAGCTGCAACCTGCTCTTGTGGGGCGGAGTGGAGCAGACCGACAACGAGGCCTTCGTCAACCGCCGGTTCTTCGTCAACCCCATGATCGAGCAGCGTCTTGGCAAGTCCCTGACCTGGTACCTGGGCTACAACGTGGAGAAGGACCGCATGGTGGAGCTCAAGGCCGCGGTGCCGGATCCGGCTTTCGAGAACCAGCAACTCTACATTTCCTCGGTGCCTGCGGGCATCCGCTTCGACAGCCGCGACTCCCTGCTGGACCCCAAGCGCGGCCTGTACTTGAGCCTCGATCTGGAGACCGCCTCCGACGCCATCGGCTCGGAGGTGGAGTTCATGCGCCCGGTGGCCGACCTGCGCCACGTGCTCCCCCTGCCGCTGGCGGGTTGGCACCTGGCCTCGCGGGCCAAGGGCGGCCTGGCCTACCCCCTGCCGGGCACCGACCGCATTCCCCTGGTGCGCCGCTTTTTCCCCGGCGGGGCCAACAGCGTGCGCGGCTACCCCTACCAGACCCTGGGTCCGCTGGATTCGGCCGGCAAGCCCCTGGGCGGCGAAGCCATGATCGAGGGCAGCGTGGAGGCGCGCTTCCCCATCTGGGGCGAGCTGGGCGGGGTGGCCTTCGTGGACGCCGGCAACGCCTATGAGGATTGGGAGGACATCCGTTCGGCCCTGGGCAACCTGCGCTACACCGCCGGGGCCGGCCTGCGCTACAACACCCCGGTGGGGCCGTTGCGCCTGGATTTCGGCTATCAGCTCAACCCGCCGGAAAACGCCCCCATCCCCCGCTATGAGTTCTACCTCAGCGTGGGTCAGGCCTTCTGATGGCCCGGCGCTGGCTGAGAATCGCGGTCTGGGCCGCGGGCGGGGCCGGGCTGTTCCTGGCCCTGGCCTGGCTGGCGCTTTGGGCCTTGGCCGCCAGCGACTGGGGCCGGGCGCAAGTGCAGGCCTTGATCGCCCATGAGCTCAGGCAGGCCACCGGCGCGGACTTCACCCTGGGCGAGCTTTCCGGCAACCCCCTGACCAACCTGCGCCTGAGCGATCTGCGCCTGACCCGCGAGGGGCGGGTGCTGGCCCAGGCGGCCGAGGTGGAGCTGCGCTACAACCCCCTGGCGCTTTTGGGCGGCAGCGTCCGCTTGGGCCGCCTGCGCCTGGTGAGCCCGCGGGTGCACCTGCCCCTGGACCTGCCCGCCCAGGCCGCCGCCGTGGCCGGCCCCCTGCCCCTGGCGCTCAGCGTCGCCCGGCTGGAGGTCGTGGACGGGGCGCTCATGGCCAACGGCCAGCTCGGCCAACTGGTCGGCGCCGAGGGGGTGGACCTGGCGGGCCGCCTGCTGCTCTCCGCCGCCGGCCTGCGCCTGGAGGCCGAACTTTCCCACGCCGATCTCAATCTGGCCGGCCGGCCCCAACCGGCCTCCCTGCGGGCCAGCTTCACGCTGCGGGGGCGCAAGCTGGAGCTGGGATCGCTGATCCTGCGCTCCGGACCCAGCCGCCTGGAGGCCCAGGGTGCGCTGGATTGGGAGGCCAGGCCGTCGCTGCGGGGCCGGGCCTGGGGCCGCCTGGCCGACTGGCGGAGCCTGGCCCAATACCAGCCGGACTTCGCCCCGCCGCCGGAGCCGCTGGATTTCGGTCTGGAGGCCGATGGCCACCTGGCCGACCTGCGCCTCAAGGCCGAAATCAGGCAGGCCAGCGGCCAATTGGGGCTCAGCGCCCAGGTCAACCTGGAGCAACCAGCGGTCAAGGCGCAGGCGACGCTGCGCGACCTGGACCTCATGCGGGCCGGGCTCAGCCCCGAACCAGTGGCCCTGAGCGGCGTCTTGCGCCTGGACAGCCAGGGCTGGCCCGGCCAGGCCGCCAGCCGGGGCGAGCTGGAGCTGGAGCTGACCAACCCGGCCTGGGAGCAATGGCGGGGCAAGAGCCTTGACCTCAAGCTGCGCCAGGACGGCCGGACCCTGACCGTGGAGCGCCTGGGCGCGCGCACGGACTTCGGCGACCTGGAGGCCCAGGGCGGCCTGGAGCTGCCCGACGGCGAAAAGCCCCTGTCCGCCCAGGGCGAGATCGGCCTGCGCAACCTGACTCTGCCGCCGGCCCTGGCCGGATTAGCGCCGCCGCAGTTGTCCGCCGCCTTGCTCAACGGCCGCCTGCGGGTGGCGGCCCAGGGCCGCGACCTGGACCTGCACCTGCGCCTGGACCCGTCGCGCCTGGGGGCCGAGGCCCCCATCGAGCGTCTGGAAGCCCACGGCGGCCGCGCGGCCGGGGCCTGGCATCTGCGCGAAGTGGCGATGGAAGCCGCCTGGCTGCGCCTGGCGGCCCGTGGCCAGGCCGGCCTGGAAAGCGCCGAGTTGGACTGGGACTTGGCCTGCCCCGACCTGGCCCGCCTGGCCAAGGCGCTGGACAGCCTGGGGCTGGCCGCGCCGCTGGAGCCGGCCGGCTCCATCGAGGCCCACGGCCGCCTGCGCGGCCCCTGGTCAGGCCCGGCCCTGAACCTGACCCTGACCGGCCGGGAACTGGCCCTGGGGACGGCCAGCCTGGGCCGGGCCGAGCTGGAGCTCGGCACCCCGGCGGCGGCCTGGCCGCTCAAGGGCGTCGCCCGGCTGCGCATCAACGACCTGGCCGGCGGCGACCTGGCCTGGCGGGAGGTCTGGGCGGAGCTGACCGCCGACGCCGGCGGGGCCAGGCTGAACCTCTCCGGCCGCGGGCCGCAACTGGAGATCTCCCTCTCCGCCGACAATCGAGGCCCCCTGGCCCTGCCCCTGCGCGCCCGCATCTCCGGCCTGAAGATCAAACCGGCCGGCCAAAAGGCCTGGCAGCAGGCCGGCCAGGCCGAACTGGGCCTGGACCGGGAGGCGGTGGATCTGGGGGGATTGGTGCTGACCCAGGGCCGGGAGCGCCTGGAGCTGAGCGGACGCGGCAGCCTGGACGGCCCCATGCAGGCCAGCCTGCGCCTGACCGGCGTCCTCCTGGAGCCCTGGCTGCCCGCTCGCCGGCTTGCGCCGGAAACGCTCCTGGACCTGGCCGCCGACCTGACCGGCAGCCTGGCCCGGCCCCGCTTGCAGCTCAAGGGCCGCCTGCACGGGCTTGAATGGCGGCGGCTGGGCCGGGCGGAGGTGGATTTCCAGGGCCAGTTGGACGGCGAGACCCTGGGCCTGGAGGGCCAGGCCCGCCTGGACGGCCAGCCGGTGCTGGCCATCCAGGCCGAACTGGGCCTGGAGGCCGGCCTGCACCCGCCCCGCCTGCGGGTGACCGAACGCGGGCTGGAGGCCAGGGCCACGGCCAAGGACCTGCCGCTCAACCTGCTGGCCCCCCTGATGCCGGGCCTCAGGGTGGGCCGGGGCCGCCTGGACCTGGACCTCGGCGCCAGCGGCGATCCGGCCCGGCCAGAGCTGCGCGGGCGGCTGGAACTGGCCGGCGGCTCCCTGGTCATCGAATCCACCGGTCAGCGCATCGACGAACTGGACCTGACCGTCTCGGCGCGGGGACGCGAGATAGTGTTGGTCAAGGGCGGGGCCACCAGCGGCGGCCGCCTGGTCATGCACGGCCGCCTGGTCATGCCGGAGGACGACGACCCCGGCTGGGTGGAGTTGAAGGCCAAGGGGCCGGACCTCCTGGTGGGCCTGGGCGCGCTGGGCCAGGTGACCACCGATCTGGACCTGGACCTCTCCGGCCCGGTGGCCGCCCCCCAGGCCAGGGCCGTGCTGCGGCCGCGCTCGGCCGTCATCCGCGCCGGCCAGACCCCGCCCACCGCCCTCAACGACGTGGTGGTGCTGGGTCCCGGCCAGAAGCCGCCGCCCCTGGCGCGCGAGGGGCGCAAGGCCCCGCGCATATTCTTCCCCGGCCCCCTGGGCAGCCTGGCCCTGGCGGCCAAGGTGGACGTGGGCCAGGCCTTGCGGGTGGTGGTGGACGAGGGCTGGGTGACCCTGGGCGGCGCGGTGATGGTCACCAAGGCCAGCGGCGGGCCGCTCGTCTTCCGCGACAGCTTCACCACCGACAACGGGGCCATCTTCGTGGAAAGCCGGCGCTTCGTGGTCACCCGCGGCCAATTCGACTTCGCCGGCAAGGACGCCCCGGACCCCAGCCTCAACGTGGACGTGCACTACCGCGCCGGCTCCACCCAGATATTTATCACCGTGCAGGGCTCGGCCTTCGCCCCCCAGCTTCAGCTAAGTAGCGAGCCGCCCATGAGCCAGGCCGACATACTCTCCACCATCATCTTCGGCCGGCCCGCCGCCAGTCTAAACGCGGGCGAGAGCCGCGCCCTTTCGGCCCAGGCCCTGGCGCTGCTGGGCCAGGGCAGCCGGCGCGAGATCGAGAAGATCCTGGGACCCAGCTTGAGCCCGGACGTGGTGACCGTGCACAGCGACGCCAGCGCCGGATCGTCCCTGGAGGCCGGCAAGTACCTGAGCAGCGATCTCTACTTGCGCTATCGCCAGAACCTGGGCAGCGAGGGCGGCCAGAACATCGGCCTGGAGTACCGCATCAACCAGTGGCTGAGCCTGGACAGTCAGGTGGGCACCACCCGCGACTCCGGAGTGGACGTGATCTTCTCCTGGGAGTTCAATTAAGGCGAGTTGCGGGCGCAGATGAAACCTTCAGCCCCACGCCCTCCCCTCTCCTCCGCCGGGCGGGGGAGAGGGCCGAAAGGACCTAGTAGCGGAAGCCGGGCCGCTCCTTCAGCCGGCGCTTGTCGTAGATCCAGATGAAGCCCCGGCCCGGCCCCAGGCGGGCGGGGGCGTCCCAGCCGGGCTCCAGGTGCGTCCGGTGCACCTTGAACACCGGCAGGAAAAACCGTTGCAGGTGGGGGACCATGATGACCGGCGGCTCGCTGGCCAAAAAGCGCAGCAACCCCGGCGCGTCGGTCTGGCTGCCCAGCCACATGTCGTTGATGAACAGGTAGTCGCCGCGCGCGCCCGGCGCGAAGTCGATCCGGCCGGGAAAGCCGGCCGGCAGTTTGGCCTTGGCCAGGCCCAGGTAGAAGCGCAGGGGCGGGTGGGCGTGCACGCTCTGGTCGTGCAGCGCGAAGACGCCTCCGTGGGCGGCCATGTAGTCCACCAACGCCTGGGTCGCGGCCCGATAGCCTCCCCGGTGCTCCACAACCGGAACGCTGCGCTGCCATCCAGCCCAGGCGGTGAGCCCCACCAGCAGCACCAGGCCCAGGCTGGCCAGGCCAGGCCCCCGCCGCCGGGCCGTGGCCAGCAGCAGGGCCTGGCCAAAAAGCCCCGCCGCCAGGGCCAGCAGGGGATAGACGATGGTGACCGTCTTCAGGGTGGTGTAGGCCAGGGACCAGAAGGCCATCTGGCCCAGGGGCAGGCCGGCCAACAGCAGGTATTTGGCCTCACGGGTGCGGACGAAACGCCACAGGGTCCAGATCAGCCCGCCCCAGACCAGCAGGCTGAAGGCCGGGCCTTCCAGGCGCCAGAAGTTGTTGGGAAAGAACCACAAGTCGGCCAAGTCCAGCCGAAGCTGGCTGGCCGCCACCGTGTCGCCGCCGCGCACGAAATAGCCCAGGGTGGTCTCCACTCCGCCGCCCAGGGCGGCCCGCATCAACGCCTCCACCGCCAGGGCCGGCCAGGGGGCCAGACAGAGCAGGAGCCCCAGGCGCTTGGCCGCCACCCGCCAGGGCCGGGGGCGGGGGGCGCTGAGGAGCAAATAGGCCTCGCCCATGAGCAGCAGCCCGGCCGCGCTGAGCAGGCTGGGGTGCAGGGTGGCGGCGAGGCCCAGGAAAAGCGAGGCGAGCAGGAGCGGCCGGCGGCGCACGGCCGGGGCCTGGCCGGGGGCGGGCAGACTGGCCAGGTGGCAATGGAACGCGGCCAGGAAGGCCAAGGCGGTGTCGGCCTGGGGATAGACCGAGCGCGAATAGCCCACCATCACCACCGACACCGCCAGCAGGGTCACCGCCAGGCAGGCGGCCAGGGGGCCGAAGAAGCGCTGCCCCATCCGCCAGGTGAGCGCCAGCACCCCGAAGCCGCACAGGGCCGAGACGGCCAGCGGGGCGTAGTCATTTATCCCCAAAACCAGGAAGCCCAAGGCCAGCAAGGCCAGGTGCCCGGCCTTCTGGGCCGAGTACTCCGCGCCCATCTCGCCTAAAAAGTCCTTGATGGCGGCCAGGTCGCCGGGGCCGGGCCACCAGCGGCCATGCTCGCGCAGCCAGTCCAGGATCATGGCCGGGACGCGGGCCACGTTGGCGTACATGGCCCCGTCCCAGGAGGTGATGCCCTGCTCGGTGAGCCCCCAAAAACGCAGGCCCAGGCCCATGAGCAGCGCGGCCAGGGTCAGCACCAGGCACCAGCCGGCCAGGCCGGCGGCCTCTCCTGCCACGGCCGGCGGGCGCGGCGCGGCGGGTTCGGACCAGGCGGGGTGCTCCATGGCCTGTGTCGGGCTCAGGCCTGGGCGGTCATGAGCAGGCTGCCGGAGAAAGCGCGCAGCAGGGGTGTCTTCTCCAGGGTGCGGCCCAGGCGGTCCACGGCGTCGATCAGGCGGTCGGGGATGCGCGGAAACAGGAAGTCGAAGTGCTCCACCCGCACCTGGGAATAGCCCAGGCCGGTGAGCACGGCCTCCAACTGGCCGCGGGTGAAGGCGATCTCGTCCTCGCTGAACTCCAGGCGCCTGCGCAGGACGGGCAGCTTGAGCCCGAAGAAGTTGATCGGGTTCAGCAGGTTGGGCTCCGAGAAAAAGATGGACCCGCCGGGGGCCAGCAGGCGGCGGTAGTTGGCCAGGGCGCGGCGGTAGTCGATGTGGTGCAGGATGGACTTGCCGAAGACCACGTCGAAGGACCCGGCCGGCAGGTCGGGGGCGGTGGCGTCCATGACCATGAAGCGCATCTGCTGGCCGGGTATGGTGCGCCGGGCGTTCTCCACCAGCACCGGGGTGATGTCGATGGCGGTGACCGGGCAGCCCAGGCGGGCCAGGCGGCGGGTGTATTCGCCCGCCCCGCAGCCGACCTCCAGGATGCGGGTGGCGGGCGTGATGGCCAGCCGCTCACGCAACAGCTCCAGGCGGCGGTCGTTGCGCCGCTGGCCGGCCGCGGTCAGGTTGCCCCACCAGGTGTGGCCGCTGGCGGTGTAAAGCTGGGTGAAGTGATCGGCCTCGCGCTGGGGGCGGGCGTCCGGGGGGGCGGGGGTCATGCTCTCTCCTGGCCGGTGGGCAACCCATGGACAATGGCTGCCATTTTAGCCGCGAGGGCCGGGTTGTCAACCGCGCCGGCCCGCGCGCCCCCGGCCTGGCCCGGCGCGGCGTTTGCGGGTATGCTAGCCCAGCCGGCTATACCGGGCGGGGGAAAACATGGCACCGGACGCGGGAGCAAAAGGCGGGAAGGGTTTGGGCGAATTGGCCCGCACCTGGGGCCTGCGCCTGATCGGCCCGGCCTTGTTCATCTACCTGGTGGCCCGGGCCGACCTGGGCCGCATCCTGGCCGAGCTGGGCCAGGCCCGGCCGTTCATGCTCGCCCTCGCCCTCCTGGCGCTCACCTGGCCGCCGATCCTGGCCCGATGGTGGCGCTGGCGGGTGCTCAACCGCGCCCTGGGGGCGCGGGTCGCGCCGGGTCGGGAATGGCTGATCCACCTGACCGCCGCCGCCCTGGGCCTGGTCACCCCCGGCCGGGCCGGCGAGTTCGCCAAGCTGCACTTCCTGGAGCGCCTGGGGGTGCCCACCAGCCGCTCCTTCGCCTCGGTGGTGGGCGACCGCCTGGCCGACGCCGTCTGGCTGCTCCTGGCCGGGGCCGCGGCCCTGGCGATGCACCTGGCCCGTCTGGGCCGGGAGGCGGCCTGGGTCTGGTGGGGGCTGGGGGCGCTGATCCTGGTCGGGGCGGCCGGGGCCTGGCTGGCGCTCTGGCTGGCCCGGCGGCTCAAGACCCGCTGGCGCGGCCGCCTGGCCCCGGATTCGCGCCGGGGCCGGCTCATGGGCTGGCTGGGCGAATCCTGGTCGGGCTTCAGCGCCCTGGGCTGGCGGGCCTGGACCCAGGCCGGCCTGCTGACGGTGCTGGCCTGGCTGCTGCAAATGTTGCAGGGCTGGGTGTTTTTGCAGGCCCTGGGCCTGCCCCTGGGCGTGGTGGACCTGGTGGCGGCCCTGACCCTGGCCGCGCTGCTGGCGCTGTTGCCGGTGAGCGTGGCCGGCATCGGCTCGCGCGACCTGGCCCTGGTCTACTTCTTCGGCCTGGCCGGGGTGGCCCCCAGCGGGGCCCTGGCCTATTCCTTCTGCGTCATCCTCACCGTGCTGGTCTGCCTGGCCGGGGGGGCGCTGGCCTCCTGGCGGTTAGCCGAAAGGCCCTAGCCCTGCTCCCCGCCCCAGGGCATGTGCGCCCGCACCGCCGCGAAGGTTTCACTGATGTGGGCGGCCGAGGACGCCCCCACCACCACCGCGTCCACCCTGGGCACCGTGGCCAGGTAGGCGTAGGCCTCGTCCGGCTTCAGGTAGCCGGAGGCCAGGGTGCCCATGGCCAGGATGCTCACCTCGTGGGCCGCGGCGGCGGCCTCGCAGGCGGCCCGGTCGGGGTTCATGAAATAGCCCATGCGGTTGACGTGGGTCATCACCACCGGCGGCTTCAGCCCCCAGGCCTTGAACTTGGCCAGCAACACCGGCAGGTTCTTGGTGGCGAAAGCGCCATGGCAGCCGTAGAGGCGCTTGATCTCCGCCGCGTAGAAATCGAACACCTCCGGCAGCTCCAAGCCCAGGGCCAGGTCGGTGAGCACGTCGTGCAAAAACACCGCCTGGAGCTTGAGCTTCTCCAGATGCTTGAGCTCCAGGCGGATCAGCGCGCCAAGGATGGCGTTGACGTCCCTGGCCAGCACGCCCTTGGCCCCCTGGAACATCATGGCCAGCCCGCCCATGAGGCCGGAGCCGGCCAGCGACTCCAGCACCAGGTTTAGCAGCCCGACCTCGTTGGCGCGGGTGACGTACTTCTGGGCGTAGGGCAGCAGGGGATAGAGGCGCAGGTTCTCGGCCAGCTCGCGGTCGGCGGCGATCAGCTCGGCCACCGGTATGGAGCGCTCGTGGGTGGACATCATCATTCCGCCGGCCCCGGCGGCCATGGCGGCGCGCACCACTTCCAGGATGCGCTCCGGATCGGCGAAATAGGCGGCGCGTTCGGCCCCGCGCGCGGCGGAGAGATGATCCACGCCGAAGAAGGCGTTGTGGCCCAGCACGATGCGGTCGATGAGCACGTTTTCCATGGCTAGAAGCTTTCCAGGCTCACCGGCGCGCCGTCCTGGCTGGCCGAGCGGTAGATGGCCTCCACCGCGCACTGGGTGCGGTAGGCGCTCAATACGTCGGAGGCGACCGAGCCCTGGCCGCGCACCGCGGCGATGAACTCCTCGGCCTGGCGGGTGTAGTACGGCCCGCCGATGTCCAGGCTCACGCCCTTGAACAGATCCGGCTTGCGCCAATTGGTCCAGCCCGCGGGCCACTGGCCGTGGGCGCGGTCCAGGAAAAGCCGCAGGCCGTCGTCCTCCACCTCCAGGGTGCCGAGGCTCCCCTGCACGCTGATGCCCATGACGATGGTGCGGTAGTGGCGCTGGGACCAGGAGGAATCCAAGAAGCCCGCCAGCCCGCTCTTGAACTTGAAATAGGCGTGGGCGCAGTCCTCCACCTGCTCCGAATACAGGCTCTGGGTGTGGCCGCTCACCCATTCAAGCTCGCCGAAGAGCCAGAGCAGCATGTCGACCAGGTGGCTGTTCTGGGTGATGAGCACCCCGCCGCCGGAGGCTTCCTTGTCGTAGCGCCAGCCCTTGCCGGTCTTGAACAGTTGGCCGATGTACATGGTGGCCTGGAATTTCTGCAGCCGGCCCAGGGCCCCGGAGGCGATGATGCGCCGGGCCTGGACGAAGCCCTCCTGATGGCGAGTCATGTAGCCCACCATGTTCACCACCGGCCGGGCCTTGAGGGCCTCCAGCAGGGGCAGGGCCTGGCTGGCGCGGGCGCAGAGCGGCTTTTCCACCATGAAGGGCAGGCCGGCGTTCACGCAGTCCAGGGCGATCTGGGCGTGGCTGCCGGTGGGGGTGGCGATGGCCGCCGCGCCCAGGCTCTCCTCGCGCAGCATGCGGTGGTGGTCGTCGTAGACCTTCAGATCGGGCATCTTGGACTTGAGGAATTTGAGCACCTGGCTGGACTGGTCGGCCACGGCCACTAGCTTGGCGCCGGGCAGGCCGTTGAGTATGGCCGCGTGCAACAGCCCCAGCTTGCCGAAGCCGATCACGCCCACGTTGAGGGCGTCGCCGCCCGCGGAAATGGTCACCGGTCTACTCCATCTGGCGGCCCCGGCTCGCGCCGGCCCAGGCGGCCCAGGTTCTTGTTGATCTGCTTGAGCAGTTGCAGCACGAAGCCGAAGAAAAAAAGCTGCACGCCGGTGATGACCATCAGCGCGATGAGGATGAAGGCCGGCGTGCGCCCGCCCATGTTTCGCAGGCTGAAGCCCTCCTGGGCGGCCACGACCAGGAAGAAAAGGCCGGCCAGGGCCGCCAGGACCAGGCCGCCGGTGTAGAGCCAGCGGATGTGGTTGCCGGAGCGCAGGAACAGGATGGGCCAGGTGTAGGCGATGTAGGTGGGGATGGAGCCCACCACGCGGGACTTGCCGTGCTGGCGCTTGCGCCACACGCTGGGTATCTCGGCGACCCGATAGCCCTTCTCGGCCGCGTCGATGATCGTCTCCTGCACGTAGGTGTGGGTGCCGATCATGGTCAGGTCTTCCACCACCTCCGGCCGCATGGCCCGGATGCCGCCGTGGCTGTCGGTCAGCGGCAGGCCGGTGTAGGAGCGCAGGATGCCCACCAGGAGCTTCACGCCGGTGCGGTTGCGCCAGCGGTACTGGTAGTCGATGAGATCGGAGCGGGCGAAGCGCGAGCCCAGCACCAGGTCCGCCCGGCCGGCGTCGATGGGCTCCAGGAAATCGGGAATCTCGGCCGGATCGGCCTGGCCGTCGCCGTCCACGCTGACGATCACGTCGGGCCGCCAGTTAAGGGCGCTCTTGAGACCCCGGTGCATGGCCGAGCCCAGGCCCTCGCCGTCGCCGCGGATGACCACCGCGCCGGCCGCGGCCGCCGCCGCCTTGGTGCCGTCGGTGGAGTCGTCCACCACCAGGATCACCAGGTCGTCGTAGCGGGTCTTGGCCATGGCCTGGCGGATCTCGGCGATCACCTGGCCGATGAGTTTTTCTTCGTTGCGGGTGGGGACCACCACGCAGGCTCTGGGCATGGCCGGATTCTCCTTCCCCCCTGGCTCAGGAGCCAATCTTACCCCAAGCCTTCGCGGGGACCAGGGCTTTTTGCGCCCAGGTCCGGGGCGGGCTATGGCGCCGGCTCGGCGGCCAGCAGGCGCGGGCCGCCGCCGCCGAGCTCATAAACCCTGCGCAGTCCAAGCCGGCCGGCCTGGTTGAAGGCGGCGGCGGCGCGCTCCGGGCAAAAAAAGCCCCAGTCCAGCGCCCCGCCCGGCTCCTGACGGGCCGAGGGGCTGTGCATGGCGATGGCCTGGGCCGGCCCCAGGCCGGTCAGGGCCGGGCAGCCCGGCAGGCGCTCCAGGCGGTCGCTGATTATCATTCGGCCCTCGGCCAGCTCCACCCGGCGGACGAGCCGCAGGCCCAGAAGGGCGGCGGGCTGGATCAGGCGGCGCTTGGCCAGGGCCTGGAAGGCCTCGGCCGGCCGGGAGGCGGCCAGGAGGCTGGTGAACAGTGCGAAGGCGGCCTGGCGCGCGCCGGCGATGGGTTGGCCGCGCGAGGCCTTGGCCAGCTCGGCCTCGGCGGTCAGGTCTTCGCCGGCCGCCAGCGCGCCTTCGCGCCAGTGATTGCTCTGGAACACCCCCCGGCCGGCGGCCAGGGCCTGCCAGCCCAGGTCGTAAAGCGGCGGGGCGTCGGGCATGAGCCAGGCCAGGGCCCCCCCCTGGCGGCGGCTCATGAACAACGAGCCATGTTCGCCGCGGCGCAGGCTGAAGCCGCAGCCGGCCAGGTCCAGGACGGCTGGTTGCGCCGGTTGGGCGGCCGGGGTCTCCGGCCCGGCCCAGGCCCAGGCCAGGGCGAACTGGGGCAGGTGAAAATAGGCGAAGTAGCGGTCGTCCACCTGGCCCGGCCCGGCCAGCAGGCCCTGGGCGTGGCCCGCGCGCCACAGCCCGGCCAGGGCGGCGGCCTGGGGCTCGCGGGGCGCGAAGTGCTCGGCCCCGGCTGCGAAGGCGTGGGCCGTGCCCCGGCTGCCCAGGCGGCCCGGCAGCCAGGGGCCGGGGCCGACGAGCCCGGCCAGGAAGCCGATCAGCGGCCGGGCCATGGCCCAGGCCGGACCTTCGGGGTCCAGGCGATCGCAGCCGGCCAAGAGGTCCAGGGCCAGGGTCGAGTAGCCCAAATCGGCCCCGCCGTATTCGCTGAGCCAGCCCTCGGCGTGCTGGCGGGCGGCGGCCAGGGCCAGGCGCTCTCGGCCGGCCTCGCGCCAGGCCGGCCGGCCGGCAAGGGCGGCCAGGGCGGCGAAAGCCAGGGCGGCGGCCAGGTTCTGGTTCATCACCGTGGGGTTGGCGCGCGGCGCCAGCCAGGCCCCGGCCCGCTCCAGGGCGGCCAGGGCCTTATCCCGGACGGCGGGGGCCAGGGCATCCCCCAGGGCCAGCATGGTCAGCCCGGCCCCGGCGGCGGTGAAGGCCGTGGGGCAGTAGCTGCGCTCGTTCAGATACCACTCGTCGAACGAGCCGTCGCCATGGCCCAGGCTCGCCCAGAAGCCCAGGGCGGCCGTGGCGGCGGCCAGCAGGGTCGGGTCGCCGTGGCGCGGGTTGTCCGGCCGGGGAGTGGCCCAGGCCAGGGCCAGGGGCAGCATGAGCTGCTGCCAGGTGGCCCCGGCGAAGTTGGTCAGGCTGCGGTAGTGCCAGAAGGCGCGGTCGCAGCAGCCGTGGGTGGGCGAGCCGGGATCGCGGTCCATCAGGGCCAGGGCGCGGTCCAGCCAGGGCAGGACCAGGCCAGAATAGGCGCTGGCCGGCTCGCTCACGGCCGGCGCTCCAGGAACAGGTTGGCGTCCTGGTGGGCGTGGGCGTGCTCGGTCAGCGCCGCCAGGTCGCACACCGGCTCCAGGCGGCCCAGGGCCTCGTCGATGCGGCTGATGAAAAAACCGCGCTCCCGCCACCAGCGCAGATAGTCCAGGGGCTCGATGCCGCAGCGGGCCAGGCCCAGGGGCCAGAACTCGCTGATGACCTTCAGGTCGGGGCTGGCCGCCAGCATGGCCTCCATGCCCCGGATGGCGAAAGCCTCGGCCCCCTGGATGTCCAGCTTCATCAGATCCACCCGCATCTCGCCGGCCAGGGCGGCGTCGATGGTGGTGGCCGGAACCTCGACGCTGGGACGGTCGCCGCCCTGGTAGCCCAGTTCGCTGTCGCCCTTGTGCTCCGGCCGGATGAACAGGCGCACCGAGCCCACTTGGTCGGTCACCGCCTCGGCGCGGAGGTCAACGTTGTCCAGGCGGTTGCGGGCCAGGCTGAGCCTGAGCAGGCGGGCGTTGTCCGGGTCGGCCTCGAAGGCCACCACGCGGCCGCCGGAGCCCACCAGCCGGGCCGCGCGCAGGGCGTAGAGGCCCAGGTTGGCGCCCACGTCCAACACGGTGGCGCCGGGGCGACAGTGGCGGTCCCAGAGCGCCAGGGCCAGACGGTCGCCGCGGCCGGCGCGCATGAGCCAAAGCACCGCCAGGCGGTCCAGGCTGCCGGCCATGATGGTCAGCCCGTCCACTTTGACCGGCCAGGGGCCCAGGGGGGCGGCCAGGGCGTTGAGGCCGCCCATGAGCGCCCGCAGGGCCTTTACCCGGCCCAGGCGGTGCAGGCGCTCCAGCGCTCCGGTGGCCACGCCCGCCCCCCCTACCAGTACAGGCCCTCGCCGCGTCCGCCCGCGCCGCCGGGCTGGCCGGCGTGGGCCAGGTGGAACACGGTCTGCTCGGCCCGCCAGGGCAGCCCGGCCCAGTCCAGGCCGGGAAAATCGCGCGAGATGATGACCGCCTCGGAATCGGCCACCAGCCGGGCGGGGTCGTCCACCAGCACCTCGGCCAGGTGGGGCAGGGCGGCCAGGGCGAAGCTCAGGTTGGTGCCCACCATGCGGCTCACGGCCAGGTTGGGGTCGTAGATGGCCAGCGTCTTGCCCTTGCCGGCCAGCGACTCGGCCAGGGCCACCAGGGGCGACTCGCGCAGGTCGTCGGTGTTCTCCTTGAAGGCCAGCCCGAAGATGCCCACCCGCTGCGCGCCGGTTTCCAGCACCCTGGCCAGGAACTGGCTGACCTGAAGCTCGTTGCTGGGCAGCACGTGCTCCAGCATGGGCAGGGCCACCATGTTCTGGCGGCCCCACTGCACCACGGCCTTCAGGTCCTTGGGCAGGCAGGAGCCGCCGAAGGCGAAGCCGGGCTTCAGGTAGTAGCCGCTCAGATTAAGCTTGGTGTCCAGGCGGAAGATGTCCATCACTTGGCGGGCGTCGATGCCCAGGGCCTTGCAGACCAGGCCCATCTCGTTGGCGAAGGTTACCTTGACCGCGTGGAAGCAGTTGTCGGCGTACTTGGCCATGGCCGCGATGAGGGGGTCGGTGAAGACCGGCGCCAGGCCGAAGCCGGGGTAGAGCCCCCGGCAGGCGGCGGCGGCGGCCTCGTCGCTGGGGCCGAAGATCACCTTGGGCGGCTCCATGAAGTCCTGGACCCCGCTGCCGGCGCGCAGGAACTCCGGGTGCACGCAGTAGGCCAGGGGCTGGTCCGGGCCCAACTCCCGGCGCAGCAGGTCCATCAGCCCCCGGTGCAGGGGCGGCAGGGCGGTGGAGCGCACCAGGATGGGAATCACCCGGCCGCTCTGGCGGCGGTGGCGGGCGATGTCGGCTATCACCCGCTGCAGGGCGCGGTCGTCCACCAGGCCGTGGCGGGTGGAGGGAGTGCCCACGCAGACCAGGGCCGCCTCGGCCGCGGCCAGGGCCGCGCCGTGGTCGCCGGTGGCGGAGAGGTTGCCCAGGGCCAGGTGCTTCTGGATCAGCTCCCGCAGGCCGGGCTCGAAGACCGGGCTGAGCCCCTGGTTTATCATCTGGGCTTTTTGGGGGTTCACGTCCACCCCGGTCACCCGGTGGCCCAGCTCGGCCAGGCAGGCCAGGCTGGTGGCCCCCACGTAGCCCAGGCCGAATATGCTCACGTTCATCGCGCGCCCCTTTACGGCCCTGAATCTCCGGGCAAGCGCCGCCATCCATGGCTTGCTTGCCCATCGGCCAGGCAAAAGCGTGATTTTGACTGGCCTCCTGGGCGCGTTCGCGCCCGGCGGGCCAGCCATGGCCCGCGGACCAGGTTGCGGGCAAGAGTCCAGGCCCGGAACCCGGCTTTCTCAGGTGGCAGCATTATCTATGAAACCGCCGCCGCCGGCAACCCGCGCCCGGCGCTTGCGCCCGGCCGGCGGCTGGGTTAACTTGAGGCGACCTTGGATGGAGGCGGGGCCGTGGCCAAGGACAGCATCCCCATCACGCCGGCGGTGCGCTTTCTGCGCGAGCGCGGAGTGCGCTTCACCCCCCGGCCCTACGCCTATGAGGACAAGGGCGGCACCGAGGTGGCCGCGCGCGAGCTCAGAGTCGACGAACACCAGGTGGTTAAAACACTGGTGATGGAGGACGAGGCCAAGAATCCGCTGGTGGTCCTGATGCACGGCGACCGCCAGGTGAGCACCAAGGCCCTGGCCCGCCAGTTGGGCGTGAAGCATATCAGCCCTTGCGACCCGACCGCGGTGACCAGGCTGACCGGCTACCAGGTGGGCGGAGTGAGCCCCTTCGGGACCAAGCGGACGCTGCCGGTTTACGTGGAAAGCACCATCTTGGAGCTGCCGGCCGTCTACATCAACGGCGGCAAGCGCGGCTTCTTGGTCCAGATGAGCCCGGCCGACCTGACGCGCTGCCTGTCCCCCATCCCGGTCCAGGCCAGCCAGTAGGGCCGGGCGAGACCGGGGCGCAGGCCAGGCCATAGCGCCTGGATTTGACATCGCGCCCCGCCTGGGCATATGCTTACGGCTTCGAATCAGGCCACCCCTGTTTTGATCGAGGGCGAGATGCAAGGCGGCTCCCTAGCTATAGTCACCGACTTCTACGAGATCACCATGGCCGCGGTCTACCACGCCCGCGGCATGAACGGCCCGGCCACCTTCAGCCTCTTCGCCCACGACCTGCCCCCGGAGCGGGGGTTCATGGTGGCGGCCGGGCTGGAAGACGCCTTGAGCTATCTGGAATCCTTCGCCTTCAGCGCCGAGGACATCGCCTACCTGGCCTCCCTGAACCGCTTCAAGCCGGGGTTCCTGGATTACCTGGCCGGCGTGCGCTTCAGCGGCGAGGTCTGGGCCATGGCCGAGGGCACGGTCTGCTTCGCCGAACAGCCGCTTTTGGAGATCACCGCGCCCATCATCGAGGCCCAGTTGGTGGAGACGATGATCATCAACATCATCAACCTCCATTCCACCCTGGCCAGCAAGGCCGCGCGCTGCGTGCTGGCCGCCCAGGGCCGCACCCTGGTGGATTTCAGCCTGCGCCGCACCCAGGGGGTGCAGGCGGGCATGGCCGCCGCCCGCTCCTCGGCCCTGGTGGGGTTCTCCGGCACCAGCAACGTGGCCGCGGCCAAGGCCTACGGCATCAATCCGGTGGGCACCATGGCCCACTCCTTCGTGGAATCCTTCGGCGACGAGACCGCCGCCTTCCGGGCCTTCGCCGAGACCTTCCCGGACCACACCGTGATCCTGGTGGACACCTACGACAGCGTGGCCGGCCTCGTCCGCGCCATCGAGGTGGCCGGCGAACTGAAGCGGCGGGGCCATCGGCTGGTGGGCATCCGGCTTGACTCCGGCGACCTGGTGGGCATGAGCCGCCAGGCCAGGGCCATGCTGGACCAGGCCGGCCTGGAGCAGGCCATGGTGGTGGTCAGCGGCAGCCTGGACGAGTACCGCATCGCCGACCTGCTGGCCCGCGGCGCCCAGGTGGACCTGTTCGCGGTAGGCACCCGCATGGGCTCCTCGGCCGACGCCCCCTACCTGGACTTGGCCTACAAGTTGGTCAGCTACGACGGCCGACCCACCCTGAAGCTTTCCACCGGCAAGGTGAGCTGGGTCGCGCCCAAGCAGATATGGCGGCGGTTGGACGACCAGGGCCGCATCCAGGGCGACAGCCTGGGCCTGCGCGACGAGGATCTGCCCGGCCAGCCCCTGCTCGCGCCGGTGATGCGCCAAGGCCGCCGCCTGGAGCCCGGCCAGGGCTGGCAGGCGGCCCGCCAGCGCTACGCCGAGCAGATCAAGTCCCTGCCGCCGCAATGCCTGCGCCTGGCCGAACCCCGCCCCCTGCGGGTGCAGGCGAGCCCGGCCCTGGCCCAGTTGCAGGAAAACACCCGCATGCAGGCCCTGAACCGCCAACAAGGCTGAAGCCGGCAATCCTTTTGCCGCAACCTGCCCTCCCTCCGCCGGCGGGATCGCACGCCCACGGGGCGCGCTTGCCCTTGCCCGCCCCCGTTGTGCTACGCTCATAAGTAAGGGGGGGAAACGCCAACCCTGCCGGAGGAGGTCCCATGAGCATCATCACGATTTCGGGCGAGATGGGAGCCTTGCGCGACGAGTTGGCCCTTGGGCTCTGCGAGCGAGGCCGCCTGGAGTTGATCGACCACCGCGCCCTGATGGACGCCGTGCAGGGCCTGGTGGACCTGGACCGCGACGAACACCAGCTTTTGGCCGAGCAGGGGCCGGCCCTGCTGGACCTGAGCGACCGCCGCCGCCGGGTTTTCGCGGCCTTGCTGGAGCTGGTGGCGTTGCAATACGCCCAGGCCGGCCGGGCGGTGCTGGTGGGCCGCGGGGCCAACTTCCTGCTCCGGCTGGTGCCGGGCGTGCTTCGGGTGCGCACCGTGGCCCCGCTGGAGCTCCGGGCGCAGCGCCTGGCCAACGCCGAGGGCATCGACCTGGAGCGGGCGCGGCAGTTGGCCACGGTGGTGGACCAGCAGCGGCGCACCTATGTGGCCCACCTGTTCGGGGCCGACTGGGCCTCGCCTCTGAACTATGACCTGGTGCTGAACATGGGGCGGCTTTCGCTGGAGCAGGCGGCGCTGACCGTGCTGGACCTGGCCGCCCACGACGACTACACGCCCAACTCCGAGACCGCGCGCCAGCTGGCCGGCATGGTCCTGGCCGCCCGCGCCCGCCGCCGCCTGGTGGAGGAGCTGGACATCCACGCCCTGGAGGTGGAGGCCCTGGACGGCCGCCTGAGCCTGGCCGGCTACGTGGCCAGCCACGCCGAGGCCAAGCGGGCCAAGGAGCTGGCCGGCGAGGTGGAGGGGGTGGAGCGGGTGGAATCGGCCCTGGAGGTCTCGCCCACCCTGATGAAGTTCTTGCCCTGAGTCCGCCGCGCCGGCCGCCCGCGCGCGCTTTGACGCAGCAGGTTGGGCGGCGCCGGCCTTGGCCCCTGGCGATGAAGTCGCTTCTTTCCTGCCAGTCCATTCCCCTGGCCAGGCCTCGACTCACCCGCCGCGCGCGGGGTGACAGGCCGCGCCGATTCCCTTGCGAGCCAGCACCCGCCCGAAAAGCTCGTCCCACAGACCCAGGGTGCGGGCCAGGCCGAAGCGCCGGCAAACCTGGGGCGCGGCCGCGGCCAGCGCCGCCCGCCGGGCGGGGTCTTGCATCAGGCCCATTAGGGTCTGGGCCAGGGCCTTTTCGTCGCCCACCGGCGTCAGCAGGCCGTCCACTCCCGGCCGCACGATCTCGCGCATGCCCGTGCCGCAGTCGGTGGCCACCACCGGCAGGCCGCAACTCATGGCCTCCAAGAGGCTCATGGGAAAACCCTCGTAGTCCGAGCTCATCACGAAGACCTCTGCCCGGCGCAGATGGGTGAAGGGGTCGTCCACCCGGCCCACGAGGTGCACCCGGTCGCTAAGGCCCAGCCCGTCGGCCAGGGCCTGAAGCTCCGGGCGCAAGGGGCCCTCGCCCAGGATAACCAGCCGCCAGTCCGGGCAGGCCGCCTGGGCGATGGCGAAGGCCCGGATGAGCAGCGGGAAGTTTTTCTGGGGATCCAGGCGGCCCATGGCGATCAGCGCCGGGCCTTCTGGCCAGAGCCGGGGCAGTTCGGCCGGCGGCGGCGGCGGCTCGATGGGGTTGGGCAGGGTGAGCACCGGCCGGCGGCGCACGAAGCGGCGCACGAAATCCTCGGCCGCCTGGGTGACGCCCACCACCGCCCCGGCGCGGGGATAGGTGAGCCGGCGCAAGCCCCCCCAGACCGGACCGATGCCGTGGCGGAAGGGGTCGATGTGCTCGCAGGCGACCACCGGCGCGCCCAGGCCGGCCGCGGCCAGGATGGTCAGGACGTTGGTGCGGTCGGTGAAGCTGACGATCACCTGGGGCCGGCTGGCCCGGATGGCCCGGCGCAGGGCCGCCGCCCGCCGGAGGTTGTTGGCCAGCGCCCTGACCGGCCCGGCCGAATCGGCCTTGACCCCCAGGCCCACCCGCATGACCCGCGGGTCGCAGCGGTAAAAGTCGCTTTCCAGCGTGTCCAGGGTGACGAGGGTCACGGCGTCGCCCCGCGCCGCCCAGCCGTCGGCCAGCACCTTCATCACCCGCTCGGCCCCGCCGGCGCTCAGGCCGTGGATGACCAGGGTCAGCCGCAGGGGAGCCCTATCCACGCCCGGCCCGCTCACAGCTTGAGCCGTTTGAAAATGGCCTCTGGCGCCAGACGGATGGCCAGCATGATCCAGCGCCAGAACCAGGGGGTGTAGACCACGTCGCGCCGGCGCAGGATGGCGCGGTGGATGTCGCGCCCCACCCATTCCGGCCCCACCCATAGGAGGCCCTTGGGGATGTGGGCGGTCATGGGGGTGTCCACGAAGCCCGGCTTGATGGTCACCACCGCCACCCCGGCCGGGGCCAGGCGATTGCGCAGGCCGCCCAGGAAGGCGCTGAGCCCGGCCTTGGCCGCGCCGTAGACGTAGTTGCTCTGACGGCCGCGGTCGCCGGCCACCGAGGAGACGGCCGCCAGCACGCCGCCGCCCTGCCGCTCCAGGTGGTTGGCTAGGATGGTGAGCAGCGAGACGTGGCTCAGGAAGTTGACGTTCAACTCGCGCGCCGCCACGGCGTAATCGGCCTGGCCCCCGGCCTGGTCGCCCAGGCTGCCGTGGGCGATGAGCGCCACGTCCAGCCCGCCCAGGGCGGCCAGCGCCCAATCCACCAGGGCCGGATGGTCCTCGCAGCGGGCCAGGTCCTGCACCCGCTCATGCACCGCCCCCGCGCCGCGCAGGCGCAGGTCCTCGGCCACGGCCATGAGCTTGCGCCGGTCGCGGCCCACGATGGCCAGGGCGTCGCCCTCGGCGGCGAACAGCCGGGCGACGGCCTGGGCGATGGCCGAGGCGGCCCCCAGGATCAGGATGCGTCTCATTTCATCAGGCTCCTTGTCCCGGCACCGAACAGCTTAATCCCCGGCCGCCACCCGGCGCCAGAAGCCGGAGGAAAAGCGCGGGTCGGCCGCCGCGGCCAGGCGCGGCCACTGGGGATAGAAGGCGCGGAAATTTTTTGGCGACATGCAGGCGTCCTTGGCCGGATACAGCCGCCCGCCGGCCGCCTGCACCAGCCCGGCCAGGGTCTCCATCAGCCGCAGGGTGGACTGCCCGCGCAGGGGGAAATCCAGGGCCAGGGTGGTGCCCGCGCGGGGGAAGGACATGAATCCCGGCGAGGGGGGATCGCCGCAGACCTTGAGCACGGCCAGGAAGCTGCCTTGGCCGGACTTGGCCACCAGGCGCAGCATCTCGCCCATCACCGCGCGGTCCGGTCCGGTGGGCGCCAGGCCCTGGAACTGCACGAAGCCCCGGCGGCCGTAGATGCGGTTCCAGTTGGCGATGGCGTCCAGGGGGTGGAAAAAGCTGCGGTAATCCACCGGGGTGCGGATGATGGGCCGGGTCTGGCGGTGGTAGTAGAGCGCGTTGAAGGCCCGCACCGTCAGCGGGTTCAGCACCCAGCCCGGCAGATCGCAGGGCACGGCCAGGGCCGCGCCCCCGCGCCCCAGGCCGGCGACGGGCTCCTCCAGGTGGTTGGCGCGCATGAAAATGCCCCGGCCCAGGCGCGCCCCGCCGGCCAGGCAGTCGACCCAGGCCACCGTGTAGTCGTAGGCCTGGTCGGATTCCCGCGAAAGAGCGAAGAACTCGTCCAGGCCGCCGAAGCGCAGGTACTCGGCGGCCAGGTCGGCGCTGGCCACCCGCGTCAGGCGCAGCTCGGCCCAGGTGATGAGCCCGGTCAGCCCCAGGCCGCCGATGGTGGCCGCGAATAGTTCGGCGTTCTCGCCGGGGGAGCAGACCAGGCGGCCGCCGTCGGAGCGGGCCAGTTCCAGGCGGGTGACGTGGCGGCCGAAGGTTCCGGCGCGGTGGTGGTTCTTGCCGTGCACGTCGTTGGCGATGGCCCCGCCCAGGGTGACGAAGCGGGTGCCGGGCGTCACCGGCAAAAACCAGCCCCTGGGCGCGGCGAATTCCAGAATCTCGGCCAGGCTCACCCCGGCCTCGGCGCGCAGCACGCCCGTGGCGGGGTCGAAGGCCAACAGGCGGTTGAGGCCCCTGGCCAGGAGCAGCCAGCCGCCGGGGTTCAGGCAGGCGTCGCCATAGGAACGGCCCAGCCCGCGGGCCAGGAGCGGCCCGGCGAGATCGTCCCAGCGCGGCAGCTCCCAGCGCCAGTGCAGGGCCAGGCCGCGCTGGCCCCTGGCGCGGGGATAACGCCCCCAGGAGGGATGGGCCGCGCTCACAGGCTGGCCCCGATCATGACCGCCAGGGTCAGGCCCGCCACCAGGTAGCCCACCGGGTCGCGCAGGGCGAACTGCACCGGGTCCTCGTGCAGCCGCCCCCGGCTGGCCAGAAGCCAGACCCGGTTGATCCAGTAGAGCAACAGGGGGCAGACCGCCCAGAGCAGATGGGGGTGGCGATAGAGGGACATGGCCGTTTCGCTGGTGAGGTAGAGGCTGAAGACCAGCACCGCCAGGTTGCCGCTGACCAGGCCGACCACCAGCAGGAACAGGCGGTCCTCGGCCTGGTAGCCGCGGCGGCGGGGGCCGCCTCCGGCCGCGAAGCCCTGGTCAAGCTCCACGTAGCGCTTGGCCAGCACCAAGCTGAGGAAGACGAAACCGGCCAGGGATTGCAACCAGGGGCTCACCTCCACTCCGGCGGCCGCGCCGCCGGCCAGGATGCGCAGGTTGTATAGCCCGGCCAGGAGCAGCACGTCCACCAGGGGCCGGGTCTTGAGCCAAAGGCTGTAGGCCAGGTTGGCGGCGAGATAGGCCAAAAGCCACCAGGCCAGGGGGCCGGGCAGCCACCAGGCGGCCAAGAGCGGCGCGGCCAACATCAGCGCCGGGAACAGCGTCAGCCCCCAGGCCAGGGGCATGTCCCCGCAGGCCAGGGGGCGGCGGCATTTGTCGCCCGAACGGCGGTCGGCCTCCAGGTCCATTAGGTCGTTGAACAGGTACACCCCGGCCGAGGCCAGGATGAACAGGGCCAGGGCCAGGCCGGACCGGGCCAGGAGCGCGGGCTCGTCCAGGCGGTGGGCGGCCATGACCGGAACCAGGACCAGGATGTTCTTGACCCATTGGTGGGCGCGCAGGGCCTTGAGCAGACAGCCCAGGCCCACCGCCGGCGGCTGGCCCATGATCTGGTGCTCCAGGCCCAGGGACCGCACCCGCCGGGCCACCCGGCCGGGCGCGTTGACCACGATGGCCTGGGACGCTCCCCGCCAAACCGGCAGGTCTTTGAGCGAATTGCCAGCATAGACATAGCCGCCGGCGCCGAAGCGTTGCCCAAGGGCGTCGGCCTTGCGCCGGCCGGTTAGGTTGGCCACGCCATCGCTGGCCAGCACCAGGTCGAACAGGCCCAGGTGGTTGGCCACCGCCTCGGCGTTGGCCCGGTCGCTGCCGGTGGCCAGGACCAGTTCGCGCCCCTCGGCCCGCCGCGCGCGCAGATAATCCAGCACCGCCTCGTCATAGGGCAGGCAGGCGCAGTCCAGCCCGGCGCGGGCGGCCACCTGGGCCTTGAGGTGGGCCCGGCCCCGGAGCAGCCACCAGGGCAGCAGGAGGAGGTGGAGCGGGCGCAGGCGCAGCAAGGCCAGCAGGCCTTCCATCAAGGTGTCGGTGCGCACCAGGGTCCCGTCCAGGTCCACGCAGATCGGCTTGGCCGCCATCAGGGCCTCCGCTGGGGTAACCGGCCAGATTCTACATGAATTTGGCTTCCGGCCCAAGCGCCCCGCCCGGCAGTGGCGAACCGGACCGGGCGCGGACCTGGCGGCGGGAGCGACATCGCCGGCGCATATCGCTCCCAACGCCAAGCACGAAGCTTGACATGCCGCGTACGGGAAGCCCTACACTAGTAATTGACCTGCCGCGCCTAGCCTTCCAGCCGGCAACCCCAGACGCGCGGCCTTCCCCGCGCCGGAGCCGTGACCGGACCCGGCATTCAGTGACTGTTATCAGGAGGGAGACGAGATGAGCCTAGAGGAAGTGAAGCGTCTGGAGGCCGACGCCAAGGCCAAGGAATCGATTCGCGACAAACTCAAGGAAGCCGGACCGGATCCCAAGGCGCTGGCCCTGATCGCCGCCGGCCTGGGCTACAACGTCACCGAGGGCGATCTTAAAAAGTACATCGCCGACAAGAAGGGCGCCATGAGCGAGGAGGACCTGGACAAGGTCGCCGGCGGCGCCCAGACGGTCGAGCAGACCGCGGTGGAGGTGAGCACCTGCACCACCACCACCGAGACCGGCGTGGAGACCGACGTGATGGCCGTCGGCCCGGTGGTCGCCACCTAGTAACGACGCCCCGGCCAACCCGGCCGCCGGAGCCTCCCCGACCGGGCGGGGCTTCCGGCGGCCGCGCGCCAACCGGCCCCGCCTGGCTCGCGGCAGGGTGCGGTCCGCCGCCCGGCCCCAGCCGCCGGGGAGTGATTGGTGCGCGCCGGCGCGCGGTTGGTCCCGCGCCGGCGCGAACTCTTGCAGGAGCGTCCATGGCCATCCAGCCTTGCCCGACCACGTCCAACGCTGCCCCACCGGCCGAGGCCAGCGACCCCTTCGCCTTTCATCAGCGTTTCACCGCCGCCCGGACGCCGGAGGAAAAACGGCAGATCGCCCGCGTGAAGCGCTTCGTGGAATGGATCATGGCCGATCGCCAGTTCCGGCTGGACCTCCTCGGCCAACCGGATCGGGCCCGCGAGCTGGCCGCCGCCCGCGGCCTGGAGGCCGACCCCCATCAGCTGGAGCCGCTGTGGCGCGACGGCTTCAGCACCATCATCCCGCCGGCCGACCCGGTGCGCTGGCCCCTGATGGGACTCTGGAACGCCTGGGTGCGCGACATCCTGCGCTACCGCGACCTGCTGTTCCTCTCCGGCGACCCCGGCGCCAGCCGCCCGGCCTTCTCGGCCTGGCGGCTCAGGCGGGCGGCGGCCAACGACTTCGTGCTGGGCGCGCGCAACAAGGCCATCGTCTACGCCGTGTTCGCCTACGAGCTGAGCCAGGGCTGCTCCCAGGGCTGCTGGTTTTGCGCCTTCGCCGCGCCCCGGCTCCGGGCGGTCTTTCGCTACGACCGGGCCAACGCCCGCCTCTGGCGGGAAATCCTGGAGACGGGCCGCGATCTGCTGGGCCAGGGCGCGGCCCAAAGCGGTTTCTGCTATTGGGCCACCGAGCCCAGCGACAACCCCGACTACCTGCGTTTCCTGGAAGACTATCGCCGGATCAACGGCGCGCTGTGCCAGACCACCACCGCCGCCGCCACCCGCGACCTGGCCTGGACGCGGGCCATGCTGGCGCTGTACGAGGACGAACCCCGCTCGGTGCGGCCGCGCTTTTCGGTGCTCTCGCTCAAGACGCTGGCCGAGATTCACCGCTGCTTCAGCCCGGACGAGCTGCTTCGGGTGGAGTGCATCCCCCAGAACCCGGAGTCCATCCTCTACAAGGCCAAGACCGGCCGGGCGGCGGGGGAATGCAGCCAGCGCTGGCGGCGGGAATACCTGGAGCGCGCCGGCGAACAGCAGCCGGCCGCCGCCGAGACCCAGGACGGCCAGAGCGCCGAGCCCCTGACGCCGGACTTCGGCGGCACCACCGCCTGCCTGGCCGGCTACCTGGTCAACCTGGTGGAGCGCTCGGTGAAGCTGGTCAGCCCCTGCCCCGCCTCGCCGCGCTGGCCCCTGGGCTACCGCGTGCACGCCGAGGGCCATTTCGAGACCGCCGCCGACTACCGCCGCTTCATCGAGACCACCATCGCCGAATTCATGCCCGCCGCACCGCCCGCCGACCGGATCGCGGCCTTGGCCGAAGGCGTGTCCTGGAGCGAGGACAGCCGGGGATGGCTGCTGCGCTCGGCCTTGAAGGGCCTGCGCCCGCCGGCCGGCGATGCGGTCTACGCCGGGGCGGCCCAAATGGCCTCCGAGGCCGCCTGGACCCCGGCCCAGATCATGGCCCGCCTGATGGACCAGGGCTCCTCGCCCCTGGACGCGGCCGCGGCCCTGCAAGACCTGTTCGACCGGGGCCTGCTGGAGTGACGCCCATGCTCGATCTGTGCCTGGTGAACATGCCCTTCTGCGACCTCAAGCGCCCCTCCCTGGCCCTGGGCCTGCTGCAGGGCATCCTCAAACACGAGGGCTTCGCGGTGCGCTCGGTCTACGCCAACCTGCTGCACACCGAGCGCTGGGGACCCTGGGCCTACCTGCTGGCCACCCAGTCGGCCTCGCGCACCCTCATCGGCGACTGGTGCTTCGTGGACGCGGCCTTTCCAGGGACCAGGACCGACCACGCGGCCTATCTGGACTATTTCTGCCAGGTTCTGGAATCGCTGCATCAGCGCCCGTCCCCGCGCCGGGCCCTGGTGGAGGCCCTGATGCTCACCAAGCAGCGTTGCGAGCGCTTCGTGGAGGAGATGGCCGAGCGCATCCTGGCGCAGCGGCCGCGGGTGGTGGGCTGCACTTCCACCTTCATGCAGCGCATGGCCTCCCTGGCCCTGCTGCGCCGTCTGCGCGAGAGCGCCCCCTACGAGCTGGTGACCCTGATGGGTGGGGCCAATTGCGAGGCCGAAATGGGCCGCGCCACCCACCGCCATTTCCCCTGGGTGGACTACGTGGTCTCCGGCGAGGCCGACGACCTCATCGCCCCCCTCATGCGTTTGCTTTTGGCCAAGGGCCGCCGGGCCGAGGCCCACGAGCTGCCCGAAGGCGTCTTCGGCCCGGCCCACCGCCAGGCCGGCTATCCGGCCCTGGCCGACGGCCGCGTCCCCCGCGCCACCGCCCATTCTTTCGCCGGCCAGCCCCCGCCGGACTATGCCGACTATTTCGCCACCCTGGCCGAGACGCCCTGCCTCAAGGCGGCCCTGAACCCATCGCTGCCGCTGGAAACCTCGCGCGGGTGCTGGTGGGGCCAGAAGCCCGGCTGCCGCTTCTGCGGGCTCTGCGGCCAGGCCAAGACCTTCCGCCCCAAGCCGGTGGAGCAGAGCCTGGCCGCGTTCAAGGAGTTGATCGACCGCCACGGCATCCGCTCCTTCGGCCTGGCCGACAACATCATGGACCTGAAGTACTTCCGCACCCTGCTGCCCCGGCTGGCCGCCGAGCCCTGGGCGCGCGACTGCCGGTTTTTCTTCGAAACCCGCTCGGCCCTGGGTCCGAACCAGGTGGCGGCCCTGCGCCGGGCCGGGGTGCACTACATCCAGGCCGGGGTGGAAAGCCTGCACAGCCGATGCCTAAGCCTGATGAACAAGGGCTGCCAGGCCTGGCAGAACATCCAGTTGCTCAAGTGGTGCATCCAATACGGGGTGCGGGTGGTCTGGCACATCCTCTACGACCTTCCCGGCGAAAAGGACGAATGGTACCAGGAGATGGCCGGCTACCTGGACCTGCTGCACCATCTGCCCCCGCCCAACCTCTTCACCTTCACCAAGTTCGACCGCTTCTCGGCCTATCACGACAACCCCGAAGCCTACGGGCTGCGGCTGGACCCGGTGCAGGACCACTACTTCCTCTATCCCATCCCGGACCAGGGCGTGCGCGAGCTGGCCTACGATTTCGACGACCGCACGCGGGCCGCCTTCCGGCTCAACCCCATGGCCAGCCTGCTGCGCCCCCAGGGCCAGGAGGCGGCCCGCGAGGCGTATTTCGCCTGGCGAGCCAGTTGGGCGCGCCCCGAAGGCCCGCCGGCGCTGGTCATGCGCGAAGCCGGCGACGCGCTCTTGATCACCGACACCCGCGCGGCGGCCGCCGCCGCCCGGCACCGTCTGACCGGCCTGGACCGGCGGGTGTACCTGGCCGGTCAATCGGCCCCGCTCCTGGCCAAGCTTGTCGGGCGCGGGCGCGCCCAGGGCCACGACTCGGACGCGCTGCGCGAAGCCGTGGAGCGGCTCACGGCCAACCGGCTCTGCCTGGTCATCGACGACCGCCTGGTCAGCCTGGCCACCGCGCCGCCGGAAGCCCCCTATCCGCCCCTGGAGCATTTCCCCCTGGGGCGCTTCTCGGTGGCCGATTTCTGGCGAACCTGGAACGCCCGCCGGGGCGCGGCCGGACCCGGCCAGGCCCAGCCGGAAGCGGCCCATGCCTGAGGTCTGCCTGGCGGCCATGCCCTTCAGCCGGCCCACCGGCCCCTCCCTGGCCCTGGGCCTGTTGCAGGCCATCCTGGCCCGGGGCGGCGTGGAGGCCGCCTCGGTCTATGGCAACCTGGCCTTCTTCGCCCACGTCAGCTATTCCCAGGACGTGTGGATCATCGCCTGCTCCCGCGACCAGTCCTTGGGCGACTGGATATTCGCCGGCGCGGCTTTTCCGGATTTCGCGCCCGACCACGACGCCTACCTGGAGCTGACCCACGCCCGCAACGCCATCTACCGCCGCCTGGAGCCGGCCGCCTTCAAGGCCCGCGCCTGGGACCTGCGCGCCAAGGCCGCCCGCTTCGTGGACGAGCTGGCCTTGCGCATCCTGGAGCGACGGCCGCGCGTTCTGGGCTGCTCGTCCACCTGTGTGCAGCAGGTGGCCTCGCTGGCGCTGTTGCGCCGGGCGCGCGAACTGGACCCGGCGCTGGTCACCATGCTGGGCGGGGCCAACTGCGAGGGCGTCATGGGCCTGACCGTCCACCGCGCCTTCCCCTGGGTGGACTACGTGGTCTCCGGGGAGGCCGACGACCTCATCCTGGGCCTGGTGCGCGGCGCGTTGGAAAAAGGCCGCGAGCTGGCTCCGGAGGCCTTGGCCGAGGGCGTGTTCGCGCCCTGCCACCGCCGCCTGGGCTATCCCGGCGACCCGGCCGACCCGCCGCGGGCCGCCGCCGCCGACCTGGGCCGGCTGCCGACGCCGGACTATTCCGACTACTTCGCGGCCCTGGCCGAATCGCCCGCCTTGGGCCAGGCCGTGCAGCCGGGCCTGTTGGTGGAAAGCTCGCGCGGCTGCTGGTGGGGGCGTTGCCGTTTCTGCTCCCTGGACGGCCGCCAGTGCGCCTTTCGCAGCAAGCCGGCCGGCAAGGTGCTGGATGAGCTGGACGCCCTGGCCCGCCGCCACGGGGCCACCCGCTTCCTGTTCACCGACAGCCTGATGAACCGGCGATATTTCGAGGACCTGCTGCCCGCTCTGGAGCGTGCGGGCGCGCCCTATCGCCTGTTCATCGAGATCAAGTCCAACCTGGACCGGGACGAGTTGACCGCCCTGCGCCGGGCCGGCTTCACCTTCCTGCAGCCCGGCATCGAGAGCTTCAGCAGCGCCCACCTGGCCCACATGAACAAGGGCGTCCAGGCCTGGCAGAACCTCATGGTGGTCAAGCTCTGCCGGCAGTTGGGCATCGGCTGCGTCTACAACCTGCTGCACGCCCTGCCCGGCGAGCAGGAGGCCTGGATCGCTGAGATGGCCGCCCTGGCGCCGCTCATCACCCATCTGCGCCCGCCGGCCACGGTCTGCCAGGTGCGCTTCGACCGCCTGAGCCATTTCGCCCGGTGCCAGGCGCAATGGGGCCTGGAGCTGATCCCTCCGCCGGCCTTCGCCGCCATATACCCGGTCGGGCCGGAGCTGGCCGGCGGCCTGGCCTATTCCTTCGTGGACCGCGAGCGCGAGGCCGTCGCCGCCAACCCCCTCCTGGCCGCTATCCTGCTGCCAGCGGCCGTGGTGGAGCTGGTGCGCCAGGTGCGCCGGTGGCGCGCGGCCTACTACGCCCCCCGGCCGGCCATGCTCTGCCTGCGTCCGAACGGCGAGGCCCTGTTGGTCAGCGACACCCGCCCGGCGGCCAAGACGGCGGCCAACCGGCTGGGCGGCCTGGAGCGCGACCTGCTGCTGGCCTGCGACGACGCGCCCAGGCTGGACATGCTGCGTTCGGATTTCCTGGGCCGCGGAGTGGATCCGCTGGCCTGGCAGGCGGCCCTGGAGATGCTGCTGGACCACGGCTACGCGGTGGAGCTGGACGGCCGCCTGGTGGGCTTGGCCCTCAGCGAGCCGGTGCCGGCCGAGCCGGCCTGGGAGGAGTTCGGCGGCGGCAGCCTGGACCTGGAGCGCCTGGCCGGAGACCAGGCCGCCCCGGACCAGGGCCGGGTGGCGGGGTGAGGGCCGCGCCGTGAGCCGATCCCAGACCATCCGGGCGGGCGCGCCGGCCCCGCCCCCGCCCTGGCTGCGCGACGCCGAGACCCGGTGCCGGCTGGCCGAGGCCAAGCGTTGCGTGGAGTGGCTGCTGGCCGACCGCGGGCTGCGCCAGGCCCTGCGCGCGGACCCCGGCCGCTCCGCCGCCCTGGCCGCCCAGCGGGGCCTGGCCTGCGACCCGCTGGAGCTGGCCCCGCTGTGGCGGGCCGAGGCCTGGCGGGGCTATCGCCAAAACGGCGCGGGAGCCTGGCCAGCCCTGGCCCTGTGGCTGGACTGGGCCGTATGGTTGCAAACCCGGCGCGACGGCCAGCGCCGCGCCGCCGACCCCGGCCCGGACCGGCCGGAGCTGTCCGCCTGGCGGGCGCGGCAGATGGCCCGCAACCGCTTCGAACTGGGCCGGCATGAACAAGCGCTGACCTACCCGGTTTTCGCCTATGAACTGAGCCGGGGTTGTTCGGTGGGCTGCCGGTTCTGCGCCTTCGCCGCGCCGCGCCTGAGCGGGGTGTACGCGCCCACCCCGGCCAACCTGCGCCGGTGGCGGGAGGTGATCGCGGCCGGGGCGGAGATTTGCGGCCCCAACGCGGCGGCCAGCGGGTTCCTGTATTGGGCCAGCGAGCCGGCCGACAACCCCGGCTATCTTGATTTCCTGGCCGAGTTCCGGAGCCTCACCGGCGCGCTGCCGCCCACCACCACCGCCGCCGCCGACCGCGACCGGGATTGGACGCAAAGCCTGCTGGAGCTTTACGCGGCCCAGTCTGATCCCGGCCTGCGCTTCTCGGTCCTTTCGCTGGACATGCTGGCCCGCCTTCACCGCGCCTTCAGCGCCGAGGAGCTGCTCTGGGCGCAGTGCCTGGCCCAGAACCCGGAGGCCGTCGCGCCCAAGAGCCCCGCCGGCCGGGCGCGGGCCGCGCGGCGAAGGCCCCGGCGCGAGGCAGACGGACCGGCCGCCGGCCTCATGGCCGCCGACCCTGACTCGACCACCACCGCCTGCCTGGCCGGTTTCCTGGTCAACATGGTCGAGGGTTCGGTTAGGCTGGTCAGCCCCTGCCGCCCCTCGGCGCGCTGGCCCATGGGCTACCGGGTCCACGCCGAGGGGGGCTTCGGCGACGCCGGCCAATACCGGGATTTCCTGCTGCGCGCCGTGGCCGGGCGCATGCCGCCGCACCCGCCGGCCGAGCGACCCCTGCGCCTCAACCCCCTGGTCAACGTCGCCCAGGATGGAGACCGCATCGGCCTGGCCTCGGACTGCCACGCCCTGAGCCTCGGCCCCGCCGACCCGGCCCTGGGCCTCATCGCCGGCCTGGCGGCCCAGGGGCGCTGGCGGCCGGCCGAGGCGGTGGAGCGGGCGGTGGCGGCCGGAGCCGGCTATCTGTCGGCCTGGGCGGCCATCGAGCGTCTGGCCGAGCTGGGCGCGCTGGACGACGACCCCGCCCCGCCCTACGCGGAGGCCGCGCCATGAGCCTGGACTGCTGCCTGGTGCTGATGCCCCTGGCCGACCTGCGCGCCCCCTCCCTGGCCCTGGGCCTGTTGCAGGCCATCCTGGTCCGCGCCGGACTGAGCGCCCGCACCCTCTATGCCAACCTGGACTTCGCCGAGCGCGCGGGGCTGGCCACCTGCGAGCAGGTGATGAAGATGGGCCGCTGGCTGCTGGGGGAATGGGCCTTCGCCGCCGCCGCCTTCCCGGAGCACGCCCGCGACGACCAGGGCTACCTGGATTTCCTGTACGACCGCTGGATCGGCCGCTATCCGCCCCGGGCCTGGCGGGTGACGCCGGAGCGTTTTTGCGAGCGCGCCTGGGGCCTGCGCGCCCAGGCCGAGACCTTCCTGGACGAGCTCACGCCGCGGGTGCTGGCCCTGGAGCCCAGGGTGGTGGCGTGCTCCAGCACCTTCCAGCAGCACGTGGCCTCGCTGGCCCTGCTGCGCCGGGTGCGCCGGGCGGACCCGGCGATCGTGACCCTGCTGGGCGGGGCAAACTGCGAGGGCCGCATGGGCCTGGCCACCCACCGCAACTTCGCCTGGGTGGACTACCTGGTCTCCGGCGAGGCCGACCAGATCATCGCGCCGCTGCTGGATGGCATCCTGCGCCAAGGCCGGGGGTTGACTCCGGCCGAGCTGCCGGCCGGGGTGTGGGGTCCGGTCCACCGCGCGGCGGGCTATCCCGCCCCCGGCCCGGACGGCGAACCAGCCCGGGCGGTGGCCGACGACCTGGACCAGAGCCCGGCCCCGGATTACGACGACTTTTACGCCCGGCTGGCCCAGAGCCCCCGGCTCCGGGCCGCCCTGGATGTGGCCCTGCCGCTGGAGACCTCTCGCGGCTGCTGGTGGGCCCAGCAAAAATCAGGCGGCTGCACCTTCTGCGGCCTGAACGGCCTGGCCGCCGGACAGCGCCGCAAGTCGCCCCAGGTGGCCCTGGCCCAGGTGGAGGCCACCCTGGCGCGCTACCCAGACCGCAGGGTGCGCATGAGCGACAACATGCTGCCGCCGGATTATTACCGCGCCTTCCTGCCGGCCCTGGCCCAAAGCCCGGCCAGCCGGCGGGCCACCTTCTTTTACGAAACCCGCTCCGGGCTCAGCCTGGAGCAGGTGGCCGCCTTGCGCGCGGCCGGGGTGGTCTGGATCCAGCCCGGCGTGGAAAGCCTGGACAGCCGCTGCCTGGCGCTGATGAACAAAGGCCGCCAGGCATGGCAGCACGTGCAGACCCTGAAATGGTGCCTGCGCCACGGGGTGCGCGCCACCTGGCACCTGCTCTTCGGCTTCCCTGGCGAGGACGACGCCTGGTACGCGGACATGGCCCGGCTGATGCCGCTGTTGCACCATCTCCAGCCACCCACCATGTTCATGGCCTTCAACTACGACCGCCACAGCCTCTATCACCGCGACCCCGGCCGCTGGGGCCTGCGGCTGGCTCCCATGCGCGACTACGGATACGTCTATCCCCTGCCCCCGGCCGAACTGGCCGAACTGGCCTATCACTTCGTGGACGAGCGCCAGGAGGGCTTCCACCTCAACCCCCTGGCCCCCTGGCTCGGCTTCGGCCAGGGCCTGGAGGCGGCCGAGAAGGCCTTCCTGGCCTGGCAGCGGGCCTTTCTGGACAGCCGCCGCCGCGCCCGCCTGAGCCTGCGCGAGTCGCCGGAGCGCCTGGAGATAACCGACACCCGCGCCATAGCCTCCGCGCCCCTGCATCGTCTGGTCGGCCTGGAGCGCGACGTCTACCTGGCCTGCGACCAGGCGCCGGACCGGCCGGCCCTGCTGGCCCAGATGGGTGGCCTGGGCCACGCCCAGGCCGAGGTGGAGGCGGCCGTGGCCGGATTGGCGGCCAACCGGCTTCTGGCGGAAATCGACGGCCGCCTGGCGGCCCTGGCCGTGCGCGAGCCGCTGCACGCCTACCCCGAAATCGCCGAGCATCCGGCCGGCATGGTGCGTTTCGATGTCTGAGTCCACGCCGACAACCCCGGCCCCAGCCCTGGCCCTGGACCCGCGCCCGGCGGACGTGGTGCTGGTCTGCATGCCCTACGCCAGCGTCGAATGCCCCTCGGCCGGGCTGGGGGTGTTGCAGGGCGAACTGAAGCGCGGCGGGGTGAACAGCCAGGTGGTCCACGCCGACCTGCTCTTCGCCGAGCGCATCGGCATCGACGCCTACCGCGTCCTCAACATCGGCCACCGCTACGACATGATCGGCGAGTGGACCTTCGCCGGGGCGGCCTTCCCCGGCTTTGATCCGGACAACGGCCATCACCTGCGCCATCTGGCCGGCTACTTCCGGCGCTATTACGGCCGCAACGCCCCGGCCGGGGTCGAAGACCGCCTGGTGGAGCGCCTCCACGCCATCCGGGCCGAGGCCAGCGCCTTCGTGGACGAACTGGCGCGGGCCATCCTGGCCAAGGGGCCGCGGGTGGTGGGGTGCAGCTCGTCCTTCGAGCAACACCTGCCCTCCCTGGCCCTGCTGCGCCGCGTCCGCGCGCTGGACGCCGGGGTGGTGACGCTTCTGGGCGGGGCCAACTGCGAGGACGTGATGGGCCTGGCGGCCGCGCGCGAACTCCCCTGGCTGGACGTGGTCTTCTCCGGCGAGGCCGACGCGGTGATCGTGGAACTGTGCCAAAAGCTCATGGCCCACGGCCGCGCCATCCCCGCCGCCGATCTGCCCCACGGGGCCATCAATCGCGAGCTGGCCCGCCGCCTGGACCGGCGGCCGCCAGGGCGGCGCGCGATCCCGCGGGCGGTGACCGCCGACCTGGACGCCATGGCCGACCCGGACTACGGCGACTACTTCCGCACCCTGGAGCGGGTCTCGTTCCGCTCCAGCATCGCGCCGGGGCTGTTGATGGAGACCTCGCGCGGGTGCTGGTGGGGGCGCTGCACCTTCTGCGGACTCAACGGCCGGGGCAAGCGCCACCGGGCCAAGTCGCCGGAGCGGGTGCTGGCCGAGCTGCAACGGCTCTCCTCCGCCCACGGCCTGGCCAACTTCGGGCTCACCGACACCGTGGTGGGCAAGACCTTCTGGTCCGGGGTGCTGCCCCGGCTGGCCCAGGACCCGCCGCCCTACCGGCTGTTCTTCGAGACCCGCTCGGACCTGGACCGAGGCCGGGTGGAGCTGTTGGCCCGGGCCGGGGTGCGCTGGGTCCAGCCTGGCATCGAGGGCCTGCACCCGGCCATGCTGGCGCTGATGAAAAAAGGCGTCGGGGTGATGGACAACCTGCAAATGCTCAAGTATTGCCGCCAGCGGGGCATCTTCGTGGTCTGGCACCTGCTGACCGGCTTCCCCGGCGAAGACGACGCCTGGCACCTGGATACGGCGGCCTGGCTGCCCCTGATATACCACCTGCAGCCGGTGGGCGGGGTCAAGCGCATCCGCTTCGACCGCTTCTGCGCCTACCAGGCCGAGCCGGCGCGCCATGGCCTGGCCATCGAGCCCTTCGGCGTCTATCGCAACCTCTATCCCCTGGCCGAGCCCGCCTTGACCGAACTGGCCTACTATTTCCGCGACGTCCGGAAGGACCAGGCCCATCACGCCGACGCGCAGCCGCCGCCGGGCATCGAGGCCCTGCGCCGCTGCCAGGAGGCCTGGCAGATCGCGTTCTTTGGCCCGCGCCGGGCCAGCCTGCACCTGGTCGGCGGGGCCGAAAACCCGACGGTGCGCGACACCCGGCCCTGGGCGGAGGCGGAGATGATTCACCTGGACCCGGTGGAGGCCGCGCTCTTGACGGCCTGCGATCCGGCCGCGGGGCAGGAGGAAATCATCGCGCGCGCCGCCGCCCAAAGGCCGACCGCCGGCCGGGACGATCTCCTGGCCGGCCTGGAGCGCCTGCGCCGGCGCGGGCTGGCGCTGACCCTGGACGGCAAGACCTTGAGCCTGGTCCTGGACGGCGAACCGCCGGCCTTGGAGCGGCGCGAGCGCTTTCCGCCCGGCTGCGCGCCCATTCCCCGGCTGGAAGGCTTCTGAACGGGGATGGATTACTGAGGGCCTTCCTTGACAGCCGGCCGGGCTTTGGAGCGATATTGAGTGTGGTGGCGAATGCTTGCCGGCCACGACCCGCAGACGGCGAAGGGACGACGATCTTGGCTGGCCAGGGCGGGAAAAAACAAGGCGGCGCGGGTTGGCCAGGCTGGGCCGGCCTGGCCGCGTTGGCGGCGGCGCTCTGCCTGGCCGCGCCGGCCGGAGCGGCCGGGGCGACCCAGCCGGCCGCCGCCCAGGCCCCAACGGCGGCCGGCGCGCCAACACCGAAGGCCTCCCAACCGCCGCCGGGGGAGGGCATCTCGCTCATGGACGCCGTGCGCATGGCGCTGGGCCAAAACCTCTCCATACGCCTGGCCGAACAGAACGTGGCGGTGAACCAGGGCAACCTGGAGAGCGCCCAAGGCAAGTTCGACCTCACCCTGGTTTCGAACCTCACCCAGCAATACACCACCACGCCCTTTCCCCAGGTGGACCGCCTGGCCACCAACCGCGCCTTCGGCACCAACAACCTCACCTCCTTCAGCCTGGGCGCCACCAAGCTCCTGCCCAGCGGCGTGACCCTCTACCCCAACCTGACCGTCTCGCGCACCCGCGACACCCTGGAATACCCCCTGCTGCCCGCCAGTCAGGCCATGGTCAGCTTCCAGGTCATCGTGCCCCTGGGCCAGGGCCTGGGCGAGGAGGCGGTGGGGGCCGGGGAGCGCTCGGCCCGGCGCGCCCTGGAAAGCGCGCAATACGCCTATTTGCACTCCGCCGCCCAAAACGTGTACCAGGCCGTCTACAACTATTGGCAACTGCGCCAGGCCCAGCTCTACCTGGCCGTCTTCCAGGACGCCGAGGACCGGGCGGCCAGGCTCCTGGGCGAGGTCGCGCAACTGGTCAAGGGCGGCGAGGTGGCCCACAGCGTGCAGACCAATCTCCAGGCCAACCTGGACCTCAAGAGCGCCCAGCGCCTCTCGGCCGAGCAGTCGGTGAAATCCGCCGCCGAGAACCTGGCCAACAGCCTGGGGCTGACCCTGCGCGGGGCCGGCGACCCGCCCCTAGCCGCGGACGATTTTCCCGCCCGCGCCGGTTTTTCCCTGGACGCCGCCGCCATGGCCGGCTTGCAGCGCCTGGCCCAAGCGCGCCGGGCCGACCTGAAGGCGGCCCAGGCCAACCAGGAATCCGCCCGCGAGAACCTGGTGGCGGCCCTGGACGCCATGAAGCCCAAGGTCAACCTGACGCTGGGCACCGGCTACAACGGGCTGAGCGAGCAGGAGGCCTACGACTCCTACTACCGCTCCTTCGAGGACAGCGTCTACGGGCTCAACGCCCTGGGCAAGATCGATTTCGAGTTCCCGCCCGAAAACCGCGCCGCCCGCGGTCAGATGGTCGCCCAGCGCGCCTTGTTGCGCCAGGCCGGCATCGCCCTGGATGACACCCGGCGCCAGGTGGAGCTGGGCGTCAACACGGCCCTGGCCAGCCTCCAGGCCGCCGGGCTGCAATGCGACAAGGCCCAGAAGGCGGTGGACAACTACCAGCAGGCGGTGGAGGACGAGCGCTTCAAGTTCAAACTGGGCACCTCCACCATCCTGGACGTGATACAGGTGGAGGACCAGCTCACCAACGCCCTGCTCAACCTGGCGGCGGCCAAGCAGAGCTATGCCTCGGCCATGGTGCGGCTGCGCTACGAGACCGGCACCCTGCTGGCGGGCGATCCCCGCCAGGCGGGCCTGAGCCGCGAAAACCTCACCGCGCTTCCGCCCGCGGAGACCAACTGAGGAACGAGCCATGCCCGGCGAACCCAAACCGGCCACCATCTCCTCGCCTGAGCAACTGGACCAGATGCTCAGGGTGGCCAGCCCCGGCGGCTGGATCGCCCTGGTTGCCCTGGGCCTCATCCTGGCCGCCGCCCTGGCCTGGGGCTTTTGGGGCAGCATCCCCACCAAGGTCGACGGCGCCGGCATGCTCATCCGGGCCAGCGGGGTGATGGACGTGGTCTCCCTGGGCCAGGGCCAGCTTTGGGAGCTGAAGGTGGACTCCGGCTCGCAGGTGGATAAGGGCCAGTTGGTGGCGGTGGTGGCCCAGCCGGAGGTGCAGGCCCAGATCGACAACGCCGCGCGGGAGCTTGAGCAGTATCAAAAGCAGGAGAGCCGGCTCAGGGAATTCTACGCCAAGCAGGACGAGTTGCAGGCCAGGCTGTATCAGCAGCAGCAGGACAACATCAAGGCCTCGATCCAGAACCTGCAAACCCGCATGGCCTGGCTGCGCGAGCGCATAAGCGCCCAGGAGGCCCTGCTGGACAAGGGCCTGATAACCTCGCAGACCCTGATGCAGACCAAGGAGAGCCTGAGCAGCGCCCAGGAGGACGAGCGCAACTATCGCGCCAAGCAGAAGGACCTGGAGGAGCAGGCGCTCAAGGACAAGGCCCAGCAGGAGCGGGAGCTTTTCCAGGCCCGGCTGCAAATTTTGGAGACTCAGGGCAGGCTGGACCTGCTGCGCAGCCAGATGCAGGTGCGCTCCCAGGTGGTCAGCGAACAGGCCGGCCGGGTGCTGGAGATCAAGGCGCGGGTGGGCGCGGAGGTCAACGCCGGCACCCCGCTGTTCAGCCTGGAGCTCCTGGACCGCGAGCTGGTGGCGGTGGCCTACGTGCCGGCGGCCCAGGGCAAGCGCATCCAGCCCAAGATGCGCATCGAGATCACGCCCTCCACGGTCAAGCGCGACGAGTACGGCTTCATGCTGGGCGTGGTCAGCGAGGTCAGCCCCTTCCCCGCCACCGAGCAGGGCATGATGTCGCTGTTGCAGAACCAGGAGCTGGTCAGGGAATTCAGCGCGCAGGGGGCTCCCATCGCGGTCCGGGCCGACCTGATCGAGGACGCCAGCGCCTACAGCGGCTACAAATGGTCCTCGCGCAAGGGACCGCCCCAGAAACTCTTCAGCGGCACGGTCTGCACGGTGCAGGTGGTGGTGGAGGAGCAGCCGCCCATCCAACTCGTCATCCCCTACTTCAAGAGCCTGCTGGGGCTGTGAGCCGCGCCGGCGCGACATCGGGCGGCGGCGCATGAGCCGCAGGGTAAGAACCCCCACCGTCCTGCAGATGGAGGCGGTGGAGTGCGGGGCGGCCGCCCTGGCCATGGTGCTGGGCCATTTCGGCCTATATCTGCCGCTGGAGGAGCTGCGCGAGGCCTGCGGGGTCTCGCGCGATGGCAGCAAGGCCGGCAACATGGTGCGCGCCGCCCGCGGCTACGGCCTGGAGGCCGAGGGCTTCCGCAAGCCGGCCGAGGAGCTGCCGGCCATGGCCCTGCCCCAGGTGATCTTCTGGAACTACAACCATTTTTTGGTGGTCGAGGGCTTCGGCCGCGACAAGGTGTTCCTCAACGATCCCGCCGCCGGTCCGCGCACCGTCTCCCAGGCCGAGTTCGACCGCCAGTACAGCGGGGTGGTGCTCACCTTCGCCCCCAGCGCCCAGTTCAAGAAGGGCGGCCGGCCCCACACCATCTACGCCTCCCTGGCCAGCCGCCTGCGCTGGGCCAGGCAGGGTTTGGCCTACGCCGTGCTCTGCGGGCTGGCCCTGGTGGTGCCGGGAATGCTGGCGCCAACCTTTTCCAAGGTATTCGTGGACGAATACCTGGTGGCCGGGCTCAAGTATTGGGTCAAGCCGCTCTTGGTGGCCATGGCCCTCACCATCCTGGTGCAGTGCTGGCTGACCTGGCTGCAGCAAAAGGCCCTGCTGCGCCTGGAAAACAAGATTTCGCTCAGCTCATCGGCCGGCTTCCTGGCCCACGTGCTCAAGCTGCCGAGCAAGTTCTTCTCCATGCGCCTGGCCGGCGACATCTCCAGCCGGGTGGCCATCAACGACCGGGTGGCCAGCCTGCTCTCCGGGCAGTTGGCCACCAACCTGCTGGGCTTCGTCAGCCTGTTTTTCTACGCCTTCCTGATGCTCCAGTACGACGGCGCGCTGACCTTGGCGGTGGTCGGGGTGGCGCTGATCAACCTGGGGTTGTTGAAATACGTCTCCCGTCAGCGCAAGGATCTGAACCTGCGCCTGATGCAGGACCAGGGCAAGCTGATGGGGGCCTCCATGAACGGGCTGCGCACCCTGGAGACCCTCAAGGCCTCCGGCGCGGAGTCGGATTTCTTCGCCCGCTGGTCGGGCTATTACACCAAGACCATCAACAGCCAGCAGACCTTCGCCATCTACGACCTCTTTCTGTCCGAGGGCCCCACCCTGCTCAGCCACCTCAACACCACCGTGGTCCTGGGGCTGGGGGCGCTGTTGATCATGGACGGCGACCTGACCATGGGCATGCTGCTGGCCTTCCAGTTGCTGATGGGCATGTTCCTGTCGCCGCTCAACGCCCTGGTGGGCCTGGGCGGGACCATCCAAGAGATGGACGGCGGCATGAAGCGCCTGGACGACGTGCTGCGCTATCCCGCCGACCCCTCCTGGGACTCCGCCGCCGTGACGGCCCCGCCCATGGTCAAGCTGGCCGGCTTCCTGGAGTTGAAGGACGTCAGCTTCGGCTACAGCCCCCTGGCCGAGCCGCTCATCTCCGGGTTCAGCCTCAAGCTCACGCCCGGCGCGCGGGTGGCCCTGGTGGGCGGCTCCGGTTCGGGCAAATCCACGGTGGCCAAGCTGGTCTGCGGCCTGCTCCAGCCCTGGTCGGGCCAGGTGCTCCTGGACGGCAGGCCGCGCCAGCAATGGCCGCGCCGGGTGGTGACCAGCTCCCTGGCCATGGTGGACCAGAGCATCATGCTCTTTCAGGGCACGGTGCGCGACAACCTGAGCCTGTGGAACGACCAGGCGCCGGAGGCGGCGCTGGTGCGCGCGGCCAGGGACGCCAGCATCCACGACGAGATCATGGGCCGGGCCGGCGGCTACGACGCGCCGGTGGAGGAAGCCGGAGCCAACTTCAGCGGAGGCCAGTGCCAGCGCCTGGAGATCGCCCGCGCCCTGGCGGGCGAACCCAGCATCCTGGTGCTGGACGAAGCCACCAGCGCCCTGGACCCCCTGAGCGAGAAAATCATCGACGACAACCTGCGCCGGAGGGGCTGCACCTGCCTGATCGTGGCCCACCGCCTGAGCACCATCCGCGACTGCGACGAGATCATCGTGCTCCAGGCCGGCCAGGTGGTCCAGCGCGGCCGCCACGAGGAGCTCATCGCGGATCGGACCGGGCTGTACGCCAGCCTGATCCAGGCCGAGTGAAACCATGGACCAGGCCGAGCGCACATATCACCTTGCGCGCGGGGCGGAGCTGCGGGTGGGGGCCAACCGGCCGCTCTGGCTGGACCAAGGCCCCCTGGCCTGGGTGGTGCTGGCCGGGGCGCTGGACGTCTTCGCCGTCGAAACCGCCCAGGGCGAGCCGGCCGGACCGCGCCATCATCTCCTTCGCGCCGGCCCCGGCCAGGCCGTCTTCGGGCTGGGCCCGGCCCAGTGCCAGGCCATGCGCCTGCTGGCGGTGGGCGTGCCGGGCACCAGCCTGGCCCAGCTGGAGCGCCGGACGCTCTTGGACCCGGACCAGCCGGCCGAGCGCCACCACGCCGCCCAGGCCATGCTGGCGGCCTGGGTGGCCGAACTTTACGCCGGGCTGGGCCAGGACGCCGCCCCCCGCGCCCAGGTGAACCTGGCCGAGGGCGGTCCGGCCGGCCTGGAGGCGGGCCAAGTCGCCATCGGTCCGCGCCGCCTGGTCTGGGTGCGCGCCCAGCAAGGCCAGGCCGCGCTGCTGGGCCGGCCGGAGCTGGCCCTGCCGGAGCTCGGCTACGCCCCCCTGCCCGATGGAGCCTGGCTCAGGGCCATGACCGATTGCGCCCTGACGACGGTGGACACCGCCGGCCTGCTGGCGGCCGACCCCGGCCTGGCCGCCCTGGACCAATTCCACGCCCGCCTCTGCGCCTTGTTGCAGCTTATGCGCGACGACCTCCTCCGGCGCCAGACCCGGCAACTGGCCACCGCCGACGCCCAGGCCCGCGACGCCCTGGCCGGAGCGCTGGCGCGCCTGGCCAAGGTGCTGGGCCTGGAGCGCGGCCCCGACCTGGCGGCCAGGGAGGGCGCTCCGCACCTGCTGACCGCCTGCCGGGCCGTGGCCCAGCGCCTGGGCATCGGCCTGCGCACCCCGCCCGCCGGCTGGGACGCGGGCGACCCGGCCGAGGCCCTGGCCCGCCTGGCTCGCATTTCGCGCATCCGGGTGCGCCCGGTGAGCCTGGACCAGGGCTGGTGGACCAAGGACAACGGCCCGCTCCTGGCCTTCGCCGCCGCCGACGGCCGGCCGCTGGCCCTCTTGCCCGATGGCCCCCGCGCCTACTCGCTCTACGATCCCCAGGCCGGCGTCACCCGCCGGCTGGAGCGGACCCAGGCCGCCGGCCTGAGCCCGGTGGCCTACATGTTCTACCGGCCGCTGCCCCTGCGCGGCCTCACCACCTGGCAGGTGGTGCGTTTCGGCGCGCGCGGCCTGGCCGCCGATCTTTGGATGGTGGTGCTGATGGGCGTCTGCGGCGGCCTGCTGGGCATGGTCACGCCGGTGGCCACCGGCATGATCTTCGATTCCATCATCCCCAGCGCCGAGCGCCGGCAGCTATGGCAGATGGTGCTGGCCCTGGCCGTGGTGGCCCTTACCTCCTCCATGCTGCGCCTGACCCGCAACCTGGCCAGCCTGCGGGTGGAAGGGCGCATGGACGCCGAGGTGCAGGCCGGGGTCTGGGACCGCCTGCTCTCGCTGCCGGTGCCGTTCTTCCGGGGCTTCACCGCCGGCGACCTGGCCAACCGGGCCAACGGCATCAGCGCCATGCGTCACATCGTCTCCGGCGCCATGCTCAACTCGGCCCTGACCGGGGTCTTCAGCCTGTTCAGCTTCGCCCTGCTCTTCTACTACGACTGGGCCCTGGCCCTGGTCTCCTCGCTGGTGGTGCTCCTGGCCATCGCCATCGCGGGCGTGCTGGGCTATCTGGAGCTCGCGTGCCAGCGGCCGCTGACAGACATGCAGGGCAAGATCGCCGGCCTGGTGCTCCAGATCATCGCCGGCATGGACAAGCTGCACGTGGCCGGAGCGGAGGAGCGGGCCTTCCTGGCCTGGGCCAGCCTTTTCGCCGCCCAGAAGGATCTGAGCTGCCAGGCCAGCCGCCTGCGCAACATCCTGGCGGTGGCCAACGCCGGCCTGCCCACCCTGGGCGCCGGCCTGATCTACTACTGGATGGTCTTCCAGGGCCACGGCCTGTCCACCGGCGACTTCATGGCCTTCACCACCGCCTTCGGCAACTTCCTCTCGGCCATGCTGGCCATGACCACCACCTTCATGTCGGTGCTCCAGGTGGTGCCGCTCTACCGGCGGGCCAAGCCCATCCTGGACACTTTGCCAGAGTTCGACGAGAGCACCTCCGATCCCGGCCAGCTCGGCGGAGCCATCGAGCTGAGCCACCTGAGCTTCCGCTATTCGCCTGACGGTCCGCTGATATTGAACGACGTCAGCCTCTCGGTGCGGCCGGGCCAATTCGTGGCCCTGGTGGGGCCCAGCGGCTCCGGCAAGTCCACCCTGCTGCGCCTGCTGCTGGGTTTCGAAAAGCCCGCCTCCGGGGCGGTCTACTATGACGGCCAGGACCTGGCCGACCTGGACAAGCAGGCGGTGCGCCGGCAGATCGGGGTGGTGCTCCAGTCCGGCAAGCTCACCCCCGGCGACATCCGCAGCAACATCGTCGGCGCCTCCAACCTGAGCGACGACGACGCCTGGGCCGCGGCCGAGGCCGCCGGCCTGGCCGAGGACATCCGGGCCATGCCCATGGGCATGCACACCGTGGTCAGCGAGGGTTCGGGCACGCTTTCCGGCGGCCAGGCCCAGCGCCTGCTCATCGCCAGGGCCATCGTCAGGAAGCCCCGCCTGATCTTCCTGGACGAGGCCACCAGCGCCCTGGACAACCGGGTGCAGGCGGTGGTGACCGGCAGCATGGAAAAACTCAAGGCCACGCGGGTGGTCATCGCCCACCGCCTGAGCACCATCCAGCACGCCGACCACATCGTGGTCCTGGCCGCCGGCCGGGTGGCGGAGGAAGGCGACTACGCCCAGCTCATGGCCAACGACGGGCTGTTCGCCGAACTGGCCCGGCGGCAGATGGCATGAGCGGCCGCTCGGCCCCGGCGGCCCTGGCGGCGGCGGTCTGGCGCAAGACCTGCCTGCACGTAAACGGGTTGGCCATGGCCACCACCATCCACGCCCTGGACCGGGCCGGGGTGCTGGCCAGCCTGGCCGCCGCGTCCGGGCCAGCGCCCATCGCCGGCCTGGCCGCCGGCCACGGCCTGGTGCAAGGCTACCTGCACCTGGGCCTGCGCCTGATGGCCTCCCAGGGCTGGGTGGAGATTATCGGGCCGGCCGGCGAGGCCACCGCCCAGGCGCGCCTGACCCCGGCCGGCCGCGCCCGTCTGGCGGCGCTGCCGGTCTACGCCCTGGCCCCGGCCGCCCTGGAGCTGGCCCAGGGCCTGGGCCCCTGGCTGGCCGGCGGCCCGCCGCCCCCCGCCGGCCTGACCGCGCCCTGGCGCGCCCCGGCCGCTCCAGCGCCGGACGGCCCGCTGGCCGAGGCCGCGGTCCAGGTGCGCGGCGCCCTGGTGGCGGCGGTGATGCGCCAGTTCAGCCGGCTGGGCGCGTGGGAGGCCCTGGCCGCCGGCGTCGGCGACCCGACCGCCCTCGTCGCGCGCCCAGACGCGGCCCGGTTCTGCCTGGGCGTCCTGGCCCAGGAGGGCTGGACGCGCGACCAAGGCGGCCGCTTCGCCCTGACCGACGAGGGCCGCCTGGCCATGACCTACGCCCCCCAGTACTATGCCCCGCTGAGCTACCTGCCCACCTTCCGGGCGGCCCCGGACCTGCTGGCCGGCCGCGCCTGCGCCGCTCTGGCCCCGACCGCCGACGGCCGCGAGCGGCACCTGGACCGCGCCCTGGACATCGAGTTCAGCGGCCTGGTCTTCCGCCGCACCTGCCGCGAGGCCTTCCTCCAGGCGGTGCTGCCGCTTTTCGACCAGCCCGACCCGGCCCGCCAGCCCAGCCACGTGGTGGACACCGGCTGCGGCGACGCCACCCTGCTGCTGGAGCTCTATCGCGCGGTGGCCGCCCACACACGGCGCGGGGCCTGCCTGGACCGCCACCCCCTGGTGCTGGTGGGGGCGGAGTTCAATCCCCAAGCCCGGACCGTCGCGCAGGAGCGCCTGGCCGCCTCCGGCGCGCCCCACCTCACCCTGTTCGGCGACATCGGCGACCCGGACGGGCTCGCGGCCGAGCTGGCCAGACGCGGCGCGCCGGCCGGCGGGACGCTGCACGTGAGCAAATCGGTGCTGCACAACCGCGTCTATCGCCCTCCCGCGGGCCGCGATCCGCTGCCAACGCCTCCCCCGCCCACCCAGGGGGTGTTCCTGGACCGGGACGGCGGACTGATCCCGCCCCATGACCTGGCCCGCAACCTGGCCGAGACCCTGGCCGCCTGGCGGCCCCACGCCGCGGCCCACGGCCTGGTGGTGATCGAGGCCCACAGCGTGGACCCGGCCCTGGCCGCCGCCAGCCGCCAGCGCCAGATCGTCACCAGCCTGGACGCCTACCACGGCTATTCGCACCAGTACCTGGTGGAGATCGAGGTGCAACGCTGGGCCGAGGCGGCGGCGGGCTTCAACGCCGTCTTTCGCCGCGACCTGGCCCAGGCCATGACCGGCCGGTCGCTGATGTCGGTGGATTTCCTGCGCCCGGCCTGAGCCCCGGAGTCGAGCCCATGCTGAGCCAGACCCTCATCGAGCGCTTCGACGAGCCCCTGCCCCTGACCGGCGGCGGCCGCCTGCCGGCCTATCAGATCGCCTACGAGGTCTACGGCCGGCTGAGCCCGGCCCGGGACAACGCCGTCCTGGTCTGCCATGGCCTGACCGCCGACGCCCACGCCGCCGGCCGCCACGCGCCCGGCGACGCCCGGCCGGGCTGGTGGGACCAGGCCATCGGGCCGGGCAAGCCCCTGGACACCGAGCGCTACTGCGTGGTCTGCTCCAACCTGCTGGGCGGCTGTGGGGGCAGCTCCGGTCCCGGTGCGATCAATCCCGCGACCGGCCGCCCCTGGGGCCTCTCCTGGCCGGTGCTGACCATCGCCGACATGGTCGACGCCCAGGCCCGCCTGGCCGACCGCCTGGGGGTGGCCAGCTTCCACGCCGTGCTGGGCGGTTGCATGGGCGGCTTCCAGGTCCTGGAGTGGCTGGCCCGCCACCCCCGCCGGCTGGGCAGGGCGGTGGTCATCAGCGCGGCCGCGCGGGTCTCGGCCCACACCCTGGCCCTGTGGGAGGTGATCCGCGAGGCCATCAGGCGCGACCCGGCCTTCAACGGCGGGGACTACTACGGTGGGCCGGGGCCGGCGGGCGGCATGGGCCTGGCCACCATGTTCGGCATGCTCATCTGGATGAGCCGCGAGGTGATGGCCCGGCGCTTCGGCCAAAGACTGGCCAAGGGCGAGCGGCCGGCCTACAGCCTGGAGCCGGAGTTCGCCATCCAGGAGTTCTTCCAGCAGGTGGCCAGGAGCGGCGGCCGGGGCTTCGACCCCAACTCGCTCATCTACCTGACCAAGGCCATGGACTTCTTCGACCTGGGCCGGGGCCGGGCCAGCCTGGCCGAGGCCTTCGCCGGCGGCCGGGCCAGGGTGCTGTTGGTCAGCTACCAAAGCGATTGGCGTTATCCACCCCAGGATTCCGAGGAGCTGCTATTGGCCATGCGCGCGGCGGGGCTGGAGGCGGAGCACCGGGTGCTCAGCAGCGACTTCGGTCACGGGGCCTTCATCTACGACGCCCAGGGCGTGGGCCGGGCCATGGCGGAGTTCCTGGCCCCAAAGGCCGGCTCCTAGGAGCCCGGCTTTTCCCTGGCCCGCTCGGCCTCTATGTAACCGATGAAGGCGTCCTCCAGGCTGGCGGCGACGGGCCGTATCTCGCCGAAGACGACGCCTGCCGCGCGCAGGGCCGCGGCCAGGGGCGGGGCGATGTCCTGGCCGGGCGCGGCGGTGACGTGCAGGCTGTCGCCGAAGACGTTGGCCTCGGCCACTCCCGGCGCCCGGCGGGCGATCTCCAGGGCCGCGCCCAGGGGCTCCGGCTTCAGGCTCCAGACCCGGCCGGACAGCGAGCGCTTGAGCTCGTGGGGCGCGCCGGCGGCCACCACCCGACCCTGGTAGATGAGCACCAGGCGGTCGCAGTATTCGGCCTCGTCCAGGTAGTGGGTGGTCACCAGCACCGTCACCCCCTGGGCGGCCAGCTCGCCGATGATGTCCCAGAAGTTGCGGCGGCTGATGGGGTCCACCCCGCTGGTGGGCTCGTCCAGGAAGATGATCCGGGGCTGGTGCAGGATGGCCGCGGCCAGGGCCAGGCGCTGGCGCAGCCCCCCCACCAGGGTGGCGGTGGGGTCGCGGCGGCGCTCGGTGAGCCCCACCATGGCCAGCAGCTCGTCGGAGCGCTCGCGCACCGCCTCCGGCTTGAGGCCGTAGACCCCGCCGAAAAAATCCAGGTTCTCCTGCACGGTCAGGTCGTCGTAGAGCGAAAAGCGCTGGGACATGTAGCCGATGACCTGCTTGATCTGGCGGTTCTGCCGCACGATGTCCAGGCCGGCCACGCTGCCCCGGCCGCCGGTGGGCAACAAGAGCCCGCAGAGCATGCGGATGGTGGTGGACTTGCCCGCGCCGTTGGGCCCCAAAAAGCCGAATATCTCGCCGCGCCCCACCCGAAAGCTCACCCGGTCCACGGCCCGGAAGCGGCCGAAATCCCGGCAGAGGTCCTCCACCACGATGGCGTCGCCGCCCATCATGCGGCCGGCTCCTGGTCCATGATCTGGACGAAGACGTCCTCCAGGCTGGGCTCGGCCGGCCGGGCCGCCGCGTCGGTCAGGCCGGCGGCCCTGAGCGCCCGCTCCAGGGGCGGCCAGTCGCGCTGGCGGTCGGCCACGGTGACCATGAGCCGGTCGCCCCTGGCCAGCACCCTGAGCGCCTGGGGCAGCCCGGCCAGGGCCTGGCGGCCGGCCTGCTGGTCGGCGAGCTCCACCTCCACCAGCTCGCCCACGAAGCCCTCGCGCAGGCGACGGGGCTCGTCCACCTTGAGCAGCCGGCCCCGGTGCATCAGCCCCACCCGATGGGCGCGCTCAGCCTCGTCCAGATAGGCGGTGGAGACCAGGATGGTCATGCCGCCGGCCTGGAGATGATAGAGGATCTGCCAGAACTCGCGGCGGCTGACCGGGTCCACCCCGCAGGTGGGTTCGTCCAGGATGAGCAGCCGGGGGGTGTGGATCAGGGCGCAGGCCAGGCCCAGCTTCTGGCGCATGCCGCCGGAGAGCGCCCCGGCCAGGCGGTCGCGGAAGGGCGTCAGGTTGCTGAAGGCCAAGAGCTCCGGCGTCCGCCGGGCGCGCTCGGCCCTGGGCACCCGATAGAGGTCGGCGTGGAAGGCGATGTTCTCGTCCACGCTCAGGTCGTCGTAGAGCCCGAAGCGCTGGGGCATGTAGCCGATGCCCTCCTTGATGGCCTCGGCCCCGGCCACGCTGTCGTGGCCCAGCACCAGCGCCCGGCCGGCGTCGGGGTCCAGCACCCCGCAGAGCATGCGCAGGCTGGTGGTCTTGCCCGCCCCGTCCGGCCCCACCAGGGCGAAGACCTCGCCCGCGGCCAGGGTGAGGCTCAGGCCGTCCACGGCCTTTTGGGGGCCGAAGCGCTTGACCAGGCCCTCGGCCCGGATGACGGGGTTAGCGGCCATGGCCGGCGGGCGGATTCTCCAGCGGTATGACGGCCACGCCCGGCATGCCGGGCTTCAGTTCGGCGTCCGGGTTCTCGGCCCGGACCTTGACCCGGTAGACCAGGGTGACGCGCTCCTTGGGCGTCTCCACGGTCTTGGGCGTGAACTCGGCCTTGGCGCTGACGTAGGACACGCGGCCGGGATAACGTTTGCCGGGCCAGGTGTCGGTGGTCACCCAGGCCGGCATGTCCAGGCGCACCGCGGCCAGAAAGGTCTCCGGCAGGTAGGCCTCCAGCCAGACCCCGGCCAGGTCGCCCAGGGTGACCACCGGCGCGCCCACGGCCAGCACCTCGCCCGGCTCGCCCTCGCGCACCAGCACCACCCCGTCCACCGGCGAGGTCAGCCTGGCGTAGCCCAGGCGGATGCGGGCCAGGTCCAGGGCGGCCTGGGCCTGGTCCACCTGGGCGCGGGCGGCGGCGATGTCCTCGGTCCGGAAGCCCTCGCTGACCAGGCTGAGCTGTTGGCGGGCGCGCACCGCGTTCTCGGCCGCCACCTTGTGGGCCAGGCGGGCCTTGTCCAGGGTGGCCGGGGGGCTGGCCCCGCGGCTGGCCAGATCCTCCTGGCGCTTATGGTCGCGCGCCTTGTCGATCAGATCGGCCTCGGCCGCGGCCAGGGCGGCTTGGGCCTCCTTCAGTTCCTGAGGCCGATAGCCCGCCGTCAGCTTGTCCAGGCTGGCCTGGGCCGCGGCCAGGGCGGCCTGGCGCAGGACGACCTCCTGGACCAGGTCCTCGTCCTCCAGCTCGGCCACCAGTTGGCCGGCTCTTACCGCCTGGCCCTCCTCGAAATAAACCGCCTTGATCTTGCCGGCCAGCTTGAAGGCCAGGTCGGTCTCGGTGGTCTCCACGTGGCCGGACAGGCGCAGTTCGCCCGGCGAAGCCGCCGGCGCGGCCCAAAAGTGCCGCCAGGCCCACCAGCCGCCGCCAGCCAGGGCCAGGAACAGGATTATCGGCACGATCCGTCTGGCCAAAACGCGCGCCTCCGCCTCAATCCCCCTAAATCTGCCAGGTTAGACTTTAGCAACGCAACCGGGCGCAGTCCATGACTTTGTGCCGCGTCGCACCTTTGCCGACGGCCAATAAACTGTTGTGCTAGAGTGATTGCCGTGATAGCTTGCGCCTGCTCGCACAAACTTGTCGCCCCCACCCCGCAGGAGGTAGACATGCAGAAGACCAACCGCAACTGGCTGCCGGCCTATTGCCAGCCCGGCTCGTTCATGCCCCGCGTGCCCGAAACCCGCGTGCTGTTCCGCCGCAGGCCCTTCCTGTTCCAGGAATTCATGGGCAAGGCCATGTCGTTTTTGCAAAGCGACATGGTGCGCAAGATGGGATTCAAGTACGACCCCGACTCAGCCCTGCCCTGCAAATGGAAATGCTCCGACGAGTCGGTCTTCGGCGTGGACCTGTGTCTCTACGCCTACACCGGCCAGTATCCGTTCGACAAGGGGGCCATCGGCGCCATGTTCAACGAGGCCTCCCTGGGCGCGGCGGTGCACCACGGCGGCATCAACCTGGACTTCGGCGGCAGCCACGTGGGCTACGTGCCCGGCGAGGACGGCGGCCGCTTCGGGGCCATCTGGCGCCCGCTGCACCAGGAGTACTCCACCGACTGCGGCTATCTGATGAAGGTGCTGGAGCCCTTCCGCAAGGTCTACGACGACGCCTGCGAGAACATCCTGATCCACAACCCCGGCGGCGACTGCGTGCAGGTGAGCGTCCCCAACGAGTTCCTGCACCCGGACTGGTCGGCCCACGCCATCAAGCTGCTGGTGGACCTGGAGGCGCTGACCAGCAGCGAGGTGGACTACAAGGCCGACCAGCCCCACACCCACACCCTGGTGGGGCGCTCGCTCTTCTGCCTGCGCCCGGATTTCCTGGCCAAGCTCCCTCCCGACCTGGCGCGCGTGTTCAACGGCAGCCAGCCCATTCCCATCGGCCGGGCGCTCACCCACGAATACTTCAACATCTTCGACAGCGCCGCCCCGCTGGACGAGGCCGGCCTGCCCAAGCAGAAGCTCTTGCCCTACATGAAATACATCCTCTCGGCCCAGCACAGCCCGGAGCCCCTGAAGGCCGCCATCATCAACACCTGTCTGAACCACAACACCCTCACCGACGCGGTGCGGGCCAGCCAGTTCGCGGCCTACGACTTCATCAGCTTCACCGGCATCTTCATCGACCTCTACGACGACGACCTGCAAAGCTACGTCAACCTGTTCCAGCCGCTCGGCCTGACCATCAAGCCCCGCGGCAAGACCCGCGGGGTGGAGATGACCACCGAGGAGATCCACCACGTGCTGGACAAGCTGCCCCTGGCCACCCCCACCCTGCCCCTGGCCGACGTGCTGGGCTATGACGAGCCGGAGATACCGCTGGAGAAGTTCACCTACCAGCCGGGCTATTTTTCACGCAAATAAGGTGGGAGTTGATCGTCCTGAGCAATTATTAAAGAACGGGCGGGGATAAACCCCGCCCGTCTCTTCCAGGCAAACCGCATTTCAGCCAGAATTAATCGCCCAGGCCCGGCGCGCGGCGCAGGCTTTTGACGCCCGCGCGCTGGCGCTTGGACTCCAGGCGGCGCTGGCGGGCGGCGCGGCTGGGCTTGGTGGGCCGCCGGGGCGGCGGGGGCGGGGCGTTCAGCTCGGCCAGGCGGCGGGTGAGCCTTAGCAGGGCGGCCTGGCGGTTCTGCTCGCGCGAGCGGCGCTCGGTGGCGGTGACCACCAGGCCAGTGGGCAGGTGGGTGAGCCGCACGCCGGTCTCGACCTTGTTGCGGTGCTGGCCGCCGGGGCCGGTGGCGCGGAAGAACTCCCAGCTCAGCTCGTGGTCCGGGGGTGGTTCGCCGACGGGCATGATCGCTAGTCCCGGCGCTGGCGGCGGTCGCGCTCGATGAAGGCGTAGGCGCTGTGGTTGTGGATGGACTCGAAGTTCTCGCTGTCCACGGTGAACCACAGGATGTTGGGGTCGTCGCTGAGCTTGCGGGCCACCTCGCGCACCACGTCCTCCACGAACATGGGGGTGGCGTAGGCCCGCTCGGTGACGAACTTCTCGTCGTCGCGCTTGAGCACGCTGAAGACCTCGCTGCTGGCCGACTCCTCCACCAGCTTGATGAGATCCTCGATCCAGATGAAGCGGGTGAAGCGTACCGCCAGGCGCACGATGCCGCGCTGGTTGTGGGCCCCGCAGGCGCTGATCTCGCGCGAGCAGGGGCAGAGCGTCGTCACCGGCACCGCCACCTCCACCACCAGGTCATAGCCGTGGCCGTTGAGGCTGCCCCGGAAGCTGACGCCGTATTCCATCAGGCCCTGGGCCCCGCTGACCGGGGCGGCCTTGTTGATGAAATAGGGGAAGATCACCTCCATGTGGGCGCTGGCCGCGTCCAGCCGCAGCTTCATCTCCTCCAAAATGCCCTGGAGGTTGCGGATGTTGATGTTGTTGGAGTGCTCGGAGAGCAGCTCGATGAAGCGGGACATGTGGGTGCCCTTGTACTGATGGGGCAGGTCCACGTACATGTTGATGGAGGCCACGGTCTGCTGGGTGCCGTTCATGCGGTCCAGCACCGTGATGGGATAGCGGATGTTCTTCACCCCCACCTTGTCGATGGCGATGTTGCGGTCGTCAAGCTGGCTTTGCACGTCGATCATGGGGCTCTCCTACCCGGATTTCCACGGGCCGGGTGGATTATAAAGCGGAACGGGAGGGGCCACAACCCCTCCCGTTCCGGATTGCACAATCGCTATTGACTACGCGGCCCTACCAGCCCCAGGTCAGGTACTGGTGCATGCTGTCGGCGGCCTTGCGGCCGGCGCCGGCGGCCAGGATGACCGTGGCCGCGCCGGTGACGATGTCGCCGCCGGCCCAGACGCGGGGCTTCTTGGTCTTGCCGGCCTCGTCGGCCTCGATGTAGCCCCACTTGTTCACGGCCAGGCCGGGAGTGGTGGCGGTGACGAGCGGATTGGCCCCGGAGCCCACGGCGATGATGGCCAGGTCGCAGTCGATGGTGCGGGTGCTGCCGGGCTTGACCACCGGGCGGCGGCGGCCGCTCTCGTCGGGCTCGCCCAGCTCCATCTCCTGCAGCTCAACGGCCTTGAGCCAGCCCTGCTCGTCGCCGATGAAGCGGATGGGGTTGTGCAGGTAGAAGAACTGGATGCCCTCCTGCTCGGCGTGGTGCAGCTCCTCGGCCCGGCAGGGCATCTCCTCGCGGCTGCGGCGATAGACGCATTTCACGTCGTCGCAGCCCATGCGCATGGCCGTGCGCAGGGAGTCCATGGCCACGTTGCCGCCGCCAAAGACGCAGACGTGCTTGCCCTTGACCAGGGGCGTGTCGTACTCCGGGAAAAGATAGGCCTTCATGAGGTTACTACGGGTGAGGTACTCGTTGGCGCTGTAGACGCCCATGAGGTTCTCGCCCGGAATGCCCAGGAAGCGGGGCAGGCCGGCGCCCACGCCCAGGTAGACGGCGTCGAAGCCTTCCTTGTCCAACAGCTCGTCCACGGTCACCGTGCGCCCCACCACCGCGTTGCACTCGACCTTCACGCCCAGGCGCTCCAGGAAATTGACCTCGGCGGCCACGATCTCCTTGGGCAGGCGGAATTCCGGGATGCCGTAGACCAGCACGCCGCCGGGCTTGTGGAAGGCCTCGTAGATGGTCACCTCGTGGCCCTTGCGGATCAGGTCGCCGGCCACGGTCAGGCTGCCGGGGCCGGAGCCCACCACGGCCACCTTCTTGCCGGTCTTGGGGGCCACCGGGGGCATGGGGATGTCGGAGCGGCCGCGGGACCAGTCGGCGGCGAAGCGCTCCAGGTTGCCGATGGCCACCGGCTTGTCCTTCTTGCCCACGATGCACTGCCCCTCGCACTGGTTCTCCTGGGGGCAGACCCGGCCGCAGACCGCCGGCAGGCTGTTCTTCTCCCACAGCTTCATGATGGCGCCCACGTAGTCGCCTTCGTGGATGCGGTTGATGAATTCCGGGATCGGCACCCCCACCGGGCAGCCTTCCACGCAGGCGGGCTTCTTGCACTGCAAGCAGCGGCTGGCCTCCAGCTGCGCGGTTTCGGGGCTGTAGCCCAGGGGCACTTCCTTGAAGTTGCGCCGGCGCACCTCGGCGGCCTGTTCGGGCATCGGCTGGCGCGGGACTTTGTCTTTCTTCTTATCGTCGGCCATGGTCGGCATCTCCAGTCTTGGCGGCTACTGGTTGGCGGCGCAGGAGCACTTGTGCTGGTAGAGGTCCATGGCCTCCTTCTCCTGCTTCTGATAGGCGGTCAGCCGGCGGCCCAGCTCCTCGAAATCGACCTTGTGGCCGTCGAACTCCGGACCGTCCACGCAGGCGAACTCGGTCTTGCCGCCCACGCTGACCCGGCAGCAGCCGCACATGCCGGTGCCGTCGACCATGATGGCGTTGAGGCTGACCATGGTGGGCACGCCGAACTCGGCCGTGGTCTTGGCGCAGAATTTCATCATGGGCACCGGCCCGATGGTCACCGCCTCCTTGACCTCGCTGCCCAGCTTGGTCAGTTGCTGGCGCAGCACGTCGGTGACGAAGCCGTGGTGGCCGTAGGAGCCGTCATCGGTGCAGACGTAGAGCTCGTCGGTGGCGGCGCGCATCTTGTCTTCCAGGATGAGCAGGTCTTTGGTGCGCGCGCCGATGATGCCGATGACCTTGTTGCCGGCCTGTTTGAAGCCGCGGGTGATGGGGTGCAGCACGGCCACGCCGGTGCCGCCGCCCACGCAGATGATGGTGCCCTTCTTCTCGATGGGCGTGGGGCGGCCCAGGGGCCCGGCGATGTCCTGGATGTAGTCCATGACGTTAAGGCTCTTCAAGAGCGCCGTGGTCTTGCCCACCACCTGATAGATGATGGTGATGGTGCCCCGCCTGGGATCGCTGTCGGCCATGGTCAGCGGGATGCGCTCGCCGGTCTCGTTCACCCTGAGGATCACGAACTGGCCGGGCTTGGCCTTGGCCGCGATCTTGGGGGCCATGATCTCGTTGGCCACCACCGTGCCCTGGGCCAGCTCCGTTTTGGACAGGATTTGGAACATGTTGCCTCCCTGGATGCCGGGTGTTCCCTATAAGAAACTAAGCAAGGCCCTGGCGCGGCAGCCTGGCCGGGACGCCTGCGGGCCTGTTCAGCAAGCAACCATGACATACCATCCGCCCCTAAGGCTGTCAATTAGTTAATATTTTTTGTGCAATTCCTCGGCGGAAATCGTCTTTGTGCAAATAACCTATGGTTTGTAGTAAAAACTCGCCATTGAGCCGCGCCGGCCGGCGCCGCCAGCGGGCCTTCCGGACAAGATTTCTGTGGTCAAATCCGTGAAATGTAATTTGACGCGCTCCCTATGATGCTGCATATTATGAATAGGAATAAACTCTCCTAAGGGAGGTTCAAAATGTACGTCTACAGACATTACAAGCAGTCACGCACAGTTGTGGCCAGCGTGCTGGCCGCCGCGTTGCTGGCGGGTCTGCTGGGTTTCGCGGCCAAGGCCGAGGCCTCCCAGTTGGAGGTGCTCAACTGGACCCTGGGCCACCAGATTCAATACAGCCTGAACTCTGGCTCCAACAAGAACGCCTGGACGGCCGAGATGCACGTAAGCCTCGATGACTTCAGCGATATCCTGGCTTACTGCATCGACTTGGGCCAGACCATCAACAAGAACGTGGAATACAACGTGACGGTGGATCCGGTGCAGACCCATCCGGTTTCCACCCTGCAGGCGGCCTGGCTTTTGGGCCATTACGCGCCCGGCCTGGGCCTGGCCACCGCCGGCTACAGCCTGCAAACCAACATCACCGCCCTGCAGGTTGCGATCTGGGAGGTCATCTACGACCACGCCAACACCGACCTGACCAGCGGCAGCTTCGTGCTCAAGAACGTCTACAGCAGCGAATCCGCCCAGGTGCAGACCCTGGCCAACCAGTACCTGGCCTCGCTGCCCGCCGACATCGGCTCCACCGGCCTGACCTTCGCCGGGGCCACCCGCAGCTCCGCCGTGCAGGACCTGGTGGTGGGCGCGACCCCGGAGCCGGGTTCGCTGCTCCTGTTCGGCTCGGCCCTGGCCGCCGGCCTGGGCTGGCGCCGGCGCCGCCGCCAGCGGGCCTGATCTCCTCCGGCCGCGCGATCTGATCCGCCCCGGCAAGGGCCTCCCGGATGGGAGGCCCTTGTGCCGTTATTCGCTTGACGGCGAAATCAAACCATGCTATTCGCCGATTGGTAAATTGTTCGCACAGCAAAGCAGTTGCCCCGGCGGAGTCCTTCCGTGAAACGGAAGCCCGCGGTGGCGCGGGTGGAGTAGGAGCGGCGTGGCCGGCGCGAGCCTGGTCGCGCCGATTAAAGTGTAACCTCGCTGTCGGTTTCGTTTTTGGAGGAGGAAGATTATGCCCAAGCTGCCGGATCCGGCCAAAGGTGCCAAGGATTTCGAGATCGCGGAAGCCGCCGAGAAGTACATGAAGCCCATTCGGCAGATCGCCGAGGAGCTGGGCATCACCGACGAGGAGCTTCTGCCCTATGGCCACTACGTGGCCAAGGTCGATTTCATGAAGGTCTTGAAGCGCCTGGGCAAGAAGCCCGACGGCAAGTACATCGACGTGACCGCCATCACCCCCACCCCCCTGGGCGAAGGCAAGTCCACCTCCTCCATGGGCCTGGTCGAGGGCCTGGGCAAGCGCGGCAAGAACGTGACCGCGGCCATCCGCCAGCCCAGCGGCGGCCCCACCATGAACATCAAGGGCTCGGCGGCCGGCGGCGGCCTGGCCCAGTGCATCCCGCTCACCCCCTTCAGCCTGGGGCTCACCGGCGACATCAACGCCATCATGAACGCCCACAACCTGGCCATGGTGGCGATGACCTCGCGCATGCAGCACGAGTTCAACTACACCGACGCCCAGTTGGCCAAGCGCAACCTGAAGCGCCTGGACATCGACCCCCGCCGTCCGGAGATGGGCTGGATCATCGATTTCTGCGCCCAGAGCCTGCGCAACATCATCATCGGCCTGGGCGGCAAGTCCGACGGCTTCATGATGGCCTCCCGCTTCGGCATCGCGGTGTCCTCCGAGATCATGGCCATCCTGGCCGTGGCCAAGGACCTGAAGGACATGCGCGAGCGCATGGGCAAGATCATCGTGGGCTACAACAAGCACACCGGTAACCCGGTGACCACCGAGGACCTGGACGTGGCCGGCGCCATGACCGCCTGGATGGTCGAGGCCCTGAACCCCAACCTGCTCCAGACCCTGGAGGGCCAGCCGGTCTTCGTGCACGCCGGCCCGTTCGCCAACATCGCCATCGGCCAGAGCTCCATCATCGCCGACCGCGTGGGCCTGAAGCTGGGTGACTACCACGTGACCGAGTCCGGCTTCGGCGCCGACATCGGCTTCGAGAAGTTCTGGAACTTGAAGTGCCGCTTCAGCGGCCTGAAGCCCAACTGCGCGGTGGTCGTGGCCACCATCCGGGCCCTGAAGTGCCACGGCGGCGCCCCCATCCCGGTGCCCGGCAAGCCGATGCCGGCCGAGTACGGCCAGGAGAACGTGGGCTGGGTCGAGAAGGGCTGCGCCAACCTGGTGCACCACATCAACAACGTGAAGAAGGCCGGCATCAACCCGGTGGTGTGCATCAACGCCTTCTACACCGACACCAAGGACGAGATCGCGGCCGTGCGCCGCCTGGCCGAGGAGGCCGGCGCCCGCGTGGCCCTGTCCAAGCACTGGGAAAAGGGCGGCGACGGCGCCCTGGAGTTCGCCGACGCGGTCATCGAGGCCTGCGAGGAGAAGAACGACTTCAAGCTCCTCTACGACCTCAAGATGCCCCTGCGCCAGCGCATCGAGAAGATCGCCACCGAGATCTACGGCGCCGACGGCGTGGACTACTCGGCCGACGCCCTGGCCAAGGCCCAGAAGATCGAGAAAGACGCGGAGCTCAGCAAGCTGGGCACCTGCATGGTCAAGACCCACCTGTCGCTCTCGGACAACCCCAACAAGAAGGGCGTGCCCAAGGACTGGAAGCTCTTCGTGCGCGACATCCTGGTCTACGGCGGCGCGGGCTTCGTGGTCCCGGTGGCCGGCACCATCACCCTCATGCCCGGCACCGCCTCCGACCCGGCCTACCGCCGGGTGGACGTGGACGTCAAGACCGGCAAGGTCAAGGGCATCTTCTAGTCCCCAGCCTTCCATGCAACCGTCAGTCCGGGGGCCGCGCGGCCCCCGGACTTTTTTCGCCCCCGCCGTTCCGGAATTGTCCGCTTGCTCCCGATCCGAACGCGTAAAAGCTATGAAACAGCTTGGGCAAGCCATCGCGGGGCTTGCCCCTTTAATTTTTTTTGTGTATCGTCGCAACAGGTACCAAGACGATATGAATGGTGGGCTTAATGACATATTTCACAAGCCCTCTAAGTCCGCGCCGGCCAGCCTCCTTTGGCCGTGGCGCCGGTTCTTGGCCGACGGCCCCGCGGCCGCCGCAGCCCTCTTGATGCAAGCCAAGCCGAAGGCGCTCTCGCCTGCCGGCTAAACCACCCCACCGGGCGGGGCGCGGTTCTGGTCCGCGCCCGGCCTGCGGCGAAGGACGAGGATATGGCAGCACAAAAGGACAGCAAGGTTGGAGCGGTGATGGTTGTGGGCGCCGGCATCGCCGGAGTGCAGGCGTCTTTGGACCTGGCCAACGCCGGCTACTACGTCTACCTGGTGGAGAAGACCTCGGCCATCGGCGGGCGCATGGCCCAGTTGGACAAGACGTTTCCCACCAACGACTGCGCCATGTGCATCATTTCGCCCAAGTTGGTGGAGTGCGGCCGCCACCTGAACATCGAGATCGTCACCAACGCCGAGGTGCAGTCCATCGAGGGCGAGCCCGGCAACTTCTCGGTGCGGGTCCACCAGGATCCGCGCTTCGTCGACCCTGACAAGTGCACCGCCTGCGGCGACTGCATCAAGGCCTGCCCGGTGGAGGTGCCCAACGAGTTCGACCAGGGGCTCAGCAAGCGCAAGGCCACCTTCAAGCGCTACGCCCAGGCCTTCCCCAACGCCTACTGCATCACCAAGCTCGACCGCGCCCCCTGCAAGATCACCTGTCCGGCCAACCTGAACGTGCAGGGCTACGTGCAGATGGCCAAGGTGGGCAAATACGCCGAGTCCTTGTCCATCATCATGGAAGACCTGCCCCTGCCCGGCGTCATCGGCCGCATCTGCCCCCACCCCTGCGAGGGCGAGTGCCGCCGGCTCAAGGTGGACGAGGCCATCGCCATCCGCGACATCAAGCGCTTCGTGGCCGACCAGGTGGGCGTGGCCAACGTGGCCCAGCCGGCGGTGGAGCCCAGGCCGGAGCGGGTGGCCATCGTGGGCGCCGGCCCGGCCGGGCTCGCCTGCGCCTACCACCTGGCCCGCCGGGGCGTCAAGAGCACCATCTTCGAGGCCCTGCCCAAGGCCGGCGGCGCGCTGGCCGTGGGCGTGCCCTCCTACCGCCTGCCGGGCTCGGTCCTCCAGGGCGAGATCGACTACATCAAGAGCCTGGGCGTGGAGATCAGGCTCAACACGCCCATCGGCAAGGACCTGACCCTGGACGACCTCAAGGCCCAGGGCTACGACGCCATCTTCCTGGGCACCGGCGCGCCCAAGAGCTTCGACCTGGGCGTGCCCGGCGAGGACAGCGCCAACGTCATCAGCGCCCTGGACTACCTGCGCGGCGTGGCCCTGGACCAGCCGGTGCCCCAGGGCCAGAACGTGGTGGTGGTGGGCGGCGGCAACGTGGCCATCGACGCGGCCCGCACGGCCCTCAGGAAGGGCGCGGCCAAGGTCACCATGGTCATGCTGGAATCGGCCGAGGAGCAGCCGGCCAGCCCCTGGGAGATAACCGAGGCCCTGGAGGAAGGCGTCGTCTTCATCCACCGCCGCGGCGTGATGCACATCAAGCAGGAGGGCGGCAAGGCCGCCGGCCTGGTGCTGAAAGAATGCACCCGCGTCTTCGACGACAGCGGCAAGTTCGCCCCCAGCTTCGACGAGTGCGTGCTTAACGAAATCCCGGCCGACATGATAATCAAGGCCATCGGCCAGCGCACCGACCTGTCCTTCCTGGGCGAGAATCACCCCCTGGAGCTCACCCCGCGCGGCACCATCAAGGCCGACCCCCTGACCATGGCCACCAACCTGCCGAAAATCTTCGCCGGCGGCGACGTGGTGACCGGCCCCTGGATCGCCATCGGCGCGGTGGCCGCCGGCCGCGAGGCCGCCGTGAGCATCCTGCGCATGTTCAATGGCGAGGACCTGGCCCAGGGCCGCGAGAAGCTGGCTCTGAAGCCGGAGGACGAGCAGTATTACAACCCCATCCCGCCCAGCATCCAGCAGACCCCGCGCGCCCACATGGCCCACCGCGACCCGGAAAGCCGCAAGCGCGACTTCGACCAGTTCGAGCTGGGGCTGACGCCGGAGCAGGTGGAGGCCGAGGGCGAGCGTTGCCTCAACTGCGGCATCTGCTGCGAGTGCTTCCAGTGCGTGGAGGCCTGCAAGGCCAAGGCCCCGGCCCACGACCAAAAGCCCCAAGAGCTGACCCTCAACGTGGGCAGCGTGGTGCTGGCGCCGGGCTTCGACCCCTTCGATCCCTCCCGTTTCGACACCTACTCCTACGCCAACCACCCCAACGTGCTCACGGCCATGGAGTTCGAGCGGGTCTTGAGCGCCTCCGGGCCGTATCAGGGCCACCTGCAGCGGCCCAGCGACGGCAAGGAGCCCAAGAAGATCGCCTGGCTCCAGTGCGTGGGCTCCCGCGACATCCACCACTGCGACAACGGCTACTGCTCGGCGGTGTGCTGCATGTACTCCATCAAGGAGGCGGTCATCGCCAAGGAGCACAGCCACGACCCGCTGGACACGGCCATCTTCTACATGGACATGCGCACCTACGGCAAGGACTTCGAGAAGTATTACGACCGCGCCCGCGAGGAGCACGGCGTGCGCTTCATCCGCAGCCGAGTGCACACCATAGATCCCGTGGCCGACGGCATGCTGCGCATCGAGTACGCCACCGACGACGGCCAGGCCAAGGAGGAGCACTTCGACATGGTGGTGCTCTCGGTGGGCCTGCAGACCAGCCCGCTGGCCATCGAGTCGGCCAAGCGGATCGGCATCGAGCTGACCAAGTACAACTTCAGCGAGACCAGCTCATTCGAGCCGGTGGGCACCACCCGGCCGGGCGTCTTCGCCTGCGGGTCCTTCGCCGGTCCCAAGGACATCCCCCAGGCGGTAATGGAGGCGTCGGCCGCCGCCTGCGCGGCCAGCATCGACCTGGCCGAGAGCCGGGGCACCCTGACCAAGGAAGTGGTCTACCCGGTTGAGAAGGACATCAGCGGCCAGCAGCCCAGGGTGGGCGTCTTCGTCTGCAACTGCGGCATCAACATCGGCGGCATCGTCGACGTTCCCGCCGTGCGCGAGTACGCCGCCACCCTGCCCTACGTGGCCTTTGTGGACGACAACCTGTTCACCTGCTCCCAGGACACCCAGAACAAGATCAAGGCCGCCATCGACGAGCACGGCCTGAATCGCGTGGTGGTGGCCTCCTGCTCCCCGCGCACCCACGAGCCGCTGTTCCAGGAGACCATCCGCGAGGCCGGCCTGAACAAGTATCTATTCGAGATGGCCAACATCCGCGACCAGGACTCCTGGGTGCACCAGCAGGAGCCCATGAAGGCCACCGAAAAGGCCAAGGACCTGGTGCGCATGGCCGTGGCCAAGGCCGCCCTGGTGGAGCCCCTGCACCAGGTGGACCTGGATCTGACCAAGGCGGCCGTGGTGGTGGGCGGCGGCGTGGCCGGCATGAACGCGGCCCTGAACCTGGCCGACAGCGGCTACCCGGTGCACCTGGTGGAGAAGACCGACACCCTGGGCGGCAACGCGCATTACCTGCTCAACACCTGGAAGGGCGAGGCCGTGGCCCCCTACCTGGACGGCCTCATCGCCAAGGTCAAGGCGCACAAGGGCATCAACCTGCACCTGAACAGCGAGCTGACCGCGGCCAAGGGCTTCGTGGGCAACTTCGTCAGCACCATCAAGGCCCACGACGGCAAGGAAACCTCGGTGGAGCACGGCGTGGCGGTGCTGGCCACCGGCGGCCAGGAGCTCAAGCCGGCCGAGTACCTCTACGGCCAGCACCAGGGCGTGGTGACCAGCCTGGAGTTCGACATGGAGCTCAAGGGCGACCCCGATTCGCCCAAGGGCTTCGCCGCCGCGGCCTTCATCCAGTGCGTGGGCAGCCGCGAGCCGGAGCGCCCCTACTGCTCGCGCCTGTGCTGCACCCATTCGGTGGAGAGCGCCATCAAGATCAAGGAGGCCAACCCGGAGGCCCAGGTCTTCATCCTCTACCGCGACATCCGCACCTATGGCGTGCGCGAGGACCTCTATAAAAAGGCCCGCGAGCTGGGCGTGCTGTTCATCCGCTACAACGTGGAGGACAAGCCGGTGGTGGAGCCCGACGGCGACCGGATCAAGATCACCGCCACCGACCACGTCCTGGGCCGGCCGGTCACCTTCAGCGTCGACCGCCTGGTCCTGGCCGCGGCCATCCTGCCCAACCCGGTGGCCGAGCTGGCCGAGGCCTTCAAGACGCCCTTGAACGCCGAGGGCTTCTTCCTGGAGGCCCACATGAAACTGCGGCCGGTGGATTTCGCCAGCGAGGGCCTCTACCTGGCCGGCCTGGCCCACTATCCCAAGCCCATGGACGAGGCCATCGCCCAGGCCAACGCGGCGGTGGGCCGGGCGTTGACCGTGCTGGCCAAGGACACCATCCGGGTCGGCGGCGTGGTGGCCACGGTGGACCCCAGCAAGTGCGCGGTCTGCCTCACCTGCGTGCGCACCTGCCCCTACGGGGTGCCGCGCATCAAGGACCACGCGGCCTACATCGAGGTGGCCAGTTGCTACGGCTGCGGGGCCTGCGCGGCCGAATGCCCCGGCAAGGCCATCACCCTGCAACACTTCACCGACGCCCAGATACTCGCCAAGGAAAGGGCGGCGTTCAACTAGGCGAAACCATCCCGGCCGGGGAGGCCCCCGGCCGGGACCACGTTTGTCCGGCTACGGCTAACAATCTGGATCAGGGAGGGTGCAAGTGGCGGAGAACTTCGAGCCGACGATCGTCTCCTTCTGCTGCAAGTACTGAGCGTACTCCGCGGCGGACCTGGCAGGTTCGATGAGGTTGCAGTATCCCACCAACATCAAGGTGATCCAGCTTCCCTGTTCGGGACGGGTGGACATTATCCACCTGCTGCGCGCCTTCGAGGACGGCGCCGACGGCGTCTACGTGGCCGGCTGCATGGAGGGCGATTGCCATTTCCTGACCGGCAATCTCAAGGCCCGGCGCAAGGTCAACTACGTCAAGCAGGTGTTGACCGCCCTGGGGATCGAGCCGGAGCGCATCGAGATGTTCAACATGAGCTCGGCCCAAGGCCCGCGCTTCGCGCAGGTGGCCCGCGAGTTCACCCAAAAGATCAAGGAGCTGGGGCCCAGCCCGGTGAACGCGGCCCAGGCGGCCTGATCCGGCCCCCGGTCCGCAAGCTGCGAGGAAATGCAATGATCGTAGGTGACAGCAAGCCTTTGGAAGAAATCCTTGAGATGATCAAGGACAAGGAAAAGGTCCTGGTCCTGGGCTGCCGCGGCTGCGTCACGGTCTGCAACGTGGGCGGCGAGAAGGAGGTTGGCATCCTGGCCACCGCCCTGCGCATCGCCCGCAAGAAGGAGGGCCGGCCCGCCAGCATCGGGGAGATGACCCTGGAGCGCCAGTGCGACCCCGAATACATCGAGGAGCTCGGCGAGGTGGTGGGCGAGTATGACGCGGTCGTCTCCATCGCCTGCGGGGTGGGGCCCCAATTCGTCTCCGAGCGCTACCCCGCGGCCATGGTCTTCCCCGGCATCAACACCACCTTCATCGGCGGGGCGCTGGAGCACGGCGTGTGGAGCGAGCGCTGCCAGAGCTGCGGCAACTGCCTGGTGCACAACTTCGGCGGCCTGTGCCCCATCGCCCGCTGCTCCAAGAGCCTGATGAACGGCCCCTGCGGCGGCTCGGCCAACAAGAAGTGCGAGATCAGCCCGGAGGTGGACTGCGTCTGGCACCTGATCGTGGAGAAGATGGAGGCCATGGGGCGGCTCAACGAGCTGGAGCGGGTCTGGCCGGTCAAGAACTGGATCACCAGCCGCGACGGCGGCCCGCGCCGGCGGGTGAGGGAGGATCTCAAGCAATGAAAGCGGGCAGCAAGCTGGAGAAGGTTCTGAGCGCCGGCCATTTCGCGGTCACCGGCGAGCTGGGTCCGCCGCGCGGCAACAACGCGGAGGAGGTGCGCCACAAGGCCCATTACCTGAAGGGCATCGTGGAGTCGGTGAACATCACCGACAACCAGACCGCCGTGGTGCGCATGGCCTCCTGGGCCGCCTGCAAGATCCTCATCGACGAGGGCCTGGAGCCCAACTACCAGATGGTCTGCCGCGACCGCAACCGCATCGCGCTCATGAGCGACATCCTGGGGGCCACCGCGCTGGGCATCAAGAACGTGCTCTGCCTTTCCGGCGACCACCAGCGCTTCGGCGACCACCCCGAAGGCAAGAACGTCTACGACCTGGACTCGGTGCAGCTCATCGGCGTGTTCAAGAAGATGCGCGACGAACAGAAGTTCCTGAACGACAAGGAGCTGGACGGCGCGCCGGGCGTGTTCATCGGCGCCGCGGCCAACCCCTTCGCCGATCCTTTCCCCTGGCGGGTGGCGCGCCTGGCCAAGAAGATCGCGGCCGGGGCCGACTTCATCCAGACCCAGTGCATCTACAACCTGTCCAAGTTTCGCGAGTTCATGAAGATGGCCGTGGACCGGGGCCTGCACGAAAAGTGCTATCTCCTGGCCGGCATCACCCCCCTGAAAAGCGTCGGCATGGCCAAGTACATGGCCAAATTCGTGCCCGGCATGGACGTGCCAGAGCACCTGATCAAACGCTTGCAGGGGGTGGACAAGAAGGAGCAGGGCAACGAGGGCATCAAGATCGCCATCGAGATGATCCAGGAGATCCGTGAGACCATGCCCGGCGTGGCCGGCGTGCACGTCATGGCCATCGAGTGGGAGCATCGGGCCAAGGAGATCATCGAGGGCGCGGGGCTGTTGCCCCGGCCGGTGGTGGACTAGCGCCCGGCCTAAGAAGAAAAACGGGCGGGGATAAACCCCGCCCCTACATTAAGAGATTTTCTGCTTGCATGTAGCAACCGTGTTCATGTTCAAGCGGCTAAGGTGAGTGGTTGCCAAGTTTTTTTGTTTTTGACCATGGCGTTGAGGGTGACGATCATCTTTCTCATGACGGCGGTCAGCGCCACTTTGTAGGGT
>JBMORH010000022.1:0-10208 GCA_049322275.1 Thermodesulfobacteriota bacterium
AGTGGCGGGCTGCCATGAACCAATTCGCCATCATGTATCCAGATCGATTCAAAGGCGTGGTAGGCTAAGATGCTCTACGAGGCCAGGGCGACAACCGCCTCATACACAAAAAACCTGACAGGCCCACACACCAGCCGAACCGCCCGCTCCCTTACCTCTGGTGAATATCTGCTTTGCTTGCCCATGACCCCATCCTCTCAAGAATCGGAGTCTCCGGCAATCCCGGGGCGGTTCAGAACAACCCTATTACCGCTCGCTGCCGCATCCCGGCTCCCGCCCCAAAATCTTGCGCCGCGCCATTGCTACCGCACGCCGATTACAATCAGGTGGCGATCCAGCGAAATTTTGGCTGGCCGGCGGGATTGGCGGAATGCGTGGTCGAGCCGGTGGGCCTAGTTCCCCCTTTGGCCCCAAGTCCGCCGGGTTCCGCCGCCGCCGGTTTTGCCCGCGGGCGGCCCGGCGCTGAGCAGGCGCGCGCCATCGCCGGGCAGGTACCAGCGACCCGTGGTTGCCACCCGCAACGCGATGCCTTCCAGGGCGACATCCTTGCCGTCGAGCCAGAGATGGTTGCTTCCGTCGGCGAAGCGGGCTTCGCGCCCTTGCCGCCGGGCCGTCAGCCACCAACCCTCGGCCTCCTTGTCCTCGCGCAGGTCCCAACCGGCCAGGGCTTGGCCGGCCTCGGCGAACAAACGTTGGTCCAAACGTCGTAGGTCGGCCCCCATGGCTTTGGCCAGCAGGAGCCCCACCTGGGGCGCGTCCAGCAATCCGGTGGGCCGGCCGGGACCGAATGCGAACAAGGGCACGTCGCCGCCTGTATGGCCATGGGTGCTCCAGCCTATGAGGGTGTAGCGGGGGCAGAGCACCTCGCCCAGGCCGTATTCAGGGTCCTGCCTGTATTGGCCGGCCACGGCCAGGATGCTTTCGGCCTCCGCCAGGGTGATGTCCATGCCCCACTCTAGGGCCACCGCCTCGCGCACCTGATCGGGGCCCGGATCCGGGCCCAGCTTTTTCCATAGCGACTTGGCCGTGATCCTCATCCGGGCTAGGGGTCCCAGCAGGGCATCAGGCTTCATCTGGGAATAGGTCTTGCTGGTGGCCTGGTTGCCGATGCTCATGCCGCCGGTGTTGTGATCGCTGGTCACCACCACCAGGGTGCCGCCGCGGCGGCGGGCGAAATCCAGTCCGACCCCCACGGCTTGGTCGAAGGCCAGGAGATCGCCCAGCAAATGGGCGGGATCGTTGGCATGGCAGGCCCAGTCGATCTGGCTGCCCTCCACCATCAGGAAGAAGCCCTTGGGGTTGGCGGACAAGACGTCGATGGCCTTGGCGGTCATCTGGGCCAGCGAAGGCTCATCGGGCGCCATCTGGGGCCGGTCCAGTTCCGCCTTCAGGTGGCTCTTGGCGAACAGTCCCACCACGGGGCCGGCCTTGACGGAGGCCAGTTCGGCCGCGGTCCGCGGGGTCTGGTAGCCCCGGCCGCGCAACTGGCCGATGAGATCCAGTCCGTCCTCCCGCGCTCCGCCGGCAACCACGGGCAAAAAATGGCGGCGGCCGCCGCCCATGAGCACCGTCAGGCCCTGGTTGGCCATCTGCTTGGCGATGGCATCCTCCATGGAGCGTTCGGGCACATGGGCGGCGAACGCGGCCGGGGTGGCGTGCGTCACCCGCGCGGTGGCCACCAGGCCGGTGGACTTGCCCATGAGGCGCGCCGCCTCCAGCACCGTTGCCAGTGGCCGCAGGGCCAGGCCGCCGGGATCGGACACGCCGGGCAGCAGGCCTTTGGGGTCTGGCCCCAGGCCGATGATCTTGTCGCTGGTGCATTGGCCGGAGGCATAGGCGGTGGCGGCCGGCGCGGAGTCGGCCACCACCGAATCCGCGATCCGGGTCCGCACCATGCCGGTGAGGACGCCGTCGAAGGCCAGGGGAGCTCCCTTGGCCCAGCGGGACAGGGTGTATTGCTCGCTGCCGCACCCGTCGGCAATGAAGAGGATCACGTTCCTGGCCGGCGGGGCGGCTGCGCCGGCTTGGCCGGCCAGGCCCAGAATTAGCAGCGCGGCGAGGAACAGGAACTGGAGTTGACGGCGCTGGTTTGGTTTGCATCGCGACATGGCGCACCAGACCTCATGGCTAATAGATGAAAAACCGGAGCCACCCTGACGACGGGGGCTGATCCACTATCGCGATTATTTGTCACAAGATGATTAAGACGCCGTGACGGGATTGGTCTGGAGGCGGGAGCCGGATGCCGATGACGCGCAACCTTCACCTGGCCGGCAAGAATCCGTAATCTAGCATATCCATATAGATAGCCAGGCTAGAGACCACAAGATGTTGGGGTGGGCCGAGGGCTTTACCTAAAATTTTGGGGATAATGGACAGAACCGGCAAGCAAGGGGCGGCGCGCGACGCCGCGGATATCCGGGCATGCGGCGGCTTCAGCCTGGTTCCGGATCTCTTGCGCCAAGTCCTGGCCGAGACCAAGCCGGTCGGCCACCATCACCAGTCGGCCTCCATGAACCTCGGTTTCGGCTTTGTCTATTACGGTCTGGTGCGCGCGCTGCGTCCCCGCCACGTCCTGATCATCGGCTCGGGCCATGGCTTCAGCGCGGTCTGCCTGGCCCTGGGCATCAAGGACAACCGGTGCGGCATCCTGACCTTCGTCGAGCCGACCCTGGCCTGGCTGTCCAGCGGCCGGCCCCCCACGGCCGGACAGGTCAGCGCTTGGCAGCCCGCGGAAAAGGTGCGCGACCACTTCTCGCGGTTTGGCGTGGCGGACCAGATCACCCACCACCGGCTGGTCTGCGCCGAATTCTTCGACCGCTACGACGAGCTCAAGCTGCCGGTCATAGACCTCGCCTTCGTGGACGGAGTACGCGCCGCCAGCGAAGTCAGCTTCGACTTCACCCAGTTGCTCCGGCGCACCCGCAAGAACACCTACATCCTGGTGCACGACAAAGCCTTCAGCTCGCGCCGGGAACTGCGCCATTCCAGCGTCCTGCGCTGGCTGAAGGTGCTTACCAAGAACCCCGAGGCCTTCGAGTGCGTCAAGTTCCCATTTGCCAAAGGCCTGGCCTTGGTGAGGGTGAAACGCTCCAACGCCTGGAAGCAATTCGAGCCCGGATAGGCCGACCTGCCTTTTCGCAACCGCGCCGGCCAGGCCGGCGCCAACCAATCCGCAAGGGGGCCAGCATGAAATACGATCTGCACCTGCATTCTAAGTTCTCCAAGCGCCCCTCCCAGTGGGTGTTGCAAAAAATCGGCTGCCCGGAGAGTTTCAGCGACCCTCTGGATCTTCATCGGCTGGCCCTGAAAAAGGGTCTGACCTCCCTGACTCTGACCGATCACAACACCATCGACGGCTGCCTGGAGATAGCGCACCTGCCCCACGCCTTCATCAGCGAGGAGGTGACCAGCTATTTCCCCGAGGACGGCTGCAAGGTGCACGTGCTGGTCTGGGGCATCGACGAGGCCATCCACGCCGACCTGGCCCGCGCCCGCGCCAACCTCTATGACCTGGTGGCCTACCTGCGCCAGTCCGGCCTGGCCCACGCCCTGGCCCACCCCTTTTTCGCGGTCAACGGCAAGCTGACCGTGGCCCACGTGGAGAAGCTACTACTGCTGTTCGAGACCTTGGAGCTCAACGGGGCGCGGGACGAGGCCCAGAATCAACTGCTGGACAGGCTGGTCAAGGGCCTCACCCCCCGGCTGATGCAGGAGCTCTCCGAGCGCCACGGGCTGGAGCCGGCCTATCCCGCCCCCTGGCGCAAGAACCTGGTGGCCGGTTCCGACGACCACAGCGCCCTGGCCATGGGCAGGATGTACACCGAGGTGAGGGAAACGGCCTCGGCGGCCGAGTTCCTGCAAGGCGTCAAGTCCGGACGCGCCGTGACCCACGGCCGGGGCTCCTCGCCCCTGGGCCTGGCCCATAACCTCTATGGCATCGCCTACCAGTACTACAAGCAGCGCCTGCCCCTGGGCCGCTATTTTTCCGGCCAGAGCTGGTTGCGCTTTTTAGACCAAATGCTCTCCCCCGACCCCCAGCCCGCTCGCCTGTCCCTCTTGGGGGCTGGCGGTCGCTGGGTGCAGCGCCGGCGGGACAGCCGCCAGGGCCGCCAGGGGTTGCAGGACATCCTGCGCCGCGAGGTGGAGCGCATGATCCGGGACGATCCCCAATTGCGCGCGGTGGCGCGGGGGCGGGACCACATGGAGGGCGAGCGGGAGTCCCGCTGGTTCGGCTTCGTGGAGCGCCTGACCAACCAGGTCCTGCGCAGCCTGGGCGACCGCCTCTTCGGTCACCTGAGCGGAGCGAACCTGTTCAGCATTTTCGAAACCATCGGCGCCACCGGGACCCTGGTATTCCTGCTCGGTCCCTATTTCGTGCCCTACAACCTGTTCAGCCGCGACCGCCGTCTGGCCGCCGATATGCGCTCGCGCCTGGAGCCCTGTCCGGCGCCGCCGGCCTCACCCGGCCTGCGCAGCGCGCATTTCACCGACACCCTGCACGAGACCAACGGCGTGGCCCGCATCCTGTTCGAGCAGGCCGGCCTGGCCGGCCGCCTGGGCAAGGACATGACCATCATCGCCTGCGATCCCGATCGCCCCCTGCGCCAGGGCCTGGTGCGCCATTTCCGGCCGGTCTCGATCTATCGGCTGCCGGAATATCCCGATCAGGGCTTTTTCCTGCCGCCGTTCCTGCAGATCATGGACCACGTCTACCGGCGGGGCTACAACCACCTGCACAGCGCCACCCCCGGCCCCATGGGGCTCACCGCCCTGGCCATCGCCCGCATCATGCGCCTGCCCATCAGCGCCACCTATCACACCGCGCTGCCCCAATACGCCGGCCATCTCACCGGCGATCCCCAGATGGAAGACCTGCTCTGGCGCTACATGCTCTGGTACTACCAGCAGATGGACTGCGTGTACGTGCCCAGTCACGCCACCGGCCAGGAACTGGTGGAGCGGGGGTTGAGTCGCGACAAGCTGCGGCTTTGCCCGCGCGGGGTGGATGTGCAGGAGTTCCACCCCCGGCAGGAGGGCGACATCCTGGCCGAGCGCTTCGGCCTGGGAGCAGGCGTTCGGCTGATCTACGTGGGGCGCATCAGCAAGGAGAAGGGCCTGGACCTGCTGGCCACGGCCTTTAAGGCGCTGGCGGCCCGCCACGCCGGTCTGCACCTGGTGCTGGTGGGCGACGGGCCCCATGCCGACGAGCTGCGCCGGAACCTTTCCGGATGGCCGGCCACCTTCACCGGCTACCTGCAGGGGCGCGACCTCGCCCGCGCCTACGCCAGCGCCGACGTCTTCGTCTTCCCCAGCCAGACCGACACCTTCGGCAACGTGGTAATGGAGGCCCAGGCCTCCGGCCTGCCGGTGGTGGTCAGCGACCAGGGAGGGCCCAAGGAGAACGTCCGCGACGGCGTGACGGGCATGGTGGTGAAGGGCGGTTGCGCCGAGGCCCTGGCCAAGGGCATCGACGCCCTGCTGGCCTCGCCGGAATTGCGGCGCAGGATGGGCGCCCAGGCCAGGGCGTACATGGAAACCCGCTCCCACGAGCAATGCTTCAGCGAGTTGTGGGAGCTGCATTGCCAGGAGATCAGGCCCGAGCGCGGGACCGAGGACGCGGTCCTGCCGGGAGAAGGGCCGGCCTGGCTGCGGGTGGCGGGCTCGGACCTTTTCTAGCGACCTGGCCGAGAGAGCAAGCTGGAAACGGAACCGGCATTGGCGAGGTTAGAGGCGGCGGGCGCGCGCTGGCGCGGCCTGCGGGTCGCCTTTGGCAATGCTCGGGCGGTCCTCGGACTGGCGATCTCGGCGGCGGCGCTGGTCTGGGTGTTGCGGGGGGTGGACTTGGCGGAATTGTGGAGGCTCACCAAGTCGGTGGATCCGCTTTATTTCGCGGCCCTCAACCTGCTGCTGGCCTTGAACCTGATCCTGCGCACCTGGCGGTGGCGGCTGTTGGTACACCCCCTGCTGCCCTGCCGCTTTTCGGCCCTGTTCTCGGCCAACCTCATCGGCTTCGCGGCCAACAACATCCTGCCCGCCCGCCTGGGCGAGGTGGTGCGGGCCGTGGCCGGCGCACGCCTAACCGGCATGCCCCTGGGGGCCAGCGCGGCCAGCATCGTGCTGGAGCGCATGCTGGACGGCCCGGTGCTACTGGCATTTTTCGCCGGGGTGCTGCTCTGCCTGCGGCCGGAGGCCGCCGCCGGCCCCTTCGATGCCGACTATTTCCGGGCTGCCATCCTGACCTTCCTGGCCGGCTACCTGGTCATCCTGGCTCTGCTCATGGCGGTGGCGCGCCGGCCCCGGCTGGTGGTCACCCCCCTGGCCCGGGCCTCCGGCTATTTCAGCCCCCGTCTGGGAGTGCGGCTGCGCCAGGCCCTGCTGGCCTTCCAGCAAGGCCTGGCCGTGCTACGCCGCGAGCGTCTGTTGGCGCGGCTCTTGGCCCTGTCGGTGGCCCTGCGCCTGCCCCTGTTCATCATGCACTGGATATTCTTGCCGGCGGTTGGCCTGCCCCTGGACGTGATGCTGGCGGCGCTGGCCACCCTGGGTGCGGGCCTGGCCTCCACCCTCCCTTCCGGGCCGGGCTACGTGGGCACCTACCAACTGGCCGTGTACTGGGCGCTGCGCCTGGGCGGCGCGCCGGAGCAGGAGGCCTGGGCCTACGCGATCCTTTATTGGGCCGGCCAATATTTTCCGCTGGTGGCTGTGGGCCTGGCCGAGGCCTGGCGGCGCGGCCTGAGCCTGAACCGGCTTTCCACCCGATCCCCCCGACCCTAGGAGAAACTCATGTCCGCCCAAAGCAGCCCACGCGGCCCGGCCAGCTCCCGCTCCCAGCGGCGCGACGGCATCCATCTGGGCTTCATCGCCAAGCTCATCATCAACGTGTTCACGCCCTGCGACGGCATCAACGCCCTGACCGACCGGCGCTGGTTCCGCGACGCGCCCTATGCTTACGCCACCTATCTGAGCCGCGCCCGCTCCGCCACTTTTGGCGAAAAGATGCAGGTGATCTGGTTCGCCAAGCAGGACAAGGCCAAGAAGCTGATCCTGGCCCGCCGACGCTACGGCTACATCCCGGAGCCCTATCTGAAGGTCTGCCGCAAGACCCCCTGCGGCCGACTGCGTCTCTGGGCGGCCTATATAAGCTGAGGGCGGGTGGGGTCAGGCGTCTCTATGGGGCGAGGTCCAGGCCCAGCAGCATGGCCAGGCCCAGCAGACCCAGCACTGCGCCGGTGACACGGTTCACCCAGCGCATCCCCTGGGCGTTCAGGTTAGGGCGCACACGCATGGCGAAGGCGCTGAGCGCGGCGAACCAGGCCCAGGAGCCCAGCAAGACCCCTGTCGCTGCGGACAGGGCGGCCGCGCGTCCGCGGCCCAGGTCGGCGCTGACCCCCAGGGCCGGGAAAAGCGCGGTCAGGGCCAGGATGGCCAGGGGGTTGGTCAGGGTGAGCCCGAAGGCGCTGGCGAAGTCGCCCAGCCAGGTCTTGGCCCCGTTGCGGACGGCCTCCGGCCGGGGCCGGGCCAGGACCAGCACCGCGCCCACCCCCAGCAGGCACAGGCTGGCCAGGATGCGCAGGCGAGGGCCCATGCCCAGCAGCCAGTCGGTGAGCCAGGACAGGCCCAGGGCCACCACCAGTCCGTAGCAGGCGTCGGCGCAGGCCGCGCCCAGGCCGGTGCACAGCCCCGCGCCCCAGCCATGAGCCAGCACCCGGCGCAGGCAGAGCACCCCCACCGGCCCCATGGGCGCGGCCACGGCCAGGCCCGCGAAAAGGCATTTGGCAAACAGCGCCGACAACCAGAGATGGTCGCTCATCGCCAACGGCCGCGGGTTTTCCCAGTCCGGGCCAGAGCCGTCATCACGCGCAGCGCTGGATGGCCGCGTCCGCCCGGGGCGCGTGATGGAACCGGAAGGACTTCTCCCAGTCCGCGCCGCCATAGCGCTGCATGGTCTTGGCGTCGGCCTCCATCAGGTCAGCCACCAGCAGGCAATCCAGGGCATTGTTGAAGGCCGGGTCCAGATTCCAGCCGCAGCTCTTGGCCGCCAGCTTGAGGTACTGCTTGAAAAGGATCGGGGGGGCGGTGCGATTGCGCTCGATGTCCGCCACCACCTCGGAGACCTCGTCCCAGTCGGCTAGGGTGGGCAGCAACTGACCGGCGATGAGCTGATTGCGGCGGCCGAAGTCGGCTGGGTTCCGGGGCGAGACCAGGCCGCTCAGGTCGCTGCGGCGGTGGCGGGCTAGAAAATCCATCATCAACTGGCGGCTGAGCCCGGTGTAGACGCTGGAGACGCTGACCGGGCCGAACAGGTAGCGGTAGCGGGGGTTCATTTTGATGTAGTGGCCGATGCCCTTCCACAGCAGCAGCAAGGCCGAGTAGGAGCGCTGGTGTTTGTCGGTGATGAAGCTGCGGCCCATCTCCAGGGCGTGGGGGATGCGGCCGAAGAAATCGGGCGAGAAATTGAACAGGGTGCTGGTGTAAAAGCCACCCACGCCGTGTCGGGCCAGTATTTCGTCGCTCTGGCCCAGGCGGTAGCCACCAGCCAGCTCGCCGGCCTTCTGGTCCCACAGGCACAGGTGCAGGTAGTGATCGTCGAAACGGTCCAGATCCCGGCTCTGGCCGGTTCCCTCGCCCACTTGGCGGAAACAGATCTCGCGCAGGCGGCCGATCTCGTTCATCAGCGAGGGTATCTGCCGCCGCCGAGCCCAGAAGACCCTGAAGTCGCCGGAGACCAGCAGGGTCTGCTCGGACGGCAGGGTCGCCACGTCCAGAAGAACCAGTTCCCGGCGCTGGGGAGCGGCTATGGCCTCCGGCCAGGTCTGGGCGCGGCGTTTGCGCCGGAAGGACGGCCGGGGCTCGGTTGCGGCCGAGCGGCAGCCCAGGATCTGGGTGCGCAGGCGGAAGTATTCGGTCATGCCGGCCAAGCCATCTTTGGCCCGGTAGCGTCTGGGCGCGATGGGTCCGCCTACCGCCAGGCCCAGGCGCATGCCCTGCTTGTTGGCCAGCTCACGGGGAAGCAGCGCCGTGCGCAGGCGCGGGTGGATAAGGCCGGCGATCTGGAACAGGGCGCTGTTGCGGCCCCGGAAGTGCACCGGCACCACGGTGGCGTCGGTCTTGGAGGCGATGCGCGCCACCACCGGATTCCAGGCCGGGTCGCTGACGCGCATGGAGGGTATCTTCAGGTGGGCCACCTCTCCGGCCGGGAACATGGCCAACAGCCCGCCGTCCTCGACCCAGCGGATGGCCTCGCGCAGGGGGCCGACGTTGTTGCTTATGGAGCGGGTTTCGTTAAAGGGATCCACCAGGATGAACAGGTCGCGCAGCTCTGGCACCCGGCCCAGGAGGTAGTTGGCCATGATCTTCACGTCCGGCCGCCGGGCGATGAGGTGGTAGGCCAACACGATGCCTTCCAGGCCGCCGAAGGGGTGGTTGGCCACCACGATGGTCGGCCCAGACTGGGGGATGGCCGCGAAATCGTCCGGGGCGGCAAAGAAGGAGACGGCCATGGTGTCCAGCACGTTTTGCAGGAACACCTCGGTCCCGCCGCCTGCGCCGGCGCGCGCGTAGATGTCCTCCAGCTTGTGCAGGGCCAGCAGGCGTCCGATGCTTTTCTCGACCATGGCCAGCAGGCGGGCCTGGGCCGGCCCGAAGGACGTCAGGTCGAGTCGGAACAGGCTTGGGCCTTGGGCGACGCTCATGGGTAAACCTCCCCCGGCGAACAAGATCATCATGACGGCCCCGTCCGGCCGACCCACCGGCCGCGCACACGGTGCCTGATCTTTACCCGCCAGAAGAGCACGGCAAAGTGACATTACCGTCAGGACTAGGCCACGTTTCTTTGTCATTTAAGCTTGACCGCAAGGCGACTGCGCGTGAGGTGGACCCCAAAAATTGGACAGATGGACATGAGAGTGTTCTGCTCGCAGAAGGCTGAAGCACAAGGAGCAGGACATGAGCCAGAAGCGCAAGAAGCACCGCGCGTCGTTCAAGGCCAAGGTGGCGTTGGCGGTCCTGAAGGGGAGCAGTGATCTTGCCCACGTACAGCGGACAGATCGCTAAGCGACTTTTTGGGACTCAAAGGCCAATGGGGGGCCTATCCAGAATTTTGTGTTTGAGGCATATGAAGGCTTGAGGAAGGAGCCAGTATGCCGAGGAAGTCAAAGGGGCTGAAGGTGCCCGAAGGTTCGCTGCCCAGGATCAGCGAGTCGGTTCTT